>JAFYEM010000006.1 GCA_017544265.1 Bacteroidales bacterium | reverse complement strand
TCTACCTTACCAACTATATCGGCCCCAACATCCGCGGCCTTGGTATAGATACCGCCGCCCACACGGGCGAAAAGGGCCTGGGTGGATGCGCCCATACCGAAGGTCAACATGGTGGTCGTTATGACTACCAGAGTCTGCGCCGCAGAAGCTTCCTTGACGAAAGCGTTCAGGATCACCCACCATATAGATATGTCCAGAAGGCCGAGGCCCACGACGGTGAGGCCCATGACGGCGCCGCTGCGGAAGGCTATCTTAAGGCCGGAATTGAGGCTGCGGGAAGTAGCGTTGGCGGTACGCGCGGAGGCGTAGGTCGCGGTCTTCATTCCAACGAAGCCGGCCAGTCCCGAGAAGAAACCACCTGTGAGGAAGGCAAACGGGACCCAGGGATTCTGCACCCCGAAACCGTAGGCCAGAATCGCAAAGATTACTGCCAGGACAATAAAAACAATAACGACGACCTTATACTGCTGTTTCAAATAGGCCATCGCACCCTCACGCACATACTGCGCGATTTCCTTCATGGTCACAGTCCCCTCGCTCTCCTTCATCATCTGACGGAAGAAAATCCATGCAAACAGAAGGGCAATTACGGCTGCCGCGGGGACGAGATAAAACAAGATATCCATAAATACATTATTTAGTAGCCTGCAAATTTAGCAAAACTTTCTCAAAGTACTATTACCTGCAGGACCCGGAATGACTGATTATATTGCCTTCTCCTGCCACTTTTTCCCATGAAGGTACACCACGCACTGAATCCAGATGCAAAGCTGATAGACGGCATCTGCCATCCAGCATATAGCCATGTCGGATTTAAGGATGCCGATTACGACGATGCAGAACACGGCATAGACGGCGAGGGCGACCACGTCGAAGCGAAGGCAGACGCGTGTGTCACCCGTTCCGGCGACCGACTGCAGATAGACATTCCACGGCAGGGTCAATATGGTTGCCGCGCACATCACCAGAAGCGTCGGAACGGAAGCCTGGACAAGGGAGGGGATATCGGTGAACAGGCCGATTATCAAGCGGGGGAAAACGGCAAACAAGGCCAGCAGCGGCAGCATGCTCAAAGCACAGAGCAGCAGCACCCGCCGGATGATTTGAGACACGCCTTCAGGATGTCCCTCTCCGATTATATTGCTCACCAGCGTCGCCGCCGTGGAAGCAAAGGCCGCCGAGAACACGAACGGCACTTCGGATATGCTCCGGACGATATTGGCGACGGCCAGCGGTTCCTCGCCCAAATGTTCTATAAAGAGGAAGAAAAGCAGCCATACGGAGACATTCAGCACATACTCCAACATCACCCACGAAGCGGTGGAAAACATGTGTTTGAGCTCCTTCCATACCGGTTTTACGGGAGTCTGGAGACCATATTTGTTATCGGCAGTGACGGCCGCCCATATGATAAAGAAAAGCATTGAAATGCCTTCAGCGGCTGTCGATGCAAGCGCGGCGCCCTGGATGCCCATGGCCGGCGCTCCCCAATGGCCGAAGATGAGTACCCAGTCCAGCAGGATATTGCTGCTTACCAGTACGATGGAATTCCATGTGAGACAGAACGTGTCCCGCGTGCCCACGTAGAAAGCGCGGAATATCGCAGTAATGAAGGCAAAGAGCAGCCCGGGAACCCGCCAGTTCACATAAACTATGGCGGCATCGAAAATGTTCTCCGATTTGAGGAGCGAGCGCAGAAGGGGCGGGGACAGAACGTATGACAGGCCCATGGTCACTATCGACAGGGCTGTCAGAAACCATATTCCCTGCCAGAAAACACGTCCGATGGACTTGAAACCCCTCCCGTTTTCGAAAGCTTCACCGTTTCGCCGGCCGATTATGATCTGGACTCCGATGGAGAAGCCGAAGCCGAGCATATACAGAATGTTGAAATAAACACCTGCGATGGCCGATGCTCCCAGTTCTACCTCCCCCACACGGCCAAGGAAGGCCGTGTCTGTCATTCCCAGAAGTTCCTCCATCACCAGGGCGACCAGGATGGGGAATGTAATTTTCCAGATGGACTTGTAGGAATAACGGTGCGGAAGCTGGTAAGATGAAGCCGACATAAAAATCTTTTTACTAAACAAAGAGGGTGACTATCAGTCTCTCGACTTTTTAGTCACCCCCGAAAGACGTATGTGCCGTCAGATTAGTTCTTGATGGCGTTTGCAGCAGCGTCAGCAGCGTTGTTGATTGCGTCGACAGCAGCCTCGTTGGCAGCGTCCTTGACTTTCTCTGCGCCTTCCTGAACAGCCTGAGGGATGGAAGCCTCTTCGGCGTCTTTGCAGCACTCTTTTTCGGGCTCTTTGCAGCACTCTTTCTCCTCTGCGGGAGCCTCAGCTTTCTTGTTGTTGCAGTTTCCACAGGAAACAGCAGCGGCCATCATAGCGATAACGGCGATGGAAACAAATACCTTTTTCATGATAATAAATTATTTAACGTTAAACATTTTTTCGCGTTCAAACGACAAAGTTACGTGTAATTTTTTTCAGAACAATGCTTTTTTTGCACTTTTTACATTTATTCAGGAAAAAGAAAAAATTACCTGCGTCACTTTTATCTAACCGTCGCCTTCCAGGCGACCCCTCCCAACTTTGTTGGGCCCCTCCCTCTTATGGTGCCGAGGGTGGCACAGGCGATAAAAGTGACGCAGGTAATTATTTCACCATAGCATAAGAATAAAAGTTATCTGTTATTCCTTTGCAAACAAGCTGATAATGTTCAAAATCACGTTTTTGGCAGCTTCCATGCTCTCGACGGGAACGAATTCCATCTTGCCGTGGAAGTTCAGACCGCCAGCAAAAATATTCGGGCAGGGAAGGCCTTTGAAACTGAGGTTCGCACCGTCCGTACCGCCGCGTATCGGTTGGATTTTAGGCTTGATCCCGGCCATTTCCATAGCCTTCACCGCCTTCTCAATAATATGATAGTGCGGCTCGACCTGCTCGCGCATGTTGTAATACTGGTCCTTGACTGTCAGCGCAACTGTGCCTTCGCCGTATTTGCGGTTGACAAATTCGGCGACGGAAGCGATAAATGCCTTGCGCTTCTCGAATCCAGCCCTGTCGTGGTCGCGTATGATATAGCCAAAGTCCGCCTCCTCGACAGTGCCGTTGAAGGAAATCAGGTGATAGAAGCCCTCGTAGCCGGCAGTGTACTCCGGCCGCTCGGACTGCGGGAGCAGGGAATTGAATTCCTGACCGATATGGATGGCATTCTTCATCTTGTCCTTCGCGTAGCCGGGGTGTACATTGCGGCCGGCGATATGGACCTTTGCGGAAGCAGCATTGAAGTTTTCAAACTCCAGTTCTCCGATTTCGCCGCCGTCCATGGTATAGGCATAGTCCGCGCCGAAACGCTCAACGTCGAACTTGACAACGCCGCGGCCTATCTCCTCGTCCGGGGTGAAGCCTATCCGGACGTGACCGTGACGGAACTCCGGATGGTTAACGATATATTCCACGGCGCACATTATCTCGGCTACGCCGGCCTTGTCGTCGGCGCCGAGAAGGGTCGTGCCGTCGGTGGTGATAAGCGTCTGGCCTTTGTATGAGAGCATCTCCGGGAATTCCTCTGGCTTCAGCTCCAGGCCGGGAACACCCCTGAGGGCAATCGCACCGCCGTCATAGTTCTCTATAATCTGCGGCTTAACATCTTTGCCGGAAGCGTCCGGGGAAGTATCGACATGGGCGATGAAGCCGATTGCAGGAGCGTCAGGGCCTATGTTCGAAGGTATAGACCCCATCACATAACCGTACTCGTCCAGGGTGGCCTCGACACCGAGGACCGCGAGTTCGTCACGGAGCAACTGCAGCAGCACTAGCTGCTTCGCCGTCGACGGCTGGCTCTCGGAATTCTCGTCCGACTGCGTATCCACCGCGATATACCTCAGGAATTTATCTTTTACTGTTTCCATAATCCTTTAATGGTGAAAAATATTGATAAAAGCAGAAGGTCCTATGACTTGTCAGTTTTCATTGAGGCTTTGGCAAGGTAGAAGGCAATGGCGATGAAGGGGATGACGGCGATGGCTTCGGCTGCGGGGGAAGCATTCCAGGAACTGAGGAACCAGTCCACTCCCGCGAACTTCAGAATTGCGCTCACAACCCCCATGAGGGCGCCGCCGGCGATGAAACCGGAAGCTATCAGCGTACCTTTTTCGTTGCGCGCATTATTCAGAGCCTCGTCCTTGCTGCGGCTTGAGACAAACCAGGAGATAGCCCCGCCGACCAGCAGCGGAAGGTTGAGGTCTATGGGAATGAACATACCGAGGGCGAAAGCCAGGGCAGGCACCTTGAACAGGGTCAGAATCAGGGAAATCGCCGCGCCGATGCCGTAGAGCAGCCACGGGGCTCCGCCGCCGCTGCACATAGGCTCTATTACGGCAGCCATTGCATTTGCCTGTGGAGCTACCAGGGCACCCTCTCCGACAAAACCGTAGGTCTTGTTCAGAATCAGCATGACGGCGCAGACGGTAACCGCAGACACGGCCACGCCAAGGAATTTCCAGCCTTCCTGCTTTTTGGGCGAAGAGCCTATCCAGTAGCCTATTTTGAGGTCGGTAATGAAAGATCCCGCTACCGAAAGGGCCGTGCAGACCACTCCACCTATGATAGCACAGGCAGCCATGCCGGCACTTCCCTTCAGCCCCACCGCGACAAGCACAAGGGCCGACAGAATCAGTGTCATGAGCGTCATACCGCTTACGGGGTTGCTGCCCACGATGGCGATGGCATTGGCCGCGACGGTGGTGAAGAGGAACGAAACCACAGACACCATTATCAGCGCCACGAGTGCCTGCCAGATATTCGCGACCACGCCTCCGAAGCCGAAGAAGGCGAACACCGCCAGAAGAGTAATCACGACGGAAATGAGGATTATCTTCATGGACAGGTCTTCGTCGGTGCGGAGCGGTTTTTCCTCCGCCGCGCCCTTGCGTGAGAACTCTTTGGCCGCAAGCCCCACGGCGGACTTAATGACGCCGAAGGATTTGACTATGCCTATGATACCGGCCATGGCTATGCCGCCGATGCCGATATGACGTCCGTATTCCTTGAAAATCATCTCCGGGGACATCTCGCCGATGGTAGTTGTGAGCCCGGTGTTCATAAGGTCTATGACGCTGCCGCCCCAGATAAGATTCATCAGCGGAATCACGATCAGCCAGATCAGCAGCGAGCCGCAGCAGATGATGAAGGAATATTTCAGGCCTACGATGTAGCCCATGCCGAGAATGGCAGCCCCGGTGTTCATTTTCAGGACCAGCTTGGCCTTGTCTGCGACTACCTGGCCCCAGCCCGTCACCGTTGTGGAAACAGTCTCGGCCCAGGTGCCGAAGGTCGCAATCGCGAAGTCGTACAGACCGCCGATAAGGCCGGAAATCAACAGAGTCCTGGCTCCTGCGCCTCCGCCCTCGCCGCTGACCAGCACCTGCGTGGTAGCCGTCGCCTCGGGGAAGGGATACTTCCCGTGCATTTCCTTTACGAAATACTTTCTGAACGGTATCAGGAACAGTATTCCGAGAATTCCGCCGAAGAGGGAGGAAAGCACCATCTGCAGGAAATTGACCTGCAGTCCGGGATAGAGCAGATTCCCGGCAGCATCGGTCTTGCCCTGCAGGATGTAGATTGCCGGAAGGGTGAAAATCGCGCCCGCGACGACTGCTCCGGAGCATCCCCCGATGGACTGGATTATCACGTTCTGCGACAGTGCGCTGTTCTTTCCGAGAGCGCCGGAAACACCCACTGCGATAATCGCAATGGGTATTGCCGCTTCGAAAACCTGGCCGATTTTCAGGCCCAGATAGGCAGCGGCCGCCGAGAACAGCACCACCATCAGAAGGCCCATCAGCACCGAATACGGGGTTACCTCAGGGTAGTTCTTCTGCGGGCTGAGAAGCGGCTGGTACTGCTCCCCCTCTTTCAGGGGTCTCTGCGCGTTCTCAGGAAGCGACAGTTTCTGCTTGTCCATCTGCTAGAAGTAGTAGCGTACGCCAAGGGTGACATCCCTGAGCAGGTTGAAATATACGCCCGAGTCAGTATTTGAACTTCTGACATCTTTATCGTCATAAGTAACGGAATCGAGGTCCCACACAAAGCCGCCGGCATTGACGCTGAAGCCAAGATGAGGGGTTGGACGGAATTCCATTGCGAGCATATCCACTCTTGCGCTTACGCCGGAAAGGGTGTACTTGACGACTTCTCCGCCGAGGAACTGGTGCTCGCTCCTCGAACCGATATGTCCTCCGAACCAGAGTCCGGGGGTGTAATAGACGGCAGGGAAGAGTTCCAGATAGTAGTTGACGCCGATTCCGAGCGAGAAGGTGAAATCTGTGTCGATGGCGTCCACCTCATCACCCTTGCCGTTGAAATAAGTCGTAGGGGTGGTGGCGACTCCGATGCCGAGAGCGGCGCCGAGTTTCAGATTGTCCATCACGAAGAAACCTGCCTCAGGGGCAAAAGTGAAGGATATACCGCCACGGTAAGGAGTAGTGTTCCTGTCCTCCTTTTTGGTATCCTTGTTAAAGATCGACTGGATGTAACGGCCGCTCCTGGTGCTGAAACCAAGATTACCGCCTACGAAGATGTCGCCCTTTTCCTGGGCCGATGCAGCCGCCGCTATCAGCAGCGCCGCAGCAATTGTCAAAATCTTTTTCATTGCAACTATAGTTTTTGTAAATATTCGAAAAATCGTGTAAAGTTACGAAAAAATTGTTCTAAAGTAGTGATATGGTGTGTCTGAAAAATGCTTTTTGAACACGCGGTTGAAATTCTGGAAGGATTCGAAACCGGACTCGACGGCAATTTCTTTCATTTTCTTCTCCGGATGCCTCTTCATAAGGTCGATGGCATAGTCCAGCCGCAGCGAATTCACATAGCTTGAGACGTTGGTGAATCCGCCGTAGTTGCGTATAATTCTGGTAATCTGGTTCTTGTTGACACCGATGAGCGTCATCAGGTCCTGCCTGCTGCAATCCGGCTTGAGGAAGAATTCCGTTTCCTTAAGGGCAGACTGGAGCCGAAAGAAAAAATCCCTGTCGGTATTGTGAGACGGAGGAATACTGTCTTCATCGACCAACACCGGAGCCAGAGGCGTATGCCGCTTGAAAAGCCTCCGGAAAAACCTGGATATTACCGCTACCTCTTTCATCCTCCCAAATGTACGGTTTTTTTCTTACATTTGCAGCATGGATAACAAGTTGACAATAGCACCGGTCGCCGAGTGGGGCTTCTTCACCCCTCCGAGACCTATGATAATAGCCGGGCCATGCAGCGCGGAGACAAGGCAGCAGGTACTGGAAACGGCCCGAGGACTCTCCGCCCTCGGAATACACGTATTCAGGGCCGGTATATGGAAACCGCGTACCCATCCGGGCAGTTTTGAAGGAATCGGAAGCGAAGGCCTGAAGTGGCTCCAGGACGTAAAACGGGAGACCGGAATGTTCACCGCCACGGAAGTCGCTAGCGCGAAGCATGTCTATGAGTGCATAAAATACGGCATAGACCTGCTTTGGGTAGGCGCCAGGACCACCGCCAATCCCTTCCTGATGCAGGAAATCGCCGACGCCCTTCAGGGCACCGACATCCCTGTGTTGGTGAAAAATCCCGTCAATCCCGACCTCGACCTGTGGATAGGCGCGCTGGAAAGACTGTCCAGGGCCGGAATCCGCAAACTCGGAGTCATCCACCGCGGCTTCTCTTCTCCTGAGAAAATGCGTTACCGCAACGACCCGGGCTGGAGGATAGCAATCGAACTCCGCACCCGCTATCCGGAACTCCCCTTCTTCGCCGACCCTTCCCACATGGGCGGCAGCAGGGACGTGCTGCTGGAACTCTCGCAGCGTTCCCTGGACCTTGGACTGGACGGACTCATGATAGAATCCCACTGCAATCCTGACGCCGCGCTGAGCGACGCAAAACAGCAGCTCACCCCGGAAGGGCTCCACGACATGCTCGGAAAGATAGTGGTGCGCGACAGCGACACCGATTCCCTGGATTATAAGGAAGGCATCGAGGATCTCCGGGCCCGGATAGACATAATAGACGACTCCCTGCTTGATCTGATGAAAAAACGCATGGACATAAGCAGCAGGATAGGCCTTTACAAGAAAGAGCACAACGTGGCCATCATCCAGACTTCCCGCTGGGACGCGATTCTGGAGACCATGCTTGAAAAAGGCCGGAAATTAGGGCTCTCGGAGGAGTTCATCCGGACCACTTTCTCGGCAATCCATGAAGAATCCGTACGGATTCAGGACAATGTCATCGGAGGGAAGAAAGAATAAGCGAGCGGAACTGCTCCTCTTCCTCCGGAGTCAGGAAACCAACCTCTATAGGTATTTCAAACATCCTCTGCCGTATTTCGTCGGGGATGTTTTTTAAGTCCAGAAATCTACGCGAGTCCTTCTCAGTGGTGGCTACGAGCGCCGTGGGGTTTGCCTTCACCGCCGCCATCAACTTGGCAAGATCCGATTTTCCGAAACGGTGGTGATCAGGAAAAGAAAGGTGCTTCACGACCTCGTATGAGCCTGACAGGTAGCGCTTCAGCGGGCCGGCTTTAGCAATCCCCGTAACGAGAATCAGTCTGGGGGAATAGACAAAACGGTTGTCTCCGTCGTCGAACACCGGCTTCATCGGAAGATAGTTTATCCTGGTGAAGTACAGCTTCTCCCTCGATACCCCGAGATTCTTCGCCCAGGTCTGCCTCTCCCAGACATCCAGCTGCTGCGGATATTTGGTCACTATCACCGCGTCGGCGTCGGAGAGGCGGCGCGGAAGGTCCCTGAGGCCACCCAGCGGCAGCAGCATGTCTTTATGCACCGGGCGGTTGTAATCGACCAGGACCACTGAAAAATCCGCTCGCAGCCGGCGGTACTGGAAGGCGTCGTCCAGCACTATGATGTCCGCGGCAGGAATGTTCTTGTCCATGCACTTGCGGGCGCTTTTTGCGCTCTGCAGCAGCGCCGGGTCCGCAAGGAACTGACATCCCTCGACGCGGTCTTTATCGACGGCGACATTCACCTGGGGAAACTTTACGGCAATCTGCAGCGGTTCGTCGCCGAATGCCCCGGCGCTTCCGAAACGGTCCACCTTCTGGAAGCCGCGGGTTTTGCGCTTGTAGCCCCGCGAGAGCACCGCCACGTTCTTATAGGCCCAGTCGTCCGATTGCGTGAGGAGGCGGAGAATCATCTCCGTATGCGGAGTCTTCCCCGTTCCGCCCACGGTCACATTGCCCACGCAGACCGTCGGCACAGGGGCCCTGTAGCTCTTCTTCCAGCCCTTGCGATAGAACAAATCGCGCAGGGCCAGCGTAATGGAATAGGGAAAAAGAATGATCCTGTCTATCATACCAGTGTGCCGGGTGCGGCTTTTTCGGGTTCGCCTCCGTGGAGGTATATGATCCTCTGGTTCGGACTGCCCCGGAATTTCAGATGAGTATCCCTCTCGGCAAGTATGAACGGGCCGTCCACCAGCACGTCAATATATTCGAGCATCCGGGCCATTTCGGGATCCTTTTCAATCTCCTCCAGCGTGAATCCGGTCCAGCACCATATTGTCTTGCCGGTTTCCTCCTTGATCCGCCGCGCAAGAGCCGTGAAAGCAGGCGCCTGGTAAAAGGGATCGCCGCCGGAAAATGACACGTTCGACAGGGCGTCTTCGCGGATAATGTCCATGATCGCGTCTATGGACATCTCTTTTCCGCCGTCCATCGGCCAGGACTGCGGATTGTGGCAACCTGGACAATGGTGCAGACAGCCTGCGCAGTAAATGGAAGTCCTGAGGCCGGGACCATCTGCCATGGTCTGCCTCAGGATATCCAGGACCCGTATTTTGTTATTCATGAACTACCCTGTCGTGGAGCTCTGCAAGTTTACCTGCGTTCCAGCGGTTGGTGGTGCCCACCAGATAACCGGTGATGCGCTGGAGCGTGTCGATATTGTGGCTGTGGCAGTGAGGGCATTCGTGAAGGTCCTCGTCCGCATTCTCGAAACCGCAGTCCAGGCAGCGGTTGCGGTTGTGGTTCACCGAGCCGTAACCGATGTCGTACTTGTCCATCAGGTCCACTATGTTCATGATGGCCTCGGGGTTGTGCGTCGCGTCACCATCGATTTCCACATAGAAAATGTGGCCGGCGTTCTCGTACTTGTGGTACGGGCCTTCGATTTTGGCCTTGTGCTCGGGAGTGCACTTGTAATAGACGGGAATGTGGCTGGAGTTGGTGTAGTAGTCCTTGTCCGTGATGCCGGGAAGGATGCCGAACACTTTCTTGTCCCTCTTGGTGAAGGCGCCGGAGAGGCCCTCCGCCGGAGTTGCGAGGAAGGTGAAGTTGTGCTGGTAGGTCTCGGCGAAACCATTGATCTTCTCCGCCATGTGGGCGATGATGCGAAGGCCGAGTTCCTGGGCCTCGTCGCTCTCGCCGTGATGCTTGCCGACAAGGGCGATAAGAGTCTCGGCAAGGCCTATGAAGCCGATGGAGAGGGTGCCCTGGTTGATGACGGACTCGATGGTGTCCGTGGGTTTGAGTTTCTCGCTTCCGAGCCAGAGTCCGTTCATCAGCAGAGGGAACTGCTTCTTGAGGGCGGTCTTCTGGAAGTCGAAGCGCTCGTTGAGCTGGCGGGCGGCAATCTCCAGGGCCCAGTCCAGTTTCTCGAAGAAGAGGGCGATGCGGCGCTCCTTGTCCTGCTCCGCCTGCATGCATTCGATACCGAGTTTGACGATGTTGATGGTAGTGAAGCTCAGGTTTCCGCGGCCGATGGAGGTCTTGGGACCGAACTTGTTGCCATAGACACGGGTGCGGCAGCCCATGGTCGCCACTTCATGCTCGAAACGCCTCGGGTCATCCGCCTTCCATGCGTCATCCTGGTTGTAGGTGGCGTCCAGATTCAGGAAGTTCGGGAAGAAACGCCTCGCGGTAACCTTGCAGGCATATTTGTAAAGGTCATAGTTGCGGTCGCCGGGGAGGTAGGAAACGCCGCGTTTCTTCTTCCATATCTGGATGGGGAAAATCGCGGTGCTGCCGTTGCCCACGCCTTCGTAGGTGGTGTTGAGGATTTCGCGGATGATGCAGCGTCCCTCAGCGGAGGTGTCGGTACCGTAGTTGATGGAGGAGAATACCACCTGGTTGCCGCCGCGGCTGTGGATGGTGTTCATATTGTGCACGAACGCCTCCATTGCCTGGTGCACGCGGCTCACGGTCTGGTTGATGGCGTGCTGGATGGCGCGCTCGGGCCCCTGGAGGCCGATGAGGTCACGCTTGATGTAGTCGTCGATTTCGGCCTTCTTCAGTTCGCTGTAATCCGTATTCAGCATGGCGGAAATCCGGTCGATTTCCTCCTCGAAAGTCTTGCGCACGTATGGTGCAAGATAGAAGTCGAAGGCGGGAATGGCCTGGCCTCCGTGCATCTCGTTCTGGACCGTCTCCATGGAAATGCAGGCGAGCACGGAAGCTGTCTCTATCCTCTTGGCGGGACGGGACTCGCCGTGACCGGCCTTGAGGCCTTGCTCGAGGATAAGGTCCAGGGGGTGCTGGATGCAGGTCAGGGACTTTGTCGGATAATAGTCCTTGTCGTGGATATGGATGTAGTTGTTCTTAACGGCATCGCGAACCGGATCCGAAAGAAGGTTCTCATCCACGTATGCCTTGGTCGCCTCGGAGGCGAATTTCATCATCATGCCGGCGGGGGTGTCCGCGTTCATATTGGCATTCTCGCGGGTGATGTCATTCACCTGGGCGTCGATGATGGCCTGGAAAATTTCGTTGGTCTTGGCCTTGCGGGCCATGTTGCGCTTGTTGCGATAGCGGATATACTCCTTGGCAACCTCCTTGCGGGGGCTGTTCATAAGCTCGTTCTCCACGACATCCTGGATCTCCTCCACTGTCATCTCGTCGCGGTCGATTTTGGAAATTGCATCCGCGATGCGGGCTGCAAGCACTATATCCTGCCCGCTTTCAGTCACATCCATAGCCTTGAGAATGGCGGCTACGATTTTCTGGTTGTTGAACTCGACTTGTCTTCCGTCTCGTTTCAGTACGCGTTTTACCATAATAGTTTTGCGAGTTAAAGGCATCTCCGGCGCGGTATCGAACCGGAGTAAGTGGTTATTTCATTGCTAACGGTGACAAAGTTAAATCTTTCCCTTGAATGCACAAACGATTTTTTGAAATAAAGTTTTCAACAAGCACAATAAATGGCTGTTAATTCATTGATTAACAGCCATTTAATTAAATATCTAAATTTGAAAAATTCTAATTTACAACTTTTTTGTTTCTTTTTTCAGAACTTATCAACATCAGAGATTCGGGTTGATTTCTTTCCACTTTTCAACCTTGGGGACAATCCCGAGAGCGACTATTTCATCCCTCATCTTGCAAAGGTGCTCGTAGGACGCATCGAGGTCCGCGAGTTCCTCCGCCGTACCCTTCGGTTCGGTGAAATGGACACCGGAAGCGTCGATGACCGTGGGCATGGCCATGAAAACATTGCGGAACTTGCCTTCATTGACATAGGTGCCGGCCGGCCAGGTGAAAGGTTCGCCGCCCATGGCAGCCTCAATCATCTTGACGGCATTGTAAGCCGGGCTCTGGAAGGAAGAACGGCCGCGGAGGCGGATGATGTTGCTGCCGCCCTGGATGGTGTTCTTCTTGATTTCCTCGAAACGCTCTGCGGAGAGCTTGAACTCGGCGAGAGGTTTTCCGTCTATCTTGACGCCGGAGGCGAAAACTGCCATTGCCTCGCCGTGGCCGCCATAGGTGCGGGCTCCTGTGACCTTGCATTGCAGCACGTCGAATTCATTTGCGAGGGCTTCCTGCAGGCGGGTAGAGTCGAGGGCGGCAAGGGAGGTCAGCTGCTCAGGCTTCAGTCCGGAGTGGATAAGGGCGGTGAGGGCCGTGACGTCTGCGGGATTGAAGATAACCACAACGTGCTTGACGTCGGGGCAGAATGCGCGGATATTGTCCCCGAATTCAGCGGCAATCTGGCAGTTGCCCTTCAAAAGGTCCTCACGGGTCATGCCTTCCTTGCGGGGCGCGCCGCCGGAGGAGATAATATACTTTGCATCTTTGAATGCCACCTCGGGATCCACGGTCCAGCTCAAGTTGAGGCCTTCGAAAGCGCAGTGGTTCATTTCTGCGACGACGCCTCTCAGGCCGGGCTCATAGATGTCGTAAAGGCAAATGTTCGGGGTAAGTCGGAGCATCGCGGCGGTCTGGGCCATATTCGAGCCGATCATACCGGCGGCTCCGACAATCAGAAGTTTCTCTTCAGTAAGGAATTTCATACTTTAATATCTTATTTAACAGTAACTTTCACTTCAGCATAAGGCTGGTCGAACCCTCTCTCACGTATGCGGATGGTTCCGCTGACAGGCTCCGGCAAAGCTTCTTTGGAAACCCGATTGAGCACGAAATGAGTAGGGTTGGTCAGGCTGAAAAAGTCAGATTTACAACTAATCAAATCCTTGATTTCAGGTGACATCTCCAAGTCAAAATTATAGCGGAAGCGCCCGGAGTTGGTGTACACGACCTTGAGGTAGTATGACAAATTATTGTTTATCTGCAGCCCGTATTTCATCACATCATAATAATAGGAATCACCCTCGTACACGTCCAGTTTCAGGGCGGAAGCTTGATTATAACATTCCACTCCTATGGAAGCGCTCACCTCGGGATGATCCTTCAAAGTGGCGGTGATCACCGCATTGCGGCCCGACTGGGAGGTAAAATTATTACTGCCGGTCTGCAGTATGGCGTGGTCATTATACGACTGGAAAAATTTTACATTGCCGGTATTGCTGGAAGACCAGACGACTTCGTCAATACCGTTTCCGCGGATTACGGGAAGTGTGAGATTATTGCCGGCGAACAGCACCAGATTATCGACTCCCTTCTCAGTTTCAATGAAATCATTCAGGCCGCTGAGATCGAATTCCAGGCTGTGCTCGCTGTTTTCATAGACAGTTAGATATATATTATCTTTCAGATGGCCGCTGCCGTGATAGGTCACGGATTCGGCAGTGATGGTGGCTGTGCCTGCTTTCTTTGCATGGATAGTGAAAACGCCGCCGAAACCGGTGTGATAAACTTTTGCAACTTCTTCATCAGAACTCGAAACGGTATAGTCGCACTTGCCTGCGTCCGCCGGAGTCCACTCGGGCTGGACCACCTGCGTCGCTCCGACCACCATTTTATTGTTCGCGGTGAGCCTCAAGGCAGTGGGTTCCGTCCGGTTTTTCAGGACCAGCACGTTAATCTGGACTTTTCTGTCGCTTCCGTCTGTCGTGGTGTAGGTCACCTTAGCTTCACCTTCTGCCATCGGGGTTATTTTATACCCCTGCTGCTCTTCATTCCACTCCGCTTCCAAAATTGAAGGATCGGAAATCTTGATGGAGTATTTCTTGTTCGACGCGTCTTCGGGCTCAATTTCCAGATTATCATAGTAGTACCCTCCGACATATTCCTCTTTCCGATCATACTTGGTGACTCCTGCATATGTGAAGGATGTTATCTGTTTGGTGCTGACTTTGACCTTGCAGACATCGTAAACGTCGAGGTCTCCGGCCTTGGTGGCCCTGATTTCGGCTTCCCCGTCTTCTAACGCCTCTATTACTATCTCCGTACCGACATTGTTGGAAAGCAGGAGCACATCCGAATTTGAGCAACTCCAGAAATAATTGTCTGCCTCGTCTGCATCCTTTATGGAAATGCTTACCGTCTGGGCGTGGTAAAGCGTAAGTTCATGGCTGTCCAGAACTATTCCGTGACCTTCTCCCGGGCCTGCGGGATTCTTTTCCTTACATGCAACGATGCTTGCAACAAACAGTGCGGACAATAGTAAAGCTCTGATTTTCATAACATAAATTTTCTGCAAAATTAGTCTATTTTTCGCAAGAATGCTACAATTTTCCGCTTTTCCACGTGGGTGAACTTTCCAAGCACCGGGGATATAAATGACAGCAGTTGAAGATAGCGCGCCTCTTCGAGGTCTATTCCGCGGGAACGCAGATAGAACAGCGCATCTTCGTCCAGATGGCCGACGGTGGCGCCGTGGGAGCATTCCACATCGTCGGCATAGATTTCCAGCTGCGGATCGGACTGGGCAATAGCACTGTCTGTGAGCAGGATATTATGGTTCTGCTGATGTGCAGCCGTGCCGTCCGCGCCGGGGGGCGACGACGATACGGCCATGAAATCCCGCACGCCCGGCGACGATTCCGCGAAGATTCTGGCGCGACGAGCAGTGCGGCGCGATATGATGGACAGTTATGTCTATATCGACCTCGTCGGACTCCCCGCTGAGATACAGCCCGTCTATTTCGACTTCCGCGCCGGGGCCTTCCAGATAGACATCTATAGGGCCGGGGGACTTGTCGCCGGGAAGCAGCAGAAGCGTCAGCTGGCGGCTCTCCCCTGCGCCGATTATGATTGCGCCCTCTCCGGGTGTCTCAGGAATGTATCTGCCGTGGCCCACAGCTCAGAATTTTTCAAAGCCCAGGGCTTCCACTTCGTCGGCGAGCTCCCTTCCGCCGCTGCGTACTATCCGGCCTTCCTTCAAAATATGGACGATGTCCGGACGGACATATTCCAGGAGCTTGCGGTAGTGGGTAATAATTATGGAGGCGTTCTCCGGAGTATGGAGGGTATTCACTCCGGCCGCCACTATCTTGAGTGCGTCCACGTCCAGTCCGGAATCGGTCTCGTCAAGTATGCTCAGGACAGGATGGAGCATTGCCATCTGGAAGATTTCACCGCGCTTTTTCTCGCCGCCGGAAAAGCCGACATTCACCTCCCTCTTCGAAAATTCCGGCTTCATTCCCACCAGGGCCATCTGTTCTTTCATCATCTTGAGGAATTCCGGAGCCTTGAGAGGCTCTTTTCCCTCAGCTTTGCGGCGGGCGTCCAGAGCAGCCTTCATGAATGATGAAAAACTTACTCCGGGGATTTCCACGGGGTACTGGAAACTGAGGAAGATGCCTTTTCTGGAGCGCTCTTCAGGAGAGAGTTTCAGAAGGTCTTCCCCGTTATATGTAATGCTGCCGCCTGTGACTTCATATCCGGGTTTGCCTGTAAGGACGGCATTCAGGGTGCTTTTTCCTGCGCCGTTCGGACCCAGGATGGCATGTATCTCGCCACGGTTTATCTCAAGGTCGATCCCATGGATGATTTCCTTGCCTTCGATTCCGGCGGTAAGGCCTTTGATTTCAAGAAGTGCCATTATGCAACCACCCAGACGAGAACGTGACGGTCGAAAGTGGTGTAGTGGAGTTCGAATTCCTCCTCGTCCCCGTCGCGGTCAATGAAGGTGGCTTCGAGTTCCCCTTCGCCCCTGGGGCGGAAGCGGTCAATTTCGATCTGCTCTGCAAAATCGAGATTATAGACACTCAGGCGCTTGAAAATCGCTTCTTTGGCGCACCAGTAGATGGCGAGCTGTTCGTTGCGGCGGTCTTCGTCCAAATCGTCCACTTCGTCCTCGGAAAGGGCTTTCTTCTCCACGGCGGAGAAGTCGCGGTCCAGTGACTCTATGTCTATGCCGACATCCAGGTCGTCGTGAAGAATCACGGCGACATAGTTTTCAGTGTGGGTTATACTGATGTTGACTGGATTGTTTTCAATGTAGGGCTTCCCGTTGTCGTGGTGGGAAAGATAGACCTTCTCGTCGAAAAGTTCGTTCAGAAGGGCCCTGATGGCAAGTTTTTGCCTGCGAAGCGATTCGCTCCCGATGAACGAGATTTCTTCCATCTCGTCCGAAGGGGTGGAGCTGAGGGCTATGAGTTCGTCCTCGCTCTCGGTTACATGCCACACACCGATGGTGGCGTCGTCTTTGTACGTCTTTTTAAAAAGCAGTGCCATTTTGGATTATATGACAGGAGGCCGTCCGGGCATGGACGCAAACGTTCGCCCCACTGCCTTTCCGGGCCGGGGAGGGAATGTGTCTTTGGGGCAATCGCGATAAAGGGTCGTCAGAGAGGGCGGCCGATGAGCTCATAGATTGCTTTTGACTGGGAGGCTCCATATAAAGCGTTACACAATTTCAGACCGCAAAGATATACAAGTTTCAGTGAATTTGCAAATTGCTCTGACTGCTTAGAAAAAATTACCTGCATCACTTTCATCTAACCGTCGCCTTTCAGGCGACCCCTCCCAACTGCGTTGGGCCCCTCCCGCTTATGATGCCGTGGATGACACAGGCGATGAAAGTGACGCAGGTAATTTTTTCACCATAACTAAGAAGCAGTCAGACAGTTGTACATGCGGATATATGAAGCGGCGGCGCTGTCTATTTCGGTGGTGGTAATCTGCTCGTCGTCGCGGTGGGCGGTGAGTATGGAACCGGGACCGCAGATTATTTTGTGGGGGAAGTTTTTAAGATGGGGGGCATCGCTGCCGAAGGCGGCGGGCTTCGACGGGAACCCGTCAGGGACTACGTATTTCGCCGGGGCGTCTCCGCCGCGGGCGCTTATGTCTATGCCGGGCGACGCTTCCGCGGGCTGGGCCCCGGAGACTTTACAGGGGGTCGATGCCTCCGGAACCCTGCCCGCTGCAGCACCATCTGCCCTGTCACTGACGGTCAGACCGGCAATTTCCTTCAGTACGGCTTCTACTTTGCCGTCGGAGAGGAAAGTGGTGCGGAAATAGATCCGGCAGCTTAATTCAGCGGAAAGTATGTTCTGGGGATTGTCGCTTCTTAGAAGGCCTATGTTCCAGCTGGTTTTTCCGAGTATGGGATCGTCGCCGAAATCGACTTCGCGAAGGCGGTTGCAAAAGTCTATGAAAAGGTCCACGGCGCTGAGTCCTTTTTCCGGATAACCTGAATGGAAGGGGATGCCGCGGAAACTCAGGTCGAAGGATTTGGTGCCTTTGGATGCTGACACGGGGATGCCTCCGGTGGGTTCACCTACTATCAGGAAGGGGGCTTCGAATGGCAGTTTGGCAAAGGCTTTGGCGCCCCAGGAGCCGGTTTCCTCGCCGCTCAGAAGCAACAGCGCGAATCCGGATTTCCCTTCGTCTGACAGTTTCAGGCAGGCTTTCAGCATAGCCACTATCTGCCCCTTGGCATCGCATGCTCCGCGTCCATAAATCACAGCGTCTTCTTCGTCTGCCTGCGCAGCAGCGCCTTCCGGCAGAACTTCGTCAGCCTGCGCAGCGGCGCCTTCCGGCAGGGCCCCGGAGGCTTTACAGGGGGTCGATGCCTCCGGAACCCTGCCGGACGGCGCCTCCCCCGCTGCCGCTGCTCCTGCTGCCGCAACTGCCACTGCCGACATCTCCGCACGCCAGGCTGCTTCAGCCGCCGATACGAAGGTCGGCGGAATATACGGCGGGACGGTATCCATGTGGGTGCAGAAAACGACCTTCGGTTCGCCCCAGCTCAGCAGCAGGTTTTCACTGCCGTCGCCCACCTCGAAGCGTCGCAGCACCGCTCCCGCACCCATTGACATAAAGTGGTCTGCGAGGAAGTCCGAAAGGGCGCGCTCGCTGCCGGTGGTCGAATCTATAGACAGTATTTCTTTGAAGAATGAAAGTTCAGTCGCGGTCATAGGTCACTGGTCCTGTAAGATATACATTGTCAAATCCTTCCGCGCTCCTGCGGAAACACACCTCAAGATCTGCAATCCGTGCATGCAGCCGCACTGACATTTCGTGCAGAGGACGAAGTCCGGAGTCGCGATGACGGATGAAGGCTATTGCGCTTGCGGTGATGCCGGTGCCGCAGGCGAGGGTTTCCCCCTCGACTCCTTTTTCGAAGGTACGCACTTTCAGGCTTCCGTCAGGAAGTATCTGGACGAAGTTCACATTCGTGCCAACCGGCCCGAAAAACGGGTCGTGCCTCAGCGCAGGGCCCTCTTTCATAATGTCCACGGCATCGACATCCTCCACGAATTTCACGAAATGTCGGGTGCCGGTGTCGAGGAAATATCCGCCTTTAACTTCTTCCACGGCCGTGACGCTCTTCATTCCGAGCCGGATAGTCCAGCAGCGCTCCCCGCGGGAAAGGATTTCTCCTGTATGGGGTCCGTCAGCGGCTTCGAATCTATAGACACGGCCATCCGCGGGGGCGATTCCGAGGGTTTCCGCGAAGGCGGTTATGCAGCGCCCGCCGTTGCCGCACATCATTCCGCCGCTGCCGTCGGGGTTATAGAACTCCATGATAAAATCCGCCCCGCCCTGTGCGGACACGGGGAGGGAGAGTATCATCAGGCCGTCGGTGCGGTATTCCCGGCACAGGCTGATTATTTCCGGAATATCCGGACGGAATCCGTCACGGCCGTCCAGCATCACGAACACGTTTCCGGCACCGGAGAGTATTAAAACTTCTTTTGTCATAAAAGTTGTGCGAGCAGCCGGACTCCTTCTTCCATGCGATTTATGTCTATGAATGAAAAATTCAGCCTCATGGTGTTGCGGTGGCTGCCGTCGGGATAGAAAAACGAACCGGCGACATAGGCCACTCCGGCGGCGAGGGCCCGGTCGTAAAGCGCGACTGTGTCCATGCCTTCCGGAAGTGTAAGGAATAGGAACAATCCGCCTTCGGGGCGCGTCCAGCTGACGCCTTCGGGCATATACTTGTCCAGAAGCGAAAGCATCAGGTCGCGGCGGCGGCGGTAAAGGTCTATGGTCTTTTGAAGATTCTTATCCAGGGCGCCGGAGGAGAGGTACTCCAGGGCAAGGTACTGGTCGAAGACCGGAGGGCACAGGTCCAGGGCCTGCTTGCAGACATAGACCTGCTCCAGAACTTCCTGCGGTCCGGTCATCCATCCAAGACGGAAACCCGGAGCGAAAATCTTGGAAAAACTCCCTAGGTGGACCGTCCTTTCAGGGGCGAGGTCATAAATGGAAGTAACGCTCCTGCCGCTGTAGCGCAGTTCTCGGTATGGGGCATCCTCGACTATAATGCAGTCCAGTTTTTCGGCAAGGGATATTACCGCCTGCCTCTGTTCCAGCGTCATGGTCTCTCCCGAAGGGTTGTTGAAATCCGGAATTACATAGATGAATTTCACCCTTCTGTCATCCGGGCATGTCTCCATGTCATCCAGAATTGTCTCCATGCACCGCACGTCGGCCCGGTATGCCCTGAAGGACTGAAGGGCCCCCAGATAGGTGGGTGCGGTGGTAAGCACGACGTCCCCGGGATCCACGAGGATGCGCGTGAGCACGTCTATCCCCTGCTGGGAAGAAGTTGTGATCTGAATGTTTTCCGGCGGAACTGCATAGCGTTCAGAAAGCGCCTGACGCAGCTCCGGCACACCCTGGGTAGCCCCGTACTGAAGGGCCTTGCTGCCGTATTTCTCCAGCACCCGGGCGCTTAATCCCGGTATCTCTTCCATCGGAAAAGTCTCGGCAGAAGGATATCCCCCGGCAAAAGAACATATTGCCGAAAGGTCCACCTTCCTGAAAATCTCCCTCACGGGAGAGCGCATAAAACTCCCGGTATCTTCAGATAATAAGTCTTTAACTTTCACAACAACTTAGATTCAGTTATGGTGCAAAATTACCTGTATCACTTTCATCGCCTGTGCCACCCACGGCATCATAAGTGGGAGGGGCCCAACACAGTTGGGAGGGGTCGCCTGGAAGGCGAGGGTTAGATAAAAGTGATGCAGGTAATTTTTCAATTTTCCTTTTGATAAACAAATTATTGTTCACGGGCAATTACTGCGCCGAGGGCGTTGAGGCGGTTTTCGATATCCTCGTATCCGCGGTCTATCTGTTCGATATTGTCTATGACGGAAGTTCCGCGTGCGCTCATAGCCGCAAGCAGCATAGCAATACCGGCACGTATATCCGGCGAAGTCATCCGCGCAGCCTTCAGGGTAATCCGGTGGTCATGGCCGATCACCACCGCACGGTGCGGGTCGCAGAGGATGATCTGGGCGCCCATGTCTATGAGCTTATCGACAAAGAACAGCCGGGATTCGAACATCTTCTGGTGAATCAGCACGCTGCCCTTGCACTGGGTGGCAACCACCAGCATGACGCTCAGAAGGTCCGGCGTAAGTCCCGGCCAGGGCGCGTCCGCAAGCGTCATTATAGACCCGTCGAGGAAAGATTCAATTTCGTAGCTGTCCTGCTCGGGCACGAAAATATCATCGCCCTTCTGCTCCAGGTTCACGCCAAGGCGGCGGAAACTGTCAGGGATTATCCCGAGGTCGCGGTACGATACATCTTTGATAGTCAGCGCGCTGCGGTTGATGGCTGCCATGCCGATGAAGGAGCCCACCTCGATCATGTCGGGGAGTATCCGGTGCGCGGCACCGCCGAGCCGGCTGACGCCATGGACAGTGAGAAGATTCGAGCCGATTCCGTCGATAACGGCGCCCATTCTCTCCAGCAGGCGGCAGAGCTGCTGCAGATACGGTTCGCAGGCGGCATTATAGATTGTCGTGGTGCCTTCGGCAAGGGTCGCGGCCATGACGATATTGGCCGTACCAGTGACTGACGCCTCGTCCAGGAGCATCCATGCGCCCCTTAGGGGCCCGTCGCGGTGCAGGCGGAAAGCACGGCGGGTCTGGTCATAGTCCATTGCGGCGCCGAGCCGCATCATGCCGTCCAGGTGCGTGTCCACCCTGCGCCGGCCGATTTTGTCACCGCCGGGTTTTGGGAACCATGCCCGGCCGAAGCGGGCGAGCAGCGGACCCACTACCATCACGCTTCCACGGAGCGCAGCGCACTTACGCACAAATTCCTCTGTCTCAATATATTCCGTATCGACCTTGGAGGCTTCGAAAGTATAGTCCCCGACTCCGTTGCGGGTCACTTTCACACCCATGCCCTGCAGCAGGTCTATCAGGTTCTTGACATCCAGAATCTCCGGGATATTTGTTATAGTGACGGCCTCGGAGGTCAGCAGAACGGCACTGATAACTTCCAGGGCCTCATTTTTCGCGCCCTGCGGGGTAATGCTTCCGTGGAGTTTGTGTCCTCCTTCTATTATGAACCGGCTCATTTTCTTATGTTTAGGGTGTAAAATTACTGATTTTTATTTTCTATGTCACCTACATGTTCCACTTCGGGGTGGAGAGTTATGCCGTATTTGGCGAATACGCTGTCTATGATATGCCGCTCAAGTGCGAGGATATCCGCAGGGGTGGCGGCGCCGCTGGCATTGACTATTACAAGGGGCTGGTTTTGATAGACCGCGGCTCCGCCTCTTTCGGCACCTTTCAGCCCGCATGTGTCTATAAGCCATGCGGCGGGTATTTTCACGCCTTCGGGCAGGTCGAAGTGCGGCACGGCGGCATCGTCGCCGCGTTCGCTGCGGGCGATGGAAAGCACTTTCTCATAGACATCGCACGGCACTATCGGGTTGCAGAAGAAGCTCCCCGCGCTGCCGATTTTCTCCACAGGGGGGAGTTTGGAATTGCGTATGTCTATAATGACGCGGCGGATTAACTCCGGAGTGAGTTTTCCCTTTCCCTCCAGCGCTTTACGGAGGCCGCCGTAGTCCAGGCGTGGCCTGGGTTCGCGGCTGAGGCGGAATGTTACGGCCGTTATCACGAAGCGGTCCTTCCACTCCGTCTTGAAGCGCGAGGCCCTGTAGCCGTACTCACATTCTTCCGGGTCTATATCCACGAACCTCCGCTCAATCATATCCCAGGCCCGGATTCCAGCAATTATATCCTTCGCCTCAACCCCGTAAGCTCCGATATTCTGCACAGCACTCGCCCCCACTTCCCCGGGTATCAGGCTAAGGTTTTCCGGCCCCCAAAGCCCACTCCCCGCAGCCCACTCGCAGAACTCATCGAACACCGTCCCAGATGGCAAAGTAATGTGGGATGCGGTGGCGGTACAGGCCTCAGTGGGCCTGTCCACCCCCGGACAGGGGCAGGGGGAGGGGCCCGCCATAGACAAGCCGCCGCTGAAGTGTATCAACGTTCCGGGAAAGTCGCCGGTGAAAAGCAGGTTTGACCCCCCGCCGATGACCTTCACGGGCCGTGGCAGCGAATCCCAATCCAACGCCTCGAGATCCGCCTCCTCGGAAACCTCCACAAACATCGCGCACCGAACCCTCATCCGGAAAGTATTCCTCCCGGAAAGATCGAAGTCTGAAATCCTCTTTATCATTCAGCCTTAAGGTCCAGTGCTATCTGAAGCTCCTCAAGCTGAATATCGTCAATCTTGGACGGGGAGTCGATCATGACGTCGCGGCCCTGGTTGTTTTTCGGGAAGGCGATATAGTCTCGTATTGAATCCTGGCCTCCCATAAGGGCGCAGACTCGGTCGAAACCGAAAGCGAGACCGCCGTGGGGCGGGGCGCCGAAACGGAAAGCGTTGATGATGAAGCCGAACTTGTATTCAGCCTCATCCGGGCCGATTCCGAGCACCTCGAACATGCGCTTCTGCATGTCGGCGTTATGGATACGGATACTTCCGCCGCCGAGTTCGTTGCCGTTGAGGACAAAGTCATAGGCATTCGCGCAAACCTTTTCGAGGTCTTCCTTGCGGTCACTCATGAACAGAGCTTCATGTTCCGGCTTCGGAGCGGTGAACGGATGGTGCATAGCATAGAAACGCTGAGTCTCGTCGTCCCATTCCAGAAGCGGGAAATCCACGATCCATAGCGGGGCGAACTCCTTTGGATTGCGGTACCCC
The DNA here is from genome assembly GCA_017544265.1 of Bacteroidales bacterium. Lineage (GTDB taxonomy): Bacteria > Bacteroidota > Bacteroidia > Bacteroidales > UBA932 > Cryptobacteroides. Next base: position 11,896 of record JAFYEM010000006.1, on the reverse strand, counting down.
AGCCGGCCGCCAAGCTCCAGGCGGAGCACGCCGAGCATGGTCTGCACCTTCCGCTTGTTTTCCCCGCTCATAATCAGTATGAGTTCGCCGGGCTTAGCCTCCGCAGCGGCAGCGATGCGAGCTAGGTCATCGGCCCCGTAGAACTTGTCTATGGACGATTTCAGCGAACCGTCAGCCCCGACGCGGATATAGATAAGGCCTTTTGCGCCGACCTGGGGACGTTTTACCCAGTCGGTGAGTTCGTCTATCTGCTTGCGGGTATATTCGGCTGCGCCGGGAACGCAGATTCCGCCGATATAGGCAGCCCCGTCCAGAACACCGAAACCCTTGCCTTTGGCGATGTCCGTAAGTTCATGGATGGTCATCCCGAAGCGGATATCCGGCTTGTCAGAGCCGTAATTGTCCATGGCGTCGTACCAGCTCATCCTCGGAAGCGGATTCGGAACTTCAACGCCGAGAACATTCTTGAACAGGGCGCGCATCATGCCCTCGAAGGTATTCAGCACATCCTCCTGCTCCACGAAGGACATTTCGCAGTCTATCTGGGTGAATTCAGGCTGCCGGTCGGCCCTGAGATCCTCGTCGCGGAAGCAGCGTACGATCTGGAAATAACGGTCATAACCCGCAACCATAAGGAGCTGCTTGAAGGTCTGGGGGGACTGGGGAAGGGCATAGAACTGCCCCGGATTCATGCGGGAAGGGACCACGAAGTCGCGGGCCCCCTCCGGAGTGGACTTTATCAGATACGGGGTTTCTATCTCCATGAAGCCCTGGGCGTCGAGGTAATTGCGGACCTCGTGCGCCACCCTGTGACGAAGCTCAAGCGCCCTTTTCAGCGGTCCGCGGCGAAGGTCCAGATAGCGGTACTTCATCCGGAGGTCCTCACCGCCGTCGCTCTCGTCCTCGATCGTGAAGGGCGGGGTGGCGGCCTTGTTGAGAATGTTTATAGACCCGACACGGATTTCTATGTCGCCGGTTGGCATTTTCGGGTTTTTGGACTGGCGTTCAACAACTTCGCCCTTTACCTGGATGACGAATTCGCGGCCGAGCGACGTGGCCAGTTCGACAAGTTCCGCCGGGGCGTCCGCCTCGACCACCAGCTGGGTGATGCCATAGCGGTCGCGCAGGTCTATGAATGTCATTCCTCCGAGTTTGCGGGCCTTCTGAACCCAGCCGGCAAGTGTTACTTTCTGTCCTTTGTTCTCAATGCGGAGTTCTCCGCAAGTGTGTGTCCTGTACATATATCAGTTTTGTGTTTTATACAAATTACAAAAATACTAAATTTTCCATATCTTTGTGTCATGAATCACACGAAAGTAAGAGCCAAGAAAGCCCTCGGGCAGCATTTTCTGACAGACCAGGGGATTGCGCAGCGCATTGTGGAGGCGCTGAGATTTCACGACTCCGATCAAAATGACATAAGAGACCGGCCGGGCGGAGAGATCTCCATGCCCGTATTGGAGGTAGGCCCTGGCATGGGCGTGCTGACGCAGTATCTCCTTCAGCGCGAAGACATAGACCTCAAGCTGGTGGAGATCGACTCTGAATCAGTGGAGTATCTTCTGGAGCACTTCTCCGGTATGCAGGGACGTCTGCTTCAGGCGGACTTTCTGCGCCTTCCGCTGGAAAAATACTTTCCCGGACAGTTCTGCATTATAGGAAACTTCCCCTACAATATTTCTTCGCAGATATTTTTTAAAATCCTGGACTATCGCGAAAGCATCCCCCAGGTAGTGTGCATGATACAGAAAGAGGTGGCGGAACGGATTGCTGAAAAGCCCGGTAGCAAGACCTACGGAATTCTTTCGGTCCTGCTGCAGGCCTGGTACGACATCGAATATCTGTTCACCGTCGGTCCCGGAGCTTTCGCTCCGCCGCCGAAAGTCCAGTCGGCAGTCATACGCCTGCGCCGCAACTCCAGAAAGGAGCTGGGCTGCGACGAGGTTCTCTTCAAGACAATTGTCAAAACCTCTTTCGGACAGCGCAGAAAAACCCTCCGGAACTCCCTCCGCAGTCTGGTCCAGGACCCCGCACTGCTTGCCAATCCGGTCTTCGACCTTCGCCCCGAACGCCTCGGCGTAGAAGACTTCATCCGGCTGACGAATTCTGTCAGCTCCAAATAAGATTCACCGCTATACCGACATCAGCAGTCAGGGCCCCGGCGGCTTAATAGGGGGTCGATGCCGCCGGAACCCTGACAGTTGCCGCTCATTACGCGCCGCCAGGGTGCCTAAAGCCCCTGGAGGTAGGATTCGAGTTCTTCGGGGGTGCGGACAGGATACTCGGCGCCGGGGAGACCGATGAAGCCGGCTTCGCCCTTGTGGTAGGTGTAGCCGCGGATATCCAGCATCCGGAACTGGGCGGGAAGTGATGAAAGGAAACGCCCGTAGTCCTTCCTTTCCGGCTTGCACCACTGGATTTCAGAAACAGCCAGAAGCCTCGGGAGAAGCATGTATTCCAGATGCTCGGGAGTGGCGATATACTCCGTCCAGAGATTTGCCTGAACTCCGAGAATGTGGCTTTCGCTACCCTCCGTGAGGCCGTCGAAAGGCTCGTAGGAATAGACCCTTTCAAGAGGAAGGTAACCGCCGATGGCAAGGGGTTCATGGTCCCTCTCGCGGGACTGATAGTAGTCCAGATACAGGAAGGGGTAGGGAGTCATGATGGCGTCGAATCCGCGTGCCGAAGCCTCGATTCCGCCTTCGGTTCCCCTCCAGGACATCACCGTGGCACCCTCCGAAAGTTCTCCTTCAAGGATTTCATCCCAGCCGATAATCTTGCGGCCCTTGGAAGCGAGATAATCCTGTACCCGGGATGTGACATAGTTCTGAAGTCTCTGTTCCTTTGAAACTCCGCCGGAATCCCTGAGTTTCAGCTCACGGATTCTCGCCTGGCACTTGGGACAGGCAGCCCAGCGGACCTTGGGACACTCATCGCCGCCGATATGTATGTATTCAGAGGGAAAAATATCGCATATCTCATCCAGGACGCCCTCGATGAATTCAAAGGTCTTCTCGTTGCCGGGGCAGAGCACATCTTCGGAAATTCCCCAGAGAGTCCACACCTCGTAAGGGCCGCCGGTACAGCCAAGCTCGGGATAGGCGGTGAGCGCGGCGACCATGTGGCCCGGAAGGTCTATTTCGGGAATTACGGTAATGCCGCGGGCGGCGGCGTATGCGACCACCTCGCGCATTTCGTCCTGAGTGTAGAAGCCTCCGTAGGGCGTGCCGTCAAAGCGCAGGGAATCCGCATAAAGCGAACCCTCGAGCGTCTCTTTACGCATCGAACCGACTTCGGTCAGGCGCGGGAAGCGCTTGATTTCAACCCTCCAGCCCTGGTCGTCGGTAAGGTGCCAGTGGAAGCGGTTGAGCTTGTAGCTGAGCATTATGTCTATATAACGCTTCACCTCGTCTATACTCCAGAAGTGACGGCTGGAATCAAGATGCATACCCCTGTAGGCAAATCTCGGGGAGTCCTTTATGTCGATAAACGGCAGCGTCCACCTTGCGGAGACCTTGCCGGCGCTGTAGAACTCGGGAGGGAGCAGCTGCTTGAGGGTTTCGAGGCCATAGAGGAAGCCGTTGAACGCAGAAGCCTCCAGGCGAAGACCTTCCGCATCGACCTTGAGGAGATATTCCTCGGGGCTGAGTCCGTCATTCAGAAGGAAATTCATACCTCCCTTCGCAGGAGCGTCGGAAACCTTCGGCGTCTTGCCGCTCGAGAGGGCAAGCTGCGAAGTAAACCCGTCTATGGCGCAGCGTGCATCCCCGGCAATGCCTTCCTGAATGAAAACCGGGGCAGACTTGAGATTGAAAAATCCTTCATGTAATTCAACTTCGTCAGGCATCGGGATAAGCGAAACCGAGGACAAGGCAGTTTCTTTCTGCGCACATGCCGCGACAATAAGCGCCGCGGCAAATGCCATATAAAACTTTTTACTCATTTACTTATTTATCCTGTTTATTCTGCGTAAACGACTTCGATTTCGGAGATGTACAGGCCGTAATTGCCTTTCTTGCGGACTATGTCTATGTCTATCTTGCCGGAGGCCTCGACCGCGGAAGAGAATACATACGGGACGGGGCCGTCGGGGTTGTGGGTCACATTGTAGCGGGAGCCGAAAGGAAGGCCGCCGACGGTGGCCATGACCTCGATCTCGGGAGCGTTGTCCGTGGAGTTGTTGTTGTGGCTGACGCTGATGGAGACTTTCTTAATGGTTCCGTGGAAGGAGGAGCTGGAGAAGGTCACGCGGTCGGGAGTGATGGTGTCGGCACTTGCATGCCATGCGCCGACGCCGATCCGGATGCAGTTCTGATAGACATAATAAATATCTTCCGTATCCACCGCAAGCGTCCATTCAAAACCGTCGAAGGTGGATTTCCCGAATTTCTCGCCTTGATTGAGGGTGTACCAGCCTTCATTCGCGTCAGTGCCGTCGATGCCGAAGTCGCCGACGACGAACTTGTGCTTGAAGGTCTTTACGCCGGAGGGACGCAGCACAATCTGGAACCAGCCTTCGCCGTCACCGTTGACTCGCTTGATTTCAAGACGGATTTCGCCGGAGTTGGCATAGACGACATGATATTTGGCGTTTACGCCGTCGGCATTCGCGACTATGAGCGGGAACGCTCCGCCGGAGAACTGGATATAGCCTTCGCCGCCCTCCTTGGAATAGGTCCATGCGGGGCTGGAAAGAGCCGGGGTGAAATCTGACTCCTCATCGACATTATAAGCCTTTCCGTCTGCGCCCAAGTTGAGTTCCAGCGAGCCGTCAGATTTGAAAGTAATGGTGTTGTCCTCACTTGCTCCCAGGGAAGCCTCGTGCTCGTCGCTCCACCAGACATAGGTGCCGTCCACGTCTTCAACGGCACGGGAGCCGTATTTTATCAGCATCCATTTGCCGGAAATATCAGGAGTGTCGTCACCTGATGCGACTTCCACACTGCCGAGATCCGTGATTGCGGATGCCGCGACATCCTTTCCGGAGATTTCCACGGGGAACTGGTCGGAACCTTTGTAGGCAATCAGGGTGAATTTGCCGGCCGGGACAGGAAGGGCGGAGACATAATAAGTCGCATCCTTCTTGAAAGCGCCGTCTGCAGGACGCACGCGGATGGCTTTTTCGCCGCTCACCACTGAAAGCGACGGATCCGCGGCGGAAAAGTCTATTTCCACGCTGCCGGCGATATCTTTTTCGGAGCGGATTTCAAGGTCTGTGATGCCTTCGGAGGCGATTTTGAATTTCAGCACCCCGGTGAGCAGTTTGAAGGCAAGCGAAGTTGAGCTTGACCTGGCGGCTGCAAGACCGGTGAAACCAGTGGCGTCAGCAGAAATGGCATTCTGGAGATTGTCCACTTTTGCGCTGACTTTCTTTCCGCTGAGCGTCGCCGATGCGTCGTATGGATAGACGGCATAATAGACATCCGCTTCGGCGGCCTCTCCGGTCAGGGTCGTTTCGGGGGCGGAATTCCTTGCGCGGAAGGCCCTGTTGTCCTTTCCGTCGAAAACGCTCACCCTGTCGTTGCGGGCCCAGAGGAGATTCTCGTCGGAGGAAATGGATGTTTTTGAAAGATTGGAAAGGGTCGCTGTGAAACTCAACTCCTTGAGCTGCTCACCGGATCCGCCGCCTTCATCTTCAGGATTAAGCTTATCCTTTGGCTGGCAGGCTGCCAATAGGGCAAGCGCCGCCGCTATGAACAATAGTTTTTTCATATTTTTTGATAATTAGATTTCTCCTCGCACTTCGTTTGGTTGAAATGACAGGTTAATACTTCTTATATGCAACATAATCGAATTTTGCGCTGACGTCACGGGCAGGGAGGTGATCCCCCATGAAACTCAGGTTTTCCACGGAAACATAGATATAGAACTGTGTCTCTGCACCGAAATTCAGCCTCTGGGACTGCTTCTGGACATCGTCTATGTACCAGACAGCATTGTAGTAGTCTCCGCTCAGGGGCATGTCCAGCGTGAAGGTATGCCAGCCAGGAGTGACCGGATAGTACCTCGAGACAGTGGGATGCTGCTGGTTGGTCATGCAGGCCACCATTTCCCCCTCCTTCGCTCCGGCCTGGGTACGGGCAGCGGCGGTGCCGTAACCAATCTCAAAGTCCAGTTCATGGGCATCGTCCATATAGAGGAATGCACCCACCGAGGCCTGTGCACCCGCTTCTATTTCCGGAATGAAAATACGCCAGACATATTTTCCCGGTCCGTAAATCCTTCCGCCGGAAGTGCGGTACTTTGGACGGTCCTGGGTGTTTTTGCGGGAGGTTATCACCAGGCAGCCGTCTTCCAGATGGCACTGGCTCTCGGGAGTTCCTCCCTGGGGGCTGTAAACCCATCCGTCCAGAGTGTCGAAATCCCATTTAGTAGTGAATACCTCCTCGCCGGGGGTATCCGGATCATCCGGATCATCCTCCTCACCCTCGCCGTAATGGACAGGATCGGAATACTCCATCACATCTGGAGTTGCAGCCGTCTCGATGCCCTTTCTCGCATTCGCAAGGTCCCCGTTCATCAGCACCTCCCTATAGGGAATGGGAATATACTGGCGGGGATCGTCGTCACTGAGGCTGAGCGGGTCCGGATAAGAAGCCCATGAGCCATTGTAATAGCCCGAAGCGCGGCCCTCGTTCTTCTCCTTCCACTCATATTTTTTGTCTATGGCATACAGCAGGCGCTGCATCCTGTCCTTCCAAAGACCCATGCGGATAAGGTCCGGCCGGCGCAGGCATTCCATATTCAGTTCAAAGAGCCTTTCGTCGCAGATTGCATTGCGCAGCGTCGCCTTGTCCGGAAATTCCGCCAGGGTAAGATTCCGGCTCTTGCCGTGGTAGGCCCTCTCGCGAAGACGGTTCACAAGAGAAATGGACTCCTGGTTGGGGCCGTTCAGCTCGTTGAGAATCTCGGCCTTGCAAAGGATTATATCCGCAAGGCGGAGCAGCGGCAGGTTGTTCGGAGTGTTGTAGTTGTACTGCCTGGTGTACAGATACTTGTACTTCTGGGTGAAGGTCGCGTCCAGTTCCACAATCTCGTCGAAACGGTTGCCGTCTATCACATGGTCCGCCGGAATGACAGCACCTGTCTTGTCTATCGAAGGCGGAGCGAGAGAATAGGTCTTCTTGGCGTTGGTGCCGTTATAGACATCCGGGAAGCGGGTGACCTGAAGCACCTTGAAACGGTCGTCGTCGGGGTCGAAGCACCAGGTCATTTCAAGTTGCTGGAGAATATTGCTCCAGCCCATGTCGTAACCCCAGGGAGTGAACTGAAGTCCGAGGTCCCAGCTTCCGTTTGCAAGGGTCTTGTCGGAAGCCCGGATGGCAAAAATCAATTCATTATTGTAGAGCGTGGCCTCGGAAGAAGGGTCGAAAACTTCCCAAACAGTGGGCTGCAGCGAGTAAATGCTGCCCTCCAGGGCAAGTACGTTATTGACTTCGAAAAGGGCGTCCCGCCACATAGGAAGGGCGTCGGCCTCTCCGCCGGCCGTCCTTTCGCGTCCGGCCTGGCGCATATAGAGCCTGGCGAGATAGCCGCATGCGGCCCCGTAGGTGGGCCTTCCGGCATCTTCCCTTGCGGCATAGCTCTTCGGCAGCCATTCCTTCGCCTTCAGCAGGTCGTCCTCGATCTGCATCTCGATTTTGTCTATCTTGTCGTATTTCTCCTTGGCGGAAGGGCTTATCTTGCTGTCCAGAATCAGCGGAACCTGAAAAAAGAGGTCGGTGAGGTTATAATAGGCGAAAGCTCTCATGAAACAGGCCTCGCCGAGCAGCCTCTCGCGACTGATATTCGTGAAATTGTTCGCCGCCATCCCGGGAATACGGTCTATGGCAATGTTCGCGCGCGAGGCTATCTGATAGAGGTAATTCCAGGCGTTGAGGGTGCGCTCGTCGTTATAGATTCCCTCGTCGTTGAGCACTTCGAAGGGGCTGCCGCCCTTGTATCCGCTGTCCGCGGTGACATCGTTCAGATAGAACATCGGCTCGCGGTACAGGCTGTGCAGCGGGGCATAGATGCTGTTCACCGACGAGAGTGCGTTTTCGCCGGAGGTGAAGGCGTTGTCGTCCGTCAGGGATGAATAGACTGTCTCCTCCAGCATATCCTTGCAGGAAACAGCGAGAAGAACGGCTATGATTATTGTCATTATCTTTTTCATGATGGATTCTCGTCAGAAGGTTATGCGCGCCCCGGCGTTGAACTGCCTGTAGGCCGGATATGCATTGTAGTCGAGGCCCTGGGTGGCGGCTGCCCCGCCGTTGGTGGACACCTCGGGGTCGAAACCGGAATAGCCGGTAATTGTAAAGAGCCGGTTGGCGCCCACAAAGACTCTCAGGCCTTTGATGAAATCCACTCCGAGTTTGTGCCAGGGGATGCTGTAGCCGATTTCTATGTTGGTCAGACGGAAGAAACTCGCATTTTCCACATAGCGGGAATTCACGAAGGAGCCGTACTGAGGGCCGCCGTCCTTCTTCCATGTTCCCCTCATAACCTCGTTGGACGGATTGGTTTTTGTCCAGCGGTCAAGGCAGGTCCGGAGGCGGTCATTGTCCTCCAGAAGCACCTTGGAGACATTCAGGAGGTCATTTCCGATACTGGCGTCGAAGAAGAGGGTGAAGTCGAAATCTTTCCAGCGGAGGGTGTTTCCCCAGCCGAGGACCACCTTTGGCTCGCCACAACCAATGGCCTTGCGGTCTTTTTCCGTGATTATCCCGTCCTTGTCCAGATCCTTGAACTTGGGGTCGCCGGGCTGGGATGCAGGCTGGGGCTTGTATGTCTCCCCTTCCTGGAGTATTCCCTCGAACACGTAGCCGTAGATGGTCGAAAGCGGATCTCCCACCTTGACGACCGCATACTGGGTGGTCTCATAAGACCCGTGCGGGCGGAGCGAATAATAAGTCGGGGCGCCCAGGGACACCACTTTGTTGGTATTGTGCGAGGCGTTCAGGGTCGTGCTCCATGAGAAATCCCGGTTGTCGAAAATATGCCACTTTACGAAGAGTTCCACACCGGTATTGCGCACGCTTCCGTTGTTTCCGGTCATGGTCTGGATACCGGTGGTAGTGGTGGAGATATTTATCTCGTTAAGCAGGTCGGTGGTGAGTTTGTCGTACCAGTCGAAATTCACCTCGACCTTGCCCTTGAGGAAGGAAATGTCCGTGCCTATGTCCAGCTGGCTTGTCGTTTCCCATTTCAGGTTCGGGTTTCCGGTATTCTGGGGGAACATTCCCTTGACTATGGACGAACCGCCCAGATAGACATCCTGGAAGGCATAGGTCCGCAGAGATTTATACGTGCCTATACCGTCGTTTCCGGTCTGGCCCCAGCTGGCGCGTAGTTTCCATGACGACACCGCCGGACGGATGAAGGCCATCCAGGGTTCGTCCCCTATCTGCCATGCGGCCGACGCGGAGAAGAAATGTCCCCACTTGTTGCCTGTTCCGAAGTTGGAGGAAGCGTCCGCACGATAACTTGCGTTAAGTATGTACTTGTCCATCAGGATATATTCCGCGCGGGTGAAGAACGACAGGTTGGTCTTGTCCGAACGGGCCGTCGCGACCCAGTCGATTATGGAGCCGGCCCCCATGTTGTTGTAGGAGAATTCGTCGGTCGTGAAATTCTCGGCACCCATGCCCGAATAGTTATAGACGTTCTTCTGCCAGGAGCTGCCGCCTATGAGTTTCACGTCGTGCATCCCGCCGAAATTGTGATGCCATGTCAGCAGTCCCTCAAGCTGCTGATAGTCCACATCCTCTATCTCGGTTGTCGCCTGGCCATTGGTGGACTGCCCCTGGATGGTGTTGCGGTCGTAATAGGTCTGGTACTTTGACATCTCAGTGCTGTAGGAATACTGCACGCGGGCCGTCAGCTCCTTGACCGGGTTGGCTTCGGCATAGACGGTGACATAGGCGTTGTTGACCGATATCTTCTGGTCCTTGTTCATCACTTCCGCATAGACGGTCTCCACGCGCGAGGTCTTGCCGAAGACGTCTTTCCCGTCGATGCCGTTGAGAGGGCTGGCGAGAAACATCCAGTACATCGCGTTGTTGGTGGAGGAATTCGTGCCCATGGACAGATAGGTCCTCACTGTCTTGGCGGCGTAGGCGCTGATTCCGGCGCGGAGCCAGGGGGTGATGTTGAAATCCAGGTTTACGCGCGAGGAGATGCGGTCGAAGTCGGTATTTTTGACTATACCCTGGTCGGTGGCCTTCACGAAGGAGGCCGCGCCACGTATCTTGTCCGTACCGCCCTGGACCGAAACGGCATGGGTCTGGGTCGATGAGAAGCGGGTCATTTCCTTGATCCAGTCTGTTCCGGCGCCCCTGAAGGCCTGTTCCTGCGGAGTGTAGGGAGGGTCTCCTGCGGAACCGTTCGCCTCGTACATTTTCATATTGTACTTTATGGTCTCCTCTGCATTAAGCAGCTTCCAGGGATTCTGAAGCACTTTGCCGGAGAAGTTGTACGAATAGTCCACAGAGATTTTCCCGGCGGAACCGTGCCTGGTAGTAATGAGTATGACGCCATTGGCGCCCCGGGCGCCGTAAATCGCTGTCGCTGCCGCGTCTTTAAGTATTTCTATGCTTTCTATATCCTCGGGGCTGACCTGGTTGCCCACGTTGGACTGGATGCCGTCCACAATGTAAAGCGGATCGTTTTCCGCCTCGATGGTGGAAGAGCCCCTGACCCTGACGGTAATTCCGCCGCCCGGCTCGAAGGACTGCTGACGCACGCTCACTCCAGCCGCCCGGCCGCGAAGTATTTCCGCCGTGGAGGTAATTCCACCGGCATGGACATCTTCGGTCTTGACCTGAGCGACGCTGCCGGCAAGGTCTCTCTTGCGGGTTACGCCGTAGCCGACAACTACTGTTTCCTCAAGTACATTGTCGTCCGGCTCGAGTATTATTTCCACGGAAGCACCCTCGACGGTGACTTTTCCGGGAATCATGCCCAGGAATGACGCCTCGAGGACATCACCTTGTTTTGCCTTTATTTCGAAGTTTCCGTCAGCGTCCGAAGACACTCCCACAAGGGAGCCTTTCGCTGAAATGAATGCCCCCGGCAGAGGATTTCCGGCCGGGTCTTTTACGGACCCGCGGACAAGGGACTGTGCGAGTGCTGAGACGCAGAGCAGCGCCGACAGCAGCAATGTGGTTAGTTTCTTCACAGCATGATAAGCTATACAAAATACAAATATATGTATTTTTGTCAATATATAAAGCGCCGCACGGGTATTCCGTACGGCGCTTCATAAAGATCAGAGGAGGGGATGCTAGTCCTCTTCCTGCTCCTGGGCTGCGTATTCGGCAAGGAGTTTGGTCTGGACGTCAGCAGGAACCTGAACGTACTCGGCGAACTTCATGGAGAAGGTCGCACTGCCGCCGGTGAGGGAACTCAAGACGGTGGAGTAGCGATACAGTTCAGCGAGCGGAACGCGGGCGTGGAGCACGGTGAATCCCTTGTCCATATCCTGGTTCATAATCATACCGCGACGGGTGTTGAGATCCGACATACAGGGACCCACATAGTCGTTCGGAGTGATGATATCCACATTGTAGATAGGCTCGAGAATCTTCGGACCCGCCTGGCGGAAGGCCTCCTTGAAGGCGTTGCGGCCGGCGATGATGAAGGCGATTTCCTTGGAGTCCACCGGGTGCATCTTTCCGTCATAGACATAGACGCGGATGTCGCGGGCATAGGAACCGGTCAGAGGACCTTCCTCCATCTTGGACTTGATACCCTTGAGGATGGCGGGCATGAAGCTGAGGTCGATGCTGCCGCCGACGACGCAGTTGTAGAACTCAAGACGGCCGCCCCAGTCAAGGTCGATGATTTCCTGGCTCTTGAAATTGAACACGGTATCTTTGCCGTCGATCTTGAAGTTCTTCGGAGCTTCCTCACC
>JAFYEM010000032.1 GCA_017544265.1 Bacteroidales bacterium | reverse complement strand
GGCAAGAATGTCCGGGCCTTTCTGATGGTTATCCGCGCCGGAAACGACGAGCGGGAAGGGTTTGTTCCTAACGCCGGCGGAGGACCTGGCGGTGAAGTCGATTCCTATGTGCTCATGCAAGCGCTCGTCGGGCAGAATCACCTGCTTCAGCAGCTTCGCACCAAGCCCCGATATATCCAGGATGAAGAGTGGGCGGAATTGGAACGGATGCTCCGGAATACATGCGACCTTACGTCCGATACTCTCCGGGAAACGCATCCCGACCTGACAAAGGGCGATATCCGCACCTATATCCTCTCGCACCTGCAATTCTCCGTTTCTGAGCAGGCCATCCTGCTGGGGATCTCCCCTGCCTCTGTTACCAAAGCACGCCAGCGGCTTAAAGCAAAACTGACTTAAGATCTCAAGGTTTCATCTCCAGTATCTCCGTTTCAGGAGCCATTTTTCTCGTTTCAACAATCATCATCTTTCACACGCGCAAGGAAAGCGCTAGCTTTGCCGCTGTTATTTGCAGGATGAGAATGAAACACAGGCCTTTTTACCTTTTGATGTTAACGCTTCTGGTTTCGTGCGGACTACTCGGTAGTTTTCGTGGACCTCTGTCTCCGACCAGGACATGGCCATCCTTGCCCGAAGGACTATTGTCTTATGCCATTACGCACAAACCGGTACGCAGCCCAGATGAGCATAGGACCAAGACCGCTGTAGAAAGAGGCTGTAAACTCTGCAGGGACCAGAGGAATCAGCTTGAGAACCAAGCCGAGAGAGGTCATGCATATAATCAGTATCCAGCCGCGAAGAGGAAATGTCTGCAGGGGCGAAACCTTATCCGGAAGACTGGATATCCTGCGGGAATACCGGTCCACAATGCCTCGGAACATAAAGAAAAAACTCCCGAGTACGAATACTGTAATCAGCAGCAGCCACCAGATTTTCTGAGCAGGCATCGTACTGTATGCACGCACGCCTTTAATCGTCAGGATAAAACCGGGGACGCCCCAGATAAAAGCAGCGATGAAATATAGAAATATGCGCTTGATCTTGCCTTCCATTTTTGGCAAAGATAGGGGCTTATTTGCATATATTTCAGGAATATATAATCCGGAATTAGGATTATTCAGGCATATCGTGATGGTGGCAAGGCAGTTTGACTTCTCGATCAGGGCAAAATCATCACCAGGCAGGCTATGTAGAACACGTTAAGCACCAGTTCCGGCCATGTCTGCCGGATGCCGAAATGCCAGACGCCGTAGAGCATAATCCCAACAGGACTCCAGCTTTCTTGTCAAAGTTACCAAATATTTGGTAAAAAACAAAAGGGGAACGACTATTCCACAGTAACAGACTTGGCAAGGTTCCGGGGCTGGTCCACATCGCGGCCTTTCGCGATGGCAATGTGGTAGGCCAGAAGCTGGAGAGGGATAATGGAGAGGATGGGTTCGAAGCACTCCTCAGTGTCCGGAATCTCGAAATACCAGTCGGACAGGGCCTTGACATCCGTATCACCCTCCGTTATTACACTGATTATCCTGCCTTTTCGGGCCTTGACTTCCTGGATATTGCTTAGTATTTTTTCATAATTGCCGCGGCGCGGTGCAATCACGACCACCGGCATCTCCTCGTCGATCAGGGCGATAGGGCCGTGTTTCATCTCCGCAGCCGGATAGCCCTCAGCATGGATGTAGGAGATTTCTTTCAGTTTCAGAGCACCCTCAAGTGCAACTGGATAGTTGTAGCCACGTCCCAGATACAGGAAGTTGTGCGAATAAGTGAAAACTTTCGCGAGATCGGCAATCTGTGCGTCATGTTCCAGAATCTTGGCAATTTTGTCGGGGATATTCTGCAGCTCCCTGACAAGGGCGAAACGGCGTTCTTCGGAAACAGTTCCGAGCTGTTCGGCCAAACTCAGTGCAAGCAGGAAAAGCGTGGTTACCTGCGCGGTAAATGCCTTTGTGGAGGCGACACCGATTTCAGGGCCGATATGTGTATAGCACCCGGTATCCGTTGCACGGGCAATTGAGGAGCCGACCACGTTGCAGATGCCGAAAAGGAACGCACCGGCATCTCTGGCCAGGTTCACGGCAGCCAGGGTGTCGGCAGTTTCGCCGGACTGGGAAATGGCAATGACGACATCCGACGGGGAAATTACAGGGCGGCGGTAGCGGAATTCAGAAGCATATTCGACCTCTACCGGCTTGCGAGTCAGTTCTTCAATCATGTATTTCCCAATCAAGCCGGCATGCCATGAAGTACCGCAGGCGCAGATTACGATTCGATTAGCATTCAACAGACGTTCCCGGTTGTCGATGACGCCTGAGAGCTTGACCTGGCCAAGTTCCGGATGCAGGCGGCCCTGCATGGACGCCCGCAGTGTGCGTGGCTGCTCGAATATCTCCTTTAGCATGAAATGCGGAAAACCGCCTTTCTCTATCTCGCTCAGGCTCATTTCAAGTTCACGCACCTGGGGTGTCTGCTCCACATTCTTAAGGTCCGTGATTCGCAATTCGTGTCCGCGCTGGATATAGGCAATCTGCTCCTCGCCCAGATAGACCACCTTGTTCGTGTACTCGATAATCGGAGAGGCGTCAGAGCCGACGAAATACTCGTTCTCCCCTACGCCTATCAGCAGCGGGCTGCCCTTTCGGGCGGCAATGATCTTGTCCGGTTCACGCTTGTCCATAATCACCAGAGCATAGGCCCCCACGACATGATTCAACGCCTGGGGTACAGCCTCGTCGAAGGAAACGCCCATGGAATCCATCATATACTGAATCAACTGGATAATCACTTCAGTATCTGTCTGGCTCTGGAAATGGTAACCCTTCCGGACAAGCTCGGTTTTCAGGGCAATGTAATTTTCTATAATTCCATTGTGAATCAGCGCAAGCTCCCTGTTCTCGGAATAATGTGGATGCGAATTCACGTCGCTCGGTTCGCCGTGGGTCGCCCAGCGGGTGTGAGCAATGCCCACAGTTCCGGAAATATCCTTTCCCACGGCCACTTTCTCAAGGTCCTTGACCTTTCCCTTGGTTTTGTAGATAACCAAGTGGCCGCCGTCGTTCAGCAGAGCCACACCGGCACTGTCGTAGCCCCGGTACTCAAGCCGTGTCAGCCCTTTAATCAAAATCGGATAGGCTTGACGTTCTCCGACATATCCTACTATTCCACACATAATGAATAAGATGCAATATTTTCAGAGTACAAATATAGAAAAAAATAAAGTTTCAAAAACTCTGTACGTGGACGCCGGCCGCCTGTCACATTCCACATGGAATGAGCCACTTATGCATTGTAGCAGCTTTCTCCGTGTTCATAAATATCCAGGCCTTCCTCCTCGACCCTTTTGCCGACACGCAGGCCATGGAATTTCTTGATGCCGAAAAAGAGCAGGAAACCAGTAGATGCCGCCCAAAGGTCTATCACTAAGATGCCCAGGCACTGCACGCCGAAGAAATGCCAGCCACCCCCATAAAAGACACCGCCGTCTGTCGCCAGAAGGCCGGTCAGGAGCGTGCCGAGTATGCCGCAGACACCATGTACGCTGGAAGCACCCACCGGGTCGTCAAGATGCAGTCTGCGGTCCACGAACTCAATGGCGAAAACCAGTACGATGCCGCAGATCAGGCCGATGACGACCGCACCCGTCGGAGAAACCACATCGCAACCAGCCGTAATTCCGACCAGCCCCGCGAGAACGCCGTTGAGCGTCAACGAGAGCGAGGGCTTTCCATATTTGATCCAGGTCAGGAACATTGTCGCCACGCCTCCGGCTGCTGCCGCCAGATTGGTGGTCAGGAAGACATGGGAAATCGCCGTGCGGTTCACCTCGCCTGAAGCAGCCAGTTGCGAACCCGGATTGAACCCGAACCAGCCCATCCAGAGGATGAAGACGCCAAGCGCCGCCATGGTCAGGTTGTGGCCGGGGATGGCGCGGCTCTTGCCGTCAGCGGTATACTTGCCGATTCGGGGACCGAGTGCCAGCGCACCAATCAGGGCCAGGACGCCGCCCACGCTGTGAACTATGGCCGATCCGGCAAAATCGTGGAAACCCAGTCCGGAGAGCCAGCCGCCGCCCCAGGTCCAGTGCCCTTCGATTGGATAAATCAGCAGGGAAATGACGGCACTGTACACCAGGTACATCGAGAACTTGGTCCGCTCCGCCATTGCACCGCTGACGATCGTGGCGGAAGTGGCGCAGAAGACCGTCTGAAAAATCAGGAAACCCTCCACGGGCAGTTCACTCCGGTAGAAAGACAGATTGCCCCAGTTGGGTGCGCCGATGAAGCCGGCGCCGTCGCTGCCGAACATGAAGCCGAAACCGACAAACCAGAACAAGAGTGAACCGAACATGAAGTCTACGAAGTTTTTCATCAGGATGTTAGCCGTGTTCTTGCTGCGGGTGAACCCCGCCTCGCACAGCGCAAAGCCCGGTTGCATGAAGAAAACCAGAATGGCAGCCAACAACATCCATACTGTATCGAGGGAAACGGATAATTCATCCATAAGGCAATCGCTTTAAAGGTTATATTGCTCATTGAACTCTATTTTTTGTCCCGCAGGACCGTGTCACCATGCTCTCCTGTGCGGATAGACCAG
>JAFYEM010000031.1 GCA_017544265.1 Bacteroidales bacterium | reverse complement strand
CAGGTTACGGCCGCCACGCCGCCGGCCATCATCTTCGCCAACAGCGACGACCGCGGCGTCCCGCCCGAGTTCAATGCGGCGGCCTATTATATCGCCATGACGAAGCTAGGCTGCAGCGCCTCCCTGCACATCTATCCCGAAGGCGGCCACGGCTGGACCTTCGCCTCCGCCTACCGCTACCACGACCAGGCGGTGGAGGAACTGACGGCCTGGCTGGCGGCGCTCCAGCTATAGTTTTTCTCAAAGAGAGCCTCTTTCCCGGCACTGGTCGCCGGGGCACGTTTTTATATCAAATAATGTAATTACATTTTTTGTAATTACCATCTTTGTTTTTATCTTTGCCGAAGATTAACACACAGCAGCATGGAAGCACCCTTCGTATTCGGTAAGATCGCCACGGACGAAAACTTCACGGACCGGGAACAGGAAACCAAGCATTTGGTCGGGAACTTCAGGTCCCTGATCAATACGATCATCATATCTCCAAGACGATGGGGGAAGAGTTCACTCGTCCACAGGGCCGCGACGATTGCTCAAAATGAAGACAAATATCTCAGAGTCTGCACGGTGGACCTTTTCAACGTGAAGACGGAAGAGCAGTTCTATACGGTTTTTGCCCGCAGCATCATTCGTGGAACAGCCTCCAGATGGGATGAAGCCGTGGAAAACGCAAAGATGTTTTTTTCCCGTCTGATCCCCAGGATATCTATCGGTGCAGATCCGATGAACGAAGTCTCCATTGACTTCGACTGGGAAGAAATGAGAAACAATCCGGACGAAATCCTGGACCTGCCTGAGCGTATCGCCGAAGCGAAAGGCTTGAAGGTGATGGTGTGCATAGATGAGTTCCAGAATATCGCGGAGTTTGACGATCCGCTCTTCTTCCAGAGAAAGCTCCGGGCGCACTGGCAGAAGCACCAGAAAGCAAGTTACTGTCTCTACGGCAGCAAGCGGCATATGATGCTTGAGGTATTTACCGATTCGTCCATGCCTTTCTACAAGTTCGGCGATCTCTTCTTCCTGAACAAGATTGATACAGCCCATTTAGTGCCTTTCATCACGGAACGCTTTTCTTCCACCGGAAAAACCATCTCCGAAGGGGCATGCAGGAAGATTGTCGAACTTGCTGACAACCACCCGTACTATGTCCAGCAATTGTCGCAGCTTTCCTGGCTCCGAAGTCCGGAATCATGCACGGAGGAGATCGTCGTGAAGGCTCACGCTTCTTTGGTGGAGCAACTTAGCCTGTTGTTCTCGAATCTGGTGGAAACGCTGACGTTCCAACAGATCTGTTACCTTCATGCCATCATCTCCGGAGAGAAGGCGATCACCAGTGCCGAGACCATGCACAAATACCATATCAGCAGTGCCACTGCGGTATCGAGGTCACTCAAGGCCCTGACCCAAAAGGACATTCTGGACAGAAGGGCGGGTGTCGTGTCTTTCCAGGACCCTATTTTCGAGTATTGGCTCAGGCATTTTTATTTTCAAGTCTAAGGAGTCTATTCGAAGAAACAATGATAGGGTGCGGAAAAAACAGGCCATCATAATGTCAGAGCGTGTAGGTGAAGGAGAAGAGGAATTCCCGGCCGCGTAGCGCGAAATCATAGGAGAACGTGTCCAGGCCTGTGAAGAGGGCATACGCGTAGCTCCGGGTGTCGAACAGGTTGTGGACCTGCAGCCCGGCGCGGACCTTGCCTTTGCTCCATTCGATGCCGGCCTCGCCGAGCAGCATCTGCTTGTGGCTGTCCGCCGCGATCTGCGTCCGGACGAATTCCGCCTCGGCGTGCAGGCGGAGCCCTGTGACCGGGAAGAGGGAGAGCGAGCCGGTGTGCGTCTGGGACACAAAGGACGAACACCCGCCCAGATAGGCGCTCACGTTGCGGCTCCAGTCCCCCTGGTAGGAGAGGGAAATCCATCGCCACGGGGCCGTGCTGGCCTCCCAGTTGAGCCGCAGGTTGCGCCCAT
>JAFYEM010000030.1 GCA_017544265.1 Bacteroidales bacterium | reverse complement strand
CGGCACCTTCATGCGCCTGAAATTCTGGGGCGACGGGAAAGACCTTTACGGCCGCGACGTGATTGAGTTCGAGAGCAAGACCTTCGCTGCTGGCCGCACGGAGAACCTCTTCTCCATCGCGGAACTTAACGCTGAAGCCGGCGGAGAGCCCACTGCGACTCCTCCGGGAATCACGGTAGGAGTGTATAATATCAAGATGGCTGAAAACCGTAGCGGCGATAACTCTACATATATAAGCATGGACCGCGCCGACGTCCAGGCCGGCCTTGGCTCCACTATCGCGGGTTTGGGGGCGGATATCTTCGGAATCAACGAAATCGGAGAAGACAACATGCCGGGCCAGACGCACGACATCAAAGCATGGGCCATCGCCCAGGGACTCTCGAGCAGCAACTACACCTGGATGATGGATTATCCCAACAAGGTAAGCAGGAGCGGCAACATTCTCACCGGGTATTCTTACTCCGCCGAATTGTACTACGCCAACGTCTTCGTTTATAACAAGAATACCATCGCTGTCGAAAGCGAAGGTTACGTATGGCTCTGCAACGACGAAGACGATTACTGGTCCTCCAAGAAGGACGCCTACGAGCACAGCACCGGCCGCCATACGGCAGTATATGCAAAATGCCGCCACAAGGTCTCCGGCAAGCGTTTCTGGTTCATCGTTACCCACTTTGATACCTACATCGGTAACACTGACGGCAACAATCTCAACAACGTCAAGAGTTTCAAGACCTTTGCCCAGCATCTGAAGAACGATGTGGAAGACCTCCCCATCATTGCCGTAGGCGACCTCAACTTCGGCCCGAAGGAACAGGACAAGAGCACCGACTGCCCCAACTACCTCACGCTCACGTCCTACTGGACCGACGCCTACGACAAGGTCAAGGCCGACGGCAACATGACCGATTATTACAAGACCTACGACGGTACCCAGACCGGCAGCCAGCACAGCTATTACTATCCCTTCCTGTCGTTCACTAAGAACCATCCTGACAGGCGTCTGGACCATATTGTCTATAAGAACAGCGCTTCGCATACGGTGACGCCAATTTCATACAAGACCGTCCGCAGGACCTACGAGGCCGAGGACGAAAACACCTGGTGCCCTTCCGACCACTTCCCTCTTGTGTCGTATGTGGTTTTTGACTAGCCCTTAGAATCAGAAATCTTACAAAAATTACTATATATTATGATGAAAACACTGAAATTAAAAACTCAAAAGGAGTACAAGGCTCCTTTTGCAAGGATCCATTCCCTGGACTGGGAATGGTGCATCTGTGCAAGTGTAGGCGCTCTCCAGCCCATTGAGGAGGAGGACGCAGGTATTGATTTATGGATTTCCGAGTAGTTATGAAAAAGTTATTTATCACCCTCACTGCCCTCGCAGCAGTGCTCGCTTCATGTTCCAAGGAAGCAGAACAGCAGGCTCCCGAAACAGAAGATGTAAAAGGACCTGTCACCTTGAATGTCATCCTGCCGGAAACCAAGACGGCTCTCGGCGAAAAGCAAGGAGACCTATGGCCCAACTATTGGTCGGAAGGCGACAAGATCAGCGTCAATGGCGTAACTTCAGAACCTCTGGATGCCGCCGGCGCCGGTAAAGCCACCGCATCCTTTACTGTCGATGGCATCGCGGCCCCGTTCTATGCTGCCTATCCCGCCGCGTCCCTGTCGGCATATGACGCCGGCAACGCGACAATTACCATTCCTGCCGCGCAGAGCTATGTGGCCGGTTCCTACGACCCCGCCGCGTACGTCATGCTCGCTTCCGGAAGTGAGACTACCCTGACCTTCTCTTCAAAGGTCGCCATCTTCAAACTCACTCCGACCGGCGAAAAGAGCATTAAGAAAATAGTGCTCTCTTCCATCGGCTCAGACAAAATCGCAGGCGCTTTCTCCACTGATTTCAGCGCCATCACTCCTGCAGCCGGGGCTCTGACCTCTCTTGCAGTGACCGCAGATTCTCCGGTTCCCGCCGGTACTCCGTGGTTCATAGTCGTTCCTGCGGTGGATTACAGCGTGAACGGCCTGCGGGTCCGTATTGAGGATGCCGAGGGCGGTTCCATGACCTGTTCCGCCAAGCCTGACAAGGCATGGGCAGCAGGAAAGATGTATTCAGAAGAAATTCCTTACGCTCCAGTCGCTTCCGACTTCACAATCAGCGCGGAAGGCATTACAAGTTCCACCGCGGTCATCTGCCTGCCGGATGCCAGTTATGCTGCAGCCGCCCTTACATTCAATGTCTATTCCGACGCGGCCTGCTCCAATCTCGTCAACAGCTTTGCCGTTCCCGAAGGCGATTCTTGCTGGGGCGGAGCAGCTCCCCGCTTCTGCATCAGCGGCCTCGCGCCCGGAGTGACCTATTTCGTGAAGGTTTCCAACGACACCGCACACACCGAGAGCAACAGCCTCAGCGTAACGACAGCAGCCTTCAATATCGTGGAGGTTTCCTCCAATCCTGCCGCCGTGGGTGACGTGATTCTTGCAGAGGACTTCGGCGAACTCCGCTGGGACAGCGAACTGATTACCCGTGGCGTGGGATATTTCGCTACTTCTCAGGATTCATTCTCTAACTCAGATGTCTTATCCTTCCTGCCTATAGACACCAATAGTGAGAAGCTGCTTTCCGCTCAAGGCGATGCCCTTGCTTCCAGTCGTCTGGCCCATTGGGCACAGGGGGCCAAAGCAAACCTGTATATCCACCCTGGATATATCAAACTCTCCGCCAGCAAAGCCAATATTACCCACCTTGTCACTCCGGCCCTCAATAACATTCCTGATGGTAAGCTGGCAACGCTGGAGGTAGAAGTAACGGCATGTCCTTACTTCAGCGAGTCCAACAATGCCTATGCTACTTTTGACGCCGTCGTAGCCGTTCAGCCCGCCGGTTCATACAACGAACTGACCGACGAAACGAAGACGAACACGCTTGATCTTACCACCAACATGAAGCCTATCACGCTGGATGCCGAAACAGCATGGAAGAGCTACAAAGTCACCCTTACCGGTGTGGGCAAGGGCGCCCGCCTGGCCTTCGGCGCTGCTTCTTCCAGCGTCTCCGACCAGAAAGGGCGCATGAACATCAGCGACATGAAGGTCACCGTCACTGCTCTTGAAGAGCCGGGCATTACCGCCTCAGTAAAGGCCGTGTCCTCCAGTACCGCAGCCTTCACCTGGACTTACGGTGGTTCCGCTGCTGACGATATCGCAAAGCCTTACACTATCGCTCTGTACAGCGATTCCGCATGTTCTAACCTTGTGGTCTCCTTCGATATTCCGGCTGATGATGAATGCTGGAGCAGCAAGAGCCCTTGCTTCGTATTCGGCGGACTGGCTCCGGACACCGATTATTGGTTTGTTGCTACAGATACTGCCTCCAGCGTATCGTCTGATCCTGTAAGCGCCCACACCGATCCCTTTATTGTAGTAGATGCCACAACGGTTTCGGATGCCGCCGTTGGCGATGTAATTCTGGCCGAAGACTTCAGCGAGATTGGTACCGGCCCGGATGAATTCCTGGGTGCAGCCAGCTTCTACCCCGCCAGCAAAGTTCTGCCTGTCGTTCCTGCTGGTGTTAATCCTGCCGGTTCATTTATCAAGTCTAATTCTACCGGAGACCGTATCTTCGGAGCAGGTTGGGATCTTGGCAGCAGCCGCCTTTCTAAAGGCTGGGGCTTCTTCGGAAACAGCGCAGCATATTATCAGAATGGTTTCCTGCGTGTAGCCACCTCTGCCACCACTGCCCGCACCCATATTGTAACGCCTGCTCTTGCCGGTATTCCCGAAGGTAAGGTTGCGACCATCGAGGTTACCGTTACCGCCTGCAAGTACGAATCCAGCGAGAATGACGTCGCCGTGTTTGCGGAGAAAGGAATTACGATGAAGAGCACCACGGAACTTAATAGCTCAGACTTCAGGAAATACACCGGTGCTTCCCTCTCAGACGGCCACGCCCTGGAAATCTCCTCCATTAAGTCGTGGGAGACGAAGTCAGTGACTATCAATAACGTTGATTCCGACACCCAGCTCATCATCGGCTCCCTGGAGAATATTTCTACAAAGAACCGTTTCTATCTGAGTGACGTAAAGGTCCAGATTACGGCCCTCGTAGATGATCCTGTTTTCAAGATTAAGAACGAGGAGACTTTCAATGAATTCGTAAGCGCAGTAGCCGGCGGCAACAAGTCGCTGGAGGCTGCTGTTACTCAGAACGTCACCATTTCTTCCGCTTCTGCCGAAGCCTTCGCATCCATCGAAGATTACGCCGGCACCCTGAACGGCAACGGCAAGACCATCAGCGGCCTCACCAAGCCTCTGTTCAACGAACTGAAGGGTACCGTGAAGGATCTTACTCTCAACTCTACGCTGAATATTACTGCAGACCAGCTGGATCTTGGTATCCTTGCCAATGTCCTTTCCGGCACCGCAATCGGTTGTAAGTCTCAGGGTAGCGTTACCTTCAACGTCGCCGGCGGAGTTACCGAAGAGCACCACATCGCCGGCCTCATCGGTAAGGCTAATAGCGGTGCTGAAATGACCGGCTGCACCAACGAGGCCAGCGTCACCAACGAAACTTCCTATGCCGGCGGCAACGAAAACGAGCTGATGGTTGGCGGCGTACTGGGAACATTCTGGGGAGTTGATTTCACCATCTCAGATTGCGAAAATACAGGTGCTGTTATCAATAATGGCGCCTGGAATAAGGATGTTTCTGTAGGTGGTATCATCGGCCAGGCTGGTAACTCTTCTAGCCTGACCTGCACAATGACAGTCTCTGGCTGTACCAATAGCGGTGCTATTACCAATAATGGTGCTAATGCAGATGCTACTAACAGTGTTGGCGGTGTCATTGGCTGGATTCGCTTTGGCACCTATACCGATAACACCAATACTGGAACTGTTACCAATACCGGCAATGCTAAACAAAACCGTGTTGGCGGACTTATCGGTTATCTGGACAAGAAAGCCACCTTTGACGACAACTCCAACAGCGGAGAAGTTTCCAATACCGGCACAGCAACTGATATCAACTATGTTGGAGGCTTGCTCGGTCGTATGCAAACAGACAACACCTTCAAGAATAATTCCAACAGCGGTACAGTTTCTAATTCCGGTGATGCTAACAATTACGTATATATGGGCGGAATCGTAGGCTACCTGGATAAGAATAACGGTATTTCCGATGCTGGCAGCTCTGCCCAGTATAAACTAACCAATTCCGGAGATATCGTGAATGGTGGCAGCGCAAAGAACATTTGCATCGGAGGTCTGTTCGGAAGGAACAGTTCCGGTTATTTCAACATGACCGGGACTTCCAGCAAGTACAGCTCCAACAGCGGAAACATTACCGATAATTCCGGCCCCGCCAAGAGCAATGGCGGAGATCTCAGCATCGGCGGTATCGCCGGTTATACCACTACCGGTATCAAGACGCAGTACGCCCGTAATTCCGGAGACATCTATGTCACCGGAGACAAGGGTAGCACGGCTATCAATGTCGGCGGCATCGGCGGATGGATCAGCAACGCTTCCTTCAACTTCAACAACTGCAGGAATACGGGCGATGTCACCGTTGACGCCACCACTACCGCTTCCATCTGGGCAGCAGGTATTGTCGCTTGTCCAAAAGTCAACACAACCAATCATTATTACTGGCGTTCCAATGCCACCATCGATACCCATTTGGCGACGGTCGGCGGTGAGAATTACACAGCCGGTTTGATGGCAACCGTCGAAGGCAGCGACGCCAGCAGCACATTCACTATGACGGGACACAGACTGGCCGGCACCGTCTGGGGCAGCAAGACCACGACAGGTCTATTCTGCTGTACCAAGAATAACACTGCCTCCTTCTCCATCAAGAAAGGCGATGAAAATAATCCAAACATGATTGCCCCCGGCACTGTCAGGAAGGACAACACCCACAATGACACCATCAACGATATCACTGATGTAACTATCGGTGTCCTCGCCGGTGGCGCCGGTTCCACTTACGATATTACTTCCGTAATAGATGACGAACATCTTGTAGTCAAGGACTGGTAATCACCCCTCTTTTCGCCCCAGGGGCCCTGACCGGCCCCCGGGGTGCCAATTATATGCCCGGTAAGGTCGGGATGGACTGAAGATGAATAAACGGCTTTGTCATATTGCCTTACTGCTGTCGGTATTACTCGCGGGAGCCTGCAACAAGGTCACGGACACTTCTGGAGAAGGAGAGAATAAAAGTGGTGGACTGGTGAACCCTTACCAGGCCGGCGAAAAGCTCGAGATCACCGTTGCGACCTATAACGTGCTGAAGCCCTCCGGCCGCAGGGAGGAAATGTCTTTGGACAATTCCACTGTCCGGAAGGCACTCGCAAGTGCGATTGCGGCCACCAAAGCGGACATCATAGGCTTCAATGAGCTGGACGGAAACTACGCTGCCGGAGGAAAATACTCGCTGAAGACATATTATAATCCTCTTCCTGATTTTGACTGGAGGCTGGAGTGGCCGAACAAGATCAGCGCCATATATTCCACGAGCTATTCCTACGCAAACGGCTTCGCCTACGACAAGACCAAATTCAGACTGGAGAAATGCAGTTATGTCTGGCTGTCGAAGTCAAGCAATGACTGGTTTGAAAGTCCTTCTTCTGCGTATGGCAAGGCCGGCAGCCCCGAACGCACCTGCATAAAAGCCCTTTTCACTCATCTTGGCAGCGGAAAGCAGTTCTGGCTGTTCGTCACCCATCTTCCAACAAAAGACCAGGGAGGGGCGGAGAATATGGCAGCGGTAGTGAACCGTTTCGCTTCCTCCAATGCCGGAGATCTCCCGTCGATACTCACCGGCGATATGAACAACGGCCCCGGCACCGAAGCATATAGAGTCCTCACAAGTTACTGGAAGGACGGCAATACCGCCAGCTGGGGTACGCTCAGCGGCAGTTCCGCAAACTATAAATACTACTCCATTGAAGAGTTCACGACAGAGCGTCCGGACAGAAGGATAGACCATATCATGGCAAAGGGCTGCATCCCTTCCAATTACAGACTCATAACCACCACATACACTTTGGACGGAATTCAGTGGTGCCCGTCCGATCATCTGCCAGTGGCTGCAACAATATCGTTCTGATTATGAAAAAGTATCTCTGCTTCCTTTTGGTACCCTTTGTCCTCACTCTTGCCTGCAATAAGCCGGAGCAGGAGGATGAAGAGACAGAGGTGGAAACCGAAGTAAAAGGTAAAATCACTCTTGGCGCGCAAGGGAACATAGTCCTCTCCAACGAGGGCGAAAGCAAACAGATTGATTTCTCTGCCACAAAGGACTGGACTGCTTCATCCAGCGAAGACTGGCTCACCGTGGAACCGCGCAGCGGCCAGAAAGGAGACGTCGCAATCACAGTATCGGCCAGTGCAAATGCAGATTACTCCCCCAGAAGCGCAACGGTAACCATTGTATGCGGTGAAGACAGCCAATGCATTGAGGTGATGCAGAAGCAGAAAGGCGCTCTGCTTCTCACGGAATCCACAATTCCCGTGGGCGCCCAGGGCGGCATAGTAACCATCACCGCCAAGGCGAATTCCAATGTAAGCGCTGCCATCGGCGAGAATGCAAAGGGATGGATTAAAGATATAACCACCAAGGGACTCATAGACTATATCTTCGAATTCGAAGTGAGCGCGAACACCGAGGAAAGTCCACGTAGCGGCCAAATCGTCTTTTCCAACGAGTACGGAAGCGAAACCGTTACCATAGAGCAGGAGGGCATATCTATTCCCGCCGAGATAGACGCCATAGCGCTGGCCACTACATCTTCCACGGCAGCCTTCACCTGGACCGAAGGAGAAAGCGCCGCGGCCGATGTTGCCAATGCATATACGGCCATCCTTTATAAAGACAGCGGCTGCACGGCAGTGGACCAGAGTTTCGATTTCCCTGCGAACCTCGGTGCATGGAACAGCCAGCAGCCGAGGTATGTATTCGGTGGGCTCAAACCATCGACCGATTACTGGTTCAAGGTCAAGGACACCACCAACGGCAAAGAATCCAAAGCCGTCAAAATAACAACGGAAGGCTTCACGGTAGTTGAGATGCCTGAATCCATCACCGGGACAGGCGTAGTGCTTGCAGAAGACTTCGGCGATCTGCGCTGGGAATTCGACCTCATAAATACCGCGGTCGGTTTCCGTCCTACAGACAACAGCAGTTTCGCCAATACCGGTGTCAAGACCAGTGAAAACAATTCCGGCTCATTCATCTACGGCGGTTATCATCGCCCCGGTGGCGGCGGCGAAATGACTTTCAAGGGCCAGGGTGATGCCATCAACAACAGCCGTCTCGCAAATTGGCTTACCGACACGAATGTCTACATCCATCCCGGATATCTGAAACTTGGTACAGCAAGCGCCAGAGGCTGGATTCTCACGCCGGAATTCACCGTACCTGAGGGAATGGCCGCAGTGGTTTCTGTCAGTGTCACCGCTGCACGTATCAATACCAGCGCAGACAGCGACTGGTGCCTGGTAGTTCTGACTCCGGAGCTTGCCAAAGCCAACCCCGGCGCCCACACTGCAGATTTCGATTGGCCCGACATTGAAGATCCCGAGCTATATCGGGTCCTGACCTTCAGCAATGTTGACTCCTGGGTGACCAATAGCGTTGACGGGCTTGTTGTCAAAGCCGGCGACAGAATTGCCTTCGGCGGAAGAAAGGGTGCCGCGGCCAGCAAGGGCCGCGTCCAGATCAGCGACATTACCGTAAGCGTGACTGACATCTTTGAAGCAGGCGATGCGCAGGATGTCGACCATGTCGATGGACACGTGCTGTATTCCAACGGCGCGCCGGCCGTGGGTATAAGCGTATCCAATGGCTTCGATGTAACGGTGACGGACTCCCAGGGATATTATACCCTTCCCAACAACAGCGATGTCCGTTACTTCTACATTTCCCTGCCTTCGGATGCGGTCATTTCCAAGAATTCAAACGGATGCCCCGATTTTTACAAGCGCAGAATCAAAGGTTGCGCGACGTACGATTTCACACTGGAGCGGCAGGCGGTGGAAAACAACTTCCTGCTCTATGCACTTGCTGATCCCCAGGCCAGCGACTCCAAGCGCGGAAAGCAGAAAACACTGGATGTCGATCGCTTTATCACCGAGTCTGTTCCGGCCGTAAATGAGCGCATAGCCACATCTTCGCTTCCCGTCTACGCCGTAACGCTTGGAGACATAATCTATTCGTCCGGCAGCAGGAACACTACCCCTGCCCTGGACATTATGCGCAGCCACTGCGCAAAGATCAATTGCCCTGTATTTCAGACAATCGGCAACCACGACTACACATATTTCTACTCCGGTTCCGGTCAGGAACTAAAGACCGACGCTACCAGCAGCACTCTTTTCCTCAAAGCCCAGAGGTCTTTCGAAGACTGTTTCGGGCCCATCAACTATTCCTTCAACCGCGGGAATGTCCACGTGGTTTGCATGCGCAACATTATATGGGACAGCAATACCGATGCATCTTCTTATCACGGAGGCTTTACGGACGAGCAATACGACTGGCTTGCGGCCGACCTTGCCAATGTCCCTAAGAGCGCGACCGTTATCCTGTGCGTCCATATTCCCATAGCGGACAGCCAGAGGGGGGAAAATGTTTCCAGGGTGCTGTCGCTGCTTAAAGAATTCTCAAGCTGCGAAATATTCTCCGGACATACCCACTATATGCAGAAGCATCCTGATGTAGGAGGAACGGGTATCTACGAGCACGTACATTCGTCGGTATGCGGAGCCTGGTGGTGGTCCAGCATGGCATCTGACGGCAGCCCGAACGGCTACACCGTATATGAATTCAACGGCGGAGACATTGCCGACTCATACTATATTGGCGTCAACAAAGGCATGAATACCCGGGACTACCAGATGCGCATCTATCGCGGCGGTTTGAAATACGGTGGCAGTTACATCTATTTCCAGAGTCCCCATTCCGCTGACGACCTCTTCATCAACGTGTTCAATGCAGATCCGTCATGGACCGTAGAGGTTTATGAGAACGATGTGCTTTCCGGCAATGCCCAGCTGATGCCTGAAGTTACTGAGTATCGCTCCGACAGTATGTATTCAACAGTAACGACAGGTGCGGACAGCTCACAGGACTGGTGGACTTCGGGCTTTTATCTCGGTGTTCTCGGCCTGGGTTTCTCCGGCAACAACCTGAACCCGTACAGCTGGTTTATGGATACCTGCTACCACATGTACAAGTACACACTGAAAAATCCATCTGCCTCTGTGAAAGTTGTCGCCACAGATACGTATGGGAACAGTTATACATGCACCGACATTGTCGAACAGGACAACATGTATCCTGATTATTTGGTTAAGAATATATAAATTATTGAATAATGGTCAGATTAGATTCCAGAGCGATTCTGTTTTCGCTTGCATTGCTTCCCTTTGCCCTCACTCTTGCCTGCAATAAGCCGGAGCAGGAGGAGGAAGAGGCAGAAATCGAAGTAAAAGGCAAAATAACTCTTGTCACGGAAGGGGACATAGTCCTCTCCGGCAACGGCGAAAGCAAACAGATTGCTTTCTCTGCCACTAAGGACTGGACCGCTGCCTCCAGTGAGGCTTGGCTTACTGTGGAGCCCGCGAGCGGCGGCGCCGGCGATGCTACTTTGACCGTGACGGCGGGCGAATATACAAGCGACGCTCCCAGGAAGGCAAATGTTACCATCACATCTGAAAAGGACAGCAAGATAATAAAGGTAAGCCAGAATCAGAAAGACGGCGACATTCCGCAGCCGCCGGTGGATTATAATGTCTATGGCAGCGTAAGCTGCAACGGCGCGCCTGTGGAGGGTGTTCTGATTTCCGACGGCATAGACATAGTCAAGACGGACGCGGATGGAAATTATTATCTGAATTCCGGCAAGAAATGGCGCTATGTCTTTATGATTGTCCCTTCCGGATATGAGGCGCATACTGACGGCGTGCTGCCGGATATCTGGAAGCCTATATCGGATAATGTGGAAGAGGTTGAGAGACAGGACTTCGAACTTGTCAGCTCTTCCAACGACAACTACACTCTCTTCGTTCTCGGCGACATCCACCTTGCCCGTCGTACCAACGACCTGGCACAGTTCGAAAAAGTGGCCGTACACCTTCGCAGTGCCATGAACGAGACCCCCGGCAAGGTCTATGTCCTGACTCTCGGGGATATGACATGGGATATGTTCTGGGTTTCGAACAACTATGGCTTCGCCGATTATCTCCAGACCATGAATTCCTATTTCTCCGGCATTCCGTTCTTTCACACCATGGGGAACCATGACAACGAGATGGAAGTGGGCGGAGATTTCCTCAAGGCCATAAAATATACCGAGAACATCGCCCCGGACTACTATTCCTTCAATCTGGGCAAGATCCACTACATAGTGCTGGACAACATGGACTTCACCGGTGTGGATCCCGGCGAGGAAAACCGGAGCAAATACGCCAAGAATTTCACTGCCGAGCAGCTGGAGTGGCTGCGTAAAGACCTCTCATACGTGGACAAGTCCACTCCGATATTCGTCACGGCCCATGAACCCCTGGCACGTCCTTCCGGCCTGAGCTGGAACGAGCAGCTGAACGGCAAGGACGCAGACCTTGACACCTTCATCGGCATTTTCGAAGGCTACGATGTACAGTACCTGAGCGGCCATACGCACAATATCTTCAACAAGGACTGGTCTTCCACTTTCACTGAGCACAACAGCGGCGCCATCTGCGCCAGCTGGTGGTGGAGCGGCTATCATACGCCTGGCATCCATATCGCGCAGGACGGCGCTCCGGGCGGATGGACCCAGTGGAATGTCAGCGGTACCGAATGCACGCATTACTATCAGGCCGCCCTCCAGCCCCGCGAATACCAGTTCCGCGCCTACGACATGAACAAGGTGAAAGAGGTGATTTCAGAGGACCGTTCAACTCAATCGGGCTATAAAAAGTACTACGATCACATCCAGAGTTACGGCGACAACATAATACTGGTGAACGTGTGGGATTATGACGATGACTGGAAGGTGGAAATCTCCGAGAATGGAACACCTCTGAATGTAGCCGAGGTTGGCGTCTATGATCCGCTTCATATCGAGGCCATGACCATTCCGCGCCTGAACAAGAACAGCGGCACCACCACCTTCAGCACGGCCAAATGGCGTCACTTCTTCCAGGCCACGGCCTCGGCTCCTGATACGCCTGTAACGGTAAAGGTCACCGACCGCTACGGGAAAGTTTACATGGAAAACATGATACGCCCCAAGGCGTTCACCGTGGATGAATACAAGAATGAGGTTGTTCGCGAAAAGCCTGTAGCCGAATTCGTAAAGGCGTCTTCTTCATCCCTGGTCTTTGGATGGACTATCGGCGGAACGGCGGCGGAAGATGCAGAAATGCCATACAAACTGGAACTCTTCCGCGACGCCGCCTGCACGGACCTTGCGCTCTCGTTTGATGTTCCTGCCAAAAGCTCATGCTGGGGCGAGAAGGCACTGCGCTTTACCTTCGGCAGCCTGCAGCCTGCAACCACGTACTGGTTCAAGGTGACCAATAAGCAGAACGGCGATGTTTCCGACCCCGTCCAGGGCACCACAGAGGCCTTTACCGTCGTAGATCCCTACAAGCTTAGCACTGCCGCCGTGGGAGATGTCATCCTTGCCGAAGACTTCAGCGAGATTGGCTGGGGGGCCGATATGCTTGCCAATGCTGCAGGCTTCATTCCTGCCGGCAAACCCCTGAATCTATTAAGCGGCAATTATACTAAAGACGACGGATCTTTTGTGGACTTCGACAACACGTCCGGCCGTATCTACGGCGAAACCAGAGTAGATTCCGACAAGAGGCTGTACAACTGGGGCTTCTTCGGCAACAGTGCGGTGTTCTCATATGCCGGTTATCTCCGCGTTGGCTCTTCGGACTCCGGCGCGCGCACTCACATCGTTTCTCCGGCGTTTTCCTGTATTCCGGCGGGGAAGACGGCTACTGTGGATGTTACCGTAACTTCCAGCGTATATAACAGTGGCGCCGATGTCGCAGTCTTCGTCAATGACCATTCCTCCCTTACGCTTGTCCTTGCACCGGATCAGAAGGAAAGCACGAATCCCAAGTTCTCCAGTTCCGGCGGCAAGTACACCGGTGCCTCGCTCAGCAATGGCTATCCGCTTGACACGGAGGTAAAGAGCTGGACCACCAAAACCATAAGGATAGAGGGTGTAAACTCTAACAGCTGCCTGCTCATCGGTTCATACGAAGACATCAATACCAAGAACCGCTTCTTCCTCCGCGACGTTAAGGTGCAGATTGTCTCGATGGATGACATTGCGGATGTTGACGTGAAGTTTGGAGTCGCATCTTCATCGACACTCTCTTTCACATGGACTGAGGGCGTTTCTGCTTCTGATGATATTGACAAGCCATGGACGATCACCTTGTACAAAGATGAAGCTTGTACTGATAAAGAAGCAGAGTTTTCAATTAATGCAGGAGAATCTTCATGGAACGGCAAGCAGCCGCGTTTCGTATTCTCAGGACTCAAACCATCCACAACGTATTGGTTTAAAGCAGTGGATACTACGGAAGGTAACAATAAGGAATCTGCACCAGTTTCTGGAACCACCAGGCCATTCACTATTGTATCCCCTTCAGATATAGCGACAGCAGCTGTCGGTGATGTAATCCTTGCCGAAGACTTCAGCGAAGTGTGCTGGGGTTGCGATCTTCCAGATGCCGCAATGGGTTATAACGCTGCCGACGCTACTGAG
Source organism: Bacteroidales bacterium (assembly GCA_017544265.1). GTDB lineage: Bacteria > Bacteroidota > Bacteroidia > Bacteroidales > UBA932 > Cryptobacteroides. Next base: position 137,614 of record JAFYEM010000030.1, on the reverse strand, counting down.
TACATCAATTCAAGAGAAGTCTCGGGTTATGCTGCCGGAGCCACCACTACTTCTGAACGGCTACTGTCTAAAACTGTATACCTTACTCCCGAGATTCGTTTGAGGGATTGGGCACTCGGCAAGAATAACAATATTTATATGCATCCGGGGTATCTCAAGTTAAGTACCAACACAACTACACCCTCTCATATTATTACGCCGCCCCTTACCTCTATCCCCGATGGGTGTGTTGCTACGCTTGATGTGACTGTTACTGCAGCTGGATGGGGCTCAAATTATAAAGCCATAGCAGCAGTTCAGCACGGTAATACTATAAGGAACATGTCGGACGCATCCGGGCAGACTAACACTGTAAGCTACGACAATTTTGAGACGATAACCTTGAACGGCGGCAGCCAGAAATGGAGTACCCAGACCATTTCAGTCAGTGGCGTTCTAAAGGGTGACCGAATTGCAATTGGTTCCACTCAGACTGTTGAAAAGGGGCAGGGACGTATTATGATAAGTGACATTACCGTCAAGATTGTGGAGCTGAGCGACGCCAACCGCACTACCAAGGTAAGCATCATCGGAGACTCCATATCCACCTTCAAGGGTTGGTGCGACACCACCAAGGGCGGAGCCTACTATCCCAAGAGTGACGGTGACGTGACTTCCGTGACGGATACCTGGTGGCATAAGCTGATTTACACCAAAATGAGCACCGGCACCTTCGAGAAGAACATTTCCGCTGGCAACACTACCGTGGTGCAGAACACAACCGGCGATTCCAGCGCCTACTGGTACGGCTGGGACTTCGGCACAAGGCTGCAGACGCTGGGTATCGGCAGTCCGGACGTGGTCCTGATCCACGGCGGCACCAATGACTACGGTCACACCAGTTGGTACGGTACGTCGGAAGAACTGATCGACGGGGTTTCAATGAGCTCGTCCTCCTTCCCGGAGTCGTCCTCAGCCAAACTTGACGAATTGTTCGGCGCTGCTGATGCCGCCACTACGGTGGCGGCCGCAGACGCCCTTGACGGCACTACCTTCTGCAGTGCGTACATCCGCCTGATCAAGATGATTCAGACAAGGTGCGGCGCTTCGGTAAAGGTCGTCTGCCTGATTGGTACTTACCTGAAGGGGGGCCAGAGGGAGGCTATCCTGCGCATCGCGGATCATTTCGGGGAAGACAATGTGCGCGTTGCCGATATTCTGGGTGCCGGTCTTTCCATCCCTATGTACAGCAATCCGCATCCCAACGCCGAGGGCATGACGAAAATGGCCGACTTCGTCTATCAGGAAGTCGGCTCCTGGATTGACTCGGAGTAATTCCGTAGTTATTATCTCAGCAGTACGCTTTTTTCGCGTTTTACGAACTGGATGGAAATCCCGAAGGGATCTTTCATCATGGCCCCGTCGAAGCCGGGAGACTTTTCATGCACAATCAGTGTGGCGCCGGCCTTTGTGAGGCGCTCGATATCCGCATCGACATCCTTCGAGCTGAAGCCGAAGTGCAGGGTGAGCGGGTCCATGGACGCATAGTCGGGCGCTTGGGGCTGCGTCTTTGCGCGGTACATTTCTATTGCCACGCGTCCGCTGGCGTCCACGATGAAGGTCGTGTGCGTCTCGTCATCTTTCTGGCGGGTCATGGTGAATCCGAGATTGTCGCACCACCATTTGGCTGTGGCCACAGGGTCTGCAACGTCGATTGCAGGGTGCTCCAGTACGAACCCGTCCGGCTTTATCAGTTCATTTTCTTTGGGCGCGCAGCCGAAAAGGGCTGCCAGTGAGGCAAGTGTGAACATGATTTTTTTCATATTTTGGAAGTCTGTATGATTGTTCAAAAAGCTGGGCTGTCAGAGTCCGACTACGTTTTCGCAGTCATCGACAATGATGAGCGGACGCTCGTCGGGGGAGCGGAAGTGGAAGCGCACATTATTGAGGAATACATTGTCCGCATGCCTTATGTAAAGTCCTGAAGCGGGCAGGATGCAGCCGAGTTTGCGGTTCTCGGGATAACTGTCCTCGGCTTCGGGGACTTCGAGACTGCCCATTTCCGCCGTTCCTCCTCCGGGGGAGGTTATGTCTATGTCCGAGAGATATATGTCCGAAGGACGCAGCCCGGGCACTCCGGTGATGGAGCTGGACATCATGCTCTCGCTGACCGCGGTTACGCCTCTTATGGTAACGGCCTTCAGGCTGCTGCCTTCACAGTTGCTTCCGCGACGGCCCATGCGGATGAAAATGGGCGTCTGCACGTCGCGCATGGATATGTTGCTGATATTGATGTTCTCGGCAATCCCGCCGTCCACCACTTCCACGGCTATCCCGGAGATGACGGTGACGGGGGCGGTGACGCCCTGAAGTTTGGTGGACCAGTGACGGAAATTGTCCTCGCTGGCAGCGCGTATGGCTATGTTGCTGATGTTGATGTTCCTGTAGCCGACATCCGAGCCGGTCCCGAGTTTGACGGCGTTGCAGTTGGATGCGGCGACGCAGTTGGACACGGTTACGTTCTCGCACAGTTTCCGCCCGGCGCCTTTGAGGCAGATGGCGTCGTCCTCGCAGTCGAATATGCAGTTCGTCACGACCACGTCCTTTGATTCTATGTCTATCCCGTCGTTATTGTAATTGCAGTGCGAATAGACCTTCACACCGCTGACTCTCAGACCCTCGCAGTCCGTATAGTACTGCACCCAGTGCGCGGAATTTTCAAGCCTGACATCCTTCACCACCACGTTCCGGCAATTGCGGAAAAGGATTATCATAGGCCTTCCGCCGGGGTCTGCCTTGCCCACGTTGAAGGCGGGATCACCGCCCTGGCCGTCTATGGTTCCGGGGCCGCTGATGGCTATGTTCTCCTGGGAGTTTGCGTAAATCAGGCCGCAGTGAGGGGCTTTGCGGCCGCTCGGATAGACATAATGCGCTTTACTATATGCATCGATATCTGCTATCCCGAGGAGTCTGGCGCCCATCTCCAGATGCAGTTCCACTCCAGATTTCATTTCTATTGGGCCGGTCATGAAATTGCCGGCGGGGACTATGACTGTTCCGCCGCCTTCGCTGCTGAGTCTGTCTATTGCTTTCTGTATGACCTTGGCGTTGTCTTTCCCGGGAACGGTCCTGGCCCCGGCCTTCGTTATATCCAGGCTCCTGCCGTACGCAAAGGCGGGAATGGCGAGCAGAATTGCAGCTAAAATCAGGACTTTTCTCATCAGATGCGATATTTTCCCAAAGATAGCAAAAAACCGCTTAAAATTCAAGCTTGGAAGGGGCTTTATTTCCATGAGCGAAAAAATGTGTATATTTGCACGCTAAAACCTTATAGTCATGAATGTTAAACTCGTCGGCGCACTTCTCGCCGTTTCCCTGGTGGCCTGCCCTCTGCTGTATATTTTCGTGGGTCCGGCACTGGACGCATCACAGATTGACACCCTCAAAATCCTCGGAATAATCATGGGCTGCAGCGCTCTCTACTGCTTCGTGGTGGGTGAACTTACTTCCAACAACAGCCAGATGGACAAACTCTGGAGCCTCCTTCCGATTGCCTACACCTGGGTAATCGCGGTCCGCGGCGGAATGAGCGCGAGGCTTGTGGTAATTGCTGTCCTTGCTACCTTCTGGGGCCTCCGTCTCACCTTCAACTTCGCCCGCAAAGGGGCCTACAAGCTCAAATTCTGGGAAGGTGAAGAGGACTACCGCTGGGTGGTTCTCCGCCAGAAGAAGGAGTTCCAGCCGCACTGGAAATGGATGCTGTTCAATCTCTTTTTCATCAGCATCTATCAGAACGCCCTCGTGCTGATGACCACTTTCCCGGCGCTGGTGCTGATGAATGTGGACGTCCCCTTCGGATGGATGGACGCCGTCGCCGCCGCGCTGATGTTCGGCTTCATTGTCTATGAAACCGTCGCTGACGAGCAGCAATGGGCTTTCCAGACCACCAAGTGGAAGATGATCAAGGAGGGAAAGAAACTCTCCGAACTGCCTGCCCCCTACGACCTCGGCTTCAATACCGTAGGCCTTTGGAGCGTCAGCCGCCATCCCAATTATTTCGCTGAGCAGGGCACCTGGTGTGCGCTCTACCTGTTCACCATCGCCGGAGGCATAGGCATAATCAACTGGAGCATTATCGGTGCGCTTCTGCTGATTGTGCTCTTCCTCGGCAGCAGCGCCTTCGCTGAGGAAATCAGCGCCGGTAAATATCCTGAGTACAAACGCTACTGCGAGACTGTCTCCTGCTTCTTCCCCGGGAAAAAATTTGTCCGTTAAAACTATGAAAAGATACCTGTTCCTCATTGCCCTGACGCTGCTCTGCGCATGCGGAAAGGGAAATAATTCCGACGGTGAAGATGCCGATTATTCTTCTGTATCGGCCTCCAAGCTGGCCGATATTCCCGCGAAGGACCGCGTCATGCCCCAGATTTACCAGGTGAATCCTAAATTGTACGGCACTTCCGGCGCATTCGGGAAAATCCAGTTGAGGCTTGACGAAATCAAGGCCCTTGGCACTGACGTCTTGTATCTTATGCCTGTTTACGAACAGGGCCGCGAGAAGTCTCTCGGCTCTCCCTACTGCATCAGGAACTACAAAGCGGTAAATACCTCATACGGTTCTCTGGAGGGCCTCAGGAGTCTGGTGAATGCGGCTCATGCAAAAGGTATGAAGGTGATGTTCGACTGGGTGGCTAACCATACGGCCTGGGACCATCCCTGGATTTCGGAGCATCCGGACTGGTATGTCAAGGACGGTTCGGGCAATATTGTCAGCCCCACTGCGGACGGTGTCTGGAACGACGTGGCCCTGCTGGATTACAACTCCACGGAACTTCGTGCCGCGATGACCGACGCCATGCTCTACTGGGTGAAGGAACTTGGCATAGACGGTTACCGCTGCGACGATGCCCACGGCCCTTCCGGCCGCCAGTCCGGTCCCATGGACGAGTTCTGGATTTCGGCGATTGCTGAGCTCCGTTCAGAGAAAGCTGACCTGCTGATGCTGGCGGAAAGCGATTTCACCAAGATGTACGGCGACGGTTTCGACATAATCTTCTCCCGTTCTTCGAAGGCCAGCCTTATCAGCTCCTTCGGCAGCGGCGATATGTCGGGCTTTGTCAATACCGCCCAATCCGCCCTCTCATCGGCCCCGGCGCCATGTTCTCCGCTGCTGTTCATCACTAACCACGACGACGCCACGTCAAGCACGCCGATAAAGGATTTCAAGAGTGCTGAAGGCGCCCTCGCCGCGTTCCTGCTGATGCGGAGCCTTCCATCGGCCACAATGCTCTACGGCTCCCAGGAAATCGGTTACGACAAGACCATCAACTTCTTCAATGTCATCAACATAGACTGGCACAGCAACAACAAGCTTCTGGATGTGTACAAGAAGAGTCTGTCGGCCTTCGCGAAAATCCCGCGCAGCGGCACCGCCACTGTCTATACCGCCGGCAGGGCTGTCCTGGTCCACTATTCCGGCGGCTCGCTCTTCGCGGTGAATCTCGGCGACAAGGCCCTCTCGGTGAGCCTTCCTTCCGCCGTTTCCTCCTCTCCGGTCAAGCTGGACGCATTCGGCTGGGCGGCAAAAGAGCTGTAGCTTCCGCGACGCCTTCTTAGGCACTTGCAGATAGCCAAATTGTTTTATACTTTTGCAAAAGAAAAGCAGAAGTATATGAAAGTCATCCTTACCGGTGCTACCGGATACGTCGGAGAGGGCGTCCTGCTGGAGTGCCTCGATAATCCAGAGATTGATAAAGTGCTGAGTGTCAGCCGCCGTCCCTGCGGTCATTTCCACCCGAAGCTGGAGGAGTACATTGTCCATGATTTCATGGCCCTGAGGCCCGGGGACGAAAAACTCGCGGGCTACGACGCAGTGTTTTTCTGCGCCGGTACGACCAGTGTGGGGAAGCGTGAAGAGGAGTACAAAATCATCAGCCACGACATTCCGCTGCATTTTGCCGAAGTGGTCGGCCCGAAGGAGAAGATGACTTTTGTCTATGTGAGCGGCGCCGGGAATTACAACCACACGGACCAGATGTGGGTGAGGGTCAAGAAATCCACGGAAGATGCTCTCGTGCGCATGCCTTTCAAGGGGGCCTACAACTTCCGTCCTGCCATAATGTGGCGCTACAAGGGGCAGAAGAACATCCAGAAAATGCAGTATTTCTTCTGGTTTTTATATCCGCTCGTCAAGTTTTTTGACTATTGGAACACTATGTCCGAGGTGGGCCGCGCGATGATAGCTGTGACTCGTTCCGGCTACCCTTGTCACGAAATTGAAGTCCGCGACATATCGAAACTTGCTAAGTAAAGGTGAAAAAATTACCTGCATCACTTTCATCTCCTGTGCCACCCACGGCATCATAAGTGGGAGGGGCCCGACAAAGTTGGGAGGGCGACGATTAGATGAAAGTGATGCGGGTAATTTTTTCACCATCATTAAACAATAGAACTATGAGAAAAGCGTTCATTTCATTCTTGGTTCTGCTGTGCGCCCTGCCGGCATTTTCGCAGAATAGACTTTCCGACAAAGAGTTGTACAATGCAATATGGGCGATGGGACAGATGTATCCCGACGGGTTTACCATTGACCTGAAGACTATGCGGCAGCCGCAGGAGGGGATTGTGGTGTCCTATGCTGCGACTCAGAACAGTTTCGACAAGAAGAGCATCCCGGCGGTGGTCCGGCACGCAAGGACGCACAATGGTTTCGTAGGCGGCTGGTACAATCCGGAAAACGGAAAATACTATTTCGACAGCAACCGCATCTTCCCTGAGGACAGCCTTGCAGCGGCGGTGGCTTTCGCCCGCGCGAACGGCCAGCACAGCGTCTGGATTGCCTCCAAGCAGATAGAAGTGAAATCGAATTACGAGCAGAAGGACATCCGCGTCATCCTTGACACCGACATGGGCAGTTCCACCGACGACCTGTTCGCGCTGATGATGCTCTACCGCTACATGGACATGAAGCGCTGCAAGCTGCTCGGCGTCGTCGTGGACCGCATGGGCAATGCCAACGCGGACATAGTGGACGTGCTGAACAATTTCTACGGCTATCCGGACATTCCCATAGGCCTGGAGCGCAAGGGCATAGACCTTCCGCATGTGTTCATTACCTATCACAATGTTCCCTACGCCCGCACGACTGATGCGGAGCCGCTTTTCCGCCGTAGCGTGACCGACCCTTCACAGTACGAGGAGGGTTACAAACTCTACCGGCGCCTTCTCGCCTCGCAGCCGGACCACAGCGTAACCATCGCTTCCATAGGCTTCGTGACCACGCTTGCGCGCCTTCTGGAATCGGGGCCTGACGAATATTCTCCGCTCAGCGGCGTGGAACTGGTCCGCAATAAAGTCTGCGCCATATATGCTATGGGCGGTGTTTTCGGCGATGCCGTGGAGCCGGACTACAACTTCTCCCAGGCCATAGACTTCTCCCTCAAATTCTTCGAACTCTGGCCCCGGGAGGTCGATATTGTCTTCTCGCCCGGCGAGGTCGGCGACCCGCTGGACTACAGGCCCGAAACCGTCATCGCGGACATGGACTGGACTGATTCGCACCCCATCAAGTGGATCTATCAGTTCCTTAACTGCGACACCGGCCAGAAGATGTGGGACCCGCTCGCGGTAATCAATGCGGTCGAGGGTGACGAACTCTATTCGCTTTCAGAGCGCGGCTGGGTGGAACTTACGCCCAGGGGCGAGACAATCTTCACCCCGGACCCCGCTGGAAATGCCCGCTACCAGTTCCCCGGCGACAAAGTCTGGAGCGACACGGTCCTCAAATATATCCGCCTGATGGCGATTCAGCGATAGCTCTTTCCCTGTCGTTTCGCGCTGCCGCGTCACTGTTATTTTGAGCGAGCGCAGCGAGTCGAGAAATCTCTTGCGCCGTAGACTTTAGCCCTGCGGCCCGCGATTTGTATTAGGGATGGCGGCAAAAATTTATAGACATGAAAAAAATTGTACTTTTTTTACTTGCTGCCGTCGCTCTGGTTACGCTTTTAAGCTCCGACGGCACCCTTGTCCAGCAGTTTGAAGAATTCGTCAATAAGGTCGATAAAGAATCAGCTTCCTACACCGAAGAAGACTGGGACAAAGTCAGCGACCAGTTCGACGCCCTGATGGAAGTCTATAAAAACGAGTATGAAAACATCTCCAGGGACGACCGTGAGCTAATCTCCAAGTCCATAGGGCGTTACCGTGCAATGGTAGTGAAAACCGGTGCAAGCAAGCTCTCGGAACAGTTCAATAAATCCATATCCGAGATGTCCGTCAAATTTCAGGAACTAGTCGGCGGCCTCAGCTCCTTCTTCGAGGAAATCGGCAAAAACTGACACCGCACCCGCCGCCTTCCTCCCTGTAGCCCCCATCCTGGTTGCACCCCGCTACCGAAAAATCACCTTGAGCAAAAAACGCCGATAGAGAGGCTTCTACCGCTCAAGGTGCGACAATTTTGCGTCACCTTGAGCACTGTAACGTCCTCCAGTGCAGATTTCCCCTCAAGGTGAATTTCGACCAAGGCTTTCTTTCTGTCATTTCGGGCGGAGATTTCCCTCCACCGCCCGCCGTCATCTGGCATGGCCCCGTCGGCTTAATAGTGTGTCTATGCCCCCCGGAACCCTGCCAGCTGCCGGTGTCGTCGGCAACGCGAGATAACAAATAATGTAGGCAGTCACGAATTCGGCAATTTTTGCTGATAAGAAAACTAACATTTTGTCCCAAAAACATTCGGAAACTTAAATTATTTGCAACAACACGTATTTTTGCAGTTCGACGGGCAAAGTCATTGGCTTTTCCAAAAATAATTGCATACTATTGTGGTCACGATTCCATGCCGGAGTCTTGATATTTTGGAGGAATATTCGCAAATTTGCAACGGCACCGCTCAAAATATCACAGTATAACCATTTAATATTTTGAGTTATGTCAAAGTTCATTGACGCCCCTCATTCAAAGACTCGCTATGCTGACATCCGGAGGGACAAGATTTTCCAGCTGGTGTTTGCCGCTAAGGAGAACGAGGGCCTTCTGATCAAGCTGATGAACCATCTTCTTCCCTCGATGCACATTTCGAGGATCACGCTTGTGAACAAGGACAAGCACGGTCAGTCGTCCGATGACCGGCACTGCATATTCGACGTGTACTGTGTCACGGAGAGCGGCGAGCATGTATTGATAGAGATGCAGTACAATGTGCAGGAGGATTTTCGTGACCGTACGCTGTATTATTCGACTTATCCTATCCGGGAGCAGATTGTGACTCGTCTGCGGGAGGCGAAGGCGAAGAAGAAAAAGCTGAAGTTGAAGTATCTGCCCCGCATCAAGTACCGCCTTGACGCGGTGCACATCGTTGGGATAATAAATTCAGCATAGATCACAAGGAGTCTGTGAAGCTGGAGGACGGCCTTGTGTGCAGGTATTGGCTGATGGAGGCGACGGCCGGTGAGCGAATGACGGATTCACTGGAGTTCGTGTTCCTAGAGCTGGACCGCATGAATTACGGTGCTGAGCATCCGGAGAGATGCCGAACGATGCTGGAGAAGCTGGCGTTTTCTCTGAAGTATATCAATGAGCTGAAGGAGCAGCCTTCGGAGCTGAGGGGCGAATTTTTTGACGATTTGTTTCAGGCCGCCGAGATTGCGAATTGGAGCGCAAACCAGGTGGCGCAATACGATAAAGCCATGATGACGGAAGCAGACATATCAACCTATTGGTCGGAGCAGATAGACAAGGCCCGGGCGGAAAGCCTTGCGAAAGGTCGCGAGGAGGGCCGTGAAGAAGGCCGTGAGGAGGGAAGAATTGACGAGAGATTATCTATTGCCAGATCTCTGCTTTCGTTTGGCGCAGAAGTCGGTTTTATTTCTAAAGTTACCGGCCTTTCCGAAGATGCGGTAAAGGCGCTGATCAATAGCTGAGCCCTGCCAGCTGCCATCGCCCTTCGCGGCGGCTATAGCCAACCGTTTTTTACATAATTACCAAAGTGCCTTCTGGACAATATCCGGAAGGCACTTTTGATTTTTTGCGCTAACTATCAGTTTGTTGCAACTTTACTGTTTTTCTTTAGTTCGGTACTAAGGACATAGAAGTGTCTTTAGTTGTAGCGACAGGAGTCCATACAAGTATGGAATCGTGGGGGATCTTCGGAAAAATTTGCATTTAAGCGCTGAAATTCATAACTTTGTGAACTTTATAGGCAAAAAAGTATAGACACTAAAACTAAATGTGAACTTTAACCGACCTTAGTACCGAAAAAAAATCAATTTAATAATTTACTAAATGAGAACTGACTCAAAACAAAGAAAGGAAGGGATGTCGTACACATCTCCCTTCACAGAATTATTCTTCGTGGAGCAGGAAAATCATTTCCTCAACGCCAGCTACACGATTCCGGATGTCACAATTGAGGAAGAACAATGGGAGGACTAATCATGAAGACTCGTTACTATCTTTTACTTGCGGCAATTGGATTGCTGGCAGGTTGCGCAAAGGAAGCGCAGGAAATCGAAAACACTGTCGATAATCCTTCCAATGCCAAGACTGTCCTTGTCGTCGGCATTTCCGATGATTTGAAAACGAACCTGGGTGATCCCGAGAACGGTAAGCGTAAAGTTTTCTGGAGCAACGGAGACCAGATTGCCGTGAATGGCACCAGCTCCGAGGCTCTTGAGAACATCGCCGCCGGAACCGCTTCCGCCAGTTTCACTTTCAATGCAGTGCTCAGCACCCCTTACAATGTGCTGTATCCCGCATCTGCCTATGTGGACGCATCGCATATCAATTTCCCGTCCGTGCAGAGCTACAAGGCCGGCGGAATCGCTGACAACATGCTCCCTCTGGCAGGCTACAGCACCGACGGCTCGAATTTGTCGCTGTCGCACCTTTGCGCTATGGTGAAGATTTCAGTACTCCGTTCCGCCGCGGCGACTCCCGACGTGGACAATATCGCCTGCGTGCGCTTCAAAGGCCGCAATGGTGAGAAGGTGAGCGGCAATCTCGAAATCACCTACACCGGCACTCCGGCCCTTACCGCCGCTGCCGCCGCAACCGACCTTGAGCATGAGGTCCGCGTGAACAAGAACCTTGCGACCTCGACGACCGATGCCGTGGACTATTATCTCATCGTTCCCGCGCGTCAGTATGCAAGCGGTTTCGACATCATCATCCAGGACGTCAACGGCCACATCATGACCAAGAGCATAACTGCGTCCAAGACCTTTGAGGCCGGCCACCTGTATTCCTATCCCGCAATTGAATTCGTTCCTACCGGCACCGAGCTCGGCGTGGAAATCAGCAACGCAGAGGAACTTATCGCCTTCGCAACTGCCTATAACAACAAGGAATACGCGGCTCTCGGAAGCAACCTCATTGCCACCGTCACCCAGGACATCGCCTTCGACGCCACATCTTCCGCAGCGTTCAATGCAACTGGCGGTATCGGCACAAGCGGCGATACCAACCGCTTTGACGGAATTTTCAACGGCAACGGCAAGACAATTAGCGGCCTTGAGTCCACTGTTGTTATGTTCAATGGTACAACTTCCAGTTCTACAATTAAGGACCTGACTCTCGACAATACCTGCTCATTCACTTTCACCAACCCCAAATCTGGTAATTTTGAAAAGGGAGCCATTGTGGGCTATCACAGAGGAGTGCTTGATAATGTGAAAGTTGCGGCGGACGTCTCTCTTGCCGAAGTAAGCGACGTGACATCAGTCACCGCCCTCGGCGGCTTGGTCGGCCGTATTGTTGTGGGAAGCATTGAAAACGGCTGCGAGTATTCGGGACTCATTTCCACACCTGCAGTTTATAGCAGTTCTGCAAAAGTAATCATTGGCGGCCTCGCCGGCGAAATTACCAACGCGTCCGGTTCAATAAGCGATTCATTCTTCAAAGGAGCCATTTCAAATGAAGCGCAGGAAACCGAAGGAACAGATCAGGACAACCCTTATCTTATCATAGGCGGTATTGTGGGGCAGTTGTCAGCAGGTACAGTATCTTCTTGCAATACTACATCCGATCATGAAACGGTCGCGGGAGCATACTCCGGTTCATTGGGGCACATCGTCAATAAGACTATAGTGGCCTACTGCTCTGCAGTCGGTGGAATAGTGGGTGAGAATGTTGCAGGAACTGTATCCGCATGCCAGAACGAAGCAAGTATTTTTGTAACCCTTTTCAAAAAGGACAACAACAACAACTATGGACGGAGAACCAGTACCGGAGGCATCGTGGGAATCAACCAGAGTGGCGGCACCGTCACAGGCTGTACTAATAGCGCTGCTGTGACCCACAGGAGCAATACCTATTTCCAGTATTTGGGCGGTGTTGTGGGACGTAACTATGGCACTGTTTCATCCTGCTCAAATAGCGATGTCGGGTCATTAAAAATGATGACAGCTGGAGCCGGTTCGTACTCGGCCAGGTATCCCCATATCGGCGGTGTGATTGCTGAAAACCGTTCCACTGCCAACGTATCAGATTTGCACAATGCTGGTGATATATCTCTATCCCGCACCGAGAACAACAATAATGCTGTATATACTTATATTGGTGGTGTTATCGGGCTCAATTCCAAAGCCATTGACGGTGGAACCGGAAAGAATATCACCAATTCCGGAGATATTCTGCAGAACTACACACCATCTGTATTCAGTGCTGATGGCTTCAATCTTGGCGGTATAGTAGGTAAGACTACAGCTGCTGTGAGCAACGTGTCTAACAGCGGAAGTGTTAAATACGAGAAAACAACCGAAGGTGGGGACAATACTAATAATACAGGCGCTTTCTGTATAGGCGGCATTGCCGGAAGAGCGACAGCAGCAATCAGCGGTGCAAATAATACCGGTGAAGTGTACTTCCTGAATAACCTTCCTAATGTCGCATCAACCGGAGGTTACAATGTGGGTGGCATCGTGGGAATTAGTACATCAGCGGTTACTGGCAGCACCAATGAGGGCTATGTCCACTACCGCCAGCAGACCGGAGCACTGCTCAACAATGTGCGCCTCGGCGGTGTTGCTGGCTATATCAATGCTGGAGAAACAGCAGGAGTCAACAACAACGCGAACTCCGGAGAGGTCTATTTCCGGGCTGACGTACAGGGCACAGCGGGTAGCGTTGAATACCACTATATCTACTTTGGAGGCATTATAGGTTACGGCAAGAGCCTGGATATTGACAACTGCCACAATACCGGATATGTTCACGGTGGACAGGGATCCGCTAACCTTAACCAAGCGAATACCGTCATAGCAGGCGGTGTAATTGGCTACCTTAACGGTACATCCTCCATTACAAACTGTTCCCATAGTGGCGCCGATCTTTATAATGACCACTGGTCAAACCGAGATTCCAATGCTTATGATGGTACTCTTACCGGCGGAATTGCCGGTATCACTTATGGAACAGAAAGTAGCCGAATCAGCATCGAAGAATGCACGGTTTCCGGCGATGCGACATGTGTACGTTCCCGTCGCGGATCCATCGGCGGCATTCTCGGCTCCGGCATTTATTCTGACCTTTCAGACTGTACTGTATCCATAGAGATGGACGGAACCGTCAGTGGCCGTGCCCAGTCTGGTTATAACTGTGGTGGTATCGCCGGCATTGTCACTAACTCTACAGTAACGGACTGTACCTTCAGCGGAACCACTATCAATAGTTCGCAAATCAAGACGGGCGGCGGAATTGTTGGAAAGATTATTACTGGTACTACTGTCATTGACGGCTGCTCAAGCTACGTAACATCCATCACCAAGAGCGGTAATGCCATTACTGCAGGAAGTATCGTGGGAACTTCTGTCGACGGAACGACCATTCAGAACTGCCATTATAAGACAACCTACGCCATCGCCGGTACCGGCACCTTCAGCGGCGGCGGCAACGTAGCGGACCTTTAAACCAACGTAGCTGACCTTTAAACCAAACCAAGCGTAGGAATATTATTTAACACACTGCAACTTATGCGTCAATATATTGTAGCTTCGGCTTGTGCGCTTTTGGCACTGGTCTCCTGCAGCCGGGAACCCGGGTTTGAAGAGCAGGACGGGGAGTTTACTACCCTTGAAGTTTCCATTGCCGACTCCAAGACACACATGGGCGCCCCCGACCAGGGGGTGCGCCATGTGTACTGGAGCAACGGTGACCAGCTGTGCCTGAACGGCGTAGCGTCGAATCCTCTTTCCGGAATCGGCGATGCCGCGTCCAGCGCCAACTTCAGCTTCGCAGCTGTGTTGAATACCCCCTACAAAATCCTGTATCCTGCTTCGTTCTATAAAGACGAGGACAGCATTACCCTCCCTGATACCCAGACCTGGGCCGATGGCGGTTTCGCCACCAACACCATACCCATGGCCGGCTATCAGGCTTCTTCCGGCGGTTCCCTCAGCATTTCCCACCTCGGTGCAATTGTGCAGCTCCGAGTCAAGAAGGATGCCTCCGTCAGCGCCTCGCGCCTTGCCAGCGCGACACTGACCGGCAGGGCAGGGGAGCAGATAGCAGGAGATTTCACTATTGACTATGAGAACCATTCCCTGTCCGGCGAGGCTCCGGACGGGGAGGGTCTCAGCCTTATCCTGAACGTGGACCAGAACCTGTCGGAGACCGATGTGCTGGACATCTACTTCGTCGTTCCCGCCCGGACTTACGCTTCAGGCTTCCAGGTGGTTCTCAAGGATGAGAAAGCCCGCACCATGACCAAGGTCCGTACCTCGTCCATAGACATGACCCCCGGGAAGCTCGCCCTGATGCCGGAATTCACCTTCGTGCCTTCCTCCATCGCGACGGAATTCTCGATTGAGGATGTCCAGGAAGAGGTTCTTCCTCCTGACGGATACAATGTGACCGGCCGCGTCGTGGACAGCACCGGCGCCCCTATGGAAGGAGTCGTAGTCTCCGACGGCACCAAGAGCGTTAAGACAATGTTCGACGGATCCTTCTATATTGAAAGCACCCTCGCGAATGTCAAGTTCGTGAATGTGAGCACCCCGTCGGGCTACAAGCCTGCAGTCTCCGGCGGCATCCCCCGCTTCTACAAGGCAAAGTCGGACATCACCCCCCAGGGCGGTGTCTATGACTTCGGCGATTTCGTGCTGACTGCGGAGGACAACCCGGATCACTGCACCATCCTCATGACGGCGGACCCCCAGCCCCGCAAGTCCAATTGGACTCTCGACAAAATCGCGTACAAGTCGCTCGATGCGTGCGCGGACCTGTACCAGGAACTCTATGACGTGTCCCGCTCTCCCGCTGTTTCCGGCCGTGAGGTCTATGGCATCTGCCTCGGAGACATAGTCCATGAGGACATGAGCCTTTACGCCCAGTACAACAGTGCCCTGGCGACGCTGGAGTATCCGACCTACAACGTTATCGGCAACCACGACAACGACCCCGATGCAGCCGACGACGATGCCGGCGCAGAGCCCTTCGAATCGTATTATGGCCCCAGGAATTTCTCATTCAACATAGGCGGAATACTTTTCGTGGTGCTGGACAACTTGATTATGAAAGATAACGGCGGGAGTCTTACCGGCTATGACCAGGGACTTACCGACCAGATATGGGAATGGCTGCAGGGCGACCTCGCCTTCATCCCCACCACCACTAAACTGATGATTTGCGCCCATTCGCCCATGTTCAAACTTCTCAAGGGCAGTGAGCGCACCAATTCCGCCTTCCACGGCGGAACCCGCAGCATTAACGACGGCAACTACGGTTACGGCGATCTTCTGGACAAATACGACGAGGTGCACGCCTGGGCGGGTCACACCCATATCGGATTGAACTATATCTATCCTTCAACCCACCGTCACAAGCATGTCGAGGTGCATACCCTCGCACGCTCTACCGGCGAACTCTGGACCAATGAATATCTGGCGGCCGGAACGCCGCGCGGCTTCACCATCGTGAAGATAGACAATGGTGAAATCACATGGAAATTCCATCCTGTAACCCGTCAGAGGGGTGCTTTCCAGGGCGTCACGACCGGCTATTGCTCCGCCGGAGCGCCGGCTTACCAGTGGCGCGACTGGGACTACAACTCCAGCGGCGTGGCAGTCATGAAAGACGGCAGCGGCACCCTTGACGAAAACTACCAGTTGCACGCATATCCCCGCGGCGCCTATTCGGCCGGCGGATATGTCTATGCCAATGTCTTCCTCTGGGATGAGAAATGGGAACTCCCGGTATGGACCCCCGACGGAGGTACACCGGTGACCATGACAAGGATTACCTCTCCGGACAATCAGGAAACCAACGCCGGACTGGACTACAACTATGACCTTGCCGATACAGAGTTCCGCAGCTGGTATAAAACTTATGCCAACAAGTCCGGCGGCAGCCTGGCGGCCCTTGACGGCTACAGGCCCAAGGAAATTTACTCTGCGGACGGCGCCCTTGTCACAATCTTCCGGGCTCCGGCTTCGGCGATCCCCACATCAGGCACGGTCTCCGTCACCGACCGCTTCGGAAACAGCTATTCCCGCAGGGTTTCCTGGTAGCCCCTATATATAAATAGGTATCGATTGAAGTTGATATTTTTCAGAAATACAATGAACCGCATTCTAAAACTAATGGCTTTGTCCCTGGCGCTTGCACTGGGGACTGCGTTGTCGCTTTACGCGCAGGATGAGCCGTCCCAGTCCTCAAAACCCGTTACCTACAGCGGTGTGGTCGTGGACATGAACGGCGAACCCATCCCCGGCGTGGCGATTTTCACAAAGGACAACGGCACAATCTCTGACGAGAAAGGTGCCTGGTCCATGTCCGCAAGGCCAGGAGATGAAATCCAGTTCTCATTTCTCGGCTATGAAACAGTATCTGTAAAGGCCGGAGCGCCTTCGCTCTCGCACGTCGTGATGAAAGACGACGCCCAGGTCCTTGAAACGGCTGTGGTCACAGCTCTCGGTATCAAGCGCGACGAAAAGGCCCTGGGATATTCCGTCCAGAAAGTCGAAAGCGAGAAATTCGCCAACAGCGGAACCACCGGCAACTGGCTCAACGGCATGACTGGCCAGGTCGCCGGCCTTAACATAGACCGCACCAGCGCCCCCAACGGCTCCATGCGCGTCACGGTCCGCGGCGAATCCTCCGCCAGCCTGGAGAACAACACCGCCCTCTTCGTGGTGGACGGCGTCCCGATGTACAACACTTCCACGGCCTCCGACGCCGGCGGCGAGGGCTCGTCCTTCGCCATCGACTATGGTAACGGCATCGCCGACATAGACCCGGAAAACATCGAGAGCGTGACCGTGCTGAAGGGTGCTGCCGCTACGGCGCTCTACGGTTCCCAGGCCGCCAACGGCGCCATCATCATCACCACCAAGTCGGCGGAGTCGCAGGATGCGGTGTTCAGCGTCAACTTCAAGTCCAGTTTCGCCGCGGACGTGCTTCTCTCATCCCCGGACCTGCAGTATGTCTATGGCCAGGGCAACGCCACGCAGCCGTACTATTACTATCTGCGCAGCGGCGAGGGTGACGATGCGGTAGGACTCAACCCGGAGCCCGACATGACCACCACCGTGGGAATGGAGTCCTGGGGCCCCAGGATGGACGGCACCCTTTACTACCAGTACTACAACAAGGCCAAGGGAATTGGCGGCCACATCGACGAATTCGGTGAGTTTACCCGCGACGCGACCCCGTTCATCAGCTATGGCGACTGGTTCAAGGATTATTTCAAGACCGGCCTGACCTTCACCAACTCTCTTGTGATGTCCGGAAAAATCAACAAGGAAAACAGCATCCGCCTGTCCTACACCAACAATACCGTCCAGGGCATCGTCCCGAATTCCCCGAGCATGTCCCACTTTGTTTCAGTCAAGACTTCCAACCGGCTCGCTTCCTGGCTGAAACTGGACAGTTCTGTCAATTACAAGCATACTAAGCAGGACAACATCCCGACCTCGTCCGGTTACGGCTCCACTTCGATTATGTACAGTATCTGGTGCTATGCCCCCAACATCAACATGGACTGGGTGAAGGATTACTGGAGGGAAGACGTCCCCTATAAGCAGGATGCGTCCCTCTCCGGCGGCAAGAACAATGCCTATTTCGTGGCGAACCAGTGTATCAACAACCAGAAGAAGGACCGTGTCTATGGCAACGTCACCCTCAAGGCGGACATTGTCAAGGGACTCGACCTGACGGTGCGCGGCGGTCTGGATATAACTTCCGATTTCCGAACCCAGCGCCAGGCCACATCGACCCAGGCCAAGCCGAATGGCTGGTACCGCGAACAGGACATTGACTCCAAGCAGTTCAGCGGCGACTTCCTGCTGAAGTACAACACCCGCTTCGGGCCTGACTTCGAGCTCACTGCGAACGCCGGCGGCAGCATTGTCTATCGCAGCTACAGCAACCACACCCAGACTGCGAGCGCCCTCAAACTGCCGGCTGTCTATTCCATGGTGAACACAGCCTACGAGCCGCTGACTTCGAACAACAGCTACGCCCGCCAGACAAATTCCCTCTACGGAATGATTTCCTTCTCATGGAAAAACGCTGTCTTCCTCGAGGCGACAGGCCGTAACGACTGGTCCAGCACCCTGAGCGCAAAGCACCGTTCATTCTTCTATCCTTCCGTTTCAGCCAGCGTCGCCCTTAACGACCTCTTCGAATTCGGGCGCACGAACGGTCTGATGAACCTTCTGAAAATTCGCGCTTCCTGGGCCCAGGTCGGTAACGACACTGCCCCCTACCGTGTGGAGGACTATCTGCTCGGCACCGGTTTCCCGGGAACCGTCTCGATTCCTGTGAACAAGGCCAACTCCGACCTTCGTCCGGAAATAGTCTCCTCCTGGGAGGTCGGTCTGGAGCTGAAGATGTTCAAGAACCGCTTCGCCATGGACGTGGCGTTTTATGATTCGGTCACCAAGGACCTGATTTCGCAGATGCCCGTTTCCGTCGCCAACGGCGTAAGGAGCGTCTTTGTCAACGCCGGTTCCATCCGCAACCGCGGCGTAGAGGCCTCTGCCAGCGGCACCATCATCAAGACCCGCGACCTGCAGTGGAAAGTGGGGGCAAACTTCACCCTAAACCGCAACACCGTCGTCTCGCTGGGCGAAGGCATAGACTCATGGATTGTCGCCCAGTATTCATCACATGCCTATATGACCGCCTATGAGGGCGGCTCGCTGACCGCCATGTACGGCAAGGGCTATGTACGCGCGCCCGAAGGCGCCACGGCCATAGACGCCACCGGCAAGATGGTCGATGTGTCCGGAATGCTTGTACTGGACGATGAAAACCGTCCGCAGACCACCACCGACCTCCAGTATCTCGGCGACTGCGCTCCCGACTGGAAAGGCGGTTTCAACACCACCCTCAAATGGAAGGGCCTGAGCTTCTACATCGGCTTTGACGGCCAGGTCGGAGGCCATGTGTACTCCTACACCAACTGGGTGCTGAATTACAGGGGCAAGGGTACCAACACCCTCGCCGGACGTGAAGGCGGTCTGGTCCCCGTGGGCGTGCGCCTCACCGCAGACGGCAACTATGTCATCAACACCAGCGAAATAAAGCCCGAGAACATTGCGACATACTACCACAACAAGTATGAGAACACAAATGCCGAGGCTCATTTCGTGAGTACGCAGTTCCTCAAGCTCAGGGAAATCCGCCTGGAGTACTCCTTCCCCAAGAAACTGCTTGCCAAGACCAAGTTCCTCAGCGGCGCCAGCATTTCCGTCTATGGAAACAACCTCTGGTGCTGGACTGACTTCCCCGCCTGGGATCCGGAAGGCGTGACTATGCGCGGCAGCGCCGTCATTCCCGGATTTGAGATTTTGCAGATGCCTTCGCCCGCACAGTTCGGCGCGTCCATCAACCTGAAATTCTAACGGAGGAGGATTGATTATGAAAAAGTATTTAGCAGTATTTTTCCTTCTTGCAGCCGTCTCCTGCGCGAAATTCGACGAGATGAGCAAAAACCCCTACGCCCTGTATGATGCACCGTCGGAGGAATACATACATCCCATAATGTTCAAGACCCAGTACAACCTGATCAGCGTGTTCCGGTCCAATACCGTGCTGCTGATGCAGTATGGGGTTTCGACCAACTCCGAAGTGTCCTCCAGGGTGATAGACAACTACAATATTCCGGAAGGGAACACAGACGACGTCTGGGCTGATCTCTATCTCCAGCTCGGAAACGCCTCTGCCATGTACGACAAGGCGCTGAAGGAGGAGGACCGGCCCATGCAGGCCATCGCCATGATCCTCAAGTCTTTCCTTATCACCCAGATAAGCGACACCTACGGTGACGTGCCTTTCTCTGAGTCCTGCGGCCTTGCTGTCGGAAGCGCCGACAAGTA
The DNA here is from genome assembly GCA_017544265.1 of Bacteroidales bacterium. GTDB lineage: Bacteria > Bacteroidota > Bacteroidia > Bacteroidales > UBA932 > Cryptobacteroides. The sequence goes on along the minus strand of JAFYEM010000030.1, from coordinate 117,323 downwards.
TTATACCGCCTATGACACCCAGAAGGACATCTACCGCAATGTCGTCATCATGCTGGAAGAGGCCAATGAAATCCTCTGCGAACTTGACCGTAGCAATGAAACCAGCGATGCCGTGAAGAGATATTCCTTCTCCCCGGCCTGCGACAAGGTCTTCGGCGGCAGTTTCGACTTGTGGCACCGTTTCGGCAATTCGCTCTACGCCAGGGTGCTGATGAGAATCGCTATGAAAGTAATTGACGAAGACGGGGGAGTGCTTGAACTCGGAGATGAAAAGTGGGAGTCCGTTTCGGTGAAGTCCAAACTTTCCGAACTCTATTCCAACTTCGAGAACGACGGCGCAGACTATCCCCAGATGCGTTCGATTTCGGACCGTCCCCTGGTTCCCTTCAGCGACCAGAATGAAACCGAGCACACTCCTTTCTACACGATTACCAGCGGCAACTGGAACACCGTGGCGGTGAGCGACGTGCTCTGCCGATGGATGCTCGACACCAACGAATTCTACGATGAGGACCTTGAACTCAAGTATTATGAGTGGAAGGCTTCATCCAAGGGCGGACATATCGAGGATCCCCGCTACGACTGCTGGTGGAGGAAAGTGAACGGCATGCCGGTGCACCTTCAGAATGAAACCCGGGCTAAGTTCCTTGATACGCACCTTTCCTCTTCCGGCAATTCAAAGGTCGGCAGGATGGTCCGCGGCAAGAACGCCGACGGAGCCCCCGAGCCCAGCGGCATCACGGGTAAAGTCTATGACCTTCAGAATGCTCCCTACTATGCCCTGATGCAGTTCAGCGAACTTCTGTTCATTTATTCAGAGGCGGGAGCACGTGGCTGGATCGGTGCGGTATCCGGACTGGACGCCTATACGGAACTATTCAAGAAGGGTATCACCGCGAGCATCCTGGAATGGAATCCCTATGTGGATGAGAATTCCGACGAGGTGGTTGCCTATGTGTCCTACTGCGTTTCCCAGCAGAATTACAGCGGTACGCCCTTCTCTTCCGAAAATGCCCTGGAGGCAATCCTGACCGAGAAGTGGCTCGCCAACTTCTTCATCGGCGTGGAATCCTGGTGCGACTACCGCCGCACAGGCTATCCGATTCTGCGCACCGACGGTCCCGCCGCTGCCAACAACCATATTCTCCCCACGCGCATGCGTTATCCTTCCGACGAACTCTACCGTAATCCCTCCAGCTATCCGGAGGCTCTGAACCGCTGGCTCGGCGGCACCAACAACATCCAGACGGATGTCTGGTGGGCCGATACCGCGGAAAGCAAGGAAATAAGGCTTAAAGGAAGACAATAGTATGAAAAAGTATATCCACTTCATATTCGCGGCGGCCGTGGTACTGGCCGCAGGATGCCAGAAAAAGGTGGACGAGGCAAAAGAACTCGAATCCCGCGAAAGGGTGTCCATAGACGTCAGCTATTCTGTCGCCGGTTCTGCCGTGACCGAGCTGTCTTTCAGCGGCGCCGCCGCCCGCAAGGTTATAGACGTAAAGGTCAATAACGACAATCTGCGCTGGAATCTGGTCAGCAACCGCGACTGGTGCAGGGTGCTTCCCGCCGAACACATCGGTTCCGGAGAGGCGACCATCGAGATAGACGCCAACGAAAGTTTCGACGGCCGTGATGCGGCTACACTGCTTTTCACTGCCGGCGAGTATTCCGGCTTTGAACTTTCGGTCAGCCAGAGCCGTTCCGTCTTCCTTGTGGACAGGATTTTCTCGCTCGCTCCGAAAGACGGCTTCGCCTATGAACTCAATGTCTCCACCGAGGCGGATCTGGACTGGGATTACGATTCGGATTCCTGGCTTAAGGTGGACAAGCTCGGTGAGGATATCAAAGACGGCCTGAAGAACACGGTCCTTGGCGTGACCGTTTCCCGGAATTCCTCCGAATCCCGCCTGGGCGGAATCCGCCTGAGCAGCAGCGACGGCGACGATGAGATATGTGTCTATCAGTTCGGCGACGACCTGGTCTATAACGAAGACGGCGACATTTATTATCCCGTCGAAGTGGACGCGGACATCAGTTTCATCGCACCCAGTTTTGCGGTACGCAAGGTGAACACCCCGAAATATGCCAAGGCCTCGTCCGTGGACAACGGCAACGGCACCGAAACCTTCAAAATAGAGTTCGGGCACAATTACAGCGACTGCAACGAGGACAGGACCATTCCCGTCAGCCTTATTCTCAACAACAAGGCGGAGACAGAGATTCCCCTGCCCAGGATTATCCAGGGCTATGAGCCCGCCGGCAGCCTTATGACAGCAAAAGGCATGATGCTCTTTGCCCAGGCCGTGGCCGCGGGCGGAGACACTTCCGCATGGGAAAAGGACGGCGTTGTCTGCATAGTTGAGGATATAGACATGAGCGATGTTGAGGGATGGGCCGGAATAGGCACTGAGGATCATCCCTTCCAGGGAGATTTCGACGGCAAGAACCATACTGTCAGCGGACTCAGGGCCGGCAAGCCTCTCTTCAACTATCTCAAGGGAGCTTCTGTGAGGAACCTCAATGTGCACAAGAGCTGCTCATTCAGTTTCGCCTCGGGCAAGGTGGCCGGCGGTATAGCGGCCGTTGCGGAAGGAACTGAATTCGCCCACTGCGTTTTCAGCGGTGTCATAGAGTATTCCGGAACGGATGAGTCTCCGCTCATCGGCGGTATAGCCGGTTCCGCGGATGCTTCGTCCTCCTTCAGCTTCTGCAAGAATGCAGGCCGTATCACCATTTCTTCCGGTGCTGTGGCATCGATTTGTTCCGTGGGCGGAATTCTCGCTGACGGTCCCGCCAGTGTTTCCGACTGCGAATTCTCAGGGGCTTTCGAATGCGGCAGTGGTTACGAGAGCGTGGATTTCGGCGGTATCATGGCCAGTCTGGGCGAGGGCGCCCGGGTTTCCGGGAACTCCTACACCGGAAGCATCAACGTGGAATGTACTACAAAGAATATTGCGATCGGCGGCCTGTACGGGCATATCAAGTCCGGCAGCTGGACAATGGACCACGATTCCGACCGTTCCATGGCCGGAGGAAACATCACCATAGCCAGTTTTGCGGGCAACGACGAATCCAGGGTATATGTGGGCGGCTTTATAGGCCTGCTTGGCGAAAGCGTCAATCTCAGCGTCAAAGGCTACAGCCCCATGACATCTTTCGTGCTTGACAAGAGTCAGTACATCCATCAAGGTGTCTATCTCAACTGCGGCGGCATTCTCGGAAGCTGCGAACCGGACTCTCCGGGAGGTGATCTCCTGTTCGAGGACATAGCCAACCAGGGAATAATCAACATTCTTATCGGGACATCCAACACGATTGAAAACCAGGTCCGCCGCGGCTGCGTCGGCGGAATAGCCGGCTTTGTTCGTGGCACCGTGACGTTCAAAAACTGCTCCAACCTTGCTGAACTTGGCTATAATGAGGCTTACTGCAAGGGTTCCAATGGCCATGCCATAATTCTCGGCGGCATCGCCGGCATGGGCATCGGCGGCAATATGACCTTCACGGGCTGCGTCAACCGGGGAAAACTGACCAATCCGCAGTACAACAACAACGGAGCATGGGATAAAGATAGCCCTACCTATTTTGTCTATGGCAACTTTATGTCTGCCTGCAGCACAGGAGGTATCATCGGGGCCTATAATTACAAGCAGTCGCCTGAAAGCAAGTCTGTTACCTTTGAAAACTGCCGCAATCTTGCGGACATCTGGGCCTACAGGGGTTATGTCGGCGGTATAGCCGGCTTCGCCCAGAACGCCACTTTCACCAATTGCAGCTGGAGGGGCAGTTCTCCCGGAGACAACTACAACGAGGCTTCTTTCAAGGGCGGTATCGCCGGCGGTCTTGCTTCAGCGACACTTTCCGGCTGCAGTGCAAAGGTAACACTTGTTTCCCACAGGGGCGGCAGCGCCCAGGACGGAGATGCAGGCGGAATTGTCGCCCGTGTGCTTGACGGCAATCCCGTTACCCTGGAAGACTGTGCCTTCTTCGGCCGTCTAGGCTTCAGCTCCAAAACTGATGAAGAAAGGCGCTTCGCGGGCGGTATGGTGGCTGTCGCCCAACAGAATACCGTCGTCCGCAACTGCCGTTTAGGCGGCAATGTCGGCGGAAGCCCGGTCACTGCAAACACCGCGAAAGAGAAGGCAGTCGGAAAAGGCAACTGCACAGTTGAGGGAATAACATACTGGGATGGAAAATAAACTATGAAAAGATTTTTCGTATTCTTTTTATGCGCGGCGGCTCTGCTCGGCTGCGACAAGAATGAAGGTGCTACCGGAGCCCGTGACAAGGAGGACTCCGGCGGCGGTGGCGGTTCATCTTCCGGGATAACCGTCAGCGGAACCGTTAAAGGCGATGACGGCACTCTGCTCGAGGGCGTGGTCGTATCTGACGGGATCAACTGCGTCAAGACGGATTCCAAGGGCAAGTTCGCCCTGGCTGCGGACCTGACGAAATCGGACCACGTCTTCGTGTCCACCCCGTCCAAGTGGTCGGCCCCGGTGGTCCAGGGTCAGGCGACGTTCTGGAAAGTGATAAAGCAGTGTCCCAAGGGCTCCGACGGCGTATATACCGCGGATTTCACCTTGAATAAGATCACTGATCCGGAGCATTTCACTATCTTTATCTATGCGGACCCGCAGCCCCGCAAGAACAGCGGCAGCACCGACAAACTGGCCTACAAGTCCCTGGAATGCTGCGAGGACATGTACGATGACATGGTGGAGCAGAAAGCCCTGATCACCGGCCGCACGGTCTATGGCATCGGCCTCGGCGACATTGTCCATCAGGACCTCTCTCTGCTGGACGATCACAAGAAAGGAATCGCACGAACCGGCATTTCCAACTACAATATCATAGGAAATCACGACCAGGCCCATGTCCTGGAACAGCCCGACGAGCTGGCATCCAAGACCTTCGAGTCCAAGATGGGGCCTGTAAATTATTCCTTCAACCTCGGCGGAATGCATTTCCTTATGCTGGACAATATGATTTCCCCGGGTCCTGGAAGCGGAAAGTACAGTGATGAATGCCTTACCGGACTGAGGGACGACATCTGGCAATTCGTGCAGAACGACCTTGCGCTCGTCCCTAGGGACACTCCCGTAATGCTCTGCGGCCATTCGCCAATGATGCATCTGGAATCGGGAAAAGACCGCAGCGGAAATCATCTTGATGAGCTGCGGACGCTGCTGAAAAGGTATCCGAAGACCTATGCCTGGGCCGGGCATACCCATGCCACTTTCAACTATGCTCCGAACAGTGAAAAAATAGAGACTCACACCGTAACCAGGGTTACCGGGTCGTTGTGGACCAATGAGTTTCTGGGCTCCAACGGGACCCCGCGTGGTTATGTCATATTCAACTATGATTCCGGCAGCATCAACTGGTATTTCCACCCGATTCCTTATCAGAAAGGCAAGCACCAGCGTACCTCCAAACCGGATTACTCCTACCGCGACTGGGATTATGACGCCACCGGCGTTGCCATAATGAAGGACAGCGGCAAGAAGCTGGATGACAAGTATCAGATGCAGCTGTTCAAGCCCGGAGTATATGAAAACAATTACGTCTATGCCAATGTGTTCCTCTGGGATGAGCAGTGGGATACTCCGAAACTGGACGGTGCCACGATGTCCCGGGTAACTAAGACTGATTTTCATTATTCCTTTGCCGAATGGGACATGACCAGTTTCTATTACAATATTGCATCTTGGTACTCAGAGCCGAGCAAGAATAACTGCGCTTCCATTTTCCGTGGATTCACGGAGAAGAAGAGCGGTACTGTAAAAGTCACCGTCACTGACCGTTTCGGCAATAATTACGAATCCACACTGAGCTTATGATGAAAAAAGTACTGACTGTCATACTGGGCCTCCTACTCGCGTGCGCGTACGCGTGGGCGCAGGGAATTGGAAGCGCCAAAGACCTCCAGGCATTCATTGAGGCCTGCAACAAGGGCGAGGACCTGCTCCAGTGGTGCAACGCCGACAGCGTGGTGGTCCTGACTGCGGACATAGACCTGTCCAAGACGAAGAAACTGCCCCAGGTCACATCTTTCAGCGGCCGCTTCGACGGCCAGGGGCACTCCCTGAAAGGCTGGAAGACTATCCGCGGCCTTTTCAGCGAACTTACCAAAAGCGCCCTCGTCAAATCCATAGTGATTGACGCCTCCTGCACGCTGGATGCCACCAGCAAGGGTGACGAGCTCTTTGCCGGTTTCATTGCGGACAAGAATTTCGGAACCGTAAGGGACTGCATCAATTACGGAACGGTAAATCACAAGTGCGCCTATGCCCTGGCCCCCAACAATGTGGGCGGCATCGTCGGATTCAACCGCTTCGTTCTGCTCGGCTGCGAGAATTACGGGAAAATCACCTCGGACACCAACGGCGCCTATAAAGAGGAAGTTTCGGTCAATATCGGCGGCATTGCCGGCGCCTGCGGCGCCAAGTCCAATACCTCCAGCGTTATTGCCCGCTGCGTTAACCACGGCCAGATAAAGGTGGTATCGAGCCTCTATGCCGTGGTTGTGGGCGGAATCACCGGCAACGCCGCGAAGAGCAGCCTCAAATACTGCGACAACAGAGGTGATGTCGAGGTTAAGATACTCACTTCCGATGACGGTGAGGCCAGCGGTATCGGCCGGGTCGGCGGTATCTGCGGAACCACCAAATGGGATATTCTGCGCTGCTGCAACTATGCTTCCCTAAAGGGCGAAGGCGCCTGCGGAATCTATATAGGCGGAATTACCGGAAATCCCCATGCCGAACTCGTGATTGCGGACTGCCAGAACTACGGCGCTGTATCCGCGCTCGGCGAGCAGCCTTCACACGCCGGCGGCATCGCCGGAAACATACGCCGTCCTGTGCATATCCGCGGCTGTTCCAACTATGGCGCCATCCGCTTCGACGGAGTCTCTTCCCGCGCCCGCAGCACTGCCGGCGGTATCGTGGGCCAGGTTTATTGTCCCAAGGACCAGGTCGCGGGGGGCTATGTACGCGAATGCGTGAATCATGGTCCTGTCTATGCCGGGGCCGGCGGAAACAAGTACGAACCCTCCAACCGCAACGCCATCCATGCAGCCGGAGTAGTCGGCTATGCCGAAGCCCGCGACAATGTGAGATCCTTCGTTAGCGAGTGCTCTTCGGACGGCAGCGTCAGCTGCAAGAGCGGCCGCAAGGGCGAGATCATAGGCAATTCCGTCCTGGTGAAGACGGGCGGATCGGCTTCTCCTGCCGTCGCGCAGCTCGCAAAGCCTTCCGCAGACGGTATCACGGTTTCGGGTAAGATTACGACTCCTGACGGCTCTCCTCTGGAAGGAATAGTCGTCAGCGACGGTTTCAGCTGCATCAAGACCGGCCCTGATGGCCGTTACGCTTTCAAGAGCGACATGTCCAAGGCCCGTTTTGTCTATCTCAGCCTGCCCGCCGATGCGGTGATTCCCACCCGCTACGGAGTCCCCCAGTTCTTCCGCCGCATTCCGCACGACGCTCCCGCCGTCACAGCGGACTTCGTGCTCGAGAAGCGTGATGTGCAGAAGAATTACACGGTAATGATGATTGCGGACCCGCAGGTGCGCCAGTACGGCGTGGACGGCTCAATGGAGACGTGGAGAGATGTCGTCGCCCCCGATGCGGAAGCCTTCAGGGCGGCTCAGCAGGGTGATGTCTATTCCATCAACCTGGGCGACCTGGTGTATAACAACATGTTCGCATGGGACGACTACATGGACATTGCCGCCAGCATAAACTGCCCGACCTTCAACGTCATAGGCAATCATGACTACGACCAGGCCACGCTCTTCGAAATTGCCCAGGGCGACGTCTATTATGAAACTTACGTGGGCCCCACGCATTTCTCCTTCGACCTGGGCGAGCTCCACTATGTGGTTATGAACGATATAATGTACGACCGCCCGAACGTCAAGGCGAAGTATCATTACGGGCTCGACGACGAGACTCTCGCATGGCTCCGTTCAGACCTTTCATTCGTCCCGAAGGACAAGATTATCGTCGCATGCACGCACGCCAGTCTTTTCAAGAACCCCAATACGTCTCCCCATGGTTCCCACGGCGTTTATTTCAGGCACTATCAGGAGTACCTGGACCTGCTCTCATCTTATCGCAAGGTCTATTCCTGGTTCGGCCACTATCACCAGAACTTCTATTACAACTATGCCAACCACTTTGGCAAGGATACCAAGCACGGTGCCCCCAACATCGAGTGCATCCGCGTCGCGCGCTGCACCGGCTCCCTGCGTCTGAACAAGAAACTCGGCGCCATGGGCGAGCCCCAGGGCTACATGGTCCTCAGCGTCAGTGGCGACCAGCTTTCATGGTACTACAAGAGCGTCGGACACGGGCAGGAGCATCAGCTCAGGATCTATGACCCTTCCCGCAGCGTGGACGGTGTCGTCAAGGCCAATATCTGGAACTGGTCTGAAGGCTGGAGCCAGCCCGAATGGAGCGAGGACGGCGGAATGAGCTGGACTCCCATGGAATCCACTCCGGGCGTTGATCCGGACTACTACGATATCTTCCTGCAGGTGGACAACCAGACCACTAAGAAGTATTGCGCCCCTTCCACCAACGCTGTGCTGTTCTCCGTCACTCCCTCCGAGGGTTGCACCGGCGGAATGGTCCGCACTACCGATATGTTCGGTAATACCTATTCGGAAAGTATAAAATGGTAAATATCAATCAACTGTCATCATAATGGAAAAGAAATCAACTGAACTGCGGAAAGCCTATACGGCTCCCGCGCTGAGAATCCGCCCCGTTGAGGTGGAGCGGCATTTTCTGGCCTCAGCTACTATTCCTGAATTTGTCGAAACGGAGGAGGAGTGGTAGTATGAAAAAGATCTATGCACTTATCGGCATTGCTGCGACCTTTGCCGCGGCATGCGCCCGTGAAGACATTGTCCAGGACTCTCCCGAACTCGCATCAGGAAAGACCGTCATCACCCTCACCCTGGACGAGGCAAAGACCACTGTCGGCGACCTCTCCGGAGGCAAGCGCCCCGTCTATTGGGCCGATGGCGACAAAGTCGCAGTCAACGGAGTCGTTTCGGATCCGCTTGAGAATATTCCTGCGGGGAGCCGAAGCGCAAGCTTTTCATTCTCTTCCGTCGTAAATCCTCCTTTTTTGGTGGTATATCCTGAGACCAGTTGGAAAGATGATCTCAGCGTGAATCTTCCCCAGCAGGCAAAGAGCGGTATTCTCCCGCTTGTCGGTTATGGCGATGCCCAGTCCATCTCCGTAAAGGCCATTACTGCGGCCGTCAAACTATCCATAAAGTTATCAAGCGAGGCGGATCCCGACACCGACAAGATTGCCGCTGTCTGGATTATTTCCGATGATGCCCAGCTGAGCGGCGTTTTCGCAGTGGATTTCGAAACTGGTGAGCTGACCCCTTACCTCAATCCTGTGGAAGAAGACCGGAAAGTCAGTATTTTCCCGAACCTCACTCTTTCGGACACTGCAAAAGAGCTGTTTATACCCGTTCCTGCAGGAACATATAGCTTCAAAGTCAAGATTGTGGACCGCCAGGGCCATTTAATGGAGATTCCGACTTCCTCGCCCAAGACCTTCGTCGCCGGCGAAATCAAGGCTTTCCCCGAGATTGAATTCAAACCAACCGGAACCGAGCTCGGTATCGAGATTGCTTCCGCCCAGGACCTGATAGACTTCGCAACTGCCTATAACAACAAGGAGTATCTGGCTCTCGGAGGTAACCTCATCGCAACTGTAACTGCTGACATCGACTTCGACGACACCTCCAGCGCCGCATTCAATGCAACGGGGGGTATCGGCACTCCGTATGGCGGGGACAATTACTTCAACGGTGTCTTCAACGGCAACAACAAGACCATCAGCGGTCTTGAAGCAACCGTTCCGCTCTTCGGCGGTACCGGAGACAACGGCATTGTCAAGGACCTTACTTTGGACGATACTTGTACGTACACCTTTACCCACACCGATGGGGCTGAAGGGATGTTCGCCAGCGTCGTGGGTTACCATAAGGGAGTTCTTGACAACGTAAAAGTGGCTGCGGACATCAATGTCGCAGCAGTCGCCGATATTACTAAAATGACGACGGTAGGAGGATTGACCGGGCGCACTACCACCGGCGTACTCCAGAACGGCTGTGAATACTCCGGCTTGATTTCCACTCCTGCAGGTTTCACCACTACCGGTAAACTCATTATCGGCGGACTCGTCGGCAGGTTCTCAAATGCAGGCAGCGTTACAGACTGCACCTTCAAGGGCGCCATCAGCAATGCAGCTCAAGTAACATCTGAGGACAAGAGCAACCCTTATCTTATCATCGGCGGTGTAGTTGGTCATATGGATGGCGGCGCAAGCGTGACATCTTGCAGCTCTACTGCTGACCACACGGCTGTAGAAAGTGCATATTCTGGTGCTACAGGTATTCTGGTAAACAAAACTACTGTTGCTTATAATTCCGCTGTCGGTGGAATTGTTGGTGAAGTTGTAAAGGGAACGGTATCTTCCTGCAACAACGGAGCTACCATAATGAATACCATTATCAGGGCTTTAGACGCCGAGAATACCAACGCAAGGTATATGGAAACAGGTGGTATCGTAGGAAGGAATGGCGCTAATGGCATTGTTGATGACTGTAATAATAATGCAACTGTCTATCACCGCTCGAATCCCCGCATACAGCGTATTGGAGGCATCGTTGGCCAGAACGTCGCAGGCGGAACTGTTTCAAATTGTGCGAACAACGCCGATGTGGCGCATATGACTACAAGTGCGGAGGGCGACGCAAAACTATATGGAGGTAGAGTAATCAGCCTTGGTGGTATTATTGGTGATAATGCTTCTTCTAATATTTCCAATGTCAGTAATGCAGCGACGCTGACAGTTTCAAGGACGGAAGCGAAACAAAAGAATGCCGTTGATGTGGCTTTGGGTGGAATTATAGGAAACAATACTGCGTCAATTGATGGCGGAGCAAGTAAAAACATTTCCAATACTGGAAAGGTTTACTATAATACCAATATGAGTGTTGTTCCAATTGGTTATAGTCTTGGCGGTATTGTAGGCAAAACTTCCTCATCTGTCCAGAATGTAGTTAACAGTGGTTATGTCCAGGCGAACTGGACTGCTAACGCTGCGCAAAATTTTTATATAGGAGGTATCGTGGGGCAGATATTGGAAGGAGAAAATAACAGTTCTCCAGAAACCATAATAATCTCCGGATGCGACAATACTCCCAGTGAGGCTGCAAATTCAGGCGAAGTCAATTTGGGTATAACAATTAAAGATCTGGCCCACAAGAACTGTATAGCTGGCGGTATTGTCGGCTACGTTAATAATTGCAAAGTGAGTATTACTAATTGCAATAACAGTGGATATGTGCATGCGGCTCCTTCTAACGTGACAGTCACCGACTCTGGCATATATGTAGGTGGTGTTGTCGGCTATCTCTCAGGAGCCTCATCTCTTAGCAACTGCAACAATACCGGTTATACCAACATTAATGCTGGAAACAACACTGACGACGATATTACCAAGATATTTGCCGATGGCGGTATTGTTGGTGTTGTCAAAGGAACAGCAACCGGTCGTGTTACAATTACTGATTGTGACTGGACATATTCTACTAAAGCTGTGGGATCTCGCAGAGGGACTTGCGCCGGTATCGCTGCTTACGCCGAATATGCTGATATTTCCGATTGTGAAGTGACGGTTGATTATAATATGTATAATCACGTTACTGGTGGCATCGTCGGTTGGTCTGTAAATTCCACAATGACAAACTGTAAGTACCATGGAACCAAGATTGCTTCCACTCAGGGTTATTGGGCGGCAGGAATAGTTGCCAAGTTAACCGCGGCAAGTGTAGTAGATGGATGCTATAATTACTGCGCTGATATTACCGCTACTAAAGCGCAGACTGTAATTGGCGAGATTGCTGCTGTCTCTGAGGCCGGTACAACGATCAAGAATTGCCACCATACAGGAACAATCAACATCTGCTCCGACACCAACTTCACCAACGGCGGCGGCAACGCGGCGGACCTTTTATAGACCTATACAGACATAAAATATGACACTGAAACGTTTATTCCTTTACCTTGCTGCTGCGGCGGTATTTGCCACCGCCTGCAGCCAGAAGGAGCAGCAGCCCGCCGGCGAGGATGAAAAGCCCTCCGGCGAAGCTGACGCCCCCGCAATTACCCTTCTCTCCCAGAGCAGCGTGGTCATCCCTGACGACGCCTACACCTTCGCGGTGGAATTTGCCAGCAACTACGCATGGAAAGCCACTTCCTCGGCGAAATGGCTAACTTTCCCCGAGGACAAGGAAGGGGAGGCAGGCGAAAACCTTTCGCTTAGCGTAAAGTCGCTTGAGAATGCTTCTTACAGTGACCGCAACGCCACAATTACAATTACCTGCAGCAATGACGGGAAAGAGGCCAGCGCCACGGTCAGCGTGACCCAGAAATACAAGGGAGCCCTCGTAATCGAGACTGCTTCCCCCATTTCTGTCGCTTGCGAAGGCGGAAACGTGAGCATAAAGCTCAAGTCCAACTCCGAAGTTTCTTTCGAAATCAACGGTTCCGCTGCCCAGTGGATTAGCTATGTGGCTCCGAAGGCCGAACTCGTCGAGAGTACTTACGAATTCCTGGTCGCTGCCAATGAAGGTGAGGACCCGAGGGAAGGCGTCATCACTTTCACCAATGACAGCGGCAGTGAAGACGTGACCATCAGCCAGGCTGCTCCCGAGATATTTGTAATCGAGAATGATTATCTGAATTTCACTTTCGCCCATGAAGGCGGAACTGCGACTGTCCCGGTGAAGTCGAATGGCGAGGTAAGCTTCGAGATTTCGCAGGGTTCTCCCGCCTGGCTCAGCTATGTGGAACCCAAGTCTGCAGTGACCACCGAATACACTTTCGTGGGCGGCGAGAACTATCAGACTGTGTCCCGCAGCGCCACGGTTACCTTCACCTTAGGCGAAAAGTCCATCGTGGTCACCTTTACCCAGGAAGCTGCTCCGGACGATACTCCTGAGAACGTGGTCAATATCGCCACAGCAGCCGACTTCATTGCCTTCGCGCAGAAGTTCAACGGCAAGGGCTACGATGGTATCGCAGACCTCCAGGTAAAGCTTTTGGACGATATCGTCTTCGACGCAACTTCTTCCATGACGTTCAATTCCACCGGCGGCATCGGACTGAAGGAAGGCGCTAACGGTCAGGAAAACTACTACTTCCCCGGAGTCTTCGACGGCTGTTCGCACAGCATCAGCGGTTTGAGCGCCTCGGTGCCTCTTTTTGTGGCAATCGATGAGGCCGGATCTGTAAAGAACCTGACCCTTGGCAGCGACTGCACATTTACATTTGTCCATGCAGTGGATGATGACGGCCATTTCGGTCCTGTCGCGGGATACAACAAAGGTTTGATTCAGAATGTAAGCGTTTCTTCATCCGTCAGCCTTGCCTCCGCCACTGTCAATAAGGCTACCTGCCTCGGAGGTATTGCCGGACGAGTGACCATCGGTACTGTGGACGGCTGTACATTCAACGGTGCGATATCTGTTCCCGCTGACTTCAAGGCCCAGGCCCAGAAGATTCAGATTGGCGGTATAGTGGGGCGTGTCAGCAATGCTGACGGCAAAATCAAGGCATGCATCTTCTCCGGAACCATAGATAACCAGGGGCAGATGATTGCCGCTGAAGAATCTTCCGATATGAAGAACAATCCCCAGCTGTTGATCGGCGGCGTCGCCGGACTCAATTCGGGCTCCATAGAAAATTGCGTTACGGAGAATCATCCTGTCGGAATCACAGTTATTCTTACAGATACATCTGATCATCCCATTACCGGAAGTATTGTAACTCATTCTACCAACGCATACCACTATGCCCTTGGCGGAATTGCCGCCCGTAATGACGGAACGGTGGCTTCCTGCAACAACAAATCTGCAATCGTGAACATCTTCCACGCCGAACGCGGCGCTAGCGGAAACATGAACGGCCGTTATCTGGAGGTCGGAGGCATCGTGGCCTTTAACGGCGAGGGAGCAACCGTCAGTGGATGCTTCAACAATGGCCCCATAATCGACCGCGCCAACCCGAAGATTCATTATATAGGAGGCGTAGTAGGCAAGAACCACGGTTCGGTGCTCTCCTGCGACAATAATGCAGAAGGAGCTGTCGCAGTCGGCACCTCGTATCTTACCCCTTATAGCGCCCGCATGCCTTATATCGGCGGTGTGATTGCATATAACGCTTCCTCAGGCATAGTCGCCAATGTCCATAATGCTGCCGCCATAAATCTTTCCCGCTATGAAACCACCAGCGGCGTGATGATTCGTGTAGGTGGCGTAATTGGTATGAGCGAAGCCGAAATTGACGGCTCTGCCGAAGGTGGCTCCATTTCCAATTCAGGCTCATTGAGCCAGTCTAATGCGGTGCTTACCTTGTGCTCTGAGCCTTCCGGTGCCAACGATTACGGTTTTTATCTCGGCGGAGTCGTCGGCTATGCCACGGCCGGAGTAAAGAACGTTTCCAACAGCGGTGCAGTGAAGTACACTTGCAATGCTGCGAAAGTTGGTGTCCACTATGTGTATCTCGGCGGCGTCGTCGCCAAACTCAATGCCGCCTCCGCCGTGGACGTGCTTGAATGTCACAATACCGCCAATGTCACCTTTGCCGTCTCGGAGGATGCGCAATGCGCCAAAGACGGTCATGCCGGCACCGCGGATGATCCCCATGTGGTCCTTTATGACTACATCTATATGGGAGGCGTTGCCGGATATGCAAAGAATGCGGCGATTAAGGACTCGGACAACAGCGGTGCCGTCAAGGGCGGAGACAGCAGCGCCAACAACAACCGTAAGAAGCCTTCGTTCATGGTCGGCGGAATTGTAGGTTATGTCACCGGGACGTCATCTATTTCCGGCTGCACTCTTGCCGGCGAAGGAAGGGCCAATAATGACCATTTCAGCAATCGTGGATTTACCTCCTACGACTGCCCTGCCGCCGGCGGTATTGCCGGTCAGGTGGTTGGTGCCGACGGTGCGCTTATAGCAATCTCCGACTGCGAAGTGGAATCGACTGCCAGTGTCATTTCCCGCCGCGGAGCATGTGGCGGAATTGTGGGGATGGCACAATATGCGTCTGTCTCGCAGTGCAAAATGCCTTTAAGCTGGTCAAGCGGTTCCGCCTACTTCTATGGCGGAATCGTGGCCCTGGCACAGAACAGCAGTATAAACTCCTGCAGCTATGACGGCTCCGAAATTAAGTCCAGCCAGATCCAGATTGGCGGCGGCATTACCGCTCTGCTCGATGCCGGGACTGTAGTTGACGGCTGCTCCAGTAAAGTTGAGACTATCGACAAGAATGGCACGCCGATTACCGCTTACGGTGCGGTTGCCGGTCAGTCTGTCGCCGGATCTGCGATTAAGAACTGTCACTATAAGAACGGGGTTCAGATCTGCTCCGACGCCAACTTCACCGGCACGGGCAACGTGGCTGACCTATAGAAACCATTGATTAGTTGAATATTGACGGGCGGGGTGCTTTGATACCCTGCCCGTTTTGCGTCTGGGCCCTCTGAGGATATACTTTATTTATCGGCATATTTTTACTATTTTTGCCCTATAAAGCTGATACTATGAAAGAGATTGCATCAAAGACTGTCTATATCGGGGTGGACGACCTTGACCTCGATTTGTTCGAAGGCCAGTATATTGTTCCGGAGGGTATATCCTATAATTCTTATTTGATTCTGGATGAGAAAGTCGCGGTTATGGACACCGTCGATGCCAGAAAGGGGGAGGAGTGGCTTGCAAATCTGGGCGTGGCTCTGGGTGGCCGCCGTCCGGACTATCTCGTTGTCCATCATCTGGAGCCGGATCATTCCGGAATGATCGAGAAGTTGCTGGAGATATATCCTGAGATCCGGATAGTCGCCGGGGCGAAGGCCCTGCAGATGCTTCCCCAGTTCATGGACAAGCCCTTCGAAGGTATTGCGATAAAGGAGGGGGACAGCCTGGACCTCGGAGAGCACAGCCTGAGTTTCTACGGTGCCGCGATGGTCCATTGGCCCGAGGTCATGGTCTCTTTCGACAAGGCTACGGGGGTACTTTTCGCGGCCGACGCCTTCGGAAAATTCGGTGCCCTGTCAAAATGCGGTTTCTATTATAAGGATGACGGCGACTGGGCATGTGAAGCCCGCCGTTACTATTTCAATATCTGCGGAAAATACGGCGTCCCGGTGCAGAATCTGCTGAAAAAAGCCCTTGCCCTGCCCATTGAGAAGATTGCCCCGCTTCACGGTCCGATTCTCTCTGATGGGAAGCAGGAGTGTATCGCACTTTACCAGACATGGAGCAGCTATGGGGTTGAGACAGAAGGCATTTTCGTGGCCTATGCGTCCATTCACGGGGGTACGGCCGAGGTTGCGGAGCGTCTTGCTGAAATCCTGAAGGCCAAAGGCTGCCCGAAGGTCGCGATCTCCGACCTTTGCCGCGACGACATGGCCGAGGCCGTTGAGGATGCATTCCGCTACGGAAAAATGGTCCTCGCCGCCGCATCCTACGACGGCGGCCTATTTACTCCGGCCTATAATTTCCTCCACACGCTCCAGATGAAAGCCTGGCAGAAACGTAAGGTCGCCCTGATCGAGAATGGCTCCTGGGCACCTTCGGCAGCTAAGGTCATGAAAGAGATGTTCGGTGCTATGAAGGAAGTCGAGATTGTCGGTGAGACTGTGACCATCCGAAGCCGCATGCACGCTTCCGACGAATCCGCCCTGGAAGCCCTTGCCGCCGCAATCCTTCAAGCATCCTAATCGGCTCTTTCCCTGTCATTCCGCGGCGCTGCCGATGGCCATGTGCGTAGAGACCGAGAGTATTGCCTGTATTTCAGACTTTCTCGTTATGGCGGTGAAAGCTCAATGTAGATAACTGTAGTGGGGTATTTGAGCGTTTTACTGTTGCACTGACATTAGTGCGAAATCTTCAATTTCACCATATTCTTCCCGACCCGGTGCACTTTTTCTGAGCCAAAAATGCACCGGTCTTTGAATTATCGCATATATGTTTCTATTTATTCCATTTGAAGAATAACGCAATAAACTATTTGATATACGATTTTTTATTGCGATATTTACGCAACGAAAAAAACGCAATTATATGGAGCCGCGAATCAACAACCCTTTCTTAATAACCGGATATGAGTCACCAGAGTACTTCTGTGACCGTATAAAAGAGACTGAAGACTTGCTGGAGACACTCCGGAATGGACGCAATATTACGCTGACTTCTCCCAGAAGGCTGGGAAAAACAGGCCTGATAAAGCATATCTACTATCTGTTGAAGCAACAAGATGCAAAGGTGCATGCCACATACATAGATTTGTATCCAACAGAATCGCTTTATGATTTTACCCAGGCATTTGCTTCGGCAGTTTTGGGGCAACTGGATTCCAATCCGGTAAAAGTCCTGAAAAAGATTGCAACCATCTTCAAAGGATTCAGGCCGAATCTCACGGTGGATCAGGTGACCGGGCAGCCCAAGATAGGATTGGATATAGCGTTGGGAGCAGAACCCGGAACATTGGAGCAAGTATTCAAGTACTTGAAGCAATCTGGAAAAACCTGTTTCATTGCTTTTGATGAGTTCCAACAAATTTCAAACTATCCTGAGCAAAACGTAGAAGCCATGCTCCGCTCATATATTCAGGATTTGCATAACGTGCACTTTATATTCTCCGGTAGCCAGGCACATATGCTGGGAGAAATGTTCCTTTCTCCCAAACGTCCATTCTACCAGAGCACATCCGAAAAAACAATAGGGACAATTAGGGAGAATGTGTATTATGACTTTGCTGCATCTTTTTTCAGGGAGCAGGGTCGTGAACTTCCAGAAGATGTATTCCATCAGGTTTACAGTCTATACGAAGGTTATACCTGGTACATCCAGATGATTATGAATCGGTTGTATGCGAAGGCGTCCCGAACTGTCAATACGGAATTGGTTAAGGAGAGTATCCTGGATATCCTTCGAGAAAACGAGTTTTACTACCAGCATTTGCTCCAGGTATATTCCAGGGGACAGGTAAAGCTTGTCAAAGCTATTGCTAAAGAAAAAAAAGTTAAAGAAATAACGGCAGGCTCTTTTATTACAAAATATGGTCTTACGGCAACAAGCAGTGTCAAGAGCGCACTGGAGAGGATGCTGGAGGAAGAGATTATTTATCGGGCCCCGGAGGGGTACATGGTTTATGACCGTTTCTTTGGTCAGTGGCTAGACCTGACATTTTGATGTTATTGTCCTGATTTGAAGAACGTTTAGCCCTCGGTGCATTTTCGGTGCAACTTTTTTCGGCCTAATTACAAGAAAAACTCCTTCTAATGCGTTCAGAAGGTTTTTTTTGCGGAGAGACCGAGATTCGAACTCGCCATTATGTTGCCAGGTATTCTTGGTACAGAGCCACAGGACCATAATGCCACAGTTTGGTGCTTTCTTGCTCCAAGCGTTTGTAGGTGCTGGAGGCGTAGAACTTGGTCAAAGCATCGACAAGACTTAAATGCTCGTCTTCTGCTATAAAAGCGGCTACGGCAGCCACTTTGCCCGCAATAATCAAATAAAGATTTTGCTGGGTGATTTCGGCTCTCATACGCGCACCTCCTTCACTTGTGAAAAAGAGTATCATAAGCCCATCATTTCATCAATTTCTTCCAATAACCATGGCATACCCTGAGTGTGGAGTATATCGTAGTTTTTGACAAGGTACTTCTTCACTCCAAATTTGTCAAACATTTCTGAAGCCTCTTCTCCGCGAATCCCATGCTTGTTCTTGAAGGATTCCAGGCAGAAAGCAACAAAATAGAGTATGTCTTGATCGTTCTTGCTCATACTGCAAAAATAAGCATTTTTGTCAAAACTGTGCAATCAAAAAGTGTTAACCACAAGATTTAGTCTTTTGCCATAGGTGATGAGTATTTTGTGCAAAGCTAGCACCTCCTGCTCCGGTGCGACTTTTTTGAATAGAAAATGCACGAGTGTTTATTCGGCAGCGGTGAGGTAAGCCACCATCACGGGGCGCCCCGCCTGGATACAGTAGCGCCGGACCTTTCGGGCCCGGCGCTGAAGGTATAAGGGGTGGATTACCTGCTAATTAAAGGGAGTCCAGGAGAGGAACCAGGAATAATTCAGAATATCGCCAGCAGGATCACCAACCGCTAGAGCCGCTCACTCCCGAAAAGGAGGTCATGGCGCAGGTGGCCGAGGAAAGCCGCCTTGACAGCGTCCTTCTCATCAACTCGATAGCCCATGTCGGGGCTGCGGCGGGTGCCGAATGCTACAAATCGCTATTTGAATAAATACACAGGATCCGTCGAGAGGAAATCCTCGGCCGGTATGCCGCTTCGGCCCACAATGATGGAAAGATAGGGCTTGAAAGTCTCCTTGAATTCCGAGAGGCCGTCGTTCCAGTCATCATCGTTGCTCTTTACCTCTATGGCGACCAGTTTGCCCTTTTTTTCTAGAACATAATCCACTTCGCAGCCCGGGTTCGTCCGCCAATAGTATACCTTGTATTCGCCTGCGTAAGCATAGCTTAAGATATGGGCGCCAATGGCCGACTCGAACAGCCTCCCCCACAGCTTCCGGTCCAGAATAGCCTCCTCAAAGGGCTTTTCACAGTAGAGCGTTTTCAGGGCATTGTTGTACACCTGGTGCTTCGGAATGGAATTCTTCTTTCTGGCCATATCGACGGCGTACTTGTTCAGGCCGCAGACTAGTCCGGCCTGAGACAGAAGGTTCAGGTAGCCGGTAATTGTTGTCGTGTTGCCCGCATCAGTCATCTGGCCAATCATCTTCGTCAGCGAAAGTTCTTGTCCGGAATAGGCCGACGACAACTCGAAAGTCTGCCGCAGTAGTGCTGGTTTTGTAATTTTCTCGTTAACAAGAATGTCTTTATTAATGGTTGCGTCTACGATGGAACCGCTGATATAGTTAATCCAGCGTTCCGGATTATCGATCAGTTCTGCCGCGCCAGGATAGGCTCCGTAATAGATGAACTGTTCCAGGGAGAAGCCGAAGGCATCCCTCATTTCAGCGAAGGACCAGTGGGAGAGAATTATGCGTTCAAACCGGCCTTGGAGGCTGTCGGCCAGCCCTTTGTCCAGCATTACGCGCGAAGAACCCAGCAGGATGACTTTCAAGGGGATGTCGTTGAAGCTGTCATCATCCCATTCCTTCTTCACGATCTCGCTCCAGCCGATAATCTTCTGGATTTCATCGATAATAAGTATAATCTCCGGCAGATTCTCTACCTTCATCTTGGTTCGGGCGGCATTCCAGCAGTCGCTGATCCACTCGAAATTTGTTACAGGTACCGCATCCGCAGTATAGAACAGGTACGGGATGTCCTGGTTTTTCACTACCTGCTTCATAAGAGTTGATTTGCCTACCTGACGCGGCCCCATGATTACTTGGATAAAGCGTCGTTTCTCTGCCAGTCTTTTAGCAAGGATGTCGTATTGAGCCCTTTTATACATAAGCACTTACGCCCACTGGTTTTAAATTTACTCAATGGACTGCGCAAATTTACTCAATTTGTTTATAATAACAAATATTTTAGCCTAAAACCGAGATTCCGTCGGGCTGCGCCCTCCGGCATCTCTGGGGGCTCCTTTGTCGATGGCCAAAGCATTGGATGGCCGGCTGGTCCTTCGGACCTTGCTGTTTCCGGCTTCGAACCCTTACGAAAGCGAGCTTTCGACGGGTCCGTAGCCAAAAACAGCCGACTGCTGTCGCAGCCGGCCATCAATGCTTTGCGGAGAGACCGAGATTCGAACTCGGGATACGCTTTTGGCGTATACACGCTTTCCAGGCGTGCCTCTTAAGCCACTCGAGCATCTCTCCAATGTGCTCCCGCGGAAACGGGACTGCAAAGATACAAAAAATAAGTGTCGATGCAAAAAAAATTGCAACGACACCTGTAATTGGGAATTAACTGAGCCTAAAAGCTATAACCGAATCCGACCGTGAAGGAATTCCTCAGGTTGGAGGTGGCTATGTAGGCTGCGTCGAGGCGGAAACCTTTGTATTTGCCGCCGAGACCGACGCTCAGATATGAGGGCCAGGCGGCCGTGCGGGCGCCGAGGTTGTAACCTACCCTGGCGAAGACCATGTCGCGGAAGGCGTACTGGACGCCGCCGGCGAAACCGAAGGTCCAGTTGCGCTCGAGGTTCAGGTCCAGGGCCGTAAGTATGCTGTGGTCCTGTCCGAGCACGAAGGTATAGTCCGCTGCAAGTTTAATCACCGTAGGGAGTTTGCTGTCATTGTAGGGAGTATTGGATTTGTTCAGTGAGGAACCATACTCGTAGGAACCGCCCAGGGTCTGGATTCCGAGCGCGACTCCGAGGGCTTTGCGGCGGTACTGCAGGTATCCGTCCACAGCCCAGGCCCAGTTGCGGCTTCTCGGGGTGAGGGGCTCGCGCAGATAGTGGCCGTTCGCGCCGATGGAGAAGGACCCGACGTTCTCGCTTTCATAGACCTTTATTGCCGCACCGAAATTATAGTGCTGCTGGTTGTTCTGGAGGTATCCGTCGGGGATGCCGCTGTCCGTGAAGGCGGGAATCTTCGGGCCGAATTCAAGTGTTGCGCCGGCAGTGATGGCATAGCGCTTTCCCAGTCTCAGGGCGCCGCCGAGAGAGATATTGCTGTTCAACAGTCCTGAAGGCTGCCACAGCTGGTAGGAAACCCCGGTGAGGAGTTTTTCGTCCATAAGGGCGGCTGCGGCTGCATTGTTCCAGGAAGCGTAGGCAGATGCCATGGACGTGCCGGCTCCAGCGAGACCGGCTGTCACGGGATCGCGGTCTATGCGCGCGTCAGGGAACGTCCTGGAGACGCTCTGCGCACCAGCCTGGAAGGCAAGGACCACGGAGACCAAAAGAATTGCGAATATTTTTTTCATGGCGTCTTATCTCTTAATGATGGTTTGGGTGTAGGTGCCGCCGCCGTATTTGACGGTAACGGAGTATTTCCCGGAGCCGCATCCCCTCATGTCTATCTTTGCAGGATTGAATGCGCTGCAGACGGCGGAAGTGCTGATGACGGTGGCTCCGGAGGAGGAGACAATCTTGATGGAGGCCTCCTCTTCATTTCCGCCGGTTGCGATGAACAGGTCGCTCAGAACCGGGTTCGGATAGCAGACAATCTTCACGCTTTCCTCCCTGACGAGCACGTTGAACTCATCTTTCAACTGGAGGGGATTGTTGCCGGAATCGTGGCCGGAAATGCGCACGATGGCGGCGCCCGCATCGGACATGGCAGTGACGTAGAAGATGTTCCCGTTCTGTTTCACATGCACTGCGGAAGGATTGTTGTTGACTATGCTGTATTTGATGGTCTCGCCGTCAGGATCGTAGATGTAGTCCTCGATATTGAAGGAGAACACGTCGCCGCTGCCGGAGAGAAGGATGTCCGGGATGCTGCCCTTGACCACCGGGTCGGAGTTGGGAAGCAGGGTGTAGGTAAACGAGGAGGACGAGGCGAGATTATAGCTGTCCGTGGCAGTAATCTTGCAGGTATAGGTGCCTGCGGGAGCGCCGTTGCCCTTGATGTTTAAGCTGTAGCTATTGTTCTTTTCCACCATAGAGACTGCAGCGCTACCGCCCGAAACGGACACCTTGACAGCATGACGGTCGGGGTCTATGGCGGTGAAGGGAAGGCTTACGGTCTTGAAGGAAGGAATCTCAATCCGGCCGCCGGGAATATCATAGGCGATATCGGGGGCGTGGTTGATTCCGGTAGTAACCTCTTCGATTGAACTTATCGGGGAGAAATTGCGCCCGTAATCGAATGCGGAAACCGCGATGTAGTAGGTGTTCTCGAAATCCAGACCGCTGAGTGTGCCGTTGATCTTTCCTCCCACCGGAATGTCTGTGTTGAGGATGTCCTCGTAGGAGATTCCGGAAGCCGGCTTGGAGGGATCCGCGGCCTGGAGAGCGGCCTTGTCCTTTGATGCCAGGAGGCGGAATCCATAGGCAGGAGCATTGTCTTCACCCTTGCCGGTCACGGTGATGGAGAAGTCCACATTGTTGGACACGATCTCAGGGGAGTAGCTCTCCACGGGAGAAGGAGCTTCGCCGGAACCGAATTCGATGGCTCCGAGAGCGTCCACCAGGGGGCCTATGCCTCTCTGGCCCGTGGAAAGGCCGGAAATGCTGCGTGCGCCTCCGATGAGTTTCTCCCTGAGGGCCTCGGCGGTGAAGCCTTTGCCGCCGCAGTATGAAACCACCAGGGCCGCGACTCCGGACACGTGCGGGCAGGCCATTGAAGTGCCCGACATGGTGCCGTAACCGCCGCCGGTCAGTGTCGATACAATCTGGGATCCGGGGGCGCAGATGTCCACCCAGGAGCCGTAGTTGGAGAAGCTGCTCCGGCTGCCGTCCCTGGTGATGGACCCGACGGAAATGCAGCCTTCATAGCAGCCGGGTGCACCGTAGGGCTGGTTCTCGTTGCCGGCCGCAAAAATCACCACGCCACCGGCCATGGGACCGGTCTGTTTCCCGTTGCTCATGCCAGCATATTTGTTGAAGTAGTCCACGGCGTCCTTGATGGCGTCGCGGTACTCACCGCTGTTGGGCTTCATGTAGAAATCGTGCATGGCCTTTGCGGACTGGGTGTCATAGGAGCCGTCAGGACGCTCGAAGTTGTAGCCCCAGCTGTTCTGGGAAATGACTGCACCGTGGTCGGCACCCCAGACAATCGCGGCATGGTCGTTGGCGCCGCTCAGCCCGGCCTGGAAAATAACGCAGGACATGATTTTGACGCCTTTGGCCCCGGTCTTGGCATTGCCGCCGGCAAGTCCGCACACTCCGGTGCCGTTGTTGTTGATGGCGGCGATGGTGCCTGCGACGTGGGTGCCGTGGTCACCGGCTACGACGCGGTTCTCATTGCCTCCGTTCATGAAGCTGTGGGAACCGTCCTCGCCGGCGGGGATGGTGTTGTCCTTGAGGTCGGGGTGCTCCAGCTGGACGCCGGTGTCCACAACCGAGACAATTACGTCCTCGCGCCCCGTGGTGTAGTTGTTCCACACCGCCTCCACGTTGACGTCGGCATCCTTTACATTATTGTGGAAGCCCCACTGCTCCTTTTCGCGTGGATCGTCGAAACTGATGTCCAGGGAACGGTAGCACACAGGGTTTGAAACCTCCACTCCGGGAATGGAGAGAAGGGTAGATGCGGCTTTGGTCTGGGGAACATCCTCGTTGTAATAGATCCTGTACCATTTGTGCAGTCCGGCCTCGCGGTGACGGGCTTCGAATTCGCCGGCATAGGGGAATATGCGCTCGATGGCGGTGATTCCCATCTCCGTGAGAGCCTCGTTCAGCTGCATGGATTTCGTGGCGAGGGAACCCTTGGCAAGGTCCGCTTCCACAAGGTCTATCATCTCGTCCGAGAAGAGGACCTCACGGACGCCCTTTACGAGGGCAGGTTCAGCTGCGGGAAGTTCCTTCGGGGAGAGACCCTCGGAGGTGTTCTCTTCTTCCGCAAGCGGCTCTTTCGCGCAGGAGAGCACGAGGAGTGAAATTGCTGCCAGGGGGAATAATATCTTTTTCATAGTTCGTTTATTTCAGGTTGGCGGTGATGTAATCAAGCACCTTGACAAGGTCCAGGGGCTTGTTCCACTTTATTTTCTGCTCCTTCAGGAAGGCCTTGGCCCCGGCATGGTCCAGACCCTCGAGAGCGAGGAAATCAGCTTTCTTGGCGGGAATCTCCTTTCCCTTGACAAGGAACGAATAGGATTCGTCCAGAGGAAGGTATTCTCCTGTCTTGGCATTTTCGATGGCGGTGGAAAAGTCCATGTTGATGAGCATTCCCTCCGCGCCGAGCCCGGTCAGTTTCTGGGTCGATGCCGTCGCGGAGCTCACTCCGTAGCCGATGTCCGACTTGGAGAGCTTCACCATGTCCACTTCCGTCTTTTTCAGAAGCAGGGCGCCGTCGCCTTCATAGAGCACCTGCTCCAGGCGTCCGCCGCGGTTCATGAAGACGTCTTTGCCGATGAGGACGGTATAGACCTGGGTCATGTCGGCGGCCATTATCTTGCCGTTCTGGATATAGTGCAGGCGGCCGTCCGGGATGGACACGTTCAGGAAGGCCTCGTCGCGGATAACGACGCCGGCGCTTGTCCTGACGGAACCGAGGGTGAACTCCTCCAGAAGATAGGGCCAGGTCTGACGCGGCTCGAACTTCTGGGCCGAGGCCCCGCAGGCAAGGCAGAGTGCCAGGAGCACAGTTATGATTCCCTTCGCCTTCATTATTTCTTGATTATGGTTACACCGGTGTAAATGGTGAGGAAACTGCTGCCGGAGCCTTCGGAAGGAAGGTTGGCGCCGTATCCGGCGGTGGTAACATATTTCAGGCGGTCCACTGCGTCAGTCAGCTCCTGCTGCTCGAACACGACGTTGGTCTTCAGGTCGAAGGAGCCGCCGGAGGCGCTGATGCTCACCCACGCGAGAGCGACATCATAGTCCTGATAGGTGTCACCAAGCTGCCATCCGCCGGGGATGGTGATGGTCGAAAGGTCGCGGGACACGGTCGCGGGGACGTAGTGGCGGAGGCCAGTGTTGAGCCAGTTGCCCGCGACGAAGTCGAAGATACCGTCTATATATATCTTATAATAGTCGGCGAGCGTTTCCGGAAGGTCAGGAGTCTCGGTGATGGTCATTGTCCATTCCACCGTCTTCTCGTCGAAATAGTCATAGCCGGAGGCGTTGTATTCGCCGAAGAGGTCGCGCAGCGGATGGTCGTTGTCCACAATCGTGACCGTGCAGGTGGAGAAACCGCCGCGGGTCACTTCGTTGGAGACATTGCCTATCTTGATGCGGAACTTCTTGTTGCCGGTGAGTTCATCGGGGAAGTTCACCACCTGAACCTCTATATCGGAGCTTTCCTGTCCCTTTGCGAAGGAGAGCACTCCGGTGGAAGTCTCGGAGGTGATATAGTCTGTCCCGTCCACCGCGGTATCGTCCTCGATGGTATAGGATATCATGAAGTCAGTATTCGGATTGCTCACGTTTACGGGAATCTTCACTACGCCCGCGTCTTCATAGACATTGATGTTGGGCCTGGCGAAATAGACAGCCGTCATCGTGTGGAAACTGGCTTTGCGGTCGCAGGCGGAAAGGAGGGCGAGGCCTGCGGCAGCGGAAATAATTATGTATGCAAACTTTTTCATGGCACTGTCGTTTAATCCGCGGTTCCGTAGCCGGGGTTCTGGATAAGGTTCGGATTAAGCCTCATGTCGTGGGCGGGAATCGGCCATACGAGGTGGTAGTCGTCCGCATCCAGAGACTTTTCAGTGTATCTGTCGCCTGTCATCAGAGCGTTGTCGCGGATGGCTCCGGCCTGTCCCTTGCGCTCTTCATAGCCGTCGCCCCATCTCTTGAGGCAGCTCAGGCGCAGGCCCTGGCCAACGGTTTCCTTGAACCACTCGTTCTTGATGTTTCCGAGCGAGCCGCTGGTGGCAGTGGCCTTGCGGGCGTTCTGAAGTACGTTGAGTGAGGTTTTGGCTGCATTGCGGTCGCCGCCCTGGGCGTTTGCTTCGGCATTGATAAGGTAAATCTCGCTGATGGTGTAAGGCTTCACCGCCTGGGTGCCGTCAGGAGTCTTGCCGCTGTAGAGCTCGGGATTTCCGAGGTACTTGATGAAGGTGTAGAAATCGCCCCTGTAGTAGGAACCGTTCACCTCGGTGTAGTAGAGGCTGTTGGTGAACCAGCTGGCTTTTCGCAGGTCTCCGTCCGAGTAGGCGTTCACGAGTTTCTCCGAAGGGAGGTACAGGGATTTGAAGCAGAGGCTGTACTGGAGCGAGCTGCCGCAGTTGGTATAGACAGAGATGCTGGAAGGCTTCTCGTCGGATTTGTTCGCGGCCATCTGCATGATGGGCTCGTTGCCTCCGTCTTCGCGGAACTCGGTTTCCATCGCTGCGGCGGTAGAGGCGAGGGAATAAATCTTTGACTTGATCAGGGTGTCGGTCTTCGCGACAGCCAGTTTATAGTCGCCCATGTCCAGGGCGGCGCGGGCCTGAAGGGCGCGGACGGCGTCTATGGTGCCCGTCAGAGCGCCGATTTCTCCGGGAACTTCCTTGAGTCTTACATAGGCGGAATCGAGGTCTTCGACTATTTGCTCATAGACTTCGCCTATTGTCGCGCGTGCGGGGCGTTCGGAGAGGCTGTAGTGCACTACAAGCGGAACGCCGAGGCTGCCGGTGGTGTCGTCTATGTCGTCCTTGCGGTATGCCGGGGCGAAATGGCGGATCAGCTGGAGATATGCGTCCGCCCTGAAGAGGAACGCGTTGCCCAGAATATCGTTGGCGTCAGCCTCATAGCCTTCGGGAATATAGTCGTGAAGTGCGTCTATAAGGATGTTGTAGTTCTTTATGACTGTGTAATGGTCACTCCAGAATGACTCTATGTAGTCGTCGCCGGCCTTGATTTCAACGCGGTGCACGTCGCCGTAGTTGTTGCCGTAGCTGGAAGTGGCGTTGAAGCCGTCCAGCATCAGTTCCTCGGTCGTATAGAAGTAGCCGTTGTGGACTGCACGGAAGTTGGAGAGGATACCCATGTAGAAGGAGAAGAGCTCCTGTCCGGTGCGGATTTCCACTTTTCCATTTTCCACGACCACGGAGTCGGTGGGCTGGAGGTTCATGTCGCAGGCTGCGGTCATTGCCACGAGCCCTGCAGTGAGTATATATTTGAAAATCTTCTTCATGGCAGCGTGTCTTAGAAAGTGAATTCAAGTCCGAAGAGGAACTGCATGGAGTTCGCGGGAAGACCGAGGGACACGTTGGTGTCATCCTCCGGGTCTATACCGGAATATTTGGTGAGAGTCAGGATGTTACGTCCGGTGAAAGTGACTTTCAGATCGCTCAGCACCTTCTGTTTTTCCATCCATCTTTGAGGAAGCGCATAGGCAATCTGGAGATTCTTCAGGCGGAGGAATGATGCGTCCTCGATAAGGTGCGTATCGAATTCCATCTGTGCGCCCTGCCTCCAGTCCGGCCACTTGGCATCGCGGTTGGACTCGGTCCAGAAGTCGGAAATGCTCTTTATCTGGTTCTGGTCCGTGAAGCGGTTCGGGTTGGCGTAGAAGTAGCCGTCGTTGTTGATCATGTATTTGCCGAGAACATACGCGAAGTCCATGATGAAGGAGATGTTTCTCCAGCTTCCGGAGAAGCCGAAACCGCCATAGACAGGTGCGTTGAGGCGGATGCCGGTATTCTGGCGGAGGCCGACCTCGTCGAAGACCTCGGTCGTTTCTTTCTTGGTGGTGACGTCTATGTCCTCGCCCGGCACGTACCACATCGGTTTACCGTTGTCGCGGTTGACTCCGGCGTAGATGGGGTCGTAGTAGAGGACCGGCTTGCCCACGACGTAGGCGATACCGGTGCCTTCGATTTCCCAGCGCTTCAATCCGCCGAAGAGTTCGGTGACCTCCTCATGGTTGTAGTTGAAGGTGGTGTTGAAGCGGAGGAAATAGTCGCGTCCGCGAAGTATGTCTATGCCGAGCGTCAGGTCTATACCCCTGTTCAGCAGCCCGCCCACGTTCTGGGTGGTGGAGGAGAAACCGGTAGTCGAGGGGTTGGGCACGCTCATGAGCATGCTCGTGGTCTGGCGGTTGTAGAACTCGACCTCCACGTCGAACATGTCCAGCAGGCGGGTGGTCAGGTTCACGGTCAGCAGCCCCTGGCGCTCCCAGGTGAGGTTGGGATTCTCGGGATGGGAGAAGTACAGGGAGGAGTTGCCGGCATAGTTCCCGCCGATTCCGAGGGTTCCGAGTGCGGCGTAGTTGCCGATGGCGGCGTTACCCTGGGTACCGTAGCTTACTTTGAGGCTCAGGTCGTTGAGCCACACGACATTCTTCAGGAAACTTTCCTTCTTTGCTTTCCAGAGTGCGCCGACTGCCCAGAACGGGGCCCAGCGGAAGTTGGCGCCGAAGCGGGAAGATTCGTCGAAACGCAGCGAGGCGTCGAAAATGTAGCGTCCCATGAGGGTGTAGTCCGCATGGCCGAAGAACGAAAGGAACTTGCTCTGGCTCTGGCTTTCACTCACTGAAGTGTTCTCGTCCGAGGCGCTGTCCAGCAGTATGATCCTCGGGTCGGTGATGCCGTCGGCGGAGGCGCTGAAGGCGTCGCCGTCATTGATTATGCCTTCGTGTCCGAGCAGGAAGGAAAGTTCGTGGTCGGAACCGATTTCGAAGGAATATTCGGCGGTGTTGGTGATGGTTGCGGTGTAGCTGAGCGTAGCACTGCGGGAGCGCCAGCCCACTCCGTTCATAATGAAGTAGTCCGGCTTCATGAGGCCCTTGTACATGCTCAGGTAACCGTCCAGACCGGCCACTGAGCGGAAGGTGAGGTTGCGGATGGGGTCCACCTGCACGCTCGCGTTACCGACCAGGCCGTAGCGGTCGGTGGCGGTGATGCGGTTCTTCATGTAAGTGTGGTGGTTGATTCCGCCGCCTTCGTACTCATCCTCGTACTCTTTGCCGGTCTCGGGATTGATGGCGTGGTAGAAGGGGAGGGTGAGATAGGAAAGACCTCCGGAAGTGTAGTTTGCGTGGGTCGATGCGTCGGACCAGTTGGGGTTCTTCACGGTGCGGTCGTAGGTGAAGTTCAGGTTGATACCCACCTTTAGCCAGTCTTTCGGACGGGCGTTGAGGTTGGAACGCACGGTGTAGCGGTCATAGACATTGCCGATCGCGGCGCCTCTCTGGTGGAACTGTCCCGCGCCTATCATGTAGGACACGCGGGCGCCTCCTCCCTCGATGGATATATCGTTCTGGAACTGCGGGTTGTTGAACTGCTGGAGGTAGTTGTACCACTTGGTGTCCGCGTCGAAACCCTTGTCGTAATAGGTCTCCTGCACATACTGCGCGGAGTGTATGCCTGCGACGTTCCAGAAGGAGGCCAGTTCGGAGGATGACATCATGCCTTCGTAGAGAGCCTTCGAAGAGGTGGTCGATATACCCCACTGGCTGCGCACCGTAACCTTTGCGTCGTTGTTGTAGGAACCCGACTTGGTGATTACATAGACCACGCCGTTGGCGGCACGGGAACCGTAGATTGAGGTCGCGGAGGCGTCCTTCAGAATCGAGATGGACTCGATGTCGTTGGGGTTCAGGGCCATGATGCTTCGGGCCGTTGCAGGAACGCCGTCTATCATGTACAGAGGAGTGGAATCCGAAGAGAGGGAGCCCACGCCGTGCAGTTTCATGGACACGGAGTTGTCACCGGCGACACCGCCGGAAGTGAGAACTGCAAGACCGGCAACCTGCCCTTGGAGCATGTCCAGGGCCGATGATGACGGCGCGTTCTTGATTGATTCCGATTTTACGGTTGTGACTGAACCGACGAGTGAATTGACCTTCTTGGCTGAGCCGTAGCCGGTGAACACGAGTTCCTCGAGTTCGGTGGCGGCCACTTTCATCACGATGTGAAGCGGCTGTCCGGTGATTTCGGCTTCGGCATCTTCCATTCCGTAGAAGATGAATTTCACAGTCTTTGCGGCGGCTCCAGCCTTGAAGGAGAAGTAGCCGTCCGCGTCGGTCATCGTGCCCCTTGTGGTACCCGTGATGAGCACCGACACGCCTGGCAGAGGTTCTCCGGCTTCATCCACGACGCGGCCGGTAATGGTCTGCTGGGCGTATGCGCTCAGGGTCCATAGAAGGAGCAGCAATGTCACGAGTGTTGACTTGATGAGTTTCATAAGCTCGTTCTATATTTTACAATTACTTCCAAAAAAGTTCCCCGCACGTGTACGCGCAAGGGACGCAAAGGTAATAAAAAAAATTTAAAAACAAGAATGTCTTCCTTCCCGAGGTCAGTCAAGGATTACCAGGGCGATGGACGGATGCGAAAAAACGAGGGAAACGACGTCGGCGGTGGCGCGGTTGAGAGTTCCCTTCCACCAGTTGTCCCAGATGACCTCGTCCGTTGGCCACTGAAGCCCGGAGGACTTGATAGTCAGCGAGTTGTCAGGGCTGAAAATGGAAAAGCGGCGACCTTCTCCGACGTGCAGGTCGATGCTGTCTGTAATCGCGAAGGCTGTGCTGCGGTCGCTGATTATGTCTATGGAAACCTCAGTGCCGGGAAACATCCTGCGGTACTCCATGAGCAGCGAAAGATTGCCGACGGTATGGTCTTCGCGAAGCCCGGTCGCGCCGAAGATGTGGATTGTGTCCACGTCGGGACGCGCTGAAAGGATGTGCCTTACGGCTTTGGTCTGGTCGTTGTGCTCCTGCTCTCCGACGTGCAGTATAAGGGAGGAATACTTTCTCCGGAGCTGCCGCGGCAGGGAATCCATGTCCCCGATTACAAGGTCCGGAGTCCTTGAAAAATGACGCAGGTACTTTTCCAGGGCGCCGTCGCAGCAGACTATGTAGTCCGCCGTGGAAATCAGGTATCGGGGATACTCTTTGCGGGGGAATTCCCCGTTGCATATTACGGCTGCGGTGCTCATTCTTCCTCCGCGGGACGGGCCTTCAGAATCTCGGCCACAGACGTGCCTTCATCGGCCTTCCAGCTGTCTGCGTCGCGGAATCCGGCGAGGAATGCGCGTATGTCCATGCGCTTCTTTCCTGAAAGCTGTACATCCGTGAGCGCGAGGGCGCCGTCGGCAGTAGCCACGGCAAAGAAGGTCTTTCCGTCGGTGAGAATCTCTCCGGGCGCTCCGTGCAGGTCGCTGCGCTTTTCGCCGAAATAGATCTTCAGGCCTATGCTTTCGTCGCCGCGGACCAGGTTGGTGAATGCCGTGGGATAGGGCGAGAGGCCGCGGACGAGATTATAGACGGAAGCCGTGGTGTCGCGCCAGTCTATGTGGCAGAGCTCGCGGCTGAGTTTCGGGGCGGGTTTGAGCCTTTCGGAACCCTGGATGAAACTGCGCTGGACGCGGGTTTCCACATTGCGCTCGATAAGGCCTTCCACCGTCTCCAGTACCAGCTGCGAACCGACCTCCATCAGCTTGTCGTGCAGGTCGCCGGCAGTGTCTTTTTCGCCGATGCGGACCTCCTGGCGGAGTATGATGCCGCCGGTGTCTATAGTCTTGTCTATCATGAAGGTAGTGACGCCGGAAAGGCTTTCCCCGTTGATCACCGCCCAGTTGATTGGGGCGGCTCCGCGGTACTGCGGCAGAAGTGCGGCATGGAGGTTGAATGTCCCAAGTTTCGGCATGGTCCAGACCACTTCCGGAAGCATCCTGAAGCCCACCACCACGAACATGTCCGCCTTGAGTGCGGCGAGCTTTTCAAGGAACTCCGGATCTTTCAGTTTTTCGGGCTGCAGCACCGTCAGACCGGCATTCGCAGCATACTGCTTGACCGCGCTCTCGTTCATCTTGAGGCCCCTGCCGGAGGGCTTGTCCGGCACCGTTACCACGCCCACGACCTTGTGCCCGGCCTTGATGAGGGCATCCAGAGGGGCGACTGCGAATTCCGGCGTGCCCATATAGACAATCCGGGTTTTTCTGAAGAAGGACAACACCTTGCTGAATATTTTTCTGAATCCGGCTCTGAAGCCGTCGAGGTTGAACATCGATGAATCGTGTATGGCCTGCCAGGTGAGCAGACCCCCTATCGGAGCCAGCACGAAGGCCGATATGAAGGTTCCCACGAAAGCAGTTGCGTCACCGTCGCGGGCAAGTTTGGTGCCGGAAATGTCCACCACCCAGTAGAGCACGAAAAACAGTACCGAAATAATTGCCGGGGTGCCGAGCCCGCCTTTGCGGATAAGCGCCCCGAGCGGTGCCCCGATGAAGAAAAGAATGAAGCAGGCGAGCGCCTGGGCGTACTTTTTCCATATTTCCACGTCCGTGCGCCTGAGTGTGCGCGTGTACTCGTAAGAGTCTATGTCATAATTGCGCAGGGACGATTCTATCTGCCTGGCTGCGTTGGCGGCTCCGTCTATGGCCGTTTTGCGTTCCCTCAGGCCCTTGAACCCTTTCTTCGTGTCGAAGACAAAGTGTGAAGAAGCCTTGTCTCTCCAAGTTGTGTCCAGCTGGCTGCGGTAACTGAGCTGTATGGCATTGGAAAATTCCTTCACGTGCTTCCGGTGGGCTTCATCGGCCAGTACCGATAGGGAATCATGCCCGTGCTGAAGGTCGTGGAGGTTCATGGAACGCACCTGTTCTCCGTAACGGGCAGAGTCGGATTTGTGGAAGGCGTAATTCTCCAGCGGAATGATCATCCGCTGGCGATGGAAGGAAATCTTCTGAAGCGCGAGGGTGGTGTCCCGGTACTTCTTCGTGTTGGTCTCCTGGTAGTTCACCCCGTCGTACAGTTCGAACACCAGATAGTCCTTGTCCTTGGACATCTTCATGACCGCGCTGTCAGCCACCGTGAGCCGGGTGTTGCCCTTTGAGGACGAGTGGTCATAGACCATCACTCCGTGCATCATTCCGCTTTCTTCATCGCGGTCGTCCGTGCGGAGAATATAGCCTTCGATTCCGTCGTAGAATGTTCCCACCGGGATTTTGATTTCGGATTTGGTGCGCCCGAAGTCGTCGCGCATGGTGTAAATCTGGTTGATGGAGTAGGGGACCAGCCGGTCGCCTATAAAAAATGCAATCACGCTGATTACGCCGCTGGCGATAATCAGGGGCATCAATATCCTCGAAAGAGATACGCCCGCAGCCTTCATCGCTATCAGTTCGTAACTCTCGCCCATCTGGCCGAGGGTCATCATCGAACTCAGAAGCGTCGCAAGCGGCAGGGCCAGCGGCAGCACCTGGCAGCTTCCCCACATCAGGAACTCAAGCACCACCTTGAATTCCAGACCCTTACCTACCAGTTCATCGATATAGAGCCATAGAAACTGAAGGACAAGTACGAATATGACTATCGCCAGGATCGCCACAAACGGTCCTATGAACGACATCAATATGAACCTGTCCAGTTTCTTCACCGTGCAGCGATTTCAACAAGTTTGTCGAGCGCGGCGGAAAGGCCGTCCACAAGGCGTCCGCCGGCAGTCGCGAGCCCGGGCTGTCCGCCTCCGCCGCCCTGTATAAGCGCCGCAGCCTCACGAATGTCCTTGCCCGCATTCTTGCCTGCGGCGACAAGGTCATTCGAGTACATAAGCAACAGATTCGGCTTTCCGCCGAACTCGAAGGCCCCGGCAATCACCAGGTTAGAAGCCTGCTTCTGAATCAGAAGGGCGGCGGTGCGCACGATTGCCGGATCTGCGGAAATGTCGAAACGGGCTATTCGCACGGAGCCGGTCTGCTCGGCCTTTTCCTCGATCCTGCGGGCAAGTGCGGCCGCTTTTTCTGCAGCCGCGTCCTCGAGCCTCTTGCGGAGGGCTGCATCCTCATCCACCAGTTTGCGGATTGCT
Source organism: Bacteroidales bacterium (assembly GCA_017544265.1). Lineage (GTDB taxonomy): Bacteria > Bacteroidota > Bacteroidia > Bacteroidales > UBA932 > Cryptobacteroides. The sequence continues at coordinate 82,941 of JAFYEM010000030.1, read as the reverse complement.
CCGGCAAGGTCAGGCACATTGTTGAAGAAACTCCTCGCGGAAGCGAGCATCTCCTCCATCGCGTGCACATGCTGCAGTGCTGCGTCGCCGGTCAGGGCCTCGATTCGCCTCACGCCGGCGGCAATGGCACCTTCGGATATAATCTTGAAGAAACCGATGTGTCCGGTGGATGCGGCATGGGTGCCGCCGCAAAGTTCGGTCGAAGGGCCGAAACGCACAACCCGCACCACATCTCCGTATTTTTCGCCGAACAGGGCAATTGCGCCCATGGCCCTGGCCTCTTCCATGGTGGCGTCGCGTTTTTCTTCAAGCGGATAGTCCGCGCGAATCAGCGCGTTGACCCTGCGCTCCGCCTCTGCGAGTTCTTCCGGAGTCACCTTCGAGAAGTGAGAGAAGTCGAAGCGGAAGTAGTCCGGACCCACGAAGGAACCTTTCTGTTCCACATGGGTGCCGAGGATATCCCTCAGCACCTGGTCCAGCAGGTGGGTTGCGGTATGATTGGCCATGATTCTGGCGCGGCGCTCCCCGTCAACTTTCAATTTGAAAGCAAGCGAACCGTCCGAAGGCAGCCTTTCGGCAAGGTGTATGGTGAGATTGTTCTCCTTGACAGTGTTGAGTATCTTGATCTGTTCTCCGTCTTCGCTTTCGATAATGCCGGTGTCACCGACCTGCCCGCCCATTTCGGCATAGAAGGGAGTGCGGTCGAAAACCAGCTGGAAGAGTTCGCGGTTCTTCTGCTTCACGGTCCTCTGCTTCAGCAGCCGGGCGTCTTCGACCTCGAGGGTGTCGTAACCCACGAAGCGGGACTCGTCCCCGGACACGAATTCCATCCAGTCCCCGAATTCATTGGAAGTCGCAGCCCTGGCGCGCTCCTTCTGTTTCTGGAGCTCGGCCTTGAAGCCGTCCAGGTCCACAGTATAGCCCTTTTCGGTGGCAATCAGTTCGGTGAGGTCTATCGGGAAGCCGTAGGTGTCGTAGAGCACGAAGGCTTCGGCCCCGGACACGACCTTGGTGGCGGAGTTCTTCGCCATATTGTCCTCCAGCATCCTGATACCCCTGTCCAGAGTGCGCAGGAAGGCGTTTTCCTCCTCGCGGGTGACGCTCTCGATAAGTTTCTGCTGCGCCGCGAGTTCGGGATAGGCCTCGCCCATGTCGGCTACCAGCTGGGGGATGAGTTTCACGAGGAAGGGCTCGCTCAGGCCGAGGAAGGTGTAGCCGTAGCGTACCGCACGGCGCAGGATCCTTCGGATTACATAACCCGCCTTGACATTTGAAGGCAGCTGCCCGTCGGCAATCGAGAAGGCGATTGCGCGCACATGGTCTGCGATAACCCTCATCGCGACGTCCGTCTTGTCGTTCTCGTGATATTTATGGCCGGACAGTCCTTCGATAGCGTGGATGAGCCCGCTGAAAACATCGGAATCGTAATTGCTGCGCTTTCCCTGGAGAATCATGCAGAGTCGTTCGAAGCCCATGCCCGTGTCTATGCTCTTTGCGGGAAGCGGCTCCAGATGGCCGTCCGCCTTACGGTTGAACTGCATGAACACAAGGTTCCAGATTTCAATCACGTCGTCATTGTCCGTATTGACGAGTTCGCGGCCGGGCAGTCGGGCGATGTCGGCCTTGTCGCGAAGGTCTATATGGATTTCGGAAGACGGGCCGCAGGGGCCTGTATCGCCCATTTCCCAGAAATTGTCATGCTTGTTGCCGAGCAGGATGTGGTCTTCCGGGAGATGGCGTTTCCAGGCTTCGAGCGCCTCTTGGTCCATGCTGGTCCCTTCCTCTGGGCAGCCTTCGAAAACGGTCGCATAGAGTATCGAGGGGTCGATTTTATAGACATCCGTCAGGAGTTCCCAAGCCCAGTCGATGGCTTCTTTCTTGAAATAGTCCCCGAAGCTCCAGTTTCCGAGCATCTCGAACATGGTGTGATGTCTTCCGTCGTGTCCGACGGCTTCCAGGTCATTGTGCTTTCCGCTCACCCTGAGGCACTTCTGCGAGTCGGTCGCACGGGGATAGGGAGCGGCGGTGTTGCCGAGGAAGATATCTTTGAACTGGTTCATGCCTGCGTTGGTGAACATCAGCGTAGGGTCGTTTTTGATTACCATCGGCGCAGAAGGGACTACCGTGTGTCCTTTCGATGCGAAAAAGTCCAGGTATTTCTGTCTGATTTCTTTAGAGTTCATACAATATTCAAGTCTGTTGCAGTCTGCAAAATTACAAAAAAAAGTCTATCTTTGCGTGGTTATGGCTGAAAAGAAAGTCAGATTGAATCCCCGGACCCTGAATTATGAGGAAATAGAGGTGGGGAGCTACGGCTATTTGCGCGTAATAGCGGTGGTTGTGAGTGCCGTAGTGCTTTTCATCCTGTACCTGTGGATCTATGCCGGGCGCCTCGGGGGCGAGATGCCGAAAACCGCCGTCCTGCGCAAGCAGAACGCAGACTGGCTGGCTGCAGCAGGGGCTCTGAACGCCCGTCTTGGAGAATACGACAGGACCCTTGAGGCCCTCCGGGGAAGGGACGACAAAATCTACCGTTCCATTTTCGGTATGGACGAAATCCCATCCTCTGTCCGCACCGGCTCCCTTGCCGGCAGGCACCGCTATGACGCCATAGAACCGCATGCGCTCCGTTTGCTTTCCGAGCGCGCGGACGCCATGCTGAACAAGGCCTATGTCCAGAGCAAATCCTATGACGAACTGGAGAAGGTGGCCGCGAGAATCGAAGACATGGCCTCCTGCATTCCCGCCCTGGCCCCGCTCAATACAGATCCTAAGACCTATCGGCTTTCATCCCCGTTCGGCTATCGTTCAGACCCTATCTACGGCTTTTTGAAGGGACATACCGGCATGGACTTCGCCTGTCCTCCCGGAAATCCTGTCCATGCTACCGGCGACGGCGTGGTCGAGGCCGTCCGCAGCCAGTTTTTCGGTTATGGCAATATCGTGGTCATAGACCATGGATTCGGCTACAAGACGCGCTACGCGCACCTTTCCAGGATCGAGGCGGTTGAAGGCCAGAAGGTTCGCCGGGGGGAGATTATCGCTTACACCGGCAACTCCGGCAGGACCACCGGACCGCACCTTCATTACGAGGTTATTTTCCGCAAGGATTTCGTGAACCCGGCTGCATACATGGACCTCACGCTGTCGCCTGAGGAATATGCGGCGCTGACTAATATCGACAAATGAGCAGGCGGCCCAGAATAGTGAAAATTCTGCTGCGTTTCTTCTGGAGCGCCCTTGCCGCCGTGTCGCTTTCGGTGGCCTTCTATCTGGTATTTGCCATGCTGGTCTCAACCAGGGAGGAAATGCGGCTCGCCAGGGAGAACCGCCAGTGGGAGAAACTCCTTCCGTCGCTCGAGCAGAAGGCGAATCTTCTGGAGGAAGAACTGCGCCTGCTGCAGGTGCGGGACGACAGCATTTATTTCAAGATATATGAAACCACCGCCCCGGAACTTGTCTGGAAGACTGAAACTTCCTCCGCCGGAGCAAATGCACCTGAGCGTATAGATGCGCTTTTCGAGGAAATCTATGCGCTTGCAGCCAAGGATGAAATCCCGCCCCTGTCCATTCCCATCAAGGATTTTTCACCTATTCAGACTGGCGCGTCCACAGGTATGAAACTCAGTCCTGTCTTCAAAGTCAGGATGGAGCACGGCGGACTGGATATGGTCGCGCCGCAGGGTACTCCCGTGCTTGCTGCCGGGGACGGAACCGTGACCGAAATCACCCATGGGACCAAGGGACTGGGAAACATCGTGGAAGTTACCCACAAAGGCGGATATGTCACCCGCTACTGCATACTGGACGAGATAAGTGTCCGCAAGGGTTCTTCCGTCTCCCGGGGCAGCAGAATCGGCACCGTGGGCATCTACAGTGCCATCCAGGCGGCACACCTGCATTTCGAAGTGCTGCGTGACGGCGTTCCCCAGAACCCCGTCCACTACTTCTTCGCTTCCCTCACCCCAAAGCAGTACACCGACATGCTGTACATTTCTTCACGTACAACTCAATCTTTAGACTAATGTTAAAAAACGATATGGAAAAACAGATTTACAAAATGGGCGAAGTCGCTGAGATACTGGGAGAAAGTGCCTCGGCGGTGCGCTACTGGTGCAACAACTTCGAGCAGTTCCTGAGCCTGAGGCGCAACGCCAAGGGAAACCGCCTCTTCACCCCCGAAGACCTCGAGACCATGAAGCAGATACGTTTTCTGCTGAAGGATCGCGGAATGACCCTCGAAGGTGCCGCCAAAACCCTGAAAGCTGACCGCAAGAGCATAGAGGCCAGGGTGAAAGCACTTGAATCCCTGAAAGAAATCAAGCGCCAGCTCCAGGAAGTACGCAAATCCCTATGAGAGCCTCGGAAATCTGCGCTGCCATAGAGCAGTTCGCACCCCTTTCCATCCAGGAAAGCTGGGACAACAGCGGCCTCATTGTCGGAAGCCCCTCCGACGAGGTCAGCGGAGTGCTCGTCGGGTTCGACTGCACCCCCGCCCTCGTGGATGAAGCCGTGAGCCTCGGAGTGAATATGATAATAACCCATCACCCGCTGATTTTCAAGGGAATACGGCATATCAGTGAGGACGAGCCCGTGGGGGAGGCCCTGATCAAGGCAATCCGCGCCGGAATACTTGTCTATGCCGCCCACACCACTGCCGACAAGGTCCTCGCCGGAGTCAGCGGAGCAATGGCCGCGAAGCTTGGCCTGAAGGAGGTGGAGGTGCTGGACGAAAGCGGTCTGGGTGCCATCGGAAACATTCCTGCGCCGCTGTCCTACGCCGCTTCGATAGACCTTCTCAAGCGTGCCTTCGGCTGCAAAGTCGTCCGTGCCAGTGCCGATCCGCTCGTGAAGATTTCCCGCGTTGCGGTATGCGGGGGTTCCGGGGCGGAATTCATAGACACGGCCCGTCTGAAAGGCGCGCAGCTGTATGTCAGCGCCGATATTTCCTATCACCGTTTCTTCACTCCCCGCGGCTTTGCCGTCGCCGATATAGGCCATTTTGAAAGCGAAGTGGAAATTGTGGATATTTTATTGTCCGTTGTACGGAAAAATTTTCCTAACTTTGCGGCCTATGCCTGCGCGCATAAGGAAAACCCTGTAAAATATTATTGAATTCGATAAAATGGCAAGCAAAAAAACCAAGAAAGTAGAGACCCCTATCGACCAGAGGGAAACTTTTGTATCGCTGCAGAAGACTTTCGCCGATTCAGAGATTCCCGTAGCGGAAAAGTTGAAAACTCTCTACACCCTTCAGGAGGCCGATTCGGCCATTGACAAAATCGTTCAGCTTCGCGGCGAACTGCCTGCGGAGGTCCAGGCTCTCGAAGAAGAAATCGCCGGACTCAAGGCGAAATCCGCCGAGCTTTCCGCCCTCGTCGAGCAGTACAACCGCAGCGTGGCGGACAACAAGCAGAGCATCGTTGAGTGCGAGAACACTATCGCCAAGTACCAGAAGCAGCTCGAGGGCATCTCCAACAGCCGTGAGTATGACTCCCTCAACAAAGAGATTGAGAATCAGGAACTTCTCCGCCAGATTGCGGAAAAGAACATCAACGACATCCGCTTCGAGATTTCCGCTGTGAAGGACCGTATGGAGGACCTCAGGGACCGCATCCAGATACGCACGGAGGACCTCAAGGCGAAGAAAGAGGAACTTGAGTCCATAGTCGAGAGCACCGCGAAGGAAGAAGCCGTCCTCCAGGAAAAGAGGGCTGCCGCAGCTGCCAAGATAGACGCAAGGACCATGAGCGCCTACGAGAGAATCCGCGCTTCGGTGCACAACCACCTCGCTGTCGTGGGTATCTATAACGGCGACTCCTGCGGCGGATGTTTCTCCACAATAACTCCCCAGAGGATCGTGGAGATTTCTTCCAACAAGAAGCTCATCATCTGCGAGCACTGCGGACGAATCATAATCAACCCGGATTTTGAATAGACCCCGTTATGCCGGCGAAAAAGAATCAGACGGCATCAATTGAAACGCTTGGGCTTGAGGTCGGGAACAAACCGCCTCAGGCTCTTGACGTCGAAGAGGCCGTGCTCGGAGCAATGCTGGTGGAACCTTCCACCATCGACGAATCGATGGAGGAACTTTCCGCCGGGTGTTTTTATGACCCCAGGCACAGGATGATTTTCGAGGCCATGCAGCGTCTTGTTACGGAGCATGTGTCCATCGACCTTATCACCGTGAGCGAAAAGCTCCGCAGCCTCGGGAACCTGGACGAGGTGGGCGGCCCTGCCGTGCTGGCGGACCTGTCGCAGAAAATCGCCGCCGCGGCGCATATCGAGTACTACATCAAAATCCTCAAGCAGAAGGCCATCCAGAGGGATCTTATCACTGCTTCGTACGATATTCTGAAGCAGTCCTACGACGAGACCACCAATGTGGACGACCTGATAGACTCCGCCCAGAGCAAGATTTTCGCGGCAATCGAGAATAACGTGAAGAGGGATGTCCAGGACATCGGCTCCATTATCAACTCGGTGCTGGACAATCTGCAGGAACTCCAGAAAATGGACGGTCCTTCAGGCGTCCCTTCCGGCTTCCCTTCGATAGACAGGGTGACACAGGGCTGGCAGAAATCGGACCTTATCATACTTGCGGCCCGTCCTTCCGTGGGTAAGACGGCTTTTTCGCTGAACCTCGCCCGCAATGCGGCGGTCAGGCACAATATGCCCGTAGCCTTCTTCTCCCTGGAAATGTCCGCGGACCAGCTCGCGAAACGTCTGATTACTTCCGAGTCCGGTCTTCCCGCGGACAAGATCAAGGGCGGAACCAAGATGGAGGACTATGAGTGGGTTCAGCTCGAGCACACGCTGAAAGACCTCTCCAAGGCCCCGCTCTACATTGACGACACTCCCGGCATACCGATAATGGAGTTCCGCAACAAGGCGAAGAAACTCGTGAAGCAAAAGGGCGTGAGGCTTATTTTCGTGGACTATCTGCAGCTGATGCAGGGCCCCCCTGAACTCCGTGGACTGCGCGAGCAGGAGGTCGCCGCAATCTCCAGGACGCTGAAAGCCACCGCGAAGGAGCTTAACGTGCCCATCATCGCCCTGTCCCAGCTTTCCCGTAATGCTGTCCAGAGAACCGGCGGCACGGGTAAACCTCAGCTGAGCGACCTGCGCGAATCCGGGTCCATCGAACAGGATGCGGACATGGTCATCTTCATCCACCGTCCGGACTATGTCGGCATGGCCGAAAGCGTCGAAGACAAGGAAAAGACGTTCATAGTCATAGCCAAGCACCGTAATGGCGAGACCTGCGACATAGAGATGAAATTCAAGTCGTCCCAGGTGCAGTTCGTGGAGCCCGACCAGGCCCTGGACGTCCAGGCTTCCCGCTACGAGAGCGCCATGAACAACGATCTGGCTCCCGCGGACCGCGATTTTGAAAACGGAAACTTCTGATGAAGGAAGTTCTCACTCATAAAGGAAAAGTGGTCGCCGTGAGCCCCGAAGTGATTTCGGTGGAAATTCTCGTCGAAGAAGCCTGTTCCGCCTGTCACGCCAAAGGCCTCTGCGGCATGGCCGGGTACAAGGAAAAGCTGATCGAGGTACCTGCGACTATGAGCAGGCTGTACCAGGTCGGGGACGAGGTCGAGGTCTGCCTCAAAGGCTCCCTCGGTCTGAAGGCCGTATGGATTGCCTACGCCGTCCCGCTGATTCTGCTCGTCGCGGTGCTGTTCGGCTGCCTTGCCCTCGGGGCCGGGGAAGTCGTTTCCGCCGCCGTCGGAATCGCTGCCGCCGCGCTTTATTATTTCGTCGTGTGGCTGATGCGCGACAAACTTGAAAAGGAATACATATTTACCATAAAATGACACAACTAGTAATCTGGACCATTGTTATACTCACGGTGCTGGGCATGCTTCTGGCCGCGATTCTCTTCGCCGTTGCGAAGAAATTCAAGGTCGAGGAAGATCCCCGCATCGATGATGTGGAGAAGGCAATGCCCGGGGCGAATTGCGGCGGCTGCGGTTTTGCGGGCTGCCGCGCTTTTGCCGAAGCGGCCGTGAAGGCCGACGACCTGGATTCTGTCTATTGCCCCGTTGGCGGCGGCGAAACCATGAAAAAAGTCGCAGCCATACTCGGCAGGCAGGTGAAGGAAAAAGCCCCCATGGTCGCCGTGGTGCGCTGCAACGGCAGCTGCGATGTCCGCCCGACGGTCAATGTCTATTGCGGCTCGCTCTCCTGCCGCGTCAAGGCCACCCTCTACAGCGGGGACACCGGCTGTTCCTGGGGCTGCGTTGGCTGCGGAGACTGCGTCGGAGCCTGCCAGTTCGGCGCCCTGAAGATGAATCCCGAAACCGGACTGCCCGAGGTGGACGAGTCCAAATGTACTGCCTGCGGGGCCTGCGTCAAGGCCTGCCCCAAGGCGGTAATCGAACTCCGGGCCAAAGGACCCCGCGGCATGAGGGAGGTGGTGTGCTGCATCAACCGCGACCGCGGTCCTCAGGTCAAAAAGGCCTGCGCGAATGCCTGCATCGGCTGCGGCATCTGTTTCAAGACTTGTACTCACGAGGCCATTGTATTTGAAAACAATGTCGCCTACATAGACTACTCCAAGTGCAAGCTTTGCCGCGAGTGCGAGGCTGTGTGCCCGACCGGAGCCATCCACGGCGTCGGATTCCCGAAGCCCCTGGACGTGGAAGCTGTCAAGGCGAGAATAGCCGAGCGTAAGAAAAAGGCTGCCGAAGCGGCTGCGGCAGATAAAAAGGAGGAAGAGAAATGAAAAGAACCTTCTCCATAGGCGGGGTCCATCCCCACGACAGCAAAATTTCCCGCGACTGCGCCATCGAGACGCTGCCCACCCCGGGGACTGTCTATATCAGCGTGGCCCAGCATATCGGCGCTCCCGCAGTGCCGGTGGTCGCCCCGGGCGACAAGGTCAAAACCGGACAGGTCGTGGCTGAACCCGGCGGCTTCGTATCTGCTTTCATCCACTCTTCCGTCAGCGGCACCGTAAAGAGCGTGGCTCCCCGCGCGGATCTCGCCGGAAAGATGTCCATGACGATTGAAATCCAGGTCGAGGGCGACGAATGGGCCGAAGGAATAGACCGTTCCGAGACTCTTGTCACCGATATTCCCGACGACCCCAAGGCGATTATCGAAAAAATCCGTCTCGGCGGAATCGTGGGCCTCGGCGGAGCCACTTTCCCCACTCATGTCAAGCTTTCGCCTCCTCCGGGAAGCGTCTGCGAGAGACTCATCATCAACGGCTGCGAGTGCGAACCGTACCTGACATCGGACTTCCGTGTGCTTCTGGAGAAGGGCGAACAGGTGGTCGTGGGCGCCGCGATTCTCCGGAAAGCCCTCGGAGGAGTGCCCTGCACCATAGCAATCGAGGAGAACAAGCCTGAGGCAATCAAGCATATCGGTGAAGTCATCGCCCGCCTGAATTTCTCCGGAATCGAGGTGATGAGCCTTAAAAAGAGGTATCCGCAGGGCGGCGAAAAACAGCTCATCGACGCAGTCATGCACCGCCAGGTGGGCTCCGGCGCCCTTCCTATCAGCGTCGGCGCCGTGGTACAGAATGTCGGAACCGCGCTCGCTGTCTATGACGCAGTCCAGAAGGGCAAGCCCCTCATAGACAATGTTATAACCGTAACAGGAAACAGCGCACCCCGTCAGGCCAATTTCCTGGTCCGCGTGGGTACTCCGCTGTCATTCATTCTCGAAAAGGCCGGAGGACTGCCCGAAGGGGATTTAAAGGTCATCAGCGGCGGTCCCATGATGGGGCGGGCCGTTGCGAATCTGGAATCAGCTACCCTGAAGGGCACATCTTCGCTGCTTCTGCTGCGTCCCGAGGAGACTCTCCGGGGACAGGAAGGCAGCTGCATCCGCTGCGGAAAGTGTACGGACGCCTGCCCTATGGGCCTCGAGCCCTATCTCCTGAACCGCCTCGTGAAGGCCGGTGATCTCGAAGGCCTGGAGGCAAACGCTATCCAGGACTGCATAGAATGCGGCTGCTGCCTTTACAGCTGCCCGGCAAATATTCCTCTCCTGGACCGCATCCGTCTCGCCAAGGCGGACGTTCTCGGAGTAATCAGGGCCCGCGCTGCCGCCGCAAAGGCCGCCGCATCAAAATAGACAGTTATGAGTAAGCTTTTAGTATCACCCTCGCCCCATATCCATTCGGAGAATTCCACCCGTTCGCTTATGTTCGACGTGGTGGTGGCGCTGCTTCCGGCGGTGCTCTGCTCCTTCCTCTTCTACGGCTGGAGGGAAATCCTCGTGATGGCTGTCAGCGTGGGCAGCTGCCTGCTGCTGGAATGGGCAATCACCCGCTATATGCTCCGCAAGCCGTCCACCATCGGCGACATGTCCGCCGTGGTGACAGGTATCCTGCTGGGGCTTAACCTCCCGTACACCACTCCCTGGTGGGTCGTATTCATAGGCGCTGCGGTCGCAATCGGAGTCGCCAAGATGACCTTCGGCGGACTCGGGCAGAATGTATTCAACCCGGCTCTTGTCGGACGAGTGTTCCTCTTGGTGTCCTTCCCGACATATATGACCACCTGGAGCGCGCCGCAGGGCCTTTTCGGTGTCGATGCAGTCAGCGGCGCGACGCCCCTTTCCGCAGTGCAGGAAGGCCTTATGAGGGGTTCCACCATCCAGGAACTGACCTCCGGCTATGACTATGCGGACATGCTCTTCGCCTCAATCGGCGGCTCAGCCGGCGAGGTTTGCGCCCTGGCGCTGCTCGCAGGCTTTGTGTACCTTCTCATCCGCAAGGTAATCAAGCCCTGGATTACCCTTTCCATATTCGGAACCGTGGCCCTCGTGTCCCTGATATTCTGGGGCATAGACCCGTCCCGCTTCACTGACCCGCTCTTCAACCTGCTCACCGGCGGTCTCATTCTCGGCGCGTGTTTCATGGCGACCGACTATGTGACTTCTCCGATGTCGCTCTGGGGCGGCGTGATTTTCGGCGTGGGAATCGGTTTCCTGACCATGATGATTCGTTATTTCGGTTCCTATCCTGAAGGTGTTTCGTTCGCGATTCTTATAATGAATTCCTTCGTGCCGCTTCTGGACAGGGCCTTCAAACAGAAAAAATTCGGGAGGTAGGAGATGAAGTCAAATCTGTTGAATATGGTATTGGTGCTCTCGCTCACCTGTCTGGTATGTTCAGGCATACTTGCGGGAGCCTATGTGCTCACAAAAGACCCCATCAGCGCGGCAGCGGAGCGAAAGAGCAACGAAGCCATCGCGAAGGTCCTTCCGGAGTTCAGTTCCACCAGCGAGGATGACGCTATGCTGGGCGAGGTGAAATACCATTATTTCAAGGCGGAAGGCCCTGCCGGGGTTGTCGGATACGCAGTGCGCAGCACCGTTTCCGGATTCGGCGGCCCCCTCACCCTGATGGTCGGTATCACCCCGGACGGGATTGTCTATAACAGCTGCGTCCTGTCGCATTCCGAGACTCCGGGCCTGGGTGCCAAATGTGAGACTGACGAGGCCTTCATGGCCCAGTGGAAAGGCTTCGATCCTTCTGTAAAGACTCTTTCGGTGCGCAAAGACGGCGGTGACGTGGACGCCATAACCGCTTCCACAATTACTTCCAGGGCCTATGCGCTCGCGGTTTCAAATGCCGTTGACGTGGTAAGGTCCCTCCGGGGAGAGAGAATCGACGGCTCCACCGGCGCATCTGTTATAATCAAGGAGGAACCACTCGATGAGTAAATTCAGACTTATTGCGGACGGACTTGTCAAGAACAATCCGACCTTCGTGCTGCTGCTGGGCATGTGCCCCACTCTTGCGACTACGACTTCCGCCGTCAACGGCCTTTCCATGGGCCTTGCGACCCTTTTCGTCCTGGTCCTTTCGAACATTGCGATTTCGCTGATCGCGCCCGTCACCCCGGACAAGGTCCATATCCCTGTCTATATAGTAGTTATCGCGACTTTCGTGACACTGCTCCAGTTCATCATGCAGGCCTATACCCCGGCGATTTACGAGGCTCTCGGCCTGTTTATCCCGCTTATTGTGGTAAACTGCATAGTGCTCGGACGTGCTGAAGCTTTCGCCTCCAAGAACGGAGTCGGCGCATCGGCCCTTGACGGCATCGGCATCGGCCTCGGCTTTACTGCTGCGCTCACGGTTCTCGGCCTCGTGCGCGAGATCCTGGGCAGCGGCTCCGCCTTCGGCTTCAAGTTCATCCCCGGCGACGGCATGCTCGCCTTCGTCATGGCTCCCGGAGCCTTCCTCGCCCTTGGCTATCTTATGGTATTGTTTAACAAATTGAAGAAATGAAAAAATTGCATGTTCACTTTTATCGCCTGTGCCACCCTCGGCACCATAAGAGGGAGGGGCCCAACGAAGTTGGGAGGGGTCGCCCAAAGGGCGACGGCAGGAAAAGTGAAGCATGCAATTTTTTCGATAATACATTATAAAGAGTATGGAGTACTTTTTAATAATAATATCGGCGATATTTGTTAACAATATCGTCCTGGCGCAGTTCCTGGGGATTTGCCCTTTCCTGGGGGTGTCGAATAAGCTGTCCACGGCGACGGGAATGAGCGGAGCAGTGTGCTTCGTGATAACACTCGCCACGCTGGTGACCTATCTGATCAACCGCTACCTGCTCGTTCCCTTTGAACTGCAGTTCCTCCAGACTATCGCTTTCATCCTGGTGATTGCGGCCCTGGTGCAGATGGTGGAGATTGTGCTGAAAAAAATCAGCCCCTCGCTCTACCAGGCCCTCGGTATTTTCCTCCCGCTTATTACCACCAACTGCGCAGTTCTCGGCGTTGCCATGACCGTTGCGACCAAGGAATTCTCCTTCGGCGGCGCTGAGGCCCACATGATGAACCTCGGCGAGGCTCTTGTCTATGCCCTCGCGACTTCGCTCGGCTACGGCCTCGCAATGGTGATTTTCGCTGGTCTCCGTGAGCAGCTCGCCGGAAACGACGTACCAAAAGCCTTCAAGGGAGTTCCCATCGCCCTTGTCACCGTGGGTATCCTCGCCCTCGCTTTCATGGGCTTCAGCGGCATGGTCAAATGAGACGCCTTGTAATAATACTGATTCTTGCGGCACTTCCCCTCGCCGTTTCCGCACAACCTCGCAGCATTGGCGTGCGCGGCGGCTGGGCTGGGGAGTGGACGGCGGAACTGGATTATCAGCATACCCTGGTCCAGGACAACTTCATAGAACTTGACCTCGGCCTGTTCGGAAACGGCTTCCGCTTCAGCGCTGTCTATAATTTCATGTTCGCCCAGCTGCCCGCCGGCCGCGGACAGTGGAACTTCTATACTGGCCCCGGTGCTTCGCTGGCCTTCAACGGTGAACTTTACGCCGCGATTGCCGCCCAGATAGGCGTGGAATACCGTTTTTCCTTTCCGCTTTACATTGCCATAGACCTTCGGCCTTCCGCCCCGGTAATCACTCATCAGGGCTTCTGGCCCCGAGGGATTTTCGGTGCAGGACTGTCTCTTGGCCTGGCTTTCTAAGCTGGCTCTGGCACGGCATTTGCCAATCTGCTTCCGGCCTGGCAAGCCCGGACGATGTACTATAACTTATTTTTCAGTCATGGAACGCTGCAAACTACTTGCAATTTTTGCTGCTCTGCTTCTTTACTCTCTTGGTGGATGCACTCCTAATGATATAATCGAGCAGACTACTGCATCCAATCAGGACAATATCGACAATGCTGCCGACATCTCCTCCCAGGCGGATCCTGGTTCTGATGAAGGCGGTTCAGACGAGGGTGGCTCCGGTGAGGGCGGTTCCGTGACCACAGACGAAACTGTCGGATTTTTCGAAGACGGAGTGAAATTCTCCTCCCTTCCGAACTCTAGCTGCGACAACGAGAACGACAATATCGCGAACACGGTATTCAACCGCGTCATAAAGGTCGTCTATTCTTCCTCCGGAGCGACCTTAAGCGGCACTGACGGCTATGAAGGCAAAATCAGCGTCAGCGGAAATGATGTTCTCGTGGACAACACCGGCACCACCGAGAAGATTGTCTATAAACTAAGCGGCACCACCACGGACGGCTTTTTCAAGGTCTATAGCGACGCCAAGAACGGCATCTGGCTGGACGGCGTGTCCATAACCAATCCCGCAGGCCCTGCAATCAATATCCAGGGCGCGTCCACAAGCAGCGAAACATACAGCAAGGGAAAGCGCAGCTTTGTAATCGTTTCCGGCACCAACACCCTTGTGGACCAGAAACTCTCCGACAGCACGACTTCTTATTCCGACGCCTCCACTGTGGATTCCGAGGAGGATATGAAGGGCACTTTCTTCTCCGAAGGCCAGCTGGTGTTTGTGGGTAGCGGTAAACTTGATGTAACCGCCCAGGGCCGTCAGGGAATATGCTCGGATGAATATCTGCGCTTCCTCGGCGCTGTCACCACCACAGTTAACTCCACTGCAGGAAATGCCGTCAGGGGCAAGGATAACGTATTTATCAACAGCGGCACAATCAAGATTACGGCCAATGTCAAGGGCCGCAAGGGTATCTCCACTGACGGAGATGTTGAAATCACAGGCGGCTCAGTAGATATAAATATGTCTGGTTCCGCTGCGAAACTCAGCGGCGAGACGGACTACAGCGGTGTCGCTGGTATCAAGGCGGACAATGCCTTCAATATGTCCGGGGGAACAGTAAACATAACTTCCACCGCCACCGGCGGCAAGGGTATCCGTGTCGGGGATTCCGACCAGGAGAGCGATAAGACTGAAATCGACGGCCTTAAAGTCTCCGGAGGCACTCTCACGGTTAAAGTCTCTGGATCGAACTACACTACGGGAGATGTTTCTTCCAAGGGCATAATGGTCGGCTGGGCAATCAAGAGTGGCCACGTCTACTCGGCTTTTTCCGGCGATGCCGTATTCAGCGGCGGGGTCACCACTGTCACTGCCACCTCCGACGAGGCTATTGAGGCGAAAGGCTGCCTGACGGTTTCCGGCGGCGAGGTCTATGGCTACAGCGAAAGCGACGACGGCGTCAACTGCTGCAGCACCCTTACGGTAACTTCCGGCTTTCTATGCGGGCATGGCGGCGGGTCCGATGGTATAGACTCGAATGGAAATATGTATATAAAGGGCGGCCTTGCCTTAGGTATCTGCTCTGCTTCAAACAATGCCGAGGTCGCTCTGGACGCCAACACTGAGGGAGGATTCTCGCTCTACCTGCAGGGCGGCGTCGCGATAGGCCTGGGAGGTTTTGAAAACGGAACTTCCTCCAACTGGTCGCAGTCTGCCTACAGCACGACCTCCGTCAGCGCGAACACCTGGTACGCGCTCAAATCCGGCAGCAATGTCTATGTATTCAGGACTCCTTCATCTTCCCGCACTCCGATGGTGATTTCCGCCTCGTCTCCGACTCTATATTCGGGAGTGACTCCTTCCGGCGGAACGTCCATTCTCAACGGCACTGCCTACAGTGGCGGCTCTTATTCCGGCGGCTCGTCCGTGAGCCTTTCCTCCTACTCGGGTGGCGGCTCCGGCGGTGGTCCCGGCGGCGGTGGTCCCGGTAGCGGCGGACGTCCACATTAGCTTATTCTATGGCTCTGACCGCGTCCTCGAAAAGGTCGCGGTCAATTGCTGATTTGTTCTTTATCTTGGCCCTGTAGTTATAGATAGTATTGGCGCTGTAATGCAGCAGGGAGGCGATTTTGGACGAATCGCTGATACCCAGCTTTATGAGGGCGAAAACCCGCATTTCAGGAGTCAGTATGTCATCTCCTTTCGGGGCCTCCGGCTCCAGCAGCAGGGCGTTGAACTTTTCAATGAAGTTCGGATAGAGGTTGATGAAGGTCTTGTCGAACATCTTGTAGAAGGAGCGGATGTCTTCCTCGATGGGCGGGTTGGATTCGATTTCCTCGATAAGGTATTTCTCATTTCCTCTCCGGAGATACTTCAGAACGTGATTTTTATAGTGCCTGTCAGTGGAGATATTCTCTGAAAGGCTTTGCAGGAACAGGGCTATGTACTCCTGCCGGACTTTATTGGATTCCTGAAGTTCGGAGTTTACAGAACTGAGCTGCTCGTTCATCGCGCTGAGTTCGGCATTCCGCCGCTCAATGGAGTCCTTTGACCTGTTCAGTTCTTCCCTTGCCTTCACCAGTTCTCTTTGCCGCCGTATAAGGAAGCGCAGCAGCACTACCAGCAGCCCCAGCAGTATCAGTACAGTGGCTACCACTCCCTGCATCTTCCTGCGGTTGGCTTCACTTTTGGCTGCATAGGCCTTTTCAATCTCGGGGAAGAACTGGGCGGTCTGCCAGGGGCGTAGCTTTCCGTTGAAAACCAGGGCGTCGGGCATGCAGTGGTCTGCAACATATTTGAAGGCGTGTTCTATGTCTCCCCGGGCATACAGGATCTTTGCGAGTTCGCTCAGCGATGCATAGTCCTTGTTGGCGCACATAATGTCGGCGATTGCGGAGCGGGCGAGATAGTCTATCTTTTCGTCTTCATCATTCAGGTAAGATGCCACGAAGAAGCAGGCGCTGGCATATTGGCGGGAATTCAGATTGGTGACTTCCAGGGCCTTGAGGGCATATCTGAGGGCTGCTTCATTGTCCTGCTGTGATTCGGCCTGGACGCGGAGCTGGTAGTAGTGCTCGTAGGAGCCTTCCGGAGCCAGGGCGAGCAGTTTGTTGCGGGTTTCGTCCCGTTTTACCCAGTAGGGGCTGCCGTTTGAAGAATACACTGCAAGTTCCCCGTAAATATAGTTCAGAGCTTCATAGAAGACATATTCCAGCCCTTCGGGGACTTCTTTGCCTAAGTAGTCCTCCACTATGGCCATAGCATCGGAGTGGTAGCCTGCCCGGCCGTACTCCTTGGCGAGCTGCAGCTCGGTTTCTGCCATTTGGTAGCGGTTCTGGGCCCTGCGTGCAATTTCGCGGTTCCGTTCCAGATAGAATACGGTTGAATCAAGGCTGTAGCTGGAAAATTCTGTGGCGAGGGATTTATTTACCTCATAAGGGCTGCCTCCTGTCGTGGAGAGTTGCCGGAGTATTTCAATTCTCTGGAAAAAGTAGCTGTCGTAGGTGGATTTCATGGCAAGTGTCTCATCCAGCCTTGCTATGGCGCTTTCTCCGCCTGAACGAGAGCAGGCGAGGGTCAGTAGCAGCACAAACAGTATCGAAAAGCTCTTTCTCATTATGCAGTCAGTTGCTTGAAACTGCAAATATATAAAAAAACACAATTATCTCCTCCTCCTCCCTCCGTTCTCCCTCCTTTATGCTGCATAGCTCCTTTCCGCCACCATCTGGCAGAGGTCCTTTGCCCAAAGCCGCCATCTGGCAGGGCTCCTTTGCCCACAGCCGTCAGCTGGCAGGGCTCCGGCGGCTTAATAGGGGGTCGATGCCGCCGTAACCCTGCCAGCTGACGGCGCCTCCAGCGGCGGAGATGCCCCGTGTGGCTTAATAGGGGGTCGATGCCGCCGGAACCCTGCCAACTGACGGCGCTTCCCGCGGCGGTGACGCCCCGTGGGGCTGTTCAGGGGGTCTATGCCCCCCGGAACGTCACCGCCGCTATTGCGCAGTTATTTGCGGGGCTCCATGTGGACGATTAGGTGAGACTGGGGACCGAAGTGCTCCAGGAAGCGGCGCTCGACCTCGGAGGCTTTCTCGTGGGCCTCCTCCAGCGTAAGCGCTCCGTCCAGGCGGATATGGACTTCTGCTGCGATGCTGTTGCCGATGCGGCGCGTGCGAAGATTGTGCGGGTCCTCGACTCCGGGTACGCTGCGGATGATTTTCAGCATTTCGTTTTCCGTGTCGGCCGGCAGGGAACTGTCAGTGAGTTCACCGAAGGAAGGCCCCAGCAGGTCCCAGGCTACCTTTACCAGCATTGCTCCCACGACTATTGATGCCAGGGGGTCCAGCACCGTCCAGCGTTTGCCCAGAAAGATT
This sequence comes from Bacteroidales bacterium, assembly GCA_017544265.1. Classification (GTDB taxonomy): domain Bacteria; phylum Bacteroidota; class Bacteroidia; order Bacteroidales; family UBA932; genus Cryptobacteroides. Next base: position 65,072 of record JAFYEM010000030.1, on the reverse strand, counting down.
GCTCCGCCGATGCCAATTGCGGCGCCGATTGAACTTAGGGCGTCGGACCGATGATGCCAGGCATTTGCTTCCAGTGCCCTGGAGTCGAGTTTTCGCCCCTTGATACGGGTATATTGGTACAGCAGTTCCTTGACTACTATGGACACAAGCGCCGCCCAGAGGGCCAGATGTCCGGGGCTTTGAATCTGCTCTCCCTGCAGCCAGTGAGCCAGTTTTACGGCCCCGTTGACCACGATTCCTACTGCTGCCGCGGCAAGCGCCAGGCCAATGAAGAGAGTCGCGATTGTCTCGTACTTGCCGTGCCCGTAATCGTGACCCTCATCCTGCGGCTTGGCGCTCACCCTCACAAACACCAGCACCACTATGTCGGTGATGAAGTCCGACAGCGAATGCACGGCGTCAGACAACATGGCGGCGCTGTGTCCGGCAACCCCGGCCACTGCTTTGAGCCCCACCAGCAACAGGTTGACTACGCTTCCTGCCAGTGTGACGCGCGCTATCTGTTCTTCGCGTTTCAACTTCTTTTCTTCGCGAATTACAGTTTACTTCTACAGCAGAGGCAGGACTATGCTTTCCATGACGGAGTAACCGGCCTTGGATGGATGGCATCCGTCGATGTTGTATGCGTCGGCGAGGCCGCCGGAGCCGTTGGAATGTACCATCGAGTCATAGTAGTTCACATAGGTATAGCCTTTCTCTTCGCATAGCGCTTTCAGAAGAGCGTTGAGCGTCACTATGTTCGCCGCAGGATTCACCGAAGTGTTCCACCAGAAGTAGTTGCAGGGCAGTACAGAGCCTATGAGGACATCGATTCCGGCGTTCTTCGCCGCAGCAGCCATGTCGGCAATGTTCTGGCATATATCCGCAGGCGCGACATAGACACCGCCGTTTCCGGCGAGGTCGTTGGTGCCGCACAGGATATGGACTATCTCCGGATTGTTGGAGATGACGTCGTAGTTGAACCTGCTTTTGATGGTAGCCGAGGTCTGGCCTTCAACACCTTTTGTAATGATGTTGTTGGTGGTGAAGAAACTCGGGTTGCCACGGTCGGCGTTGTTCCAGAAATAGGTGATGGAGTCGCCTATGAAAACCGCTTTTGGCGCAACTGCAGGTGAAGATGAAGGCACTGCGAACGGAGCTCCGTGGGTAAGGGTGAATATCTCGGAGAGATCGGCCTTGATATAGATATCTGCGTGGCCGCCGTCGGTGCCGAGCTGGATGTTCGGAATGTCAGCGTCGCTATCGCGGAGCCAGAGGGGATAGACAGTGTTCATGTCACCGATTGCACCGTCCAGTGCGGCAGGCCAGCCGATATTCAAGCCTTTGCCCCAGCCGCCGTTGTAAAGCTTGAACACCATGGCGCCCCATCCGTCAATCTTATAGGCATCCTTGAGGGCGTACCATTCATGGTTGTCGGCGGAAGCGAATTCCAGAGGATATGCCTGACTCCAGTTGGTGCCGTTGATTCCGCCGATGACGGAGAGGATAGACACGAGGTCTTCCTGTTCCTTGCGTCCGGGGACGTTGAAGGCAGTTCCGGCAGGGAGTACGAACAGTCCTGCAAGATCTTTGTTCAGGTAGATGTCGTATTCTCCGGCTGCTCCGGGATAGAATGACAGATCTGAATTGTTGCTCGTCTTGGCGTAGCAGAAGGTGTTGGCCTTGCGCTTGTAGTCATAGATACCGCCGATCTGCTCGCTCCAGCCGCCGTTGCGGCGGAACTTGAAGGAGAAGTGAGGCTCGTCAGAAGTATCAGCCGCATTTGTGCCGATTCTGACGACTCTCCAATCGTCGAAGCCATAGACGCCCTCGAGGAAGAAATCGCTTGCCCATCCGTCGTCCGCGTGCCAGCCGATAAGGGCGTATTCATCCACGGCGCTGCCGGCCTCGGTGGTGGGAACCACGAAGTCTGCACCCATAGGGAGGGTGAAGAGTTTCCTCTGCACCGGCGAGAAATACACATCCAGTGCGTGACGGTTGGTATAGACGGTGAAATTGTCGCCCTGACTGTCGTCAGCGACGGAAATCATGGTCCCGACAATCTTCCTTCCGTTGGAAACGGAGTTTCCGGTATAGATGCCGCCGTCCTCCTTATAGAGTTTGAAGTCTATATAGAAGTCCGGCACGTTGACGGTGGCCTTGAACCAGCCGTAGTGGTCGGTGACGCTCTCCAGCAGCACCAGGGATTCAGTGCCCCAGTTGTATTCAGTATCGCCTATGTTGTAGCGTCCTATGAGCTTGTAGTCGGTGGTCAGTTCGGGAATGTAGAGAGGGTCCATCTTTGCGTAATTGGCCCTTTCCCAGGTCCTGTCAGAACTGCCCGGCTGTGAAAGCAGGGTGAATGAACCGGCGGAAACCGTAAGCGAAAGGTTGTAGGTGCCCACCGGAATCGGGAAGTACACTTCGAGGTCCTCAGTTGCGTTAAGGTTCAGGTCTATGCTGACGCTCGATGCCCCGTCTGCGGCGGCGATGCAGTAATTGTTGCCGGAGAGGGTGGCGGTGAATTCACCTGCGATTTTCTTTGAAGAGGAGAGTGTGATGGTGGTCGCGTCGGCGGGTACTTCGTTAACGCTGACGCGGATCAGCGCGCCCAGATGGGTGAAACTGATGTTGTTGGAGGAAACAGTTCCCCTCATGGGGAAAGCTTTCCCTGCGGAAGCCTCGGAGAGGGTATAGCTTGCGGGCAGAGATAAGGCATTGGCGTCGGCGACTGCCGCGGAGGAGACCCCGGCAGCGATTTCCTCGGCGGAAAGCACCACCGAGGCAGGGTAGTATGCCGTATTGAAGTCGGCACCTGCGGGAGCAGAGCCCTTGAAGACGCCGTCGGCGGCCTGGGCGGAGAAAACGTAGTATTTACTGTCTATGCTGTTGAGGACGGCGATTTTATCACCGGCGCTCCAGGCAAACGTACCGCCGTTGTCCATGTCTATGGTCGCCTTGACGGCCTCGCCTTCCGCGTTGAAGCTGTATTCGACGAACTCACCTGCAGGGACTTCAGTTTCATGGTTGTTGTTTTCTTTGGCGCATCCGAGGCTTAGCATGAGGATGGCCGGGAGAATCAAAGCTGAATATTTCATGGTTTTGATTTTTAAAGCATTACCAACTGAGGAAATCGGAATACTGGTCCGATACTTCAGTCATGTCCTCACCTTCGGCACGCGTAGATGCCACGAAACTTTTCTCAGTAAGGCAAGCAGTCCAGAGTATTACCGGAGTGTTGTAGGTCTTTTTTGTCATGTTCTTTCCTTAATTGAAAGGGCCGGCCGGAACCGGCCCTTCAGTTATCAGTGATTACGGAAATACCGGGGCTGAACCGTGGGTAAATACTCCGAATTTTGAAAGATCGGTTTTAAGATACACATCGACCGGACATACATTAGCAGGTGCGTAGACTTGTATGTCCTTTGAAGAAGTTGAGACATTGGAATCGTAAAAATTGCCGACATCCTTCCATGGATCATTATTTGAGTCACCGACACTTGCAACGCCGTCGGTCCAAGCTTTGTCTAGGCGGAATTTAAATTTCAAATAGCCGCTACTAGCGTTGTCTGAGTGAGGACTGACATTCTTTGCGACTAACCATGTTGTTGTTCCGTCAACCAATTCCAAATCGATATCAACGTCACCGTTATTCCAGTTATAATCAGTGGAATTAATGCTGAAAATACCGGTAAGAGAATAATGGAGCGCAACTTCATGAATGGACGGGACAACGAAAGGAGTGCTAGATGGAAGGATAACTGCTGATGTTAGGTTGGAATTTAAATAAATGTTATAGCTGCCGCTTTCGCCGTAGAATGTGATATTGTGACTGTCAGCATCATTGTTGTGTGATTTAAGGTCGAAAAGAGCCCCTGCTGTTTTATTCCAGCTGTCATCGTTAACTCCATCGTATTTTACGCAACCGAGTTTTGTGGTCCAATTACCGTCTTTTCTGAATTTAACGTCTATATGAGGATTCGAACCAGCCGTTGTAACATTTCGTGCGACCCACCAATCTGTTGAGCCTTGAGCACCTTCCAGTAGGTAATCTTTTGACCATGAATCTTCTGAATGATATCCAATAAGTGTATAGGATGCCATATTTGTATCCATAGCAGGGAATACTGGTTTTGTTACTTGCGTACCGGCTTCTACTACGAATAGTTTGGATTCCGACGGATTATAGTAAACATCAAGTAGGGCAACTTTAGTTGTATAAAGAGTAATATCATTGCCACCTCCTGCATTTGCAAGTCCCAGCATGGTTCCAAGCATATTATGTTGCCCGTTTGTTTCGGTTGTACCTATGGAATTATCCCATGAGCCGACGCCTTCGATAAGTTTGAATGAAACATGACCGTCGCGGGTACCCACATTGCAGGCTTTCAGCCAGCCGTAAACATCTGATTCCACAAAGGGGACAGTCAAGGCTTCGTTGTTAGTCCATTCAGAATTATTTCCATTATAGGCAAACCAACCACAAACTCTGTAGGTTGTAGTGGGAGAAGATACCGTCAGCGCCTTAAGTCCATGGAAGGAAGCTCTTGCGAGAGTCTTGGCACTGGTAGTAGCCTGGGTGAGCATGGTGGTGGTGCCGTCACCGAGGGTGATGGTGTAGCTGTAGTTTCCGACCGGGACGGGGAAGTAGAAAGCGAGGTTCTCTTTCACGGAGTGCGAAATGGAGACGCTGACGCTTCCTGCGCCGCTGCCGGCATTGATCTGCCCGGACTGGACTGCGAAGTTGCCGCTCAGAACGGCCGTCGCTGATGTCAGGGTGAGGCTTGTGGCGTCAGCAGGGACATCATTGATGGTAAATTTGAGCAGGGAGCCCAGATGGGTGAAAGCCAGGTTGCTGCCGCTGACGGTAGCGACCATGGGGAAGAACTTGCCGGAGGTGGATTCCGCAAGGCTGTAGCTGGAAGCCAGATTGACCTGGTCGGGATTTCCCGCTACGGCTACCGAAGCCGGATAGTATGCCTTGGTAAACTCGGCGCCGGGGGTTGCGCTGGCGGTGAAAACACCGTCGCCCGCGTTGCAGGTAAAGGTTACGAATGCGCTCTCCGCAGCGTTCCAGACGGCGATTTCGTCGCCTGCACTCCAGGAGAATACGCCTGCGTCGGAGATAGATGCTTTTCCTTCCACGGGGTCGTCGCTGACGGGCGCCTCAAGGGTGGCGGAAAAACTGTAGCTTACAAGCTCTGTCTGGGGGACCTGAGCATCTTCAGAATCATTGACCTTTTCTGTTTCAGGATTGGCCGGTTCTTTTGCGCAGCCTGCGGCTATCGCCGCCATTGCTGCAATAAGAAGTAATTTTTTCATAGTTTACCAATCCTCTTCAGTTGTTACTGTCATGTCCTCTCCGGTGGCATTTCCCTGCCCTCCGGAAAGTCCGAGGAATCCTTCCTCGACAAGCACCGGTACCATCTCGGCCTTAGGTGCTGAATACACTAGTTTCATATCAATAATAAAATAAATAGAATTAATTGTCACTGTCATAGTTCCAGTCCATATCCCAAGGGTTGGTGTTTTCGCCTTTCCCTGAGGCGAGGAAATTGCGAGCGAAATCTATATCCCGCAGACGCATCGCAGGGGTTTTATATTCAGTTTTCATAGGGCTCACAATTTATCGAATATAACTGTTTCAGTTCCGGAGGTAACGCTGGCCCCGGAGATGGTGGCACCGGTGAAGTCTATCTTCATTCGGTATGTTCCGCCAAGTTCCAGGTTGGAGTTAAGGCCGAGGTTACCGTCGCTTCCCTGCTTGAGGGAGGAGGCGGCACCACCCGAGATGCTCACGCCCTTGGACGCTTCGCCGCCCCATCCGCTTTGGAAGAAGTACTTCACGGACCAGTAGTCGTAACGGAATTTTCCGCCCTGTACATCCGGGTCGCGCTCTACGACGGCCACGCCGGTGATTTGGAATACTCCCGGGGTGATTTCTGCAAGGCAGTACATGTTGTTGCCGGCCCAGCCGATTTCATCGGCCATCTTATAGCCGGCAATGCCGTAGCCTGCGACATATAGGCCGCCCTGTTCCAGGTTGGCCTTATTGCCGTTTTCAGTAACCCTCCAGGCGCTGACATATTTTTCTGTACCTGTATAGATGCTGAAACCGTAGTAGCCGCTGACTGGATTGAACGTCACCGTGCTGCCGGAAACCGTGAAGTAATCCGGATCCCACCAGTAGTCGGAGACGGCTCCGGGTACGTTGGAAAGGGTCAGCGTGGAGCCCTGGGTGAGGGAAATCACGGGAATTGAAAGGCTGCCTGCGCTCTCGGTGAGAGGCTCTCCGTTGAGGCGGGGAGTGGTGTCCTCTGCGGGAACGAGGGTGGAGCCGTCCGCGAGGGAAAGGGTATTGGTGCTCTGGGCCTTGTTCTCGAGGCTGCCGCCGGAAAGGGGAGCATAGATTTCAAGGGAGCTCTTAAGCATCTTCCCGTCGGATATGGCTGCGATTTCCTGGGCGTTCATACCGCTTCTCCAGAAGAAGATTTCTCTCCAGGAGGCAGAGGTGTCGGCAGCGGCATAACCCACGTAGAAAGCCGTGGTGATGACTTTCTCGCTGACGCTGCACTGAAGGATGCCGTCCACGTAGAGAAGAGTCTCGCCGCGGGCATAGAAATGCGTCAGGGTTACCTGGTGCCAGGCTCCGTCAGCGACAGTCGTCGCTCCGGTGGCGCCTCCATAGGAAAGCACGCCCGCATCGGTTACTGATATGTTCTTTGCGGTTTCGCCGTCGAAGAAGGTCAGTATTGCACCGGCTGCGGAAGTCTTCACTCCGAAGGAAATTGTGAACGGATGAATCCTGTTTTCGGGCTCGAGTGCAATTACCTGCCTGCCGGAAAGAGTCTTGCTTCCGCCGTCGATGCGGGTAGGAAGGGCTTTACCAGCCTTGAGGGCATCGAAGAGCGAAGGAACGATGGTGTAGGACAGTTCGGTGTGGCCTGCGGTGTTCGGGTGATAGGTGTCCCCGGCATCGTAGCCGGCCGCCCAGCGGCCCTGACCGTCGTCGATGGCACCGAGAAGGTTCACAGACGGCATATCCCACTCGTGGATTTCCATATTCATGTTCTTCACAGCGGTGTAGTCGGCATCGTCGAAGTCGGCCCTGGCATAGTTGCCGGTCACGACGACGGTCTTGCCGTCGGCGCGGGCCTGGGAGATGAGCGTCTGCATATTGGTCTTCCACTGGTTGTAGATGGCCGTTTTGTCAGATGCTTCATGTATGCCTTCGTTGCCGAGAGAAAGTGCGTAAATCACGTATGGAGCACCGTCGGTGACAAGTTCGTCATACCTTTCAAGCAGGTTGAGGGTATTGTTTCCGGACACCGATATATTCGACAGGTACCAGTTTCCGCGGGCTGCGAGTATGTCGTTGAACATCCACATATAACCGTAGTTGTCGGTGGCGCCGATTCCGCGGGGAACGGATGAGCCCATAACGGTGATACGGTCGGGGTCTATTGCGGAAGCTGCAACGTCGAAGGTGAAGTCGCGAAGGTTAAGCGTGACATCATAGACACCGGGGTTGATCTGGATGGCTCCTGAATTATTGTAGGTGCTGGCCTCGATTTCCCGGCGTGTGCCGTTCAGCCTCTGGAAGGTAGGGCTCCATGAACCCTTGAACAGGAAGTTGAAGCGGGCAGGGTCGGAAACAGCCGTCTTGGAGTTATAGTTGGTGCCTGCAAATGTCAGGTTCGTTCCGGAAAAGACGCCGTTGCCCTGATATGTCAGTGTGGCTCCGTTGGTGTTGCTCCAGCCGTTGAGTGCGGAACCTTCTGCCAGAACATCGGAAATGGCGGTGAAACTGAAGTCCATATTGTCGAGATCTGCCACCAGATAGGCGAGTCCGTCCACATTACAGTCTGCTTTGAGGTTTATTTCCCTGCCGTCGCTGGTGCCAGCCTTGAGGTCGACTTCGCCAGCGGAGAAGGTGGATACACCCTCGAAAACATAGCCGTTGGTATTGGCCCTGTGCATGAGGAAGGTCTCTTCTGCGGATGTTACTTCGAGGGAGTTGAAATCGTAGGAAACCGGAATCAGACCGCCCTCGATTTCCTCGACCTTCATACAGTTGAGCTGGTAATAGTGGTTGGAGGTTTGGGTGTTGGAGCCTCTGGAAATCGATACGGTAGCGGTTCCGTCGGCTTTGGGATAGATGACGCTGGAGGTCAGTATATCATCGGTGTTCTGGACATTGTTGCCTGGACCCGTAATAAGCAGCAGGCCTTCGAAGGAATTGTTGCCGTTGACGGTGTATTTCGCTTCGCGCGTCTGGCTGTCGTTCTGGGCGGCACGGCTTCCGAAGAACTTGAAGCGGTAGCCCTTGGTTATGTCTAGGCCGGAAAGCTGGAAGGTGCAGACCATATCGGCTCCCTGGGCGAAGAAATAATCCTGGGTGGCAGTGCCAACGGCTAGGTCGCCGAGTGAGGTGGAAGTAGTAGCAGACCATTTTGCTTCGGTGAGTCCGCCGTTGGCCGAGCCATTGCTCCAGAAATTAGTGACAAGAGTCAGTTTATAAGGCGTGGGGTCATTGTTGGAATAGACCAAATCGAATGTGAGTCCCTGTCCGTTCTGACCGCTGCTGTTTTTCTCTATATTGTTCCAGTAATTGCCGTTGTTGTCCGGGGATGTGGTCGGAGGGCAGTTGCTGTCGTTCTTATGGCCAAAGTCAAAGAGCAGTTTACGGCCGTTGAAAGTTTCTCCGTCTATACTGCCCATGCGGGCCATATCGCGGCGGGCGATGGAGAAGGCCTTGGCCCTGTTGCGGGCGACAAGCGTGCTCCCCGCGGCGTCGCGCAGTTCTACCCTGAATCCGGGATAGGAACCTGTGGGGACCGGTATGAAGAAGGTCATTTCTTTTGCGGGTGTCGCAAAAGTCAGGCTTACGCTGTTGCCTTCGGTGCTTTCAGCTGTGGTCAGCACCGCATCGTCCGCGGTGATGTCCGCAATGGTGAAGTCTCCGCAGATTTTGTAGCCGTCCACGCTGAACACGAATTTACGTGCTTCGTCGGGAACATCTGTGAATCTCACCATTACAAGGCCGCCCGTATGGCGGAAGGAAAGGCTTTCCCCTCCGGTTTCAAGTTTGGCGAGCATCGGCGCGTTGACATTCCTGTCGGAAGACCAGGGGTATTCGGAAGGCAGGTTGAATGTCAGGGCCTTGCCGCTGAGGGCGTGGGCGTCGGAGTAGGGATAGACAGCGACTTTATCTGTCTTTGCCTCGCCGAGCATGCCGGTGAAGGTCGCACTCGAGGTCCCGCCGCCGGCGGTGAGGTCGAAGCGTACGAAACTGCCGGCATCGGTATAGACCGAGATGGCTTCGCTGCCTGTCCATGAGAACACGCCATCATCGGTGAAGGCCACCTTTGGGTTGCCGTCTTCAATTACGGCCCTCAGCGTAGTGTCTCCGCCGGGAGCGATGGTGTCGTTCTCGTTGATTTCATCGACCTTGCAGCCGCCAAGAGTGACGGCTGTCAAGGCCAGGGTGAAAAATAATCTATTCATTATCAGAGTTTTTCAAATGTGAGAACTTCCTGTCCTGCAGTGATGGAAGCACCGTCGATAGTGCAGGATGAGAAGTCTATGGTAAGGCGGTAGACAGCACCGGCTTCAAGGTCGCTGGCAAGCCCGAGGTTGCCGGAGTCGGCCTGTTTTGCGGCATCGATCTTACTGGCTGCATTGCCGAGGATGGTTACGCCCTTGCTGGCTTCTCCGCCCCAGCCGTCCTGGAAGAAGTATTTGCAGTCCCAGCCGCTGTCACGGACGCGTACGCCGACGACTGCGGGTTCTGCAGGACCTGCGATACCGGTGAACTGGAACACTTTGGGTGAGACCTCCACCATCTGGGCTCCCTTGCCAGGATTCCAGCCGGGCTGATCGGCATGGCTGATGTTCGAGAAGCCCCAGCCGAGCAGGAACACTCCGCCCTGGGAAAGATTAGGAGAGTCGCCCGCGGCATTGGCCACACGGTAGCCGGTGATATAGTTATCTTTACGGTCCACTACGGCTTTGTAGTAACCGGAGACTGCTGCGAATTTGCCGTCTGCATCGACCAGGTCGGCGTTGACCAGATAGTCGCTGATGCTGCTGATGCCGGTGACCTCCATAAGGGTGCCCTTTTCGATGCTCAGGATACCTTCGTAATGGTCTTCGGCGGTAAGGTCGAGTTTGACTCCGTTGACTTTCACCTCGTCGGCTACTATGTCGCTGTCCTTGATTTTCTTAAGTTCAAGTGAAGCGGACTCTATTCCTTCAGTGAGATCCAGTATGAACTGATAGGTCGCGCCGAGCTCGATCTTTGCGCCGGAAGCATAGACAATGTTGCCGTCATCGGTGGCGTGGAAGTCAATCAGACCGTCCAGTCCGGAATATTTGGCTTTTCCAAATTCATCGCCCCAGCCCTGCTGGTAGAACAGCTTGACGTTGAGGCCGGAAGCGGCCAGCTGAGTGCCGCCAACGAGGGTAAGGTGATAGACCTTCGGCGAAACCTCGGCAAAGCAGAGGCCGTCTGAAGGACTCCAGCTGGAAGTATTGATTACGGGTTTTCCGAAGCAGTCGGAACCGATCATCCATACTGCGCCGGTGCCGTCGGTATTGAGGGTGGCGTCAGTGCCGGCCGCGTCGGATGCGCGGCTCACCGCGAAGTATTTCGCCTCAAAGTCAGCAGTGACTTTATAGAAGCCGCTCACGGGGATGAGTTTGTAATTTCCGGCTGAAACTGTCTCGAAGAAATCCGAGTCTATGGTCCAGTCCGCGATGTCGGTGAAACCGGTGGCGGAGACGCTCTGACCCTGGGTCAGGGAGACTGTTGCCTGGTAGGTGGTGGCGGAAAGCTGGCTGAGTCCCTGGCCGCCGAAGTAGTAGTCATAGGTGGCAGGACCGCCGCCGCCATCCACGGGACCGAAGTCAAGGACTGCAGAAGTCGGGAAGGATGTCAGGTCGAGGGTGAAACGGTAGGATGCGCCGTAGGTGAGGGGGGATCCGTTGAGCGTTACGTTGCCGCCTGCAATCTTGAGGGGAGCACCGGCTTTTGCACTGATAGGATAGTGGTTTTCGCCTTCATCATTGTTGAATTCGGCTTTCCAGTCTTTCTCGAAGAAGAATTTGATTTCGAAGGCGTCGCTCTTGAGCTGCTCGCCGGCGATGAAGGTGATAGTGTGGATTTTGGATTCGCTTTCAACCATCGGAAGGCCGTAATCCGGAGTCCAGCCGGTGCCTTTCGTGAAGATGGCGGGTTTGCCGTAGGTGGAAGGGTTGCCGATGATCCATACTGTTCCGCTGCCGTCGGCGGAAAGGGTGTCGTAGCTGCCGTCAGCCTTGACTTTCTCCACGAGGAAGAACTTCTTGTCAATCTGGATGGTGAAGCGGTAATTGCCGTCGGGAGCAAGGAATTTGTAGTTTCCGGCGGAAACTTCCTCGAGGTAGTCGGGGTCTATCACCCAGTCGGCGAAGCTGCCGTCGTAGCCCTCTATCTTGACGTCCCCGCCCTTGGTGAATTCCTGTACGCACGCGAAGGTGTTCTTGTCCAGGCGTATGGTATTAACGCCGTTCACGGTCATTGTGTTGAAAGGAGCGCCCTCGAAGGTCAGGGTGTTGAAGGAAATGGTGTACTCTCCGGCTGTGCCGTTGAAGGGGATGGGCGCGGCGGCGCCTGCCTCGATTCCGGCGGCGCCGTAGCCGAAGCTGATGGTGCGGTTCTTCTTGCCGAAGGCGGGAGTGATGATATTGGCTTCCATCACGGCGTCGAAGACTGCGGTCACCTCGTAGTTGTTGCGGGAGACTTTCGCCATCTCGATGTCATCGCCGCCGAGTGCGGGACGGAGGAGAAGTTTCGGGAAGTCCGGGCGGGTTACGGCCACGGTCTTGTTCTCCGTGGTGACGCCGAAGGAGGTGTTCTGTGCAGTGAAGACAGCCTTTGCGTTGCCGTCCGGGATGTCCTTCTTGAAGGGAATGTCGAGTTCGTCCTCATAGACACCGTTGGTGGCGGTGCGGATGGTCTTCTCGGCTACGACGTCCTCGTCGAAGAGGAGCTGGACCTTGAGGGTGGAAAGTGCTACGTTGTCTTCCAGGTTCACTTTGAAGGAGAAGACATCGCCCATGAGGGCGGTCTCGTCGCAGGTGATGGTCATGGTCGGACCATTGGATTCAGTTTGTTTGGGCTCCTGTTTGCAGGAGACGGCCGCCACGATGAGGGCAAGGCCGAAAAGGATGAATTTTTTCATATTATGTGGTTTTTAATCTTTCCAAATTGCCGATACTACGCTCTTTGCAGGTATCTTCAGGTTCAGCGAACGGTTTTCGGTGACATAGACGTAATTGTCGTCGCTTCCGCCTTTGTTGAGAAGCACTACGCCGTGGCTGCCGTCAGGGTTGAGGAAGGCCATGGAGACTATGTTGCCGTTGTTATAGCCGGTCGTGCCGATGCGCTCGGCGCCGGGCAGTACCGCCGCGGAGAAGTGGGCGACGTCGTACCAGTGCGAGTAGCGCTTGATGGAGGAATAGCTGTAGTTGTCCGGGCTGATGTTCAGCGCGCCGTAGCAGGTGCTGCAGCCGCCCTGACGGTAGGGTTTGCGGTTATAGTCCAGCATCAGGTTCCACAGTGTGACGCCCTTGCCGTAGCGGCTTAGGGTGCCGAAGAAGATGTTTTCGAGATCTTCCCTGGTCTGCTCCCAGAAGCCGTGGCCGTCGTAGTTCCATGTTCCGATGGACGCTTCGGTGAAGTAAATTTCCTTGTCCGGGTTGGAACTGCGGATTCCGTCCAGTTCGCCTACCCAGCCGCCGTAGTTGTGCCAGGCGCTGCCGGCGGCATATTTGCCGGCCGTGGAGGCGAATATCTTGCTGGGATACTGCTGCTGGTCCTGCTGGTTGTCGTAGTTGTAGTTGTGGTCGAAGACAAGGATCTTGGCCTTGATTTTCGCGGCCTCGAAGGCAGGACCCACAACGTTGAGGAAGTCTCTCTGGTCGGTCCAGGGCATATACAGCGAGGAGGAGTTTCCGTGGTTGAGGGGCTCGTTCTGCAGGGTGACTGCGAGAATCTTGTATCCGCGCCCTTCAAAGGCCTGTATCCATTTCACGAAATAGGTGGCGTAGTCTTCATAGTAGACGGGGTTGAGCCTTCCGGAAGTCCATTTGTCGTGGGTGCCGTTGCCGTCCACGCCCATCTTCATCCATTTGGGACAGGTCCACGGAGAACCGATAATCTGCACGTCGGGATTGATTTTGTAAATCTCGTCAAGGATGGGGAACAAGTATTCGACATCCGAAGAATGAATCTTGAAATTGCTGATTCCCTTTGTGTCGCAGTGGGTGAACTCGTTCATGGAAAAGTCTGAACCGCCTATGCAGACACGTATCAGGGAACTGCCGGCGCCTTCGGTGCGGGAGAACATCTCTTTGAGCACCCGGGTGCGCTCATTCTTTGTCATCTTCAGCAGGTTGAAGCAGCTGGCCTGGGTGATTGCGAGGCCGAAGCCGTCCACGCTCTGGAATTTCTCTGAAGAGAAGCGGACCACCTTTGTGGACATGGTGGAAGGATTTCCGAGATAGACCGTGGTTTTCACAAAGTCCTGTGTAAGGTCCGAAGTGGTGGTCCATACGGTGGCTTTGGGACGGTCATCCTCCTGGGGCGTTGCCCCGCCCTGTCCTCCGGAGGGTTCGTCCTCGTCTCCGGAAGAGTCGTTTCCGCCGGTATTCTCGTTTACCGGCTTGGACATTTCACCGAAAGAAGGCTCGCTCGAGCAGGAGCAGGACGCTGCGGCAAACAGGACCGAAAGAAGAATGATTGAAAGTTTTTTCATAGAATCAATATCCGGGGTTCTGAGTCATGTTGGGGTTGTTGTCCAGGGCCGATGTCGGAACCGGCAGGAAGTAGCGGCTCTCGGTGAGAGGAAGCCGTGTCTGCCAGTACTCGTCCTTGGCGTTCATGGAGTTGTGAATGTCGATGATGCGGTCGTGGCGGGCAAGGTCGAAGAAGCGGAAGCCTTCGAAAGCGAGCTCCAGACGCCTTTCCTTGAGGATTGCGTCTATCATGCTGTCCTCTGAGGAGAGGGCCGTGTCGGGCAGTTCGTCGAGCTTTGCCCTGGAGCGTACTTTGTTCACATAGCCTGCGGCGCCTTCGATATCGCCGGTCTTCGCGAGCGCCTCGGCGTGGAGCAGATATATCTCCGCGAGCCTCATCATTATGATGCTGTTGATGTTGGTGGGCATCTTGTGCATGAAGGCATAGTTGTCAGCAGGGTAGTAGTTGCTCCATGAGCAGCTGTCCCAGATGATGGAGGCGTTCTTGCGAATCTCGTCGCCTTCGTCTTCGTATGCCTGTATAAGGTCCCTGGAAGGAGTGACCCATTTGGCCCATGTGTAGTCGCGCATGTTGTCGTAGGCGTCGCGGTGGAACATTATATAGACCCAGTTGCCCTGGCTCTTGTCGTACCACTGCACTTCGAAGATGCTTTCCTTCGAATTGCGGAAGGCGTCCTCTTCGTCGTAGCCCCAGAGGTCGCCGTAGTTCTCTTCCAGATCCAGATTGGCGCCCTCTACGTTTTTGCAGTGTTCTATGACCTTGTCCCAGTCGCGGATGGGCTTTTCGGCGTAAATCCTGGCGAGAAGGCCTTCTGCGAAAGTCTTGGACAACAGCATCTTGTTCGTAGGATTCAGGTCCGGAGCATATTGCGCGGCCCATTTCAGGTCTTCGACGAGCCGGCTGTAGATCTCAATCATCGGAGTGCGGTCCGGATAATAGAGGTGATAGACCTCGGAGACATTGTCCACGGTGATTGCCGGAGGAATCTCCAGCACCATCGGGGCGTCCCCCCAGAGTTGGGTGATGCGGAAGAAGCAGAATGCCCTCCATATCATGGCTTCGGCCTTCCACTGGTCCCTTCCCTGCTCGGTCATGTCCTCGTCTTCCGCGCAGATGCGGTCTATGTTGCAGATAATCTGGTTGGAGTTCGAGACCTGCTGCTGGTACCAGTCCCAGTCGCGGACCACGTTCTTGTTGGCTCCGTCCATCTTGTTGGCCTCGATGGCCATGATTTCGGCTGTATTGGTGCCGCAGTAGGCGTTGTCCGCGCGGCATTCGGAGTAAATCAGCCAGTCCTCCAGGCCCTTCTCCTGAAGGTCGCGCACCCAGCTGTTGTACAAGGAGTTGCGAAGACCCTCTATGTCCGCCCTGGTGGTGTACTGACTCTCGGGGTCCTCCTCGGAAGTCTTCACGTTACCCTTGTTCAGGGAAGTCGGGGAGTAGAGGTCCAGGTTGCAGGAGACAGCCGCAAGTGCGGCACCTATTATTATTAATAGCTTTTTCATAATCTAAAAATCTACGTTGATACCTGCGAGGACGGTCCTGACATTGGGATAGGTGCCATAGTCCACGCCCATGTTGGTGGCGGAGGAGTACTGGCTCATTTCCGGGTCGTAACCGCTGTACTTGGTGAAAGTGATGAAGTTCGAGAGGGTGACATAGGGCGATATCTTCGAAATGCCTATCTTCTTCAGCCATTTGCCGCGTATGTCGTAAGAGAGGGTGATATTCTTGATTTTCAGATAGCTGCCGTCCTCAAGCCAGTAGGTCGAAGGTTTCACGTTCCAGGGCTCGCCGGCCTTGGGGATGTCCGTCTGCTGGCCGGGAATCCTCCAGCGGCGGGTGGCGTCCTTGAGCTGGTTGGCACCCGTCTGCATGCCGAGCATATCGACCTTGGAGACGTTGTATATCTTGTTGCCCTGGCTGCCGGTTATGAGGAAACTCAGGCTCAGACCCTTCCAGCTGAGGGTATTTGTCATACCGTAGATGAAGTCCGGGTTGCCGAAGCCGATGTACTGCTTGTCATTGTCGTTAACGACGCCTTCCCCGGTGATGTCCTCATACTTGAGAAGTCCGTTCTCCGGGTCCACGCCGAGGCATTTGTAGCCCCAGAAGCCGGAAAGCGGCTGGCCGGGAGCCATGCGCACGATGTTCTCTCCGATGGTCTCGGGATTCACGTAATAATAGACCTGCTGGAGATCGAGTTTCTCCAGACGGTTGCGGTTCATGGAGATGTTGAAGTCGGTGGTCCATTCGAAATCCCCCTTGACAATGTTCACGGTGTTGAGAGTGAACTCGATACCCCAGTTGGACATGGCGCCCTCGTTGCGGTAGATGCTCGGGTTGGGGGCGGGGAGCGCGACATTCATCAACAGGCCGTCGGTGTATTTGTAGTAGGCGTCCAGGGCGAAGGTGATGCGGCTTCCGAGGAAGCTGGCGTCGATACCCACGTTGGCCTGCGAAGTGGTCTCCCAGGTGAGCTTTTCATTGCCGAAGTTGGAACGGCTTCCTATGGTGGGGACAGCCTTGGAATAGGCCTCTTCGGTCCAGTTGAAGTAGTTGATGTTGTAGCCTTGTACCCAGGCGTAGTCGCCCAGGCCGGACTGGTTGCCCTGCTGGCCCCAGCCTGCACGGAGTTTCAGGTCGTTGAGCCACTTGACATTCTGCATGAACTTCTCCCCGGAGATTCGCCAGGCCGCGGAAACTGAAGGGAAGTAGCCCCATTTGTGCTTGGGGGCGAGCTTCGAGCTGCCGTCAGCACGGAAATTCACGGTCAGGTAGTACCTGGAGTCGAAGTTGTAGGCTATACGGCCGAGCCAGGACATTATGGCCCACTGGGCCCATCCGGTGTCCTGTCCGCGGAGTCCGCCGTTGTTGGCGGCCGCGAAGCCCCATACCGAGTCGTAGTACTCCGGATTGATCAAGGAACGGGAGCCGGAGAGCGACTTCCAGTCAGATGTGGTAGCCGAGGAACCGGCCATCACGTCCAGGTTGTGCTTTCCGCCGAAGGTATCCTTGTAGGAGAGTATGTTGTCATAAATCATGCGGCAGTCGTCGGAGCGCGAGTCGGAAACCTCGCCGTGCTGCGAGCGGCCGTAGGAAGTGGACACGGGGTCGAGCATGTTGTAGTTGTGCACCCAGCGGCGGTCCATGGTGACGGTGCTCTTGAAATTGAGCTTCTTCGTGAAGTTGATCTGGACGAAGCCGGTCAGGATGGCGCGGTCGGTAGTGTCGTAGTTGTCCTTGGAACGGGCCATGTTCTCGGCGGGCGAAGTGTATCCGCCGAGGCCGTAGAAGTTGTTGTAGTACTGTTTGGGGTTGTCCGGGTCCATGATGGGCGCGTAGGTGGGGGTGGTGACCACCGAGATCACCACGCCGGCGCGGTTCGCACCTGTTCCGGAAATTATTCCGTTGTTCTTGTAGTTGGAATAGGCTACGTTCACGCCCACGGTCAGCCACTTGAACATGTCCGCCTCGAAATTGGCGCGGGCGTTGAAGCGGGTGGCGTAGGCCACGTTGATGACGCCTTTTTCGTTGCTGTAGCCGGCGCCGATGTAATACCTGGTCTTGCCGCTGCCGCCGGACACGCCGAGCTGGTAGTTCTGGCTGATGCCGGTGCGGTAGGTCTCACGGAACCAGTCTGTCTTGTCCACAAGTTCGCCGGGGATGTTGATGTTGAACTCCTTGGCATATTCGCGGTACTCCTGGGTATTCATCACCTTGAAGCTGCGGGAGACGTTCGAGAAGCCCACGCCGGAGGTGAAGCTGATGTGCGGAGCCTGGTCCTTTCCGCCGGACTTGGTGGTGATGAGCACCACGCCGTTGGCGGCCCTGGAACCGTAGATGGCCGCGGAAGAAGCATCCTTGAGAATCTGCATGGATTCGATGTCGCTGGGGGAGAGATAGGCAATTGCGTAACCGCCTTCACCCACGGGGACGCCGTCCACGACGTAGAGGGGGTCGTTGGACGAGGCGATGGAGGAATTGCCCCTGACGCGGACGGTCATGCCGGCTCCCGGAAGGCCGCTGGTCTGCTGTACCTGCACGCCGGCGACTTTGCCCTGGATTAGTCCGGAGGCCTCGGTGATAGGCCTGACGGCCACGTCTTCGGTTCCGACTATGGAAACTGCCGTGGTGAGGTCTTTCTTGCGGACGGAACCGTAGCCGATGGCGACTACTGCATCCAGCATGATGGTGTCTTCCCTGGCGCTGACGCTCAGCTCGCTCTGATCACCGACTGTAACGGGATCGACAACATAGCCGAGAGCTTCAAACACCAGGACCGAGTTGTTCCCGGCGACTTTGATGGAGAACCTGCCGTCCGTGTCGGTTACTGCGAAGTTCCCTGTGCCCTGCTCCTGCACGCTCATCCCGATGACGGGCTCTCCGGAAGGATCTGTAACCCTTCCCGAAACCGCCCTGTTCTGGGCGGCTGAGAGGAAAGCTGTCAGGGCTGCAAGCGCAAGAACTGTTATTAGTTTTCTCATTGTGTTAAAATTTTGGTGTTAATCCGCAGCAAAGTTACCCATTATACTCCTTATTAATACGTGCGTGCGGGCAATAAGTGGACTGATTGTGGCCCGATGGAAAGATATATCATTGATAATCAATGCCGCGAAGACTTTTCATTCAGGCCTATAAAGTGGATTTTCCGCAGGGCCGGTGGAAGCGTTCCGGGCTGCTTTCCCCGCAGATTCAAACTAAAATTTGTTTTCTCGTAATAAATACCTATATTTGCGGGCTTTTTGCCCACGGTGGGCGGAAGGCATTAACCCCAAAACTCACATGCACTATGGCAGAATATTTACAGCCAGAGAAAAAGCAGGAGATTTTCGCGAAGTACGGGAAGTCTAATACCGACACCGGTTCCGCAGAGAGCCAGGTTGCGTTATTCTCCTACCGTATCGCTCACCTTACCGAGCACGTGAAGGCGAACAAGAAGGACGTGGTTACCCGTCGTTCCCTCCTCCGCCTCGTCGGTAAGCGCCGTCAGCTTCTGGACTACCTCCAGAGGGTGGACATTGAGAGATACAGGGCTATCGTCAAGGCGCTCGGCCTCCGTCGATAGATGCTATAAGGGGCGGGTTCGATGCGGGCCTGCCCTTTTTTTTAACTACCATAAAAGACGTAAGACGTAATAAAGTAAACGAAATGAACATTATCAAAAAGACCATCGAACTTGCTGACGGACGTGTCATCGAAATCGAAACCGGCAAGCTCGCGAAACAGGCGGACGGATCCGCTGTCGTCAAAATGGGCGGCACCATGCTGCTCGCAACCGTAACCTGCGCCAAAGAAGTCGGCGAAGATGTCGATTTCCTTCCCCTGCAGGTTGACTACAAGGAAAAATTCTATTCTGCAGGCCGTTTCCCCGGCGGATTCATGAAACGCGAAGGCAAGGCCTCCGACTATGAAGTCCTCGTGGCCCGCCTCGTGGACAGGGCCCTGAGGCCGCTGTTCCCGGACGATTTCCACCTCGCGGTTTTCGTCACCATCAATCTTATCTCTGCCGATAAGGACACCCAGCCGGACGCCCTCGCAGCCCTCGCTGCATCCGCGGCCCTCGCCACCAGCGACCTGCCTTTCCTCGGCCCTATCTCCGAGGTCAAGGTCTGCCGCATTGACGGTCAGTTCGTCATCAATCCCACTTTCTTCGACATGGAGAGGGCGGATCTCGAACTTATGGTCGCCGCCACCTATGAAAATATAATGATGGTCGAAGGCGAAATGAACGAGGTTTCCGAGCACGACATGCTCGAGGCCATCAAGTTCGCCCACGAAGAGATAAAGAAGCACTGCCTGGTTCAGGTTGAACTCAACAAGGAGTGCGGAAAAGAGGTCAAGAGGGACTATCCCCGCGACGAGCAGGACGAAGATCTGCGCAAGGCAGTCGAGTCATTCTGCTATCAGAAGGCCTATGACATAGCCAAGTCCGCACGCCCCAAACACGAGCGTGCCGATGCCTTCGAGGCCCTGATGGAGAGCTTTCTCGAGACTATTCCCGAGGATGAGCGTGAAGCAAAGAAGAAAATGGTCGCCCGCTACTACCACGATGTGGAGAAGGCTGCGATGCGCAACCTCATCCTGGACGAAGGCCTTCGTCTGGACGGCCGCCACACCGACCAGGTGCGTCCTATATGGAGCGAGGTGGATTATCTGCCCTGCGCCCACGGAAGCGCTATTTTCACCCGAGGAGAGACCCAGGCCCTGGCCTCCGTCACTCTGGGTACCAAACTCGATATGAAGGAAATGGACGAGGTCCTGATCCAGGATACCCAACAGTTCGTCCTCCACTACAACTTCCCTCCTTTCGCAACCGGTGAAGCCCGTGCCTCACGTGGCATTTCCCGCCGCGAAATCGGTCACGGAAACCTCGCATACCGCGCCCTCAAGGCCGTTATGCCCAAGGCTCCCGAATTCCCCTACGCAGTTCGCGTAGTTTCCGATATCCTCGAGTCCAACGGCTCCTCTTCCCAGGCCTCCATCTGCGGCGGCTGCCTCGCCCTCATGGACGCCGGCGTCAAGATCCGCAAGCCGGTAGCCGGCATCGCCATGGGCCTTATCACCGACGCCGAACATC
This sequence comes from Bacteroidales bacterium, assembly GCA_017544265.1. Taxonomy (GTDB): domain Bacteria; phylum Bacteroidota; class Bacteroidia; order Bacteroidales; family UBA932; genus Cryptobacteroides. The sequence continues at coordinate 44,712 of JAFYEM010000030.1, read as the reverse complement.
CGAACGACCGTTACGCCATCCTCTCCGACATCCTCGGTGACGAGGACCACCTCGGCGACATGGACTTCAAGGTCGCAGGTACCAGGGACGGTATCACCGCCACCCAGATGGACATCAAGGTGGACGGACTCAGCTACGAGGTCCTCGAGAAAGCTCTCGAGCAGGCCCGCCAGGGACGTCTCCACATCATGGGCGAAATGCTCAAAACCATCTCCGAGCCCCGCGAGGACTACAAGCCTCACGTGCCCCGCATCATCCAGATCGAGATTCCTTCCGAATTCATCGGCGCGGTCATCGGCAAGGGCGGAGAGACCATCCAGGGCCTCCAGAAGGAGACCGGTACCACCATCACCATCGAGGAAGTTCCTGCCGCGGACGGCGGTACCAAGGGTGTCGTGGATATCTTCGGCGTGGACAAGGCAGCCATGGACGCAGCCCTGCAGCGCATCAAGGACATCTGTGCAGTCCCCGAGGCCGGACAGGTCTATCACGGAAAGGTGGTGTCTATCCTGGAGTTCGGTGCATTCATCGAAATCCTCCCTGGAAAGGAAGGCCTGCTGCATGTGAGCGAAATCGCATGGGGCAAGACCGACAAGGTCGAGGACGTGCTGAAGGTGGGCGACGAGGTGGATGTGAAACTCCTCGAAATCGACGCCAAGACCGGCAAGATGCGCCTTTCCATGCGCGCTCTCACCGAGAAGCCCGAAGGCTATGTGGAGCCCGCTCCCAAGGGACGCGGACCCCGCCGCGAAGGTGGTTCTGACCGCCGCGGTTCCGACCGCAAGGGCGGCGAGCGTCGCGGAGACCGCCGTGGCGACCGTCCCGGAAAGGGTGATCGTCACCCCCGCCGCAGCGAGGAAACTCCCGAGAATAAAGAACCCGACGTATTCTAGGATTCTCCCTTGGAAAAAGTGTGGACATTGAAGGAGGCTGCTCCCCAGGAGCAGGTGGCAAGGCTGTCGGCCGAACTCGGCATAGACAAGGTCTTGTCCGAACTGCTTGTGCAAAGGGGAGTCACCACTTTCGAGCAGGCCCGCACTTTTTTCCGTCCCTCTCTTGAAGACCTCCACGACCCTTTCCTTATGAAAGATATGGACAAGGCCGTGGAGCGTCTGCACTGCGCCATAGAGAAAGGCGAAAAAATCCTTGTCTATGGGGATTATGACGTGGACGGCACCACCGCGGTGGCGCAGCTGCTTTCCTTCATCCGCCGCTTCACCAGGGATGTGGACTATTATATTCCGGACCGTTACGACGAGGGTTACGGCGTGTCCTTCAAAGGCATAGACTGGGCTTCTGACAACGGCTTCCGCCTGATTATCACCCTGGACTGCGGCATCAAGGCCATAGACAAGGTGGAATATGCCCGCAGCAAGGGCATAGACATGATTATCTGCGACCACCACCTGCCGGAGGAGACTATTCCCGCGGCGGTTGCGGTGCTGGATCCCAAACGGGAGGACTGCCACTATCCCTTCGACGACCTCTGCGGCTGCGGAGTGGGTTTCAAGTTCGTCCAGGGCTATGCCGCGAAATACGGTATTCCTTTCGAAGAACTGGAGCCGCTGCTGGACCTTCAGGTGGTCTCCATCGCATCCGACCTGGTTTCCATGATGGGGGAGAACAGGATTCTGGCCCATTACGGCCTGAAACGGCTCAACGAGAGCCCGCGCAAGGGCCTTCTCGCGATGATAAGCCTTTCCAAGCTGGAGCCCGGACACCTTTCCATAGATGATATAGTCTTCAAGATCGGCCCGAGAATAAATGCCGCCGGAAGGATGGAATCGGGGCGCCTCGCGGTGGAACTTCTCACGGCGACGGACGATGTCTCGGCTTTCCGCATAGGCGAGAAAATCAACGACAACAACACCGAGCGCAAGAATATAGACAGGGTAATCACGCAGGAAGCCGTGGAAATGGTCCGCAGCGGCACGGCACTGGAGACGGAGAATGTCACCATTGTCTATAATCCTTCGTGGAACAAGGGTGTCGTGGGTATCGTCGCCTCGCGCCTGGTGGAAGTTTTCTATAAGCCAACGGTGGTCCTGACCAAGTCCAACGGCTTCATTACCGGCAGCGCCCGCAGCGTCCAGGGCTTCGACCTGTATGCCGCAATCGAGAGTTGCGCACCCCTGCTGGAGAATTTCGGAGGGCATGTCTATGCGGCCGGCCTGACCCTGAAGGAGGAAAACCTAAGGGAGTTCTGCACCCGTATGAACTCCTTCGTTTCCAAGGCTATAACGGAAGTGAGCCTGACTCCGGTGACGGAGATTGACGCCCGTCTGGATTTCGCGCAGATAACCCCAAAGTTCGTCCGTATCCTCAAGCAGTTCCAGCCGTTCGGCCCGGACAATGCCAACCCTGTCTTCCTGACAGAGGATGTCTATGACAACGGGGCTGCGCGCAAGGTGGGAGCTGACGGGCTTCACCTTAAACTGGACCTTGTCCAGGAGTCGCAGCCATACCGCCAGATTCCGGCGATAGCCTTCAATATGGCCGAATATTACGACTACATCAAGGCTGGAAATCCGATTGATGTCTGCTATTCCATAGTGGAAAATTATTATCGCGGTTCTTCAACCGTGCAGCTCCGCCTTCGCGACATGCGTGAGAGGGAGGAACTTATTTAGTTGCCGCGCGCCGGATCCTTGCCAACTGCCGTCCTACAGCACTGAAATAATGATTTCGTCAACGATGTTTTCAGTCGTTAGGCCGTCGATGTCTATAATGACTCCGGCGGCTGCTTCGTAGATGGGGGCGCGGGCGGAGAGCAGTTCGGCGACGGATGTGCCTTGAAGTACGGGGCGGTCACCGGGGGAGATCTGAAGGTTTTCTTCAAGGGTTTCGACTGTAGCCCTGAGATAGATGCAGAGGGTTTTATCGTGAACAAGTCGCGATGATGCGGGGTCTATGACGGCGCCGCCGCCGAGAGAGAGAATGGCGTCGGAGCTGCCGTAGCGGGCGACGGTATCTTTAAGCGCGGCTGCCTCCTTCCGGCGGAAAGCGGCTTCTCCTTCGCTCCGGATAATGTCCGCCGGAGCAGCGCCGCAGCGTTTTTCGATGATTTCGTCCAAATCCAGGAACGGGACGCCGAGGCTCTCGGCGAGGGCCCTTCCAACGGTGCTTTTACCGCACCCCATAAACCCGGTCAGCGCAGTTAACATAGACGGTATTTTTTCAGTTCTCCGGAAAGGCGGACTTCGCTCTCGCCGAGCAGTCTTAGACACAGCTCATCCAGCAGCGAGTGGAACTCTTTCCCGTGGTTCAGATACTTCAGATGAGCGAGTTCGTGGAGTATGACATAGTCCCTGAGCTGCTCAGGAAGAGCCGCAAGCCTCAGGTTCAGGTTGATATTTCCTTTGGCCGAGCAGCTTCCCCAGTTGGAATGATTGTCCTTTACGGTGATTTTCGAGGGCGTGAAGCCGCACTCCCGGGCGAGTTCAAGGGTCCTTGCAGGAAGCACTTTCCGAGCCTTCTCCCGCAGTGCTTCTATGTCCCCGAATGACTCTGCAGGACATTCAGAAAGCTTTTTCCGGGTTTTCAGAATCCACTCTCTCCTGGACAGGGCGAAGCCCAGCCCGTAGGAAAAGGCCACCGTCCAAGGCATGGTCACGACTATCCCGCTACGGCGGCTGACTCTCAGGGACACACGGCGGTACCGCCCTCCTTTCCTAAGCAGAATCGGCCCCAGTTCGTGGTCTGTATGGGTCTTTTCCAACATGTGCACAAATATAGAAAAAATCATTCGAAGCGGTGTTGAATTTCGCAAAATATTTGCCTATATTTGCAAGACTAACCAGGCATAAAAACGCAACAATTATTTAAAACTTTTAACATTATGAAATTCAGACATTTTCTGATGACAGTCCTGGCCGTGACCGCGTTTGCGGCAAGCTGTAAGCAAGAGAAGGATCTGGGCGCCGCCCAGATTTCGGTTGATCCCGAATCGATTACCCTGGAGTCCGAAGCCGGATCCAGCCAGACCATCGACCTTCTTGCGACCCGTAAATGGTCCATCTCCAGCTCAGCTACATGGCTTTCTTTCTCACCTAACGGCGGCGAAGCCTCCGCTGACAAGCAGAAAGTTACTATTACAGCCAAAGCAAATCCCGGCACCGACCGTACGGCCAAGGTAAAATTCAGCATCGGCCTCTCGGAAGCTGTCCTCACCGTAAGCCAGAAAGGCGAAGCAGGCAGCGAAGAAGAGGCCCTTGTCTATAGGAACAACTTCGATAAAGAAGACGCTGTCGATAACAGCGGCTGGCCCACCCTGGACAAATCTGATTGCTGGAAGAATGAAGAAGGCTACGGGAAAGAGGAGGTCAAATATGAATTCAAGGGGATTAGCGCCCGCCAGAGCGGCAAACTTTCCAACGACAAGGATCCTAAATACTCCAAGTATGAGGGCTCCGGCCATAACAAGCTCTTCTTCGGTTCCAACGCCATGTTCGCCGTGAAGGAAATAGCCCTCGGCGGAAAGAGTTCCTTCGCCCTCTCCTTCGGTGGTAATCGCTACAGCATGGATGATACTGACAATACCTTCAATTGGAATGAATTCAAGGTCTATGTCTCCATCGATGGCGTTAAGGGTGTCGAACTCCCTTGCACCTTCGCCGCAGGAGAGGCCCCTATCGGAGCTTGGGATCTGGCTGAAGGCAAATTTACCGTTCCTTCCGGCACTGAAAAACTCACTGTGGTGTTCAAGGTTGTGGACACCAAGGCGGCAAGCAAGTACAGCATAGACGATATGAAGCTCATCGCCTCCGCCGGCGGAGAGGCCCTCGACTTCAGCAAGGCCGTGTCCCTCGGCCTTGACATGAGTGACCAGATTCCCGACACCGAGGATGTTACCAGCCTTGCCGATGTTATCAAGACTGCGCCCGGCACTCAGGTTACCGTGACAAACGCCACCGTCACCGCTGTAAACACCAGAGGTTATATCATCTCTGACGGAACGGTTCATATATATGTCTATATCGGGAAAGATGCCAACCATGGTCTTAAGATCGGTGACAAGGCTTCCATAATCGGTACGTTCAAGTATTACAAGGGCGAATATGAGATTGTGGACGCCAGCCAGAAGAAAGTCGGCACCGCGACACCTGCATATCCCGAGCCGGAAGAACTCACTCCGGCAAAGTTGAATGAATACAGGGTTGCCACGCCCACTGATGAGGATTCTAAGGGATACACCGGCCCGTGGTACCCTATCTATGTCAAGTGCACCGCAACTGTCAAGAAAGAAGGGAGCTACACCAATTTCATCGTGGAAGGTTATGACAAGATGCTGTCACTTGCATTTGCGGATTCTGCGATGTACAAGGATGAAAGCGGAACTGAATATTCGGACGGCAATGAGGTTGAAATTGTTGGATATCTCCTTCCCTGGGAAGCCAAGACTGCAACCAGCAGTAACGAATATCATCCGATTCTCGCCATTTCTCTTTCCGGCGAAGCGACCTGGAATCCTGTTCCCGCGACTCTGACGGGTGACGACGTGTTCGTATCTCCCAATGTGGCCCACGATAACGGAATAACCAATGGAAATGCCCCTTCAGCCCCGATTACCATCGGTGACGCCACCTTCAGCTTCGGCGGAGGCGGAAACAACGGAAAGTACTATGACGTCGGCAGCGGCTTCCGTATCTACGGCGGCGGTTCCCTCAAGATTGAATCTCCCCTGAAGATAGTGAAGATCGAGTATCTTTTCGCTCCCAAGGAAAACAACAACACTTATATGCCTGATGCGACCGATGTCGTGGACGGTGGCACTCTGACCATTGACGCTGAGAACAGCAAGGCCGTATGGGCGGGCTCCGCGAACGCAGTCACTATTACCCGTCCTTCCGGTTCAGGGCAATGGAGAGTGAAGGAAGTTGCAGTTACCTACGATCCGAATTCCGCTACCGAACCTCGTCTTGCCGCGAGCCCTGCAAGCATCCCCGTCAAGGCTGATGCGACCAGCGCCAAGTTCAATATCCAGTCGAACATCGCCTGGAGCATAGTCTCCGACAACCCTGACTTTGTCGCGGCTCCTGCATCGGGTGAAAACAATGCGGAGGTCACTGTTACCTTCCCCGCAAACGAGTCCCTGGAGAGCGACGTAGTGGCCCATCTTACAATCTCGGGTGATGATGTGGATGATGTGGTCGTCACCATAACCCAGGCAAAGGCTGTCGATGTCTCCCAGACTACAGACCTCTTGACAATCTGGGAGCTTGACAATAACGCCGAAGTTGAAATGTACAATGTCTTCGTCTCCGCGGTTTCTTACAAAAACTATATCGTTACTGACGGAATCGCGGCTGTTTACATCTATGCGAACAGTACCAGTCATGGCCGCAAGATAGGCGACAAGGTAAATATTACAGGCAAGGTTTCCTGGTACAACGGGTTGCTTGAAATTACCGGTCCCCAGACGAAACTGGTGTCGGAAGGTAACGAGGTACCTTATCCGGCTCCTATCGAACTTGACGGTGAGACCCTGAATTCACTTGCCGCGCCTGCGAATAATTCTCCTTTCTATGCCACTTTCTCGGCGAAGACAGTAGTAAACGGCAATTACCTTCAGTTTACTCCCGAAGGAGCGAACAATTACATCTCCTTTGCAGATATGGTGAACGCCGACAAGCAGAAGTTCAACGAAGGTGACGAGGTGACGGTTCTCGGCTATTACGATTCCTGGAACAGCAAGAACAACTATCACCAGTTCATCTATGTGTCCCATGAAATCTCCGGCGAAGCCGCTCCTTACCTGAGAGTAAATAACAACACACTCAATGTGGCTGCGGACGCTGAGGGTACTTCCTTCATAGTTTACACCAATGTCGAAGGCTGGACGGCCGTTTCCGACAATCAGGAGTGCGTAGTTGACTACACCACCGCAGGTGAGGGAGTCGTCATGGTTTCATTCCCCGTGAACGAGAGCACCGAGGCTGCGAAAGTGTATCACGTGACCGTGAGCGCAGAAGGCGTAAGTGATGTAGTCGTGACCATTACAGTCGCCAAGGCCAAGGGCGATACGCCCGGAGGCTCGTGGGTGAGGGTTGCCAGCGTCTCCGATATTACTTCCGGCGGAAGCTTCATCATCGGTTACGAGGCCACCGCGAATTCAGGTGTGATTGTCCCTATGCGTAACGATGCCGGTACTGCATCGACAACAAAAGACGGATATATCTTCTCAGGAACCAGCACCGAAGCCTCCGGCACTGGAACAATAGATATGGCGGATGTAGATGATGTGTCCGCGTACATTGTTGAAATGTCTGCCAGTTCCGTTTCAGGCGCCGTCGATATCAAGCTCGGGGATAATTACCTGGGCCTAAGGAACAGCACCAGTTCTTCCAGCAACAAGAATACTTGCCGTCTGTACTCGGAGGCGTCGGCTAAGACCGCTTTCAAGGTGACCGCAGGCGCAAATAGCGCGTTCCAGTTTAAATGTGAGCATACGGATCAGCCGGAATATAATACTCTTCAGTACAATACTTCCAAGGGAAGTGAACGTTTCTCCCTTTATAAAGGGACTCAGGCCAACCCTGTAGTTTACAAGTTAGTCACAGAATAAATGCTGAAGCCCTTTATAAAGCATATTCTGCTTGCGCCGGTGGCAGTGCTGACCGCACTGTCACTGACGCTTGTTTCATGCAAGGACGAAAAGAAGGACAAGGTGTTCTTTCCTCCGTCCATAGACGCGGAGACTCTGTCCATCCCTTCTGAAGGCATGTCGGAAGGGATGTTCGTCTATGTTTCCGTCGCCCAGGACTTGGAGTGGAGCATAGAAATCACCTATCCGGCGGAAACGGCCGAATGGGGCAGCCTGAATCCCAGGACCGGAATCGGCAGCGCCAGCCCGATTTTCGTCTGCGGGGCCAATGACTCGGAGGAATCCCGTTCCGTTACCCTGCAGCTTAAGACAGCTGACGGAAGTTCTTCCGTGACCCTTTCCCAGTTCGGGAAAGGGGAGGTGACCCCGTCCAAGAGGAAGGGTACCCCCACCGCTGCGCCCAAGTGGCTGGAACTTCCCGCCACCAGTGCGGATGACGGCCTGGACTTCTACCATCATCCCATGACCATAATGGTAAGCGGAAGGGCGAAGCGCACCCGCAACTATTCCTACTATTTTGACTACGGCGCCCGGGTTGCCATCTGGGTGGCTTATCCGCTTAACACCGGCCTTATCGGCGGCACCGGTAAGCGAAGCGAGGCCTGGGGCCTGGATCCGCTTATGCCGAAGGACGACCAGGCGGTGCTTTACAGTGGCTTTGGGGTATATGGCATTGACAGGGGCCATCAGATTCCTTCGGCTGACCGTTACAACCTCGCGGCCAATATGGAGACATTCTACGGCACCAACATGACGCCCCAGAACCACGCTTTCAACAGCGGAGTATGGGCAAGGCTGGAGGACAAGGTCCGCGCATGGGCAAGGGCCTCGGATACGCTTTACGTCGTGACGGGCTGTATAATAGACCCTCCCGGCGGAAAGGTCACCGACAATGTCGGAAAGAGTGTCACCAAGCCTTCGGCTTATTACAAGGCGGTCCTCAGGCTTTCCTCTTCCGGCACCCTTGGGCATGGCGGCTACAATGCCTGCGCCGTATGGCTGGACCATGACGAGAGCCTTGCGGATATGGCAATATCCAAGTCGATGTCCTTGTCCGTCCGTGCTCTGGAAGAAAAGACCGGCATAGACTTTTTCGTTAATCTGCCCGATAAGGTCGGTGCCGCCACGGCAAAGATTATTGAAGAGGAGAATCCAAAGTCAATCTCCTGGTGGTGGTGATAGAATGATATAAAAAACTAACAACCGCTTTAATGAAAAGAATTCTTTTTACCCTGCTGCTCGTCCTTCTGCTGGCCTCGCCCGCCTGTGACGGAAAAAAGCCCCAGAAGAGCTATGTCATTGGTTTCTACAACCTTGAGAACCTTTTCGACACCTATCACGACGACGGGAAGAACGACTATGAATATCTTCCTGACGGCGGCAACGAGTGGACCGAGGCGAAGTATCAGAAGAAACTCCGCAACATGGCCCATGTAATAGCGCGGATGAAGGCTTCCAACGGCAAATGGCACACCGTACTCGGAGTTTCCGAGGTGGAAAACCGCCACGTGCTGGAGGACCTTGTAAACGAGCCTGAAATCGCGGAGGCGAACTATCAGATCATCCATTATGACGGCCCGGACCGCCGCGGGGTGGACGTAGCTCTTTTCTACAAGCCGGAGCAGATGACTCTGGTGGAGACCGAGTCCATTCCCTTCGACTTCAATTCGCAGAAGATAAAATTCTCCATGGACAAGGAGCAGCAGGACAATTTCCGCACCCGCGACATACTCATGGTCCACGGCATCATAGACGGGGAGCATTTCGCCTTCTACGTCTGCCACCTTCCTTCCAGGATCGGCGGCAAGGGCCAGGACCTGCGCGCCCGCGGCGGGGAAATCATCTATGAGCACTCCGTGGGCATGATGAATAAATATCCGGGCATCAAGTGCGTGGTGATGGGCGATATGAACGACAATCCCACTGATGATTCCATGGCGGTTTATCTTCGCGGAAAGGGCTCTATCGACGAGGTCGGCCCCTGGGATTATTTCTCGCCCTTCCTCCCGATGCTCAAAGCCGGTTACAGTTCTCTTTTCTACCGCGGAGAAAGCAATATCTACGACTGCATACTCGTGAACAGCGCCGTTGCCCATGCCCCTGAGGGGACCCTCCAGATTCAGCCGATAGTCAAGAAGAAATTCTACGGCCGTATTTTCAACGAGCCGTTCATGACCCAGCAGAGCGGTCAGTACAAGGGTACCCCCCTGCGTACTTTCTCCAACGGGGCCTTCATTGGCGGCTATTCCGACCACTATCCCACCTACATCATTCTGGCTAAATAACCAAACCTGATATGCTAAAGAAACTATTGTTAACTGTATCGGCCCTCGTCACGGGAGTACTGATGTACGCCCAGGATGCTCCCACAGGCGGCGTCAAGGGAACGGTCATCAACCGAAATGACCGGCAGCCTGTCGAAAACGCCCGCCTCAGCCTGATGCAGGGCGCCGGCGAGGTGGCGAATGCCGTCTCCGCCCAGGACGGGTCCTTCCTCATCGGGAACCTGCCCGACGGCATGTACACCCTGATTATCACCGCTCCTGACTTCATGGAGCAGCAGGTCGGGGTCACCGTCGTGGACGGCTACGTGAAGAATATGTTCACTCTCTCGCTCACCGGGCAGGAAAAACTCGCCGAACTGGAAGACGCGGCCACTGCCGAGCTGGACATGGACGACAGCGGTTTCGGGGACAATCCCTCGGTGCTTTTCGATGCCAACGACGTCTTTGCCAACGTCGCGAGTTTCGGCTTCTCGTCTGTCCGCTTCAAGCAGAGAGGCTACAACAGCGAGACTCAGGAGGTCTATCTCGCCGGAGTGCGTATGAACGACGCGCTCACAGGTTACGGCCCCTACTCCCTCTGGAGCGGCCTTAACGAGGCGATGCGTGCCAAGGACACCTCCGTGGGCCTCGGAGCTGCGGATTACAATATAGGCGGCTACAACGGCACCACCAACGTGACCGGCACCGCCTCCTCGGTCCGCAAGGGCCTTCGCGGCAGCATTCTGACCAACTCCGCCCTCTACCGCCTCCGCGTGATGGCGTCCTACGCCACCGGCGTCATGGACAACGGCTGGGCTTTCGCCGCCAACGTGAGCGCCCGTCTGGGCGGCAACGACTGGGTGAAGGGTATGTACTACCGCAGTTTCGCGTATTATCTCGCGGCCGACAAGCACTTCGGCGACGAGCACACCCTGAGCGCCGTCTTCTTCGCCACTCCGGGCGAGAGGGGCGCGCAGAACGCATCGACGCAGGAGGTCTATGACCTTGTGAAAGACAATATGTACAACTCCAACTGGGGTTATCAGAACGGCAAGGTCCGAAACGCCCGCGTCCGCAAGACGCATGAGCCTGTGGCCATACTCAAATATGATTTCACCCCCTCGGATGTGTTCAACGTATCCGCCACGGCTCTCTTCCGCTTCGGTTCCAACGGCTACACCGCACTCGACTGGTATGACGCCTACGACCCGCGTCCGGACTACTACCGCAACCTGCCTTCCTATTTCTGGATGGATAACAAAGACTACGGCCGCGACAACCTTCCGAAATATGCGATGGCAGCTGAGGCATGGAGCCATCCGAATGATTATCCAACCACCGCCCATATCAACTGGGACCGTCTCTACAACGTGAACCGCGCCAATATCGAAGACGGCGAGGCCCGTTCCAAGTATGTCCAGGAGGAGCGGCACGTGGACCAGAAGGACTTCAATTTCGCAGTAAACGGGAAATGGCGCCCCCTGAGCTGGATGACCCTTGTCGGCGGCGGACAGTTCAGGATGAACACCACCGAGAACTACAAGATTCTCGCCGACCTTCTCGGCGGTTCTTACTACCTTAACATAGACAATTTCGCAGAGCGCGATTTCGCTGCCAATCCCGAGAAACTCCAGAACGACCTGGACTATTATCTCTCCCACAACATGACCGCGCAGAAGAAGGTCGCAGGCGAAAAATACGGTTATGACTATCTCGCCCAGGTGCGCAGCCTTTCCGTCTGGGGCAACATGAAACTCGTCTTCGGAAACTTCAGCGGAAGCATCGGCGGCCGCGTCGGTTTCCAGAAAGTCTGGAGGGAAGGGCTTCTTCGCAAGGGACTCTTCCCCGGAACATGGGAAGAGGTGAAGGCAATCAACGACAAGTATGGCCTCAATATGCAGCCCGCCCTTGACGCCGGCGGCAGGGCAATCACCTCCTACGGCAAGTCTGACGCAGTGCTGAAGCCCACCGGAGCCGTAAAACTCAATCTCAATTACATCATCGGCGGCAACATGAGGGTTTATGCGAACGTGGGTTACTTCCGCGACGCTCCCTCCTTCAACCAGTGCTTCATCTCCCCGCGCACCCGCAACACCGTCACCCCGAACATCAGTTCTGTGAAGACCTTCGCGACTGACCTGAACTGGCAGTATTCCGGAAACGGCTTCAATGTCCGCCTGACCGGTTACTATTCCCGCATAAACGACATCACGAAGGTGATGAGTGCCTACGACGACGTACAGAACGCTTTCTCCAACTTCGTCCTTACCGGCATCGGGGAGCGCCACTACGGCATGGAACTCGGTTTCCGCACTCCCACCCCGCTTCCGAACCTGAATATACGCGGCGCCCTTGCCCTGGGCCGCGCAGAGTATGTCGGCAATCCGACCATGACCCAGACCATAGACAACAGCGCCGCTCCGGTGACTTTCAACGGAGAAAGCAAGGTCGAGGTCGCCTACTGGGCGAAGAGCCCCGTGTACAAGAGGACTCCCGAAGGATTCATCACTCCCGAGATAGACCACTATCAGCAGCACTACGTGCCTTCCACGCCGCAGCTCGCCGCCGACCTGGGCCTGACCTATTTCTTCAAGTACTGGTTCTTCGAACTGGACTTCCAGTATTTCGACTGGGCCTATCTGGACATGAACCCGCTCTACCGCACCGATTACGCCACGGCAGGTCCAGACAAGATTGTCACCCCTACCGAAATAGAGTACATGACCACCCAGGAGAAGTTCGACGGCGCCTTCATGATGAATATCTCGGTCGGCAAGTCCTGGTTCATCAAGCACAAATACCAACTTGGTTTCTCCCTGAACGGAAAGAACCTGCTGAACAACAAACTCGTCAAGACCGGCGGTTACGAACAGACCCGTATCGTGGACAACACCGTTTCCAAGGAGCAGTATTACCGCTTCGACCCGAAGTATTTCTATATGTCAGGTATCAACTACATGCTTAACGTTTATTTCAGATTCTAAGGCTATGAAAAAGAGTATTTTGATTATCGCCGCGCTTGCGGCCCTCTGTTCCTGCCAGGCTCTGAAAGAAGAATGGCAGCCGGTTTTCTCTCCTGCGAAGGAGCCTGCTGAGGAGGAACTCCTCAACCTGGATGACAAGGTTACCCACACGATCGCCGAGTTCAAGGCCCTGTACGTCAGGGACAAGGAGCCGGTAACGATTGATGAGGAAATCTGGATAAAAGGCCAGGTGATTTCCAGCGACCGCACCGGTAATGTGTACCGCGAAATCTTCATTCAGGATGAAAGCGGTGTCCTCGACGTAAAAGTCGGCCGAAGCGCCATGTATGCTGACTATCTGCCCGGCCAGTGGCTCTATATCTATTGCAAGAGCCTTACCCTCGGGGAGTATGAAGGTACGCTCCAGCTGGGACTCGCCACCGACGAATCCGGCCCCAACGCCCAGTATGAGGTTTCCTATATCGATGTGCAGAGCATAATCGAAGCACACATATTCAAAGGACCCAGAAGCGAGGTCATTCCTGCAATAGAGGTGACCGAGGCGCAGATCAAGGCTGCGCTCAAGGCCGGGAAACAGGATCCTCTCTGGGGAAAATACGTGATAGTGAAGGATCTGCAGTACGGCTGCAAGAGGGATTTCTACACCCATGTGGACAAAAAAGTTTTCTTCTTCATCTATGTTGACCCGAATGCGAAGGACAAGAAGGCAGGCACCAACCGCTTCTTCTTTTCCGACGGCACCTACAGCATAGACACCTGGGCCATCAACAAAGAAAAGATGGTCAGCATGCTGAAGGCCGGACAACTGGACAAAGACTGGATCGAGGGCAATCCTGACCGTTACGACGACCCGCTGGGTGAAGGAATTGCCCTTAATCTCAGGGCCTATGAGCAGGACATGAAGGATGAAGGTATAACCATTACCGACGAGGACCGTGAAGAGTTCTGCCGCAAGAAACGTGAGGAAATCATCCAGAACGCCACTGCCCAGTCCATCAGCCACTACTTCCTCATCAACGGAGGACAGGAAATCGCAGTCCGTTCCAGCGGTTATGGCAAGTTCGCTGACAAGAAGATTCCCGCCGAGGTTCTCGGCCAGCCCGGAGCAAAACTTGACGGCAAGAAGATTACTGTACGTGGCCTCCTCGGCCTCTACACCCCGTCTTCCGGCCCGACCGCGCAGATTACCTTCATCGAAGACCCGACCGAGACTGACGCTATGGTGATCCAGTAATCCCGCTTTATTGTTAAATGCCTGATTATTGACAAATAATGCATTTTGCCTTGCTGTAACCATGCAAGGCATTTTGCTTAATTTTCCCCACACTGTCATTTCAAACGAACAGAATAATGAAAAGACTTTCATCAGTAATTATTTGTGCGGTTATGATAACTGCTTGTAACACCAACATTTTCTTTCAGGAGTGGAACACTCCCTTCGGAACGCCTCCATTCTCCAAAATCAGTGAAGCCGACTACATCCCAGCCGTCAAAGAGGGAATCCGTCAGCAGAAAGAGGCCGTCGAGGCAATCAAAGCCTGCCCCGATGCCCCTACATTTGAAAACACCATAGCGGCCTATGAAAAATCCGGCGAGCTGCTCGCCAAAGTCGTAGGGGTGTTCTACAATATTTCCGAATCTGATTCATCGCCCTCCATCCAGGCCTTGGAAGAGGAAATCACGGCCCTTATCACCCCCGCCTCCGATGAAATTTTCATGGACCCCGACTTCTTTGCCCGCGTGAAGGCTGTCCACGACGACATGTCTTCCCTGGACAGGGAGCAGCAGATGCTCGTGAACAAGCTCTATGAGACCTTCGAGCGCAACGGCGTCGCCCTGGCTCCGGAGGCTCAGGCCCGGTTCAAGGAGATCAACGCCTCGCTTGCGGCACTTCAGCAGAAATTCGGCAACAACCTCCTTGCGGAGAACAACGCCTTCAAGGCCGCGACCGGCGTAACGGTGAGCGCATATCCTGCCTATATGACCAGCTGCAAGGACCGTGACGCCCGCGAGAAAGCCTTCAGGGCCTATTCTTCCCGCGGCAACAACGGCAATGAGAACGACAACAACCTGCTCTGCCTGGAGATACTGAAACTCCGCACCGAACAGGCCGACCTGCTGGGTTATCCCAATGCCGCCTCTTTCCTGCTCTCCAACAAGATGGCCGGCGACCCCGTGGCGGTGGACAATTTCCTGAAGCCCATCATGGACGCGTCCATGGCGAAGGCCCGCGAGGATGTCGCCGCGATGCAGGAGATTATGGACGCCGACATTGCCGCCGGGCTTCTCCCTGAAGGCTCGAAGATCGAGCCCTGGGACTGGTTCTATTATGCTGAAAAGCTCCGCACTCTCCGCTTCGATCTTGACGAGAGCCTCACAAAGCCCTATTTCAGTGCCGACAGCGTGCTAAAAGGCGTCTTTGCCGCCGCAGAAAAGGTCTATGGCATCCGCGTGGTGCCGGCTCCCGAAGTGGAGGTCTATAATCCTGTGGTGAAACCTTTCGCGCTGTATGACGGGGATAATCTGCTCGGTATTTTCTATGCTGACTATTTCTCCCGCGAATCTAAGCGCGGGGGCGCGTGGATGAACAATTTCCGCGAGCAGCAGGAGGGTGTCCGCCCGATTATCGTGAATGTCTGCAATTTCCCTCCTGCCACGGATGAAGTTCCTTCGCTTCTCACTGTGGATGAGGTCCAGACGGCCTTCCATGAGTTCGGACACGCACTTCACGGTTTCTTCTCGCAGTGCCGCTACGTGGATATCAGCGGAACTTCTGTCAAGCGGGATTTCGTGGAGATGTTCTCCCAGTTCAACGAGAACTGGGCTTTCCAGAAAGAGATTCTTTCGCTCTATGCCCGCGATTACCGCAGCGGGGAACTTATTCCCTCCGAGCTTGTGGAGAAAATCAAGGCTTCCCTCAAGTTCAACCAGGGCTTTACGACCGGTGAACTATGCGCCGCCTCGATTCTGGATTTGAAATGGCACATGCTGAGCGCGGAAGAGCTTGCTTCTTTCACTGACGCTGAGTCCATCCGTGCTTTCGAGCAGAAGGTCTGCGCAGAGATGGGGCTTATCGACGAGATTATCCCGCGCTACCGTTCCACCTATTTCAACCATGTCTTCGGCGGCGGTTATGCCTGCGGCTACTATGGCTATCTCTGGTCGGAGGTGCTGGACCTGAATGCTTTCGAGCGTTTCGAGAGGGAAGGTATCTTCAACCAGGCTCTCGCCCGCGAGTTCCGCTGCACCTTCCTCGAGAAGGGCGGCAGCGAGGAGCCTATGACTCTGTTCCGCAGTTTCTGCGGCTCCGAGCCTGATCCCGGGTCTATACTTCGTTCGCGTGGTTTGATATGACTGCCTATGACACTCTATCCTCTTAAATTCAATTCAATACTCAAGAGTAAGGTATGGGGTGGCGATAAGCTTCCCGCATTTAAGTCTATTGACTATTCCGGCGAACCCTTGGGCGAGAGTTGGGAACTTTCGGCCGTTCCGGGGGATGATTCGGTGGTGGCGGAGGGGCCCCTCAAGGGGAAGACTCTGCCGGAGCTCATTGACGCCTTTGGTGTCGATCTGCTCGGGCGCAAAGGCTCCGCGGCGTCGGATGGCAGGGCCCCTGAGGCTAAAAAGTGTGTCGATGCCTCCGGAACCCTGCCACCCGCCTCTTCCGCGTCGCTGACGCCCCGTGGAGCTGAACAGGGGGACTATGCTCCCCGGAACGTCACCGCCGCGGGATTCCCGCTGCTGTTCAAGTTTATCGATGCAGGCGATGACCTTTCGGTGCAGGTGCATCCGGATGACGAGATGGCGCGCCGCAGGGGATTTCCCTTCGGCAAGACTGAAATGTGGTACGTCGTGGATGCTGAGCCGGGGGCAAGGCTTTTCAGCGGCTTTTCGGTTCCGACGAAGGCGGAAGAGTTTCGTTCCCTGGCGCTCGACGGCGGCATTATGGAGCGGCTGGGTAGCTACGAGGTGCATCCGGGCGATGTGTTTTTCCTTCCTGCGGGGCGTGTGCACGCTATCGGGCGCGGCTGCTTCGTGGCGGAGATCCAGCAGTCTTCCGACTGCACCTACCGTATCTATGACTACAATCGTCCTGGGCTTGACGGCCGCCCTCGTGCGCTTCATATCGACGATGCCCTCGAGGCGACTGACTTCTCCGTCGTAGAGAATGCCAAATCCCATCCCGACGTTCCTCTGAACACCCTGACACCCATCGTGTCATGTCCATACTTTAACGTCTCAGTGCTGCACGCGGCGTCGGTGTTGACGCCTTGTGGGGCTGAACAGGGGGACTATGCCCCCCAGAACGTCAACACCGCCAGCTCTAGGGCGCAGACGGCGGAAGACAGGGGCTGGGCGGCATCGACACCCTATTCAGCCGAACGGCCCCTGTCTTCCGGCGGCCGGGCAGATGCCGCGAAGGCGTGGTTGACGGTGCCTTGCAAAGCAGGGGAGTCGTTCACGGTGCTTATGTGCACTGAAGGCTGTGCTGAAATCGAGACCGGGATACCTGCAGATGGCCCTACGAAGGGGCACCGGACGGAGCTTCGCCGCGGCGAAACCCTGATGATTCCCGCCTGTGCCACTTCCCTGAAGGTGCTGCCTTCGCCTGAGGCAAACCTCCTCGTAGTGAGCCTCTGACCTGTTGTTATTGCAGAAAAAATTGTGTAAGTTTGTACGACTGACTACAGAGATACGATGGCAGAAGCTTTAACTGGATATGTTTCACAGATTGTCGGCCCTGTGGTCGACATTCATTTCGAATTCAGTGAGGACGAGGACCGCAAAACCCTCCCCCCGATTTATGATGCTCTGGAAATAGACCGCGGACACGGCCGTAAACTTGTTGTCGAGGTGCAGCAGCACATAGGCGAGAACACCCTGAGGTGCGTCGCCATGGATTCTACGGACGGACTGCGGCGCGGCCTTAAGGCGGTTGCTACAGGAAAGCCTATCTCCATGCCTGCGGGCAGCCAGATACGCGGGCGCGTCATGAACGTCACGGGTGATCCCATAGACGGGCTCGGGGAGCTTTCCATGGAGAATTCGCTTC
Source organism: Bacteroidales bacterium (assembly GCA_017544265.1). GTDB lineage: Bacteria > Bacteroidota > Bacteroidia > Bacteroidales > UBA932 > Cryptobacteroides. Next base: position 26,805 of record JAFYEM010000030.1, on the reverse strand, counting down.
CTATCCACAGAGATCCGCCCAAATTTGAAGACCTGGCTACTTCCAAGGATATTCTTTTCACTGGAATCAAGGTCGTGGACCTGCTGGAGCCCTATCTGAAAGGAGGAAAAATCGGCCTGTTCGGGGGTGCGGGAGTCGGGAAAACCGTTCTCATCAAGGAACTTATAGGCAATATCGCCAAGGCTCATAACGGCTTTTCGGTCTTTGCCGGCGTGGGGGAGCGTACCAGGGAAGGCAACGACCTTATGCGCGAGATGCTGGAATCAGGGGTTATAGACTATGGCGAGGAGTTCCGCAAGGGGCTGGATGAAGGTCGCTGGGATCTTTCCAAGGTGGATCCGAAGGCTCTTCGCAAATCCAATGTCGCCATGGTGTTCGGCCAGATGAACGAGCCGCCGGGGGCGCGTGCCAGCGTGGCGCTTTCGGGTCTTACCATCGCCGAGTCATTCCGCGACAGCCCGCACAGTGACGGTCCCAAGGATATACTGCTTTTCATAGACAATATTTTCCGTTTTACGCAGGCTGGTTCTGAGGTGTCTGCGCTTCTCGGACGTATGCCTTCGGCGGTGGGTTATCAGCCCACGCTTGCAACCGAGATGGGCCGTATGCAGGAAAGGATTACTTCCACGAAGAACGGTTCCATCACATCTGTCCAGGCTGTCTATGTCCCTGCGGACGACCTCACTGACCCGGCTCCGGCGACGACTTTCTCGCATCTGGACGCGACTACGGTGCTGAGCCGCAAGATTGCCGAGCTTGGCATCTATCCTGCCGTGGACCCGCTTGAATCGACCTCGCGCATACTTGATCCTGCGATTGTCGGCAAGGAGCATTACGAAACGGCTCAGAGGGTGAAGCAGATTCTGCAGCGCTTCAAGGAGCTTCAGGATATTATAGCGATTCTCGGTATGGATGAGCTTTCAGAGGAGGACAGGGTGACAGTTAACCGTGCCCGCAAGGTCCAGCGTTTCCTTTCCCAGCCTTTCGCTGTGGCGGAGCAGTTCACCGGGGTGAAGGGTGTCATGGTGGAGATAGGGGATACTATCCGCGGCTTCCAGAAGATTCTGGATGGTTCGCTGGATTACCTGCCGGAGCAGGCTTTCCTGAATGTCGGCACAATAGAAGATGCCATTGCCAAGGGTGAGGCGCTTCTGAAAGCTTCTGTCCAATGATCCTGAAGGTGCTCGTTCCGACCGGCACTCTGCTGGAAGAGGATGTGTCCATAGTGACGCTTCCGGGCGCCATGGGCTCGTTCCAGGTGCTGAAGGGGCATGCGCCGCTGCTTTCTCCTCTGGATCGTGGCAAGATTGTCTGGAAGGGGGATAATCCTGGTTCGCTGGATATTTCTGACGGCTTTGTCCGCGTTGAAAACGATCTCATTACTGTCTGTGCTGAACTGTGATTCTCCTGTCCCTCATACTGTCCTTTCTGCTGCCCTTCACAGCGTCGTCTCCCGCCGCGTCGCTGACGCCCCGTGGGGCTGAACAGGGGGACTATGCCCCCCGGAACATCACCGCCGCTACTGCCGCGCAGACGGTGGAAGACAGTGCCCCGGCGGCATCGGCACCCTATTCAGCCGAACAGCCCCTGTCTTCCGGCGGCCGGGACCAGGACGAGGCGGAGGGAGAAGTGGACATCGCGGAGATAATTTTCTCGCATATCGGCGATTCGCACGAGTGGCATATCACCGAGTGGAAGGGGCGCCCGGTGGCTATACCGCTGCCGGTCATAGTCTGGAGCAAATACTCAGGCTGGCACTGCTTTTCGAGCGAAAAGCTTGATGGAAAGCAGTATCAGGGCTTTTTCATTGGCGAAGATGAAAAGATATTCGAAATTACGCCTGACGGCATAAAAAGGCCTTTCGACATCTCCATCACCAAGAATGTGCTGTCGCTGATGATGAGTTCGGCGCTGCTTCTGCTGCTGGTGCTGCTTTCGGCGCGCTGGTACCGCCGTCACGACGTGCTGAAGGAGGCTCCCAGGGGGGTGGCGGCGTTGCTGGAACCGCTGGTGATGATGGTCCATACAATGGCTGTCGAGAATATAGGCAAGGACTACAGGCGCTATCTGCCGTTTCTGGAAACTGCCTTTTTCTTCATACTCCTGAACAACTTTCTCGGAATCATACCCTTCTTCCCCGGCGGAGCCAACCTCACGGGCAATATCGCCGTGACGATGGTCCTCGCCGTCGCCACCTTCCTTACCGTCAATCTTTTTGGCAACAAGCACTACTACAAGGAAATTTTCCTTCCCGAGGTGCCTGGTTTCCTCAAGCCGATCATGCCTGTGATAGAGGTTTTCAGCGCCCTGATGAAGCCGGTTTCGCTCACGATACGACTTTTTGCGAATATGCTCGCCGGTCACGTTATGATACTTGCGATGGTCTGCGTGATATTCATAATGGCCAAGTACGGCCCGCTTCTTGGGAGCTCCATGACTGTGGTCTCGGTGCTTTTCGGTGTGTTCCTGGATGCTCTGGAGTGCCTTGTGGCCTTTATCCAGGCCTATGTCTTCACCATGCTTTCATCTATTTATATAGGATTATCAAGACAAAATCATTAAAGATATGTTACTTTCAGCAATTATTCTCCAGGCGGCTGCAGGTGCCGCACTCGGAAAAGTGGGCGCCGCCATCGGCGCAGCTGTCGCCGCGTTGGCCGCCGCTTTCGGTATCGGCAAAATCGGCCAGCACACTATGGAGGCTATTGCCCGTCAGCCTGAATCTGCCGGCAATCTCCGTACTTCCATGATTATCGCCGCAGGTATGGTGGAGGGCGCCGCTCTTTTCGCCATTATCGTCTGCTTCCTTACCCTGATTCTGTAGGATATGAACCTGATTACTCCGGATACCGGTCTGTTGTTCTGGATGGTGGTCATTTTCGGCCTCCTGTTCTTCCTGCTGGCTAAATTCGGCTTCCCCGTCATAACATCCATGGTGGAGAACCGGAATGCGAAGATCGAGAAATCGCTTCGTGACGCGGAGGAAATTGAGCGCCGTCTCAACGAGACTGTCCGGAAGCAGAAAAAGATTCTTGCGGAAGCTTCCGCCGAGCAGGCCCGTATGATTGCCGAAGCGGGGGAGTCCCGCCGCGAAATCATAGACAAGGCCCGCGAGGACGCGAAGGATGAGGCGCAGAAGATACTCGCCACCGCCCGCAAACAAATCGCCGAGGAGAAGGAGGCTGCACTCAGGGATATCCGGCGGGAGGTCGCCGTGGTATCGGTCGCTGTCGCGGAACGCATTATCCGTGACCGGCTGGTTTCCGATGAGGCCCAGACTGACTATCTGAACAAAATCGTGGATGAGGCCTGCGCCAAACCCAGGCCTGCGGAATAATGGATTCAAGTATCATTGCCAGGCGCTATGCGCTGTCCCTTCTGAAGTATGTCACCTGTACGGGCGGCGGAGAAAGGGTGTGCGATGATATTATGCGTCTTCAGGATTCGTTGAGTTCCATAAAGGATTTTGCTTTGATGGTGGACGCCCCGGAAGGAGTCAGCGCCGAGAGGAAGATTTCACTCTTCCGCGCCGCGGTCCGAAGCGGCGCCCTGGCCCCTGAGACTGAACGCTTCATCCGCCTTGTCATCAAGCAGGAGCGCATAGGCCTTATCCGCCTTATGTTCCACGATTTCATAGAGCTGTATCACAGGCAGCAGAAACTGGTCTATGGGCATCTCAAGTCGGTGGTTCCGCCGACGGAGCAGCTTCTGGATTATATTCGGGACAAGGTCTATGAGGCCACCGGCTGCAAGGCGATTATCTCCACCGAGACGGACCCGACCCTTATCGGAGGGTTTGTCTTTGAAACAGACGACTATATGATGGACGCGAGCGTGCGCACTGCCCTTGAGGACATACGCCGCACATACATAGACAATAACAGAAGAATCGTATGAGGAATACCATAAAACCCAACGAACTTTCCGACGTGTTGCTTGAGCAGCTGAAGGCTATGGAGGGGGAACTTCGTTTCGACGAGACCGGCAAGGTGCTTCAGGTCTCCGACGGAGTGGCCCGTGTCTATGGCCTTCTGGACGCCGAGGCGGGGGAACTCTTGGAATTCGGCCCCGACCGCATCAACGGAATTGTGATGAACCTGGAGCCGGAAAATGTGGGCGTGGCGCTGCTTGGTTCGGTGGATAAGGTCAAGGAGGGTATGACTGTGCGCCGCACCGGCAGGATTGCCTCCATAGGCGTGAGTGAAGGAATGCTGGGCCGGGTGGTGGATCCGCTCGGAACGCCGCTTGACGGAAAGGGCGACATCGCCGGAGAGAAAGTGGTCATGCCGCTGGAGCGCAAGGCGCCGGGAGTCATTTTCCGACAGAGCGTCAATGAACCGCTTCAGACGGGAATCAAGGCCATAGACGCGATGATTCCCATCGGACGCGGCCAGCGGGAACTCATCATCGGCGACCGCCAGACCGGCAAAACAGCCATCGCGATAGACACAATCATCAATCAGCGAAGCAATTACCTCGCGGGCGATCCTGTCTATTGTGTCTATGTCGCCGTGGGCCAGAAGGGCTCGACGGTCGCGTCTATCGTGGATACGCTCCGCGAAAAGGGGGCCATGGACTATACGGTCGTGGTCGCCGCGACAGCCGCTGATCCGGCCAGCCTGCAGTATTACGCGCCCTTTGCCGGCGCTGCAATAGGCGAGTATTTCCGCGATACGGGCCGCCATGCGCTGGTTGTCTATGACGACCTCTCCAAGCAGGCGGTGGCCTATCGCGAGGTTTCGCTGATTTTAAGGCGTCCTTCGGGCCGCGAGGCTTATCCGGGGGATATTTTCTATCTGCATTCGCGTCTTCTGGAAAGGGCTGCCAAGATTATTTCCGAGGAGTCGGTGGCTTCTCAGATGAACGACCTTCCTGAATCTCTGAAGGGAAAGGTACGCGGGGGCGGGTCGCTCACGGCGCTGCCAATCATAGAAACGCAGTCCGGCGACGTCTCGGCCTATATTCCGACTAATGTGATTTCCATCACTGACGGTCAGATTTACCTGGAGACTTCGCTCTTCAACGCTGGTATCCGCCCTGCTATCAATGTGGGTATCTCGGTGTCCCGTGTGGGGGGCTCGGCCCAGTTGAGGAGCATGAAGAAGGTCGCTGGTACTTTGAAGATTGACCAGGCGCAGTACAGTGAACTCGAGGCGTTCTCCAAGTTCTCTTCCGATCTTGACAAGGTTACTGCCATGGCGCTGGACAAGGGGCGCAAGAACGCCCGACTGCTGGTTCAGCCGCAGTATTCGCCTATGACGGTAGGGGAGCAGGTGGCGGTGCTTTATTGCGGCACGCACGCACTGCTTTCGGACCTTCCGCTTTCGAAGGTGGATGAGTTCCAGGATGCTTTCCTTGAGAGGATGCATGCTATGTATTCCGATGATGTGCTGGAGCCGCTTTCTGAAGGGAAACTGGATGATAAGATCTGTGCTGTCATCGAAAAGGTTGCTGCCGAGGTCGTATCGACGCTGATTATTTGACTTTGTATCTTTGAATGGCTACGCTGAAGGAGACCAAGGTGAGGATTAATTCCGTCAAAGGGACGCTGAAGATTACTTCGGCGATGAAGCTCGTGGCTTCGGCGAAACTGATTTCGGCGGAAAAGTCCGTCCGCGCCCTTCTGCCATACCGCGATACTCTCTCCTCAATGCTCCGTGACCTACAATCCGCCGCTCCTGCCGCCATGTCTTCCGGCGGCGGGGATGCGGCAAAGGCACATGCCGAACCATCGACACCCTATTCAGGTTCGGCGGGTGCCTTTGACGCAGCAGCGACAGGCGCAGTGGCAATAATCGCGGTGGCTTCGAACTCGTCACTCTGCGGAGGTTTCAATGCAAATGCCGTAAAGGCGGCGTTGGAATGTGCCAAAGCGCAGTCTGGCGACGTGACTGTATTTTCCATAGGCAAAAAGATGGCGGATACGATGCGCCGCTGCGGTTATCCTTCCCCTAAGGACCTGAACCAGATGTCCTCCAAGCCCAAATACGAGGATGCTTCGGTTTTAGCCTCCGAATTCATGTCTGACTGTGCCCGCGGCCGTTTCAGCCGTGTCTATCTAATCTATAATCACTTTGTTACGACTTCCCGCCAGGAGGTCCTCACTGAAATCTTCCTCGGCCCGGACGTTTCGACCGCGTCGCTCCCGCCCCGTGGGGCTGAACAGGGGGACTATGCCCCCCGGAACGTCAACGCCGCGTCTTATAACTGGCCTTCAGAGTACATCATAGAACCCTCTCCGTCCGAAGCTATAGACAGGCTTCTCCCTCTGACGCTTAAAGTTCGCCTCTTCGCAGCGCTTCTCGACAGCAACGCCGCCGAGCATGCTGCAAGGCTTGTGGCTATGCAGACTGCAACGGATAATGGTGAGGAACTGCTGCACGAAATAACTCTCGAATACAACAAGGCTCGACAGCAGAAAATCACCTCTGAAATCCTCGATCTCGCTTCTTCCGGGATGTAACCATCCATTCCGTCTTCCAGTCACCACCCTGTTCAAATATTGGGGATTCGGCAAAGAAATGTTATATTTGCAGGTTTATGAAAGCTTTTTGGTCGAATATAGCTTTGCCGATTGCTGCCGTAGTGACGGTGCTTGCGCACAGCGTGGGCATACATCCGGTGAAGCAGCAGCACCGCTCCTTCGAATTCGAAGGGGTAAGTGTGTCTGTCGACACCGTGCGCGTGGACTCGGCGGCAGTGGTGTCCGCCGGGCCATCGACACCCTTAAAAGGCCCGGCGGACACCACTGACGCCGGCGCGATAGACACGACAAAGGCGGGAATAGACACGACAAAAGCGCGTATCTACACGAGCAAAACGGCGGACGATGACGATTTCGACCTTTTCGCAGAAGATGCCATGGACACGATGCCGAAAATCACCGCCCGCGACACCATGAAAGTCCCCGACAGCCTCAAAACCATAGACCCATTCCTCTATAAATGGTATGTCGCTACGAAGGATTCGCTGACCCACCGCATCGTGGTCGATTCCCTGAAAGCTGCCGGCGACTCCACCGACTGGGTTATCATAGACTCCCTTTATCTGAGCGATTCCACCGCCGCGGCAATTGCAAAATTCAATGCCTGGTACTCGTCACTCAGCAAGAAAGAGCGCCGCAAGTATGACTATGAGCAGAAACTTCCGGCACTTCTGCGCCGCCAGGACAGCATTCTCAGCGCGCGGGACAGCCTCAAAGCCATACGGGACAGCATAGTCGAAAATACTCCGCGGATTCTGGAGAGTTCTTTTGTGCCGAAGGAGTACTATTACAAGCGCCTTATTTCCTGGAAGCATGACAGGGAATTCAACAGGATTACGCTGGAAGACTGGGATACCACGTTTAACTACCGTTTCAACGACTATCCCTTCATGAAGCGCGACCTGGGTGCCACCTGGCTCGGTATGGCCGGTTCCGCAGTTCAGACTTACAATTATTTCAAGCGTACCGACGATGAGGGAGGCGTTCCTTTCTATGAACCCTATTCTTCATGGACCTATACACCGCAGACGCTTCCGATGTTCAACACCAAGACTCCGTACACTGAGCTGGAGTACTACGGAACCCTGCTTTCGACCTCTTCCAAGGAATCCGACAATATCCGTCTCTTCACCACCCAGAACATCACCCCCTCGTTCAACTTCACCCTGGAGTACAAGCGTTACGGGGGCAACGGTATCCTCACCAATGAAAAGACCGTCAACAAGGCCACTGTGATAGCTGCGAATTACCTCGGCAAGCGCTATCTGGCCCATGCTGGCTTCATCCACAACAAGGTGGAGCGCGAGGAGAACGGCGGTGTGACGGACAATTTCTGGATAAGGGATACTACCGTCGATGCCCGCGAGGTGGCAGTGAACCTTTCCGGGGCGTCCAACACCTACAAGAAAAACACCCTCTTCATAGATCACAGCTACCGCCTGCCGATGAGCACCATCAAGGACTGGTTCCGCAGGAAGGATTCCACCTACGTCGCTCCGCCGGACAGTGTAAACAACAATGAGACAACAGTTTTCATAGGCCACAGCACAGAATATTCGGTCTATACCAAATGCTATACCGACGCCGTGTCGGCTTCCAACAAGACCGCCTCCGCCTATTACCATGACAACTATTTCATAAATCCCTCCAAGAGCGCCGACTCGCTGAGGGTGGCGCGTCTGGACAACCGCATTTTCCTGCGCTTCCAGCCGTGGGGAGAACATTCAGTAGTATCCAAAATCGAGGGCGGTATAGGCGATAAACTGCTGATGCACTACATGCCAGCCCCCGGCAGTTATATCCGAAAGCCCTCCAATACGAACTGGAACTCTGTCTATACCTATGCGGGCGTGGAAGGCCAGATCTCCCGTTTCGTGGACTGGAACGCCCTCGGGCAGTACACCTTCGCGGGAAAGGAACGTAATGATTTCTTCGTAAAGGCGGACGCAGGCGTGAATATCTATCCTTTCCGCCGCCGTCCGGACAGCCCTATGACCATCAGGGCCCATTTCTCCACGGACCTGCGGGAACCGACTTTCTTCGAGCAGCATTTCTTCTCCAACCACTACAAGTGGGACAACGACTTCCTGAAGATTTCCACCACCAAGGTCGGAGGTTCGTTCAGCGTTCCCGAATGGCATCTTTCCCTGTCTGCGGACTATGCCCTGCTGGCAAACAACATTTACTACGATACCCTGGGAATAGTGCGTCAGAATACAAAGCCGATGAGCGTGCTGAGCGCCTCCCTGGAGAAGAATTTCACCTTCGGCAAAATAGTCCATCTGGACAACAAAGTACTCTTCCAGCTTTCTTCGGACCCGAATGTGCTGCCACTCCCGATGCTGGCTCTGAACCTCCGCTGGTACGTCCAGTTCAATATTGTCCGCGAAGACGTCATGAAGATGCAGATAGGTCTGAACGGCTTCTTCACCACCAAATGGAACGCCCCGGCGTTTAATCCCGTAGCCGGCGTTTTCCACAGCCAGAATTCTTATGTCTATGGCGCCGTGCCGATTTTCGACGTTTTCCTGAATGTCCAGTGGAAGCGCGCCTGCGTATTCATAAAGGTTGAAAACGTCGGCCAGGGCTGGCCTTCGGACAAGCACGACTATTTCTCGGCCCATGGCTATATACGCACCGAACGTTGCGTAAAATTAGGTATTTCCTGGCCGTTCTACGTGCTGAGCGGACGCAACAGGACGCTTAGCGAGCATGCCGGTTCCGGAATGGGCGGAGGCGGTGGACTCGGCGGCGGTCTGGGTGGCCTCAAGGGAGCTGTGGGCGGAATGATGCAGCGATGAGAACAGCCTTCCGCATAATACTGGTCCTGCTCGGCCTGATGACAGTCCCGTTTACGGCAAACCGGGAGCCTTTGTCCGAGCAGCCCGTGGAAGAATTCATCGAGCCGGGCCCCATAAGTGTCTATGACGAAATGATCCGCAGCGCCAGCGATGCCGCGGGGGTGGACTGGAGGCTGGTGGCGGCCATAATCTACCACGAGTCCCGTTTCCATATCAGCGCATCTTCCGACCGCGGCGCAACCGGGCTTATGCAGGTCCGCTCCGCCCGCTATGAACCGGATTCCCTGCTGGACCCCGCGACTAATCTCCAGGTGGGGACCCGCTACCTGAGACGTATGCAGAAGATGTTTTCCCCGATGGCCGCGGACACTCTGGAATGTCTGAAATTCGCTCTCGCCGCTTATAATGCCGGGGAGGGCAAGATGCTCCGGAACATTGAGAATGCCGAAGCCCGGGGGCTTGACGGCAGCCGATGGGATGAAATAATCAAACTGTCCCCCGGGGGACCGTCCAACGCGACCAAAGCCTATGTGGAAGGCGTTCTGGACAAGTACCGCGAGTACGCCCTTCTGTTTCCCTCTACATCGTCGAAATAATCTCCAGGCACTTCAGCAGCAGGTCTGCGCACCATTCCGCCGCCTTGGGAGGCCAGCCGAAGGGAAAAATCACAGCGAGAATTCCAAACGACAGGGTGAGCGTTGTCAGCGGGATGGCGAGCAAGTTCGTTATCAGGAAGTGCCTGGGGAAACTGTGGAAGCGTATCCACACAAGCGGGGCGGTGAACAGCTGGCAGGAAATACTCAGCACGGCGGCGTCCCAGAGCTTTTTGAGCGGGTTCCACTCCTTTCCCGGAAACCACTCTTTCATTATGGGGAACAGTATGAAAATTCCGCACATGGCGAGGTAGGACAGCTGGAACCCGACGGAGAGAATAACCCTCGGAGACAGCACCAGCTGGGTCATCAGCGCGAAGGAAAGTACCTTCATAGGGTCTCTCCACCGATGGCATATCTTCGCCGTTTCACTTGCCAGTATGAACAGAAATGCTCTCACTATCGAAGGCGACGCTCCGGTCATAAGGGTGAAGACCAGCGCCGCCAGCACAATCAGCACGCTTCTTATTATCCGTCCGGCAGGGGAGTTTCCCGTCACAATCGCCAATTTAGACAGGATAGTGTAGAGTATGCCTATGTGCAGCCCCGATAGCGCCAGCAGATGGGATGCCCCGCTGCTGCGGAAAACCGCCCTGACCTCAGGCGACAGATCCTCCCGCCACCCGCTCAGAAAGGCTTTCAGAAGAGCCGCCGTACCGCTGCTGCGGAAGGGAATCGTGTCTATCCGGCCGCGCAGCCGCTCCCCGAGCGCGGTCAGGGGCCCGGCCTGAGTGGGCGGCAGCATGGACGAGGCGGCCCCGAGGAAGAAACCGGCGAAGAAAAGAGTCGGCAGCAGCATTTCCCGCCGGCCCCTCATAAGCAGCAGGAAGCACAGTGCAAGAGGCAGTGGCGCAAGCACCGCAGCCAAAGGGTGAGCCATGAAGGGAAGTACTCCCAGCGCCACTCCGAAAGTTGTCGCAGCCGAAATCGCCTCAATCCTTCTCACTAGGTGCAAAATTAGTAAAAAATTAGTATCTTTGTGGACGTTGTGTAAAACTTTAACCAATGATAATTCTTGTAATCAACTGTGGAAGTTCTTCCATCAAGTATCAGCTGCTCAAGATGCAGTCCGATGACGATTTCGAAGTAATCGCCAAAGGTATAGCCGAAAAAATAGGTCTTCCCCACGGAATACTCCAGTATGCTCCCGCCGGAAGGGATAAGATAGTCAGTGAAATTTTCATTCCTGACCACAAGGTCGGAATGCAGCTCATCCTGAAGGCCCTTACGGACCCCGGGACCGGTGTCCTGAAGTCCCTCAAAGAACTCGACGCCGTGGGCCACCGGATTGTCCAGGGCGGCGATTTCTTCTCCGGCAGCGTCCTCGTGGATGACGACGTCCTTTCTAAGATCGACTATTGCTCGGATTTCGCCCCGCTGCACAATCCTGCGCACCTGCTTGGTATTGCCGCCATGAAGGAAGTCCTTCCCGACGTGCCCCAGGTCGTCACCTTCGACACCGCCTTCCATCAGACCATGCCTCCGCAGGCCTATATGTACGGCCTTCCATACGAGTTCTATGACCGCTACCGCGTACGCCGTTACGGCGCCCACGGTACCTCCCACCAGTTTGTCGCCGGGGTCGGCGCCAAGCTCGCGGGTCTGGACATTAACCACTCCAAGATAATCACCTGCCATCTGGGTGCCGGCAGTTCAATCTGCGCGATATGGGACGGCAAGTGCGTGGACACATCCATGGGCTTCTCTCCGCTGGAAGGCATGATAATGGGCACGCGGGTCGGAAACATAGACGCGAATGCTGTCCTGTTCCTTATGAAGAAACTGGGCACCACGCCGGATGAAATGTCGGATATCCTCAACCGCAAGAGCGGTTTTCTCGGCGTTTCCGGAGTCACTTCGGATTCCCGCGAGCTCAACGACCTTGCAGCTGAAGGCGATCCCAAGGCGAAACTCGCACTCAAGAAATACACCTACGACATAATCAAGAACATAGGCTCGTATATCGCCGTGATGAACGGCGTGGATTTGATTGTTTTCACCGGAGGCATCGGAGAGCACAATTCCCGCCTGCGCCGCCGCGTGCTGGAAAGCCTTGCCTTCATGGGCGTCAAGGTGGATTACGACGCCAACCAGGCGTTCGGCGAGGATGCCATCATCACAGCTGAGGATTCAACAGTCAAGGGCGCTCTCATCTGCACCAACGAGGAACTCGTGATAGCCCGCGACACCATGCACATTGTAAGTAAACTGTAGTACTATGATAAAGAATTTCAACGAACTGCTTGCGGAGCTCAAGATTAAAGGTATCTGCAAGAGAATGATTGCCGCGTGGGGCGTGGATTCCCACACTATCGAAGCTGCCTACAAGGCAGTGGAACTCGCATTCGTGAAAGTTACCCTCGTGGGCGACTCCGACCTGATTGCAAAAGTCTGCTCTGACTGCAGCCTGGACAAGTCCAGATTCGATATCGTGGACATCAAGGACGAGATGAAGGCCGTCGCCGAGGCCGTCCGTATGGTCCATGACGGCGAGGGTGACGTGCTTATGAAGGGCCTCTGCTCCACGGACAAATTCCTCCGCGCCATCCTCAACAAGGAAACCGGACTTCTCCCTCCCAAGGGCCTGCTGAGCCACGTTGCAGTGCTCGAGAATCCCTGCTATCACAAGCTCATATTCATGAGTGACATGGCCGTGATTCCGGCTCCGGACTTCCGCCAGAAGGTGAAGATGGCCGGCTTTGTGGTGGGCGTAGCCCGCAGTTTCGGCATAGACAAGCCCAAGATTGCCTTTGTCGCCGCTTCCGAGCAGATGCTCGATTCCATGCCGGCCTGCATCGAGGGCGCCATGCTCGCCAAGATGTGCGACCGCGGCCAGATAAAGGGCTGCATCGGTGACGGCCCGCTCGCGCTGGACGTCGCTATAGACAGGGAATCCGTGGAAATCAAGAAGCTGGTCAGCCCGGTAGCCGGCGATGCGGACTGCCTGCTGTTCCCGAATATCGAGTCTGCGAATGTCTTCTGGAAGACCAATTCCAAACTTGCCAAGGGCGTCCGTCAGGCCGGAATGCTGGTGGGGACCAAGGTCCCCTGCGTGCTCGCTTCCCGTGCGGATACGGTGGACACCAAACTGCTGAGCATCGCAGAAGCCGTGATGTTCGTGAAATAATGAACGTTCCCCGGTCCTTCAGGGCCGGGTTTTTTTATTTGTCAGGGGAGTCTTTGCACCACTCGCGGAGCGGACATTCTTCACATTTGGGCGAGCGGGCCGTGCAGACGTAACGACCGTGTAGAATCAGCCAGTGATGGGCAGTGGGGCGGTGCTCCGCGGCAATGTGTCTTTCGAGATCTTTTTCCACGGCCTCCGGAGTCCTGCCTTTCGAAAGCCCCAGCCTGCGGGCGACCCTGAATACATGCGTGTCCACCGCGATGACCGGTTGGTTATAGACAATGGATGCGACCACATTGGCGGTCTTCCGCCCGACACCCGGAAGGGACATCAGAGAGTCTATGTCCGAAGGGACCTCCCCGCCGAAGCGTTCCACAAGACCTTTCGCAAGCCCAACAAGATGCTCCGCCTTGCTGTTCGGGTAGGAAACGCTCTTTATATATGTATATACTTCTTCGGGAGTCGCAGCGGCAAGCTGTGCCGGGGATGGGAAGCGCCGGAAAAGCTCCGGGGTTACCATATTGACGCGCTTGTCAGTGCACTGGGCCGAAAGAACCACCGCGACCAGCAGCTGGAAACTGTCCGCAAAGTCCAGTTCGCTCTGCACATGGGGCCGGTTCTCCAGGAACCACCCTACGATGGCCTCATATCTTGCTTTTAGGGTCATTGTCGATTTCCTTGCAGCGCTCGTCGGCGCAGACGAAAACGCGGCCGGGGTAGCGCTCGACTATAGAAAGGTTGTGGGTGACCATGACTATGGCCGTGCCTTCGGAGTTGAGGCGGCTCAGCAGTTTCAGTATGCCTTCTGCGGTCTCTTTATCCAGGTTCCCGGTGGGTTCGTCCGCAATAATGACCTCGGGGGAGTTCAGTATGGCGCGGGCGATTGCGATTCTCTGCTGCTCGCCTCCGGAAAGCTGGTGAGGCATCTTGTGGGCCTTCGTAGACATTCCAACTGCGTCCAGCACCTCAGCGATTCTTTCGTCTATTTTATGGGCGTCTTTCCAGCCGGTGGCTTTCAGCACGAAGGACAGGTTGTCCTCCACGCTGCGGTCGTTCAGCAGTTGGAAATCCTGGAAAACCACGCCGAGGCGGCGGCGCAGGAAGGGAATGTCCCTTTTCCTCAGATTGCGCAGGTCGTAACCGCAGACGCAGCCTTCTCCGCTCCGGAGTTTGTTCTCGGCGGTTATAGTCCTTATCAGAGATGTCTTTCCGGTTCCGACCTTGCCTACGATATAGACGAGGTCTCCCTTGAGCACGTCCATGTCAAGGCCGTAAATCACAATGCTTTCGCCGTTGATTATGTCGGCGCCGGCAAAATGTATCAGTGCATTTTCCATATCTTCGCAAAGATAATCAATAATAAGGAAAAAAATAACTGCTACCGTTTATAAAAAATTTAAAAAAGGTATAAAAATTGTAAAAAAAATTTGGAGTTAAAAAAATCTGTACTATCTTTGCAGTGTAATAGGATACTAATACAGCAGACACAATGGCGCTGATTGAACTCAGAGACATAAACAAAACCTATGATAACGGGCAGCCGCTGCATGTTCTCAAGGGCATAGACCTGGATATCGGGAGGGGAGAATTCGTGTCTATTATGGGCGCGTCAGGTTCGGGAAAATCAACACTCCTGAACATTCTCGGCATCCTCGACAATTACGACACCGGGACATATCATCTTGACGGCAAACTGATCAAGAACCTGAGCGAAGTCCAGGCGGCCTCGTACCGCAACCGCATGATTGGCTTCATTTTCCAGAGTTTCAATCTGATTGGATACAAGAATGCGGTGGAGAATGTGGAACTTCCGCTTTATTATCAGGGCGTAGGCCGCCGGGAGCGGCACGAAAAGGCCATGGCTTTCCTGGAAAAACTCGGAATCGCCGACTGGGCCTCCCATTTCCCCAATGAGATGTCCGGAGGGCAGAAGCAGAGGGTCGCCATCGCGAGGGCGCTGATAACTTCGCCCCAGATTATTCTTGCGGACGAGCCCACCGGGGCGCTGGATTCAGTGACCAGCGTCGAGGTCATGCACCTTCTCAAGGAACTCAATGCGCAGGAGGGAATCACTATTGTAGTGGTCACCCACGAAAGCGGCGTGGCGAACGAAACAGACAAGATCATCCACATCCGTGACGGGGTCATAGGCCGTATTGAGGAAAACCGTCAGCACAATGCCTGGGGCGGCCCCATAATCAAATAATGAGAGACATTTTTTACGAGATTTACTGTTCGCTTTCGCAGAACAAGCTCCGCACGGCCCTTACGGGATTTGCGGTAAGCTGGGGCATATTCCTGCTGATATGCCTTCTGGGCGCAGGAAACGGGCTGATGAATTCGTTCATGGGAAATATGTCCGATTATGTGAGCCGCTCGATGCATGTGGAGTCCTGGCAGACTTCCAAGCCCTACGCCGGGTACAAGGAAGGCCGCCGGATATATCTGGATGAAGGCGACGTGGACATAACCGCCGGGCCGCTCTTTTCCGACCATGTGGACGTCGTGGCGAAGCAGACCGAGGGAACTTCGGTCAAACTCACCTATGGGAGGGAGAGTGTCGATGGTTATTTGACCGGCGTCACCGATACTTACCGGGAACTTGAAAAAGTGCAGATGTCCGCCGGGCGTTTCATTTCCCCGCTGGATATGGCCCAGAAGAGGAAAGTCATCATAATCGGCTCGGGCCAGGCGGCTGAACTCTCCAGGGGCAATCCGGAATCTATGCTCGGCAAATGGATAGGCGCCGGCAACATATCCCTCCAGGTAATCGGAATTTACCATACCGACGAGTCCCGCATGCAAAGGGGCGTCAATATCCCCTACACCACCTACAAGGCTATTTTCAATTCCGACGACAAGGTGGATGCTATAAGTTTCTCCTTCCACGGACTGGAGACCCTGGAGGATAACAAGGCGTTTGAAGATGAATACAAAGCTGTGCTCAAGGCCCGCCACGACATTGCCCCGGACGATGAGATGGGCCTTTGGATATGGAACCGCTTCACCGGCAACCTGGAAATGTCCAAGGCCGAAAACATAATCCGCATCGCGCTCTGGATACTGGGTCTGCTGACGCTTGTGAGCGGTATAGTGGGCGTGTCCAACATAATGCTCATCGCGGTCAGGGAGCGCACCCATGAGTTCGGCATACGCAAGGCCCTGGGCGCCCGTCCGAGGGATATAATGAAACTTATCATCGCCGAGAGCGTCACAATAACCGCGATTTTCGGCTACATCGGCATGTTTCTCGGCATTGTGGCCTGCGAGGTCATGGACAAGACCATAGGGGCCCGCGCGGTGAACATCGGATTCGATGAAATACGCATGCTGGTAAATCCATCCGTCGGCATAGACACAGCATTTCTCGCAACTCTGCTGCTGATTGTGGCGGGTACCGTCGCCGGGGCGATTCCGGCACGCAAAGCCACACATGTCAAACCTATTGAAGCCCTGAGAGCAGAATGAAATTCTCCACCGACAGTTTCCGCGAAGTGCTTGACAGCATAATTCGGAACCGCAGCAGAAGCCTGCTGACCGGTTTCGGAGTGTTCTGGGGCATATTTATGCTGATGCTGCTCTCCGGGGGAGGAGGTGGCCTGAAGGAATTGCTCCAGGGCAATTTCGAGGGCTTCGCCTCCAACGCCGGAATGGTCTTCGCCGGAACCACTTCCAAGCCGTACAAGGGCTTCAGCAAGGGCCGGAACTGGAATCTGGAGTACAGCGATGTGGACAGGCTCCGGAGCATGATGCCGGAGCTCTCGACCGTCACTCCCACAATCGCCTTCTGGGGCCGCAGCGTCAAGTTCGGCGATGAGGTTTTCGCACAGGGAGTGCTCAAGGGCATTCGTGCCGATTATGCCGATGTGGAAGCGCCCAAGCCATATTACGGCCGGTTTATAAACGCTTCCGACGTGGCGCAGGAGAGGAAAGTCTGCTATATCGGCAAGAAGGTCTATACAGCCCTCTTCCCCGGCGGCGGCGACCCCTGCGGAAAGCGCCTCGAGATAGACGGGACCTATTACAGCATCATCGGAGTGGACTGGAAAGACGAGGGCGGAATGATTATAAACGGCAGCGCCACTGAATCGGTATATATCCCCCTGACGCAGCTCAGGCGGGCCTATAATACCGGAAATGTGGTGCAGATGGTATGCGTCGTGGCCATGGACGGTTACGCCATGAGCGAACTCACACCGAGGCTGCGTGAAATAATCAGCCGCAACCATTACATCGACCCTACTGACGAGCAGTCCATGTTCGTGCTGAACACCCAGATGATTTTCGGCATTGTGGACAACCTGTTCAAAGGTATCAATTTCC
The DNA here is from genome assembly GCA_017544265.1 of Bacteroidales bacterium. Classification (GTDB taxonomy): domain Bacteria; phylum Bacteroidota; class Bacteroidia; order Bacteroidales; family UBA932; genus Cryptobacteroides. The sequence goes on along the minus strand of JAFYEM010000030.1, from coordinate 9,417 downwards.
TCATCTGGCTGATTGGAATAGGCACTCTTCTGGCCGGAGTTGTCGGGGTTTCAAACATAATGATGGTGGCGGTCAAGGAAAGGACCGTGGAAATCGGGATTCGGCGGGCAATCGGCGCGACTCCGGGGCAGATTCTCGGGCAGATTCTCCAGGAGAGCGTCATACTTACGCTGTCTTCCGGGCTTATGGGTATAGTGGTGAGCGTAGGGATACTCTCTGTCGTGGAACTCGCCATGACCACCGACGGCATCCTCAAGGCGGCCTTCCAGGTGCCCTTCGGCGTCGCGGTCCTCGCCGCCCTGCTGCTTACCGTGCTTGGTGTCGCAGCAGGAGCCATGCCCGCAGCCCGTGCCATGAAAATTAAACCTGTAGATGCCATGCGTGACGAATAAAAATAAGCTGCCAGCGTTTTGGAATGTGGCCGCCCATGGCCTATTTATAAGACAAGAAAGAATTTAAATACAATACAATGAAGAAGTTAGGAAAATACATTATCGCAGTGCTGGTGGCGGCAGTATTTGTCGGGACCTTTGTCTATCTGTACCGCCGTTCCCGCCCCAAAGAAGCCCAGTACCAGGAGCTTGAGGCAAAGATCGGGACCATCACCAAGGCTACCGTGGTAACCGGCAAGATCCAGCCCCGCGACGAGGTTAACATCAAGCCCCAGATAAGCGGGATTATCTGCAACCTCTACAAGGATGCCGGCCAGATGGTCGCGAAAGACGAGATTATAGCCAAGGTCAAGGTGATTCCGGACATGAGCCAGCTGAGTTCCGCCCAGAGCCGTGTCCGCCTTGCGGAAGTGAACATGAAACAGGCCCAGACCAACTTCGACCGCGAGAAAGCCCTATATGACAAGGCCCTCGTGAGCGCCGATGAATTCGAGCGGGTGGACCAGGCCCTCAAGCAGGCGAAAGAGGAACTCGCATCTTCGAAAGAGTCCCTGGAAATCATCCGGGACGGTGTTTCCTCGTCCAACGCCTCCGGCAGTTCCACCCTTATCCGTTCCACTATTTCGGGCCTTATCCTGGATATCCCGGTCAAGGTGGGCAATTCCGTAATCAACTCCAATACCTTCAACGACGGCACCACGATAGCCACCGTCGCAAATATGGACGACCTGATTTTCGACGGCAATATAGACGAGACCGAGGTCGGCCGAATCGGAGTCGGACTGCCTGTGAGGATTACCGTAGGAGCCCTTCAGGACCTGAGTTTCGACGCCACGCTGGAGTACATCGCCCCGAAGGCGACCGAGTCCAACGGCACAAATCTCTTTGAAATCAAGGCCTCCGTGAAGGTGCCTTCCGGAACCACCATCCGTTCCGGCTACAGCGCCAACGCAGAGATAGTCCTCCAGAGGGCCGAAGACGTCGTGACCATCCCCGAAAGCGCCATCCAGTATGAAGGCGATTCGACTTATGTCTATATTCCCGGCGCCGAAGGTTATGAGCGCCGCAATGTCACTACCGGCATTTCAGACGGCGTGACTATAGAAGTCCGGGAAGGTCTAGCCGAGGGCGACAAGGTCCGCGGCACCCAGATACTTAACAAGATGAAGCCATGAAAGCACTCCTGATTGCCCTTGCTCTCTGCGCCCCGGCCGCCGGGGAAGAGACCCTTCCGGACCTGTCCCGTCCATGGACTCTTGACGAGTGCATCGACTGGGCGATGGAACACAATCTGACGGTAGCCAGCCGGGAAGCGGCCGTGGAAAACTCTGAAATAGACAAAAGTACGGCAATTTGGTCCATCGCTCCGTCGGTAAGCGGCAGCGTGAGCCAGAACTTCAACTTCGGCAGGGGAATTGGCGGGGACAATACCTACGAGAGCGGCAATTCCTCATCTACCGGATTCAGCCTGGGGGCCGGCATGACCCTTTTCGACGGTCTTGCGACGCCCAACCGCATCAAACTCGCCTCTCTGAACCTGGATGCCGCCACCGCAGACCTGGAAAAGGCCCGGGACGATGTGCGAATAGCAGTAGCCAAGGCCTATGTCCAGATACTGTATGCCTTCCAGATTGAAGAAGTCGCCCGCGAGCAGCTTTCCATTGACTCGCTTCAGGTGGAGCGTCTGGAGGGCCTGTTCAGCGAGGGTGCGGCCTCTGCGGCTGAAGTCTCGCAGCAGAAAGCCTCCCTGGCGCAGAGCAAGCTCACCCTGGTGCAGGCCGGCAACAGCGTACGCGAGGCCCTGCTGGACCTGGCGCAGCTGCTGGAACTGCCCGCCTGGGAAGGCTTTTCAATAGTCCGTCCTGAGGTCTCCGTGGAGGATGTCTATATAGGCACGCCGGACGACATCTATGACGATGCCGTTGGCCTGAGGCCCGCCGTGAAGGCGGAGAAATTCCGTCTGGAGGGCATGGACCGGTCCATAGCCATTGCCAAGTCCGCGTATTATCCTTCGCTTTCGGCAAATGCCGGTCTGGGTACGAACTACTACTCCAATTTCGGCGGCCAGGGCTTCTGGGACCAGCTTAACTCCAATTTCAGCCAGTATGTGGGCCTGTCGCTCAACGTCCCGATATTCAACCGTATGGCGACCCGCAACCAGGTCCGCAGCGCGAAACTCAACCGCCGCAACCAGGAGATACGGCTCCATCAGGTGCAGCAGTCTCTCTACAAGGAGATACAGCAGGCCTGGAACGGAGCTGTGGCCGCACGCGCCAAGTACGACGCATCCCTGGATGCTTCCGCCGCGGCCGAAGATGCGTTTGAACTCACCCTGGCGAAGTATGAGAACGGCAAGGCCACCATCACCGAGTTCAACGAGGCCCGCAACCGGGTCGTAAAAGCCCGTTCAGACTCTGTCCAGGCCACTTACGAGTACCTGTTCCAGACCCGTCTCGTACAATTCTATCGCGGCGGCACCCTTACTCTGTAGGGCAGTTGCTTCCTGAAATACTATAATTTTTACTTTTGACGGAAAATAACTACTTTTGTAAGTTATAACGAATTCTGTAAAAATGAGGTTCAAACATATATTGCTGGCTGCGCTGCTGCCGCTCTCCTTTGTGGTTTCAGCATACGGGCAGGATGCCGGGAAGGGTGACCTTCTCGAGGAGGCCGCCGCCCTTTACAGGGCCGGAATGTACTCTCATGCCAGAGTCCTCTTCCTGAAGGCCGGAGGCGCGAAAGCTGAGGCATATTCGGTGCTGTCCTCCATAATGATGCGCTCCTACGGATTCCGTGAGGAGGCCGCCGGATATCTCGCGGCAAATCCCGAATCCATATATCAGACCAGGGTGCGCTACGCCCTTGCAATGGCCTCCTTCGACGACCAGGAGTACGCCCGCGCCCTCGAAGAAATGGACCTGATAGAAGAAAAGTATCTCCAGAAGGATCAGCTTCCATCTTTCCTTTACAAGAAGGGCTACGCCGCTTTCAGCGAAGGGGATTACGACACGGCTGAAGCCGCCTTTCACCGGATTGAAGCCATGCCTATGGGCGACTACACCGCCCCGGCCAAGTACAACCTCGGGTACATAAGCTATTCTGAAGGTAATTTCCGCGAAGCTTCGTCATATTTTGCCGAGGCAATGAAGGATCCCCGCTTCACCCAGACTGCGGCATACTACATTCTGGAATGCCGTTTCCTCGAGAAAGACTACCAGTACGTAGTGGACCATGTGGACTATTACGAGAAGGTTCCGGAGGACCGCCAGCCGCACCTTGCGAGGATTATTTCGGAATCCTACCTCGTGCTCGGGGACAGCGGTAAGGCGAAGGAGTATTATGTGAAGAATCTCCAGAACAAGACTTTCAAGACCAGAAGCGACTATTTCTATGCCGGAAGCGTGCTTTACGCCGTGAAGGACTGGCAGGGCGCCGTGGACAATTTCCTGCAGATGACCTCCCGCAGCGATTCCCTCGGGCAGGTAGCTTCCTACGAGATGGGCTGCAGCTATATAGAACTGAAGAACAAGGTCGCCGCGATGGATGCTTTCAAGGATGCTGCGGACCTGGACTATGACCCTGAGCTGCAGGAGGATGCGCTGTACAACTACGCGAAACTGTCCTTCGACCTGAATTCGGATCCTGCCGCCTTCAACGATTATGTCAGCCGGTACGGCACCCTCGCGAAAGGAGACCAGATCTATGGCTATATGGCCCTCTCCTGCCTGTATAAGCATGATTATGAGGGCGCTGTCGCCGCTTATGACAAGATAGACGTGCTGGACGAGGGCATGAAGGGGAATTACCGCAAGGCATATTTCCTCAGGGCAAAGCAGCAAATCGACGCGGGCAGTTACCGCGAGGCCGTCCCGAACCTCAAGGCCGCTGCCTATTACTCTTCGCGCCATGATCCGTTCAACCAGCTTTCACGCTACTGGATTGCGGAATGTTATTTCCGTGACGGCAAGTATCAGGATGCTAAAGCAACGCTCATAGACCTTTACAATATCGCCGCGCTTGACGGAAAGCCGGAGGGCCGGAGGATTTCATACAACATCGCCTGGTGCTATTTCAAGGAGGGCGACTATCCGAACGCCCTGAAATGGTTCGAGAACAGCCTTGCAGTGCCCCACGACGAGTATGGCGCGGACGCCCTCATGAGGATGGGCGACTGCCATTTCTACCGGAAGGACTATCGCCGGGCCATCGCCTCCTACGGCCGGAAGCAGGCCGAATACGCAGATCCTCAGGACCTTTATCCGGTCTGGAGGGCCGGAATCGCAGCCGGTCTCATGCAGGACCACAAGACCAAGGTCGATATACTCGAGGACGCCCTGCAGGCAAGCCCCACGGCCGCGTGGTATTCGGAGTCAATGTATGAGCTTTCCCGCGCCTATATCGCAACCGGCGATGACGAGGATGCGGTACGGACGCTGAAAACCCTCCGCAATACCACATCCGATGCGGATTTCGCAGCGCGTTCCGCGATAGACCTCGGCATGATAGAGCGCAACCGCGGCAATAACGACCAGGCCCTGAGCTATTATAAGAGCGTCGTGTCGGCTATGCCAGGGACTGAATACTCTGAGAACGCCCTGCTTGCAATCGAGAGCATTTACCGCACCAAGCAGGAGCCGGAGGCCTATATAGCCTATGTCGAGAGCCTTTCCGGAGGCGGCGGCAAGACGGAAACCGACAAGGAGAGCATGTACTATTCCACTGCCGAGCAGGTGTTCCTCTCCGGCAGCTGGGAGAAGGCGCTTTCCATGTTCAGCGGCTACCTGGAGCGCTATCCCTCCGGAACCCATGCCGCAAAAGCCATGTTCTATACTGCCGAGTGCCACAGGAAGGCGGAACGCCGCCCGGAGGCGCTTGACTGGTATTCCAGGGCAATAGATACCGGTCTGGAAGGCTCGTTTGCCGAGCAGGCCATGGGCTCGTTCGCGTCCATATCCTATGAGCTCGGCCATTACGGCGATGCGTACAAGGCCTGGTCCCGCCTGGAGGAGAGTGCCGGGATGGACGAGACCGTCGCCGCCGCCCGCCTCGGGAAGATGCGCTCCGCCTACAGGGGCCGCGACTATTCTGCCGCCATCCCTGCTGCGGAGGCTGTCCGCGCCGCTTCCGCCACCCGTGACGACCTGAGCCGCGAGGCGGATTTCATAAAGGCCAAATCACTGCTTATGACCGGCCGCCGGGCAGAGGCCCTGGAGGGCCTGAAAGAGCTTTCACGCGAGCCTTCGACGGATGAAGGTGCCGAGGCGAAGTATCTGGTAATCAAGAATCTTTACGATACCGGAGATTTCGCCGCCATCCCTTCGATGGTCTATGAGTTCTCTTCGGGTGCGCTGGGCCAGAACTACTGGCTCGCCAAGGCCTACATCGTGCTCGGCGACTCCTTTGCCGAGGAGGGCAACTTCCGTCAGGCCAGGGAAACCTTCGAAAGCATCCTTTCCGGCTACAGCCCCTGCTCTGAATCTGATGATGTCCCCGACCAGGTCCGGCTGCGTCTTAGTAAACTTGAGAATTTGCAATGAAAAGATATACTGCTCTCTTCGCCGCGGCGCTGGTCTGCACAATATCGCAGGCCCAGAACCTGAATCCTACGGTTGAGGTGACCAATACCTACGCCGCCCCGCCCTCCGAGCTCCCGAAGCCTTCGGAGACAATGGCGGTGCCGGATTCCGTCCTCAAGTTCGACATGGTCTATGACTACGAGGCCCGTCCGACCGACTACAAGGGCGCATACGATTTCAAGCCCTACAAGATAGACCTCAGGCCCGAGGCCAGGCCCTACGACGGGAAACGCTTCTTCCTCCGCGCAGGCGCCGGCTTCCGGCTCCATCCCGAGGCGGACGTGGTCGTCACGCCCTTCGACAGGGAAAAATTCAATCTCAACGTCTATGCCCACCACCGTTCATACATCGGCCCGTACGTGACTCCCGACGAGCTTTTCGACGGGCGCGACCTGTGGACCAAGGCGGGGGCGGACGGAATAGTCCGCTGGGATGACGGCTCGCTCGGCTTCAATGTGAATTACGGCAGCCTGGTGACCGGGGACAATGTGCAGAAACGCTGCCTGAACACCGTGGAGGCTGATTTCCATCTGAAGAGCGTGGAATTCCCCGCAAACCAGTTCTACTATGACGTGCTGATGGACTACCGTTACGGCGTGGACAATTTCTCCACCTTCGGCGAGCAGCTCCGCTTCCATCATTTCAAGCTGGACAGCGAACTCGGCCCCGTTCTCGGCACGGACCACAAGGTTCTTGCGGACGTGGACCTGGACCTGCAGGATTTCGGCCGGATGTTCGTCTCCTATGTCGGAACCATGGGCTTCGCCCCGCACTATATCTTCTCGCACGGTCCGTGGAACCTCAGGCTCGGGGCGCGGCTGTCCGTGCGCATCGGCGGGGACGATACCGACAGGGAAGGCCACGGGGCGATGCACAAGACCAGGGTCCAGCTGCTGAGTCCTGACGTCTTCATCAGTTTCAATCCCTGGGACGGCGCCGTGGTGTTCTATACCGAGGCGAGCGGCGGCAACTCCATCAATGCCTACGACGAGCTTCTGGCAAAGAATCATTTCTTCAACCCGTACTACAGCATTGCCGGCGGGAATGTGCTGCTGGACAACTCCATAACCCGTATTTTCGCCTCCCTCGGCTTCAAGGGGAATATCTCCGGGCGTTTCCACTACGACCTGGAGGCATCCTACAGCTTCAAGTCCAATTCACTGGAGCAGGGAGTGGTGGCAGCACCGGACGGGGTTTACCTCCCGGCTGTCGCCTACGGGACTTATCACCTTGTGAAGGTGAATCTGGATTATGGCTGGAAGAGCCGCAGTTTCTCCGCCGACGGCCGCCTCAGCTTCAACAAGGCCTTCATGGTGGACACTGTTGAGGGCCTGCTTTCTCCCGCCGCATTCACGGGTAGTCTGGACGCTGTGTATAATTACCGCCGCAGGGTCTATGCCGGCGTCAATTTCGACTTCGCCACCGGCAGGACCGCCACACTCGCGGATGACGGCTCTTACACCCTTCCCGGCTATTTCGACCTCGGCCTTTATGCGGCCTATAATTTCACGCCGTGGCTGGGATTCTGGCTCAAGGGAGGCAACCTCCTTTTCCAGAAAATATGGCGCAATCCCTTCTATGCCGAAAAAGGTGCTTACGTCACTGCAGGTGTAACCCTCTCGTTTTAGGTCGTTATTTACTTTTTTTCCGTAGGAAAAACCAGAAAGATTTGCTATATTTGTATGCTTATAGCGAGGCTTGCGCAAAAGCCTTTTGAAAAGGAGAAACAAACATACGAAATATGGCAGAAAATGTAGAGCAGAACGCTGCGCCGGAGCAGTATGGCGCCAGCAGCATTCAGGTCCTGGAAGGCCTTGAGGCAGTACGTAAACGTCCTTCGATGTACATCGGAGATGTGGGTGAAAGGGGACTTCACCACCTTGTGTATGAAGTCGTGGACAACTGTATCGACGAGGCGATGGCCGGCTTCTGTACGGACATCGACGTTTCCATCCTCGAAGACAACTCGGTGAGAGTCAAGGACAACGGCCGCGGTATCCCGACCGGAATGCACGAAAAAGAGCACCGCAGTGCGCTCGAGGTGGTTCTGACGGTCCTCCATGCGGGCGGTAAGTTCGACAAGAACAGTTACAAGGTTTCCGGCGGTCTGCACGGCGTGGGCGTCAGCTGCGTCAACGCGCTTTCGGACCTTCTGGTCGCCGAGATCCACCGCGAGGGAAAAATCTTCGTGCAGAAGTATTCCAAGGGCAAACCCATTACCGAAGTCGAGGTTGTCGGCGAGTCCTCGGACACCGGAACGATAATCACCTTCCACCCGGACGCGACTATTTTCCAGCAGACTATTGTCTATAAGTACGAAACCCTTGCGAACCGTCTCCGCGAGCTGGCCTTCCTCAACAAGGGCATCCGCATCAATCTCGTGGACCTCAGGGAGAAAGATCCCGAGTCCGGTGAGTTCCGTCACGAGACCTTCCATTCCGAGGAAGGCCTGAAGGAGTTCATCGACTATCTGGATGCCGGCGCTCCCAAGCTCATCCCCGAGCCCATCTGCGTCAATGCGGACAAGATCATTCCCATAGACATCGCCCTCCAGTACAACACCGGCTTCTCCGAGAGGATTTATTCATACGTGAACAATATCCACACAATCGAAGGCGGTACTCATCTCCAGGGCTTCAAGATGGGCCTTTCCCGTTCCCTGAAGAACTATGCGGAAAAGAACAACCTGCTCGCCAAATTCAAGGGTGAACTGAGCCCCGAGGACTTCCGCGAGGGCCTTACCGCCGTCATTTCCGTCAAGGTCGCCGAGCCTCAGTTCGAAGGCCAGACCAAGACCAAACTCGGCAACCCCGAGGTCACTTCCGCCGTTTCCCAGGCTACTGCCGCCGCCGTGGACACATACCTTGAGGAACATCCAAGGGAGGCGAAGACCATCATCGAGAAAATAGTCCTGGCCGCCACGGCCCGCGCCGCGGCCCGCAAGGCCCGCGAAATGGTGCAGCGCAAAACTCCTATGGGAGGCGCAGGAATGCCCGGAAAACTGGCGGACTGCTCCGATCACGATCCCGAGAAATGCGAACTCTTCCTCGTGGAGGGAGATTCCGCAGGCGGTACCGCGAAGCAGGGCCGCGACCGCCGCATACAGGCGATCCTGCCTCTGAGGGGCAAGATCCTGAATGTGGAGAAAGCTGCCGGAGACCGTGCCTTCGAGAGCCAGGAAGTGCGCAATATTTACACCGCCCTCGGCGTCACGGTGGCGCAGGAGGACGAGAACGGCGAAAAGCGCATGGACCTTTCGAAGCTCCGCTACCACAAGGTCATCGTCATGACCGATGCCGATGTGGACGGTTCCCACATCGCCTTCCTTATCCTGACCTTCTTCTTCCGCTACATGTTCGACCTGATCAAGAACGGCTATGTCTATCTGGCCACTCCGCCGCTCTATCTGGTAAAGAAGGGAAAAGAGGAGCAGTACTGCTGGACGG
>JAFYEM010000029.1 GCA_017544265.1 Bacteroidales bacterium | reverse complement strand
GGAGGACTCGAACCTCCGACCTCCGGGTTATGAGCCCGACGAGCTACCGACTGCTCTACCCCGCGATGGGACTGCAAAGGTAAGAAGTTTTTTTGTAAGTGCAAATTTTTTTTTAACTTTGCGGGCCGTCGTTTCCCGTAATCGGCAGGCAGGTTGAAAATGTGTAATCCTGAAGGTGCGGCTGGCCCTTCTTAAATGATGGAACGATATGCTGAATATCTTCTACAAGGAAAACGGAAAAATCATCTTCTCCCAGTCCGAGAAGTATCTTGGCAAAATCAAAATCGAGGACACTGTCTGGATTGATCTCGTGGACCCTACGGGCGACGAGAAAAGAGCAGTGGAAGCCTTTCTGGGCACTGAAATCCAGAGCCGTGCACAGGCCGAGGAAATCGAAAGTTCCTCCCGCTATTTCGAGACCGACGACGCCATCTTCGCAAACACCAACTTCCTGACCCCGGGACCCGAAGAATATATGATGCAGGCAGTGTCGTTCACGATCGTGGACGATACCCTTACAACGCTGCGCGAGGTGCCGCTGAGAAGTTTTACCGACCTTCAGCGCCGCCTCCAGATCAATCCCAAGCAGTATCCTTCCGGATTCAGCGTGTTTGCAAGTATCCTGGACCAGAGGGTTGACCTGGATGCCGATATGATTGAGCTGCTCGCGAAGGAGATTTCCCAGTACGCCAAGCGAATAACAGAACAGGAAGACATAAATGAAGACCTCCTGCTGGATATTTCCCAGTTGCAGGAGAACACCATGATAGTCAGGGAAAACGTGGTGGACAAGCAGAGGCTGATTTCAAACCTGATGCGGTCCACCAAAATTCCGCAGGCCCTGGAAAGCCGCCTGACAGTGCTTCTACAGGACCTTTCATCCCTTATCAACCACACTAATTTCTGTTTCGAGAGGCTGGAGTACCTGCAGGATACCGTGGTCGGTCTCATCAACCTGGAACAGAACAAAATCATGAAGATTTTCGCGGTGGTGTCGCTGCTTCTGATGCCGCCTACCCTGGTGGCGAGTTTCTATGGAATGAACGTTGCCCTTCCGATGACAGGCACCAGATGGGACTGGGTGATTATTATAGGAATAATGCTGCTGTCCCTGGTGGTATTCTTCATAGTATTCAAAAAGAGGAAGCTCCTGTAGGAACTTCCTCTTTTTTAAATCTAAAATCTGAATCCGAGCGTCAGAATGGTATCCACAAGGACGGATCTGCTCTCAATCAGCGGGCAGGCGATTCTGTCGTCAATCCCGGGATGTCCTGAAGAATCGTACGAATAATAATTATACGGCTGGAACTGCTCCCTGTAGGTTCTCACGCGCACTGCGAGATCGGCGAAGAATGACCCTCTGGAGCTCCACCCGCCACCGATGCTGAAAGCGTGCTTGTCAAGATATGACGCCCTCTTTCCATTGGCCCCGATGGCCCCGTAGGTATTGTAATTATACCCGGCACGGATAGCCACTGAAGGAATCGGGCGGACCTCCAGTCCGGCACGAATCGCATGGGAAGCGCAGAAATACTGGCGTATATCCTGATTCAGCCCGTCGAAATACCCACGGTCCTCGACATAACGCTCATGCAGCCTGGCCCAGGAGAAGTCCCTGAATTCATAGTCCACGCTGACAAGGCCGAAAGAACCTATCGTATAGGCCAGGCCGGCTCCGAAAATCGCGGGCGACGAGAGCCGGTAGCGGGATTCCGCCTCTTCAGACGAAGCACTTTCACTGCCCTTCTCAAAATGTGTCTTGGCATCAAACGACCACTTCTCGACAAGGTTCATCGCCGTCGGAGTCTGGGCGGTAAGGCCTATCCTGAGACCACCGGCAGGGCGGACTATGACGCCCAGTTTTCCATAGACTCCGGTGCCGTCCACATTGTACTGATAGTCCATGTCGAAACGGTCGAACCTGGTGGGATTTCCATTGACGTTGACCACGAAATCATCCATGTTCACGGCGCTTTCCGACCAGTACTCGCTCTCGCGATAGCGCATGGAAACCAGGCCCAGGTTCGCTCCGATATAGACGATGTCAGAGAAATTCATCGCAAAATTGAAGACGAAGTCATATTTGTTGCCGATGCGCGACACGCCGTAACCCTGATTTATGATTCCGGCAAGGCCTATGTCAGAGCCTATGAATTTCTCCGTCACGCCGATATATTGGTCCTGAAGGGAGCCTCCGGCACCGTCCGGTTGGTTGTCTATGATGAAGGCGCCGTAACCGGTGATGACGCTCCATGGCGCATCATGGTCGAAATAGGGATTGTCCCCGGTTATCTCGGAAGTCTGCCAGCCGGAAGCCAGAGAGGCCAGGGAACCGGCGTAGGAAGTGTATCCGTTGGTCCCGCGGGCGACCATGTTGTTCAGGAAATTATTGGAAGAATTGCCGAGGAAGCCGAAGGAGATGTTCTTCAGGCCGGAGGAGCGGTGCCCGTTGAGATTCAGCACGAAGCCGAAATCCGGAAGGGTCATACGGGCCGAGGTCTGCTTGACTGACTGCTCGAAAGACGCGGAGCCGTCAGGCTGGTCCGCCAGAATACCGGATGCAGTTACGTTGGAAACCGAAAAACCGGGAGTAATGGTCATCTGGGAATAGCCGGCAACGGCACTTCCTGCGGGATTTATAGTGACGGAGCCCATGTCCGAACCGACTGCGGACATGGCGTTGCCCATACCGACGGAACGGGCCGTCCCGCCGTAGATATTCTCGCTGAACGAATACACGTCCTGCATCGTCTGCGCCGACGCCACAATTGCCGAAACTCCAAAAATCAGAGTGATGAGGGACTTTTTCATAGCTATACTGTTTTAACTAATGTCTGCCGTGGGAGCCGCTGCGCGAACTGTGGGAGGAACCGCTGTGGTATCCGCCGGAATAGCTGTGCGAACCGCCGGAATAACTGCTGCGGGAGCTGCTGCCGGAATAACTGCGGGAAGAAGAGCCCGAAGAATAGCTCCTGGAAGAACTGCTGCGGGAACTGCTTCCTGAGGAATAGCTGCGGGATGAACTTCCGCTGGAAGAAGAGCTGCTGCGGGAAGAGTAGCTGCCGGAGGAAGAACTGCTGCGGGAAGATGTCGACGGGGCAGTCCTGTAATATGAACTCCGGGAAGAATAACCGCGGGAAGGCGAAGAAGGGGTGCTGTAGCTGCGGGACGAAGTTGAACCGCTGCGGCTTGCGCTTGTGCCGGAGTGGCTTCGTGAAGCGGTGGTGCCGCTATGACTGCGGGAGGCAGTGGAATAACTGCGGGAAGGAGTCGCCGTACGGGCAACCCTGGTTGCACCGGTTCGCGAAGGAGAGTAGGCTATGCTGCGCGATGTCACGCCGCTTCTTGCGGAAGTCGAAATGCTGCGGGACGAAGCGGAACGGGTCGCGGGCGACAGTGTCCTGGAGGAACTGCGGGACGGAGTGAAGCCGCCGGAGCGGACCATTGGACCGTGGTTGGAGACCCTGCCGGAACGGGATGAGCCCGAGTGCGCATAGACACGGTTGTATCCGGGACGGCCATAATAGACTGGATGGTAGTAACCGTAGTGATGATGGTGGTGATAATAACCGCCGCAATACCACGGGTCGTACCAGTAAGCGCTGCGGTAATACCACGGGTCGTGGTACCAGGGGTCGAAATACCAGCTGGAATGATACCAGGGAGAATAATAACGCCACCTTCCGTAGTACCAGGGCGAGGTGTAATAAGGTCCGTACCAGCCGCTCAGATACCACGGGACCAGCGCCAGGCCGAGCCAGGGATCCAGCGAGGGGGTATCATAGACATTGATGACCGTAGTGGAGGTGGACGGGTCGAACTGCAGTTTTGCGCTCTTGCCTTCGGGGACTACGACTGTGTCGCGGTCTGAAATAATGAACAAAGGGGATTCTTTTGTCTGGGCCACGAGCTCATCGACCTCGGCATCTGCTGCTGCGACGGCCGCCTTGTCCGGACCGCTGGTATAATAGACCCCGTCATGAAACTGCTGACCGGCGTCATCGTAAGCCGTCTGGGAAAGCGTGCCGCAGGAAACGGCAGCGGCAAGCGCCACCGAAAGAATTGCTATTTGCTTTTTCATCGTCAGTCCTCTATTTATTCATAAAAATTAAGTATCTTTGCCTCCGTTTGGAGGGGCGGAATGTATATTCAGCAACAAACGTACCTCCGCCGCATATAAGATGCAGATACACTAGCAAATGTACAAAATTTTCAGTTAAATATGGCAAAAGAAGTTACATCGAGGACAGAAAATTATTCCCAGTGGTACAACGACCTGGTCGTCAAGGCGGATCTGGCCGAGCAGTCGGCTGTGCGCGGATGCATGGTAATCAAGCCCTATGGCTATGCCATCTGGGAAAAAATGCAGCATATTCTGGACGGAATGTTCAAGGAGACCGGAGTGAAGAACGCCTATTTCCCCCTGTTCATCCCGAAGTCTTTCCTCAGCCGCGAAGCGGAGCATGTCGAAGGATTCGCCAAGGAATGCGCCGTGGTGACCCATCACCGCCTGATGACCAATCCCGACGGCCCCGGCGTGGTAGTGGACCCGTCCGCTAAGCTGGAAGAGGAACTGGTGGTCCGTCCGACTTCCGAAACCATAATCTGGAGCACCTACAAGAACTGGATTCATTCCTGGAGGGATCTCCCCATTCTTTGCAACCAGTGGTGCAACGTGGTCCGCTGGGAGATGCGTACCCGCCTTTTCCTTCGCACCGCGGAATTCCTCTGGCAGGAAGGCCACACCGCACACGCCACATCGGAAGAGGCTCTCGCCGAGGCCGAAAGAATGGTCGGGGTCTATGCCCGCTTCGCCCGCGAAGTCATGGCGATGCCGGTTGTCGTGGGCCACAAGAGCGAGGGAGAGCGTTTCGCCGGAGCTCTCGACACGCTGACGATAGAGGCTCTCATGCAGGACGGAAAGGCCCTGCAGGCCGGGACGTCGCATTTCCTCGGACAGAATTTCGCCAAGTCCTTCGACGTACAGTTCACGGACAAGGAAGGCAAACTGCAGTACGTTTGGGCATCGTCCTGGGGCGTATCGACACGGCTTATGGGCGCGCTTATCATGGCCCATGGCGACGACAACGGCCTCGTGCTGCCGCCCGCTCTCGCTCCGATCCAGGTCGTGATGGTTCCCATCTACAAGACCGAAGAAGAACATAATGCCGTGCTGGACAAGATGTACGAGCTCAAGAAAGCGCTGGAGGCCGAGGGCCACAGCGTGGAGATAGACGACCGCGACACCCTGCGCCCGGGCTTCAAGTTCGCCGAATGGGAACTCAAGGGCGTGCCCGTGCGTCTCGCCATGGGTCCCCGCGACCTTGCCGGCGGCAGCGTGGAAGTGCACCGCCGCGACACCCTTACCAAGACTTCCGAGCCACTGGAAGGCCTAGAGAAACGCATTGCGGCGTTGCTGGATGACATTCAGAAGAATATTTACAACAAGGCTCTCGCCTTCCGCGACGCGTCCATCCGCAAGGTGGATTCATGGGACGAGTTCAAAGAAGAAATCGAGAAAGGCGGCTTCCTGCTGTGCCACTGGGACGGAACTGTCGAGACTGAACAGAAAATCCAGGAAGAAACCAAGGCGACCATACGCTGCATCCCCGTGGACAGCGCGGTATGCATAGAAGAGGGCAAATGTGTCTATAGCGGCAAGCCCTCGCACCGCCGTGTCCTGTTTGCAAGATCTTATTAAAAATTGACAATATGAAAAAACTGCTTTTGATCATTTCAGCTTTTGTCGCCGTCGCGGCGGCCGCACAGGCTCAGGACACCCAGGAAGCCGCGGCGCAGGCAGCGGAAGCCCTTACCCAGGCTGAAGACGTGCCCATTGCGACTCCCAAGCCCCGCTACTGGACAAATTCCCTGCAGACCAATATCACTTTCGGCCAGACAGCCCTGGTAAACTGGGCAGCCGGCGGCTACAACACCATCACCCTTGCGGGCAACGTGGACGCCACGGCAAACTATGCCAAAGACAAGATGATATGGAACAACCGCCTGCAGCTGGACTACGGTTTTCTCTGGTCGGCTGACAAGCCGATCATCCAGAAGAACAAGGACAGAATCTATCTTGAAAGCAAATGGGGCTACGAGACTCCTGTCCGCCACCTGAGCTGGTCCGCCAACTTTGACTTCCGCACCCAGTTCGACAGGAACTACACTTATGGAACGCCTGCTGGTGAAAACCCCACCGAGAAAGACTGGCTGGCTGCAAGGAGCCTGACTTCAGACATTCTCTCACCGGCTTACATCTCCATCGGTTTTGGTATACTGTGGACGCCTAAGAGCTGGTTTTCCCTCAACGTTTCCCCCATCACGGGAGGTATCGTCACCGTACTCAACGACGAGAAGGTGGGTGAAACCGAACATTATCTCCGTTCTAAATACGGTATGGATCCCATCAAGGACGATGAAGGGAACATTACCGGATACAAGGCCAGCCGTTGGGAACTCGGTGCCCAGATCAAGGCGGATGCAAAATGGACCATCAACGACAATTTCTCCTACACCACCCAGCTCGTCATTTTCTACGACTATCTGGGCCTGAGCAAGGAACGCGAACAATACGAGCCCCGTATCAACTGGGACAACAAGGTATTCTGGAAAATTGCCAAATACTTCGCTCTCACCCTTTCTACCAACCTGATATACGATCCACTCGTAAAGATTTACAAGACGGACAAATACGGAATACCGGTGCTTGACGCCGACGGCAACCAGATCCTTCTGAACGCTGGACAGAAGAACGAAGGCAAGGGAGTACAGTTCCGCGAAAACTTCGAATTCGGCTTCACCTGGACCATCGCGTCCAAGAAATAATGCTTCTCGTAGCGGTCAGCGGAGGCATTGATTCAATGTGCCTTGCAGATAAGGTTCGCCTCAGCGGCGAACCTTTCGCCATTGCACACTGCAACTTCTGCCTTCGCGGGGACGAAAGCGACGGGGACGAGGCGCTGGTGCGCCGCTGGGCCGCGTCCAACAGCATAGTCTGCCATGTCAGGAGCTTCGATACACGTTCCTACTCCGCGCAAAAGGGCATAAGCATAGAAATGGCTGCGCGGGAGCGTAGATACAAATGGTTCGGCAGTCTGTGCCGGGAATACGGCTACGAGGCTGTAGCCGTGGCACATAATGCCCAGGACAATGCCGAGACGCTTATCCTGAACCTTCTCAGGGGAACGGGACTGCGAGGAATACTCGGGATGAAACCCTCCGGCTTCATCCCCGTAGCGGAGTACTCCGACATTCCTCTCCTGAGGCCTCTTCTCGGAATGACAAGGGAGGAGATTGAGGAGTATGCGAGTGCCGCCGGACTGCCTTTCCGGGACGACAGCACCAATTTTGAGAACGACTATAAGCGGAACAAGCTCCGGAATCTGGTGTTTCCGGTGTTCCGGGAAATAAATCCCTCGTTTGTGCGGACTCTCAACCGCGACATGGAACGGTTCGGGGAGGAGATTCCACCGCTCGCCGCTCCTGTCAGGGATGACGGTGAGAGCGCCGTCCTGGAGATATCCCCGCTGGAATTCACCATGGGCGAGGAGAACTGGAACGGCGGCAGCGCCCTGACTCCCCCGGGAGAACTGATTCTGGATGCAGAAAAAGTCCGTGGGGAACTGCATTCCCGCCCATGGAAGGACGGCGACCGCTTCCGGCCCCTCGGACTTAACGGCTCCAAAAAACTCCAGGACTGGTTTACCGACAGACATTTCCCGCTTGAAGAAAAACGGCGTGCCCTTGTATTTGTCGGGGACGGCGACACTCCCCTCGCTATTCTCTCTCCCGTCTCCAGCGCCATAGACCATCGAGTCCGCATCACATCGTCCACCCGAAAAATACTGAGGATTAAACTGAACAGTATATGAAAAGAACAGCTTTTATCGCTCTGCTGACCACCTTTCTTGCAGCACAATGCATCCTTGCGCCCGAAGCCTCGGCACAGAAAATTCTCAAACGCTTCACAGATCCTGAAAAAGGCCCAACTGTCTTTGTATCCAAAGACAGTTGGGGAATGGGAATCTCCGGCGGATACCGCAACTTCAAGGCCGGAGGAATGTACGAAGGAGACGGATACTCCCTTCTTTCATGGCTCAATATCGGAGACGGCCAGCTCAACTTATGGGAAGTGTCCCCGAAATTCGCATATTTCATTTCAGATGACGTATCCATCGGATTCAGGCTCGCCTACACAGGTTTTAGCATCAAGACAAATATCAAAATGGACCTCAGGGATGTCGTCGGCACCGATGACGAGAATTTGAACCTTCAGCTTTCAGCCCTTGACCTTGTCAGGCACGGCGGGAATGCCTCCTTTACCGCCAGAAGGTACCTGTCATTCTTCGGGAGCCGGACTTTCGGTATTTTCGGGGAAGGACGCCTCTATGCGTCCTTCGGGCATATCAACACCGTCCAGCTGGACAAGGAAGGCAATTCCAAGGACAAGATCAGGGTTTCAGACCAGTTCGGAATCGGCATTAAACTCGCCGCCGGCCTCTGCGTAAAGCTGAGGGACAACAGCGCCTTCGAAATCAGCGTTCCGCTGCTTGGAGCCGGATGGCAGTCGTCAAAACAGAATAAGTACTGGCAGGGCAACAGCAACAAGGCGACCATGTCCGGCTTCAATATTTCCAGGGAACTTGATTTTCTCGCCATACAGATCGGATATATGCACTTCATAGAGCCGAAGCATAAAAAGGCAACCGTGAAGAAGGTCGAGCCCGAACTGTCCACGGTACCTCTGCTCCCTGAAAACCCGACAGCCGCCGATGACGCATCTTCCGAAGCATCTTCCGAGACCGTCGCAGAAGCCGCAGCCGCCGAAGCAAATGCCGCAATAACACCCGTGGAATAGTGCGAAAACTCCTGTATATTGCTTTTCTCGCAGCCCTGCTTTTCCCGCAGCCCGCTGCGGGGCAGCGCATAGACAGTGTCAAGGTCCAGGCCAGCGTACGCGCGGACGGCTCCGTGATGATTTCACAGGTCTGGGTGGTAAATGTCGTATCGGGCACTGAATGGTACCTGCCCGTCAGGGAAGACAACGGCGTCCGTGTGGCCGGCCTGATGGTCACGGAGATGGTACGCAACCCGAAATGGGCTCCAGGCTGCCCTCCGGGCACCAAATACTTCATTCCGGTGAGTTTTGAATCGGAAGGCAGGAATTGGAACACAGACAGGACTCTTGAAGAAAAAGCCAATAAATGCGGCATCAACCCCACTCCTGAAGGCTGTGAACTCTGCTGGGGCCAGGGGTCGATGGGAGACCACCGATGGATTGCCACATATCTCGTCAACGGCCTCGTACAGAGCCTCAACGACTGTGACGCTTTCAATTTCATGTTCATAAACACGGAACTTGCCGCCCCTCCTGGAATTGCGGAAGTCAGGATCAAGAATGAAACCGGCGGCCCTGCGTGGACGGAGGAGAACGTGAAATTCTGGGGCTTCGGCTATGACGGAAGGATAGAACTGGTCGATGGGGAAATCGTGGCCCGCACGGCCGGGGCGATGCTCTCGCACGACTCCATGATAATAATGATGCGTTTCGAAAAGGGAATGCTCTCCCCCGTGAATGTGCGCGAGATAGACTTCGAGACAATGAAGGAGCAGGCCTTCAAGGGCTCCGAGTGGGAAAAAGAACCCGATTCCGGCTCATCCGCCCTGGGACTCGTCGCCTTCTTTCTCATAATTCTGGGCATCATTGATTTCTACAATGGCTTCATAATGCTGACGTCCATTGTCGCCGGCATTTCCATCCTTATCGAAAAACTCATCGCACTGCTCGGCTTCGAGTGGCGCAAAAGTATCATGGGCAGATCCCGCTTCCATAATTATTTCCGGGAAGCGCCCCTAGAGGGAGACCTTCCAATGGCCTTCTGCGTACTTGACAAGGGACTCAGGGATACGCCAAAAGAAATGAAATCCCGACTTATCGGAGCCTATTTCCTGAAATGGATACTGGACGGCAGGGTGAGAGTACAAGCCGAATCCGACAACTCCGGAAAGAGGGCTGAACTTGTCTTCAATCCGGACGCTCCCGAAAACGGTGACGAGTACGAAACGAGACTCTACGGACTGTGCCTTCAGGCCGCCGGGGAAAACCGGATACTGGAAGACGGAGAATTCAGGAAATGGGCAAAAGAGCATAACAAGCTCCTGATCGGCTGGTTAGACAATACTAAAAAAGAAGCGGAGGAGATGCTTTGCCGCAAAGGCTGGCTCGATGGCGGGAAAAGCACGGCGCAAGGCCGGGAAGAGTTTGCGAAACTCGCCGGATTCCGCAACTTCCTGCGCGATTTCACCCTTGTGGACCAGAGGGAAGCAGCCGAAACCGGACTGTGGAAGAATTATCTTGTCTATGCCGCTCTCTTCGGCATCGCCGACCGCGTGGCAGAGCAGTTCAAAAAACTCTATCCGGGACATCTGGTCGAGACAGTGAACATATCCCGTGAGATTACGGCCGCATCAGTTGCAGTTGCCAGCAGTGAATGGTACAGGGCGAAAAGGGCGGCCGAACAGTCTTTCTCCTCCAGCCGAAGAATGTCCGGCAGCGACTGGCACAGGGGTTCTTCCGGCCGCGGAGGCTATTCTTCACGCGGAGGCGGCGGAGGCTACTCCGGCGGAGGTCGCGGCGGCGGCAGCAGATAATTATTTCACTATAAGGGCGATGAAAAGGTTGACCAGCGGACGCGTCGGAGAGTTCGTGTAAAGGGTCAGCATGATGGTGTATTCACCAGCGGAATAAGCCGATGTATCCAGATGGAGGTCTATGGTTCCGCTCTCCCCAGCCGCCAGATCGGGCAGCGGAGAAAATGACACGCCGGGAGAGTCCGACTCTGCCTTAAAGATATGCAGCAGGCTCTTTCCATTGTTGGTAAACTTGAAAGAAATATCCACGGACCCGCCTCTTTGCATGAACCCCGCGTCGAAAGTACTTTCAGAAAACATCGGCAGCGGAGCAGCGTCCCTCTGCTCCCGGGTCATCGAAGCGAAATTCTCCTTGGTGACAGCCGTAAACTGCAACGGATCGAAGGATACTCCGTCCACCACCGGCACGGCAGTATAGACATTCGTTCCCCACAGCTTCCTGTCCGCGCGGACAGTGAAACTGAGCGTCGCCAGACTGCCGGCAGGGACCGGATTCGGGTCTATACTCACGTCCAGCTGCGGAGAAATGCCGGCGAAGGTGACTTTCACGCTGCGGCGGGACAGGTTTGCGACCATTGCACTGCCTGTCTTGAGCCCGCCCTGCTCCATGTTACCGACCCGGATCTGGTCGGATTTAAACCCAAGCGCACCCCTGCGGGCAGCGCCGTACAGTTCCGAAAGCGGCTTGGCCTTTTCGTGGACGACACCACGCAGATGAAGCACAAAAGGCCTTTTCAGGCCGGACACATAGACAGTGAGGGCCTTGTCGAAAGGCACCGCGCCGGCGTCATTCTTATACGTCGCGGAAATTTTTCCGCATTTGCCCGGGTCTATGTCCTCGCGCGTCCACTCCACGTCAGTGCAGCCGCAGGAAGAAATGACCTGAAGTATGGCAACTGGCTCCTTGGAGATATTTCGCAGCGAAAACGAGCAGCTTACCGGGCCGTCGGAGGAAAGAATGTCTCCGAAATCATGCACCGTACGGTCCACTTCCACCAGATTGTCATACGGGGTCCACTGACGGGCGGCAGAGCCTTCAGGGCGGTTGTCAGCAGAGCCTTCAGGGCGGGTAGCAGCAGAGCCTTCAGGGCGGGTAGCAGGGGCATAGTCCCCCTGTTCAGCCCCTGCTGCCCGCCCTGAAGGCTGCGAGGAACCCGATTCAGCTCCGGCCGCCCGTCCGGAAGGCGACGCAGAGGCCGAGCCGTCTGGCTGAGTGGCGGAAGCAGAGCCTTCTGGCTGAGTGGCAGGGGCATAGTCCCCCTGTTCAGCCCCGGCCGCCCAGCCAGAAGGCTGCAGCGAGGCGTGAGAAGGCTGCGAGGAGACGGTTCCGCCGCAGCGGCAGGCACTGAGGGGAAAAAACACCGATATCCCCAAAAGTAGGTATTTTATTTTTGGCATATTCACTAAAATAGGGTATATTTGCCCCTGCAAAGTTGCAAATATTAACTTTTAAACACAATAGCTATGGCACACAAAATTTCTCCTGACATCTGTATCGCATGTGGCACCTGCCTTCCCGAATGCCCCGTCGGCGCTATCGCTGAAGGCGATGTGTACAGCATCGACCCCGCCGCCTGCATCGACTGCGGCACCTGCGCAGGCGTCTGCCCTACCGGCGCTATTTCCGAGGAGTAATATTCTGGAGGAACACATAATCCGCAGAAGCGCTTTGCCTCTGCGGATTTTTTTGTAGTTTTGCATAAAACCTGCGACCAATGAGAAAAGTCCTGATTGCAGCCTCGCTGATTGCCCTTGCAGCCTGCACCCCGAAAAGCGAAGAAGACCGGTTTGTCGATGAACTCATGTCCCGGATGACCATCAGGGAAAAACTCGGGCAGACCAACCACCCCGCCGTTCCATCAGAGATAATCACCGGCAATGAAAAGTGCGAAGGCGTACTTGAAAGCATACGGAAGGGAGAAGTGGGGGCCATACTGAACTCTCCGGGCCTGGAGGCCAATATGGAGTATCAGAGACTTGCGGTGGAAGAGTCCAGGCTGGGCATTCCGCTTCTCATAGGTTACGACGTAATCCATGGACACAAGACGGTATTCCCCATTCCCCTCGGCCTGGCGGCCACTTGGGACCCCGGGATCGTGGAGGGTGCCGCAAGGATCTGCGCGGAAGAGGCCTCCGCGGACGGAATCAACTGGACCTATAATCCGATGGTCGATATAGCCCGCGACCCGCGCTGGGGACGATGCGCAGAAGGCTCCGGCGAAGACCCTTTCCTGAGCAGCGCCTTGGCAGCGGCATATGTAAGGGGCTATCAGGGGAAACTGGAAAGCGACAGCGAAATACTCGCATGCGTGAAACACTTTGCCATCTACGGCGCCTCCGAATCCGGCCGGGACTACCGCGAGACGGATATGAGTCCCCACCGTATGTACAACGACTATTTCCCGCCCTATAAAGCCGCCGTGGACGCCGGTGTGGCGTCGGTAATGTCCTCTTTCAATGACGTCAACGGCATGCCTGCCACCGCTAACAAGTGGCTGCTCACCAATGTACTCCGCGACGAATGGGGCTTCGACGGATTCATAGTCTCGGACTACAACTCCGTTGGGGAACTCAGCCGCCACGGGCTCGGAGACAGCGGGCAGGTGTCAGTCGCCGCACTGGACGCCGGGCTGGACATGGACATGGTTACCGCCGGTCTCCTGAAGTACGGTGAGAAGGCCCTTGCGGACGGGAAGATTTCAATGAAGCAGGTGGACCGCGCCTGCCGCAGGATACTGAAGGCCAAATACCGCCTCGGGCTCTTCGCGGACCCGTACAAGTTCCTCGAAAAAAGCCGCCCATCCGAACGTCAGTTCACTCCGGAGCACCGCGCCGCTGCAAAAGTCGCGGCGGAGCAGTCCTTCGTGCTTTTGAAAAACAGCGGGATCCTTCCTCTTGAAGAAGTAGGGACCATCGCCCTTGTGGGGCCCCTCGCCGATGCCGGCAACCAGTATCCGGGCTGCTGGACTTCCGCCGCAAGCCGCAGCCATCCCTCCCTCCTGGATGCCTTCAGGGCAGAAAAAGGCCTCAATGTACTCTTTGCCCGCGGCAGCAACGCCATAGAGGATAAAGGCCTTGAAAAGTCAATCTCCGGGGATTATCCTTATCCCAGGGATTCCCGCCCCGCCGGCGTGCTGATAAAGGAAGCCGTCGCAGCGGCAAGGAAGGCAGATGTAGTAGTTGCCGCAGTCGGGGAACTGGCCTATGCCAGCGGGGAGTCCGCATCCGCCACAAGCCTGGACATCCCCGAATGCCAGAAGAAACTGCTCAGGGCCCTTAAGGAAACCGGCAAACCCATTGTAATGGTCCTTTTCAACGGCCGTCCCATGTCCATTACGGAGGAAGACGGATCTATGGACGCGATTCTGGACGTCTGGTTCGGGGGCAGCGAAGCCGGAGAAGCCATACGCGACGTGCTCCTCGGCCGGTCCAATCCCTCCGGAAAGATCACCATGACCTTTCCGCGCAACGTGGGGCAGGTTCCAATCTACTACGGAATGAAAAAAGTGGCCAGGGAGGCACCTGCGGGGCATGGTTTCTGGCGTTACAACAGCAACTGGACAGACTCCCCCACCGACCCTCTCTATCCCTTCGGCTACGGCCTGAGCTACACCAGTTTCGAATATGAGAACCCTGTCCTCAGCAGCGCCAGCATGGCAAAAGACGGAAGCGTCACCCTCTCCGTGACAGTGCGCAACAGCGGCAGCCGCGACGGCGCAGAAACCGTTCAGGTCTATATCCATGACATCCGGACCGAAGGCTACACCCGTCCGGTAAAGGAACTGAAAGCCTTCAGAAAGGTCTTCCTGAAAGCTGGGGAAAGCAGAATAGTCGAATTCGAAATCACGCCGGACATGCTCTCGTGGTATGATGTGGACCAATACAATCTCCGCGGCAGCAGCAAGCCTCTGCATGCCGAAAAATCCCTTCAGAGCGGAGATTTCGAAATTCTCGTGGGCCCCAACTCACGCGACACCCTCGAACCTCTTCTTCTTGAACTAATTTAAAAAAAAATTCGTATTTTTGTGGAATATGGCAGAGATTGTAAATACGACTTATAACGACGACAGCATCCAGACCCTGGAGTGGAACGAGCACATCCGGCGCCGCGCCGGCATGTATATCGGCCGCCTGGGCAACGGCGAGAGGCAGGGTGACGGCATTTATGTACTCCTGAAAGAAACCATTGACAACTCCGTGGACGAGTTCTCCATGGGGTTCGGAAAGAGAATAGACATAACCGTGGACGAGCACTCGGTGACGGTGCGCGACTACGGCCGCGGCATTCCGCTCGGGAAAGTCATAGACGCGACGTCCAAACTGAACACCGGCGGCAAGTTCGACACAGCTAATTTCCAGAAATCGGTCGGCATGAACGGCGTAGGCACAAAGGCCGTGAATGCCATGAGCGTGGACTTCTATGTGGAATCCTTCCGCGACGGGCAGTCTTCTTTCGCCCATTTCTCAAGAGGCGAACTGCTGGACAGCGGACTTAGGGAAAGCAACCAGAAAAACGGCACCCTGATACGATTCACCCCGGATCCGCTGATGTTCGAAGGTTACTGCTTCCACATGGAGTTCGTGGAGACCATGATAAAGAACTATGCGTACCTCAAGAAAGGCCTGACGCTGGTTCTCAACGGAAATCCATACAAGAGCGAAAACGGCCTTCTGGACCTCGTGGCGGAGAACATGAGCGAAACCCCGCTCTACCCCCTTATCCACATCGAAGGCGAAGACATTGAAATAGTCCTCACCCACGGAAACGCCTACGGCGAGAACATAGCCTCCTTCGTCAACGGCCAGAACACCCGCGACGGAGGTACCCATCTGGCCGCCTACCGCGAAGCCATCGCCAAGACCTTCAAGGAATTCTTCAAAAAAGACTACAAGCCGGAAGATGTCCGACAGGGTATCGTGGGGGCCATTTCCATACAGATTCAGGAACCCATATTCGAGGGACAGACAAAGACCAAACTGGGCTCCACCTACATGTGGGAAAAGCAGATAAAGAATCCCGACGGCACCACCGCCACGGACCGCGGCCAGACCATACGCAGTTTCATCAACGATTTTGTAGCGAAGAATCTGGACAACTATCTGCACATGCACCTGGACATAGTGCCTGTCATTGAGGAGAAAATAAAGGCCTCCCAGGCCGAACGCGAGGAGATTTCCGGAATCCAGAAAAAAACCCGCGAGCGCAACAAGAGGGCCAATGTCTATAACAAGAAACTCCGCGACTGCCGCTACCACCGCGGCGAAAAAATGCCCAAGGGAATGGAGGACCAGGGTGAGCGCTCCAGTATCTTCATCACCGAGGGAGACTCCGCGAGCGGAACCATCACCAAGGTGCGCAACGCCCTGAACCAGGCCGTTTTCTCACTTCGAGGAAAGCCCATCAATTCATTCAAGTACGGTCGCAAGAAAGTGGCCGAGAACGAAGAACTCAATCTTCTCATTTCCGCCCTTGGCGTTGAGGATGACCTCGACAACCTCCGCTACAACAATATCATTGTGGCGACAGATGCGGATGACGACGGAATGCATATCCGCCTGCTGCTGCTGACCTTCTTCATGAAATACTATCCGGACCTTATCCGCCGCGGACATGTCTATATCCTGCAGACTCCCCTCTTCAGGGTCCGTAACAAGAAAGATACCCTTTACTGCTACTCCATCGAGGAAAGGGACCGCGCCGTGGAGAAACTCAGCGGAAAAGTGGAGATTACCCGTTTCAAAGGCCTCGGAGAGATTTCCCCTGGCGAATTCGTAGAGTTTATCGGCGACAAAATCCGGCTGGACCAGGTCCGGCTGGCAGAAGAAGAATCGCTGCAGGACATTATGGAATTCTATATGGGTGACAATACTTCCGAGAGGCAGCTTTTCATAATGCAGAACCTTCGCAGCGAGAAAGAACTTGAAGACGTCAACATTTAGTCCAAGATGAAAACCAGAAAGAAAGAATATTCCAAAGGATGGGCCCGTTTCTGCGGCTGGCTGCTGCGGAAAATGGGCTGGACCACGGTCGGAGGACCCATGGAAGAGAAAAAAGCCATTGTCCTCGGAGTGCCCCACACCTCTGTCTGGGACTTTTTGATTTCGTATCTTTTCTACACCCAGTTCGGCAAGGTGGCCCACGTGATGATCAAGAAGGAATTCTTCTTCTGGCCCCTTGGAAACCTGCTTCGCGCCTGTGGCTGTATCCCGGTGGACCGTTCCAGCGCAGCCGCCATGGTGAAGAGCCTTATAAATGAGATGGAGCAGGATGAAGTTTTCCATCTCGCCATAGCCCCGGAAGGGACCCGCAAGCCTGTAAAACGCTGGAAGAGCGGATTCCACCTGATTGCAAAGGAAACTGGAGCGACCGTCTATGCCGGCTTCTTCGACTGGGGCCGCAAAAGGGTCGGCTGCGGCGAAAGAATAGAGCTCACGGACGATGCCAGGGCCGATCTCCAGAGAGTTCAGGCCTATTATGAAAGCCTCGGGCTGGTCGGCAAGCACAAGGACTGCTATGTAACTCATTAGAGCTATGAGAAAACCATACAAGACAAGACTCGGCTCCCGGGAGCGGTACTGTTCCACTCTCGGCAAGCTGTTTGCCTTCTCCACTAATAAATACCGCAAGCGCCGGGTCTCCCAGTATGCGGACGGCAGCGGCGGCTATACCTACGGGGAGTTCCGCGACAAGTGCGAACTGCTGTCCATCAGGATGTCCCGCTTCGGCATATCCACCGGTGACAAGGTGGCAATCCTGTCGCAGAACATGCCCAACTGGACCATCGCCTTTTTCAGCGCCGTGGCCTACGGCAGGGTGGCAATCCCAATTCTTCCCGATTCATCCCCGCAGGAAGTCGAGAATATCCTCACCCACTCGGAGAGCAAGGTGATTTTCATCTCCCGCCGCTTCCTGTCCAAACTATCGGAAGATGTAATCTCCCGGCTCACCCTCGTCGTTGACATAGAGACCTTCGAGTTCATACATAAAGACCGCAACGCCTTCGAATGCGACGGCTGGGTGAAGCACCCCATTCCTGACGACCTGGCGGCCATTATCTATACCTCCGGCACCACCGGAAAGGCCAAGGGCGTCATGCTCTCGCACCGGAACCTCTGCCACAATATCATAGAATCGCTGAAAGCGGAGCCCTGCAACGAGAAAGACCGTTTCCTGTCGATTCTCCCGATGGCGCACACCTACGAACTCACCATCGGCTGCCTCTATCCATTTTTCGTGGGCGCCTGTGTCTATTATATCCAGAAGCCCCCGACGGCGAGCGTACTGCTGCCGGCACTGAAAGCCATCCGCCCTACGGTGATGTGTTCCGTGCCCCTCATTATAGAAAAAATCTACAAGAGCAGCGTCCTGCCGACCATCAAAAAGAGCAAGACACTCACCTGGATGCAGGAAAAGATGCCCTGGCTGCTGTATATTCTCGTGGGCGGAAGACTGTACAAGACCTTCGGCGGAAAACTCCATTTCTTCGGCGTCGGCGGGGCTAAACTGGATCCTGTCGTGGAAGAATTCCTGAAGAAATGCCGCTTCCCCTACGCCATAGGATACGGACTCACTGAATGCGCCCCGCTGGTTTGCAACGCCATGGTCGGACGCACCAAGGTCGGTTCCATAGGCATCGCATCCTTCGGAGTCGAAGTCAAGCTGGACAATGTGGATCCGGAAACCGGAGAAGGCGAAATAGTCTGCCGGGGAGCCAATGTGATGCTCGGTTATTACCGTGACCCTGAACGCACCCTGGAAGTCATAGATGATGAAGGCTGGTTCCGCACCCACGATGTCGCGACTGTGGACAAAGACGGCTATTATTATATAAAAGGCCGCCTCAACAACACCATACTCGGACCTTCCGGAGAAAATATCTATCCCGAGGAAATAGAGCAGGTCATCAACGACCTGGAGGGCGTGAACGAATCCCTTGTCATGGAACGCGACGGCAAACTGGTCGCCCTTGTGAAATTCGACGACAATGTGCTGAACTGGGACCTGGAAGGAGAGGAACGCTTCTTCGAAAGCCTCCAGGCCCGCAAGGCCGCCGTACTGGAATGGGTCAACAAAAAGGTCGGAAAGAGTTCCAAGATAAGCGAGGTGGATGCCATGAAGGAGCCCTTCGAGAAGACAGCCACACAGAAGATACGCCGCTTCCTCTACAAAGGATTCAGGAGCGATTCATCCTCAGAATCCAAAAAAGAGGGTGATAAAAAATAATCAGTAAAGCAGAAGTCCGGCCCCGGCTGCTATGAGAAGAAGCAGTATGGGGCTGACTTTTCCCCACCAGGACGCGGCGAATGCGGCGGCAAAAAGCAGCCATGATTTCCAGTCCGGAAAGTTTTCCCTGACAATATCTATGGTAAGCCCCGAAGGCAGTATGCTGCCTGCTTCGGGGGGCAGCCATGTCGCTTTCAGCGTAAGCACCACGGCGGCGGCTCCTATAAGTCCCGCGACAGTGGGGCGGATGGCACCCATAACACCCTCGAAGAGACGGTTAGACTTGAATTTCTGATAGAAGCGCACTATCATCAGCATAATCACGAAAGACGGCAGCACCAGGGCAAGAGTCGCGGCAAACGAGCCGAGGATTCCAAGCAGATGGCTTCCGCTTGCAGCCGACAGCACATCGTAGCCCACATAGGTTGCAGTGTTTATCCCGATGGGGCCGGGAGTCATCTGGGAAATAGCCACGATGTCCGTGAAGGTCTTCTCGCTGAGCCAGGCGTGATGCACAACCACCTCTCCCTGGATGAGGGACAGCATGGCATATCCGCCGCCGATTGTGAAGGTGCCGATCAGAAGGAAAGTCCAGAACAGCTGAAGAAGCAGTATGATGGTATCCGTCATTTATTCCTATGCTCTTTGAACCAGGTAAGGGCGAAAGCCGTCACCCCGACGCACAGCAGTATCCAGACAGGAGAAATGCCCAGAAACGCCACCGCGACAAGGGCGGCCGCGGACAGCGCCCATGCCCACCAGCTCTGATTGCTGCTGCGGGCCATGGACAGCATGGGCACCACTATAAGGGCTATGACCACCGGGCGGAGGCCCTGGAAAGCCCTCAGCACCCAGGGATTGTCCTTGAAGGATGAAAAGACCATAGCAACCAGGAGTATAGCCACGAAGGACGGCAGTACTGCCCCGAGTGTCGCCGCTATGCTTCCACCCAGACCGCGCAGCCGGTAGCCGGCGAAAATGGAAATATTGACGGCGAGAAGTCCGGGCGCGCTCTGCGACAGCGCTATTATGTCCGGCATTTCATCCTCGTCTATCCAGCCACGGCGCTTCATCTCCGAACTTATAAGCGGAAGCATCGCAAAACCGCCGCCGAACGTGAAGGCACCGATTCTGGCGAAAACGGCAAAAATACGCCAGAGCGATATTTTTCCGGCTTCCTGCACTATATTATGAATGCCGGGCGGAGCAGATATACGTGAGTGTCCCCGGAGCGATTCTGATCCTTATTGCCGTAGCGTGTACCAGTTTCAATATACCAGCTTCCGTTCGTCGATTGAGCTTCAATCACGACTATTCTGGCTAATCCGTCAGGGTCATCAGATGGAGTCCAATAACCCTTATAAGGGTAGTCCTCGTACTTTACCCGGAAATCCATCGTTCCTGAAGTACCAAAAGAATACTCGACACTGTTAAGAATGTGGGCAGAGGAAAAACATGATGACCTTTGAGGAATAAACCAGCCTGTCGTACCGTTTGAATAATTACCTATAGACGGGAAACTATTTTTCAACGCCCGAATTATGTCGATATTGTAGGCCGTGAGTTTCTCCGTAAATATGAAACCATACTCATCCGTACCCCAGGAAGACTGATATCTCTGCGTATTGGGTGAATCGAAGTCCCAGAAAGTCTTTACTTCTTTCTTTGACCATACCATTACATGCTTACCCGGACTGTTGGACAGTCCGGCAAGTTTGGATTCGGTGAGGCCGTGGAACGATGCCGTGGGGAGATTGGAGTTGTCGAGAACTTTCATGATAATTCCCACATATTCCTCACCGGAATCCGGGTCAGGCTGAACCAGATTATCCTTGTAGCTCCATCCGTCATATCGCTTTCCGCAGTCAGATGAACGGAATTTCCTTGTGGAGGAATTATAATAGACATAGTCCCCCGATTTCACGTCATTTGCGTCAAAATCAGTGACGGAGATACTTACAGATCTGCTTACACTCGTAGACACAGCCGAAGCCAGATCCAGAGATAATTGACTGTGACTGCTTTCGCTTGCCTTTAACTCAAGTCTGGTGGTCCAGTTGCCTGAGCCTGCGGAAGAGGCATTGCATGTCAGTATGCCGGAAGATGACGATACCGAGAGGTTCTGGATGGCTCCCTCGGGTTCTACCCGGGCATAGAATATCTTTGGGACTTTGGATTTAAGCTCCATGGAAGAGCTGTCCTCACTAAGCACTATCGCGGTCGGAGCCGCATAGGTATAGACAAGTTTGGATACTGATTTACCACCCACCGGAAGAGTAGCTGTGATAGTCGCCGTCTTTTGGGCCCCGGTAACAGTTATTTCACCGTTCAGTCCGTTGGACACGAGCTGAATCCCCTCGCCTTCCACCTTCCACTGGACAGGAGTGTTTACGGTATGGGAATCATCATCCGTAATACTGGCACGCATAAGATACTTCTTCCCCACAGTGAGGCAAGTCATTGTACCGGAGATGTACGGCATTGCCCAGGCCGGGGAAAAATCTATGCTGAAACTCTTTATGCCGTTTATGACCTGAATAGTAATATCTTTGTCGGAGGCACGGCCTTGCAGGGCCTTGACTTTCAGCTGAGCGCTTCCGGAAGCAACAGGAGTAACGAAAATTCCCTGGCCTGACAGTCTCCAGGTAAAGACAGCATCATCTCCCCCGCTCACCGAAATATACTTTTCCACATCCAGGCCGGACGGTTCCAGTATAATCGGTATCAGGGTCTCACCGCTTCCCGCAAGCAGCGCAATGGACTCAGGGACATTGATGGAAACGACGCCACCGGAGTACTCTTCTCCGCCCCCGATATCATCGTTTTCGGAACTGCTGTTACCCTTTGTACAAGAAAAAAGAAGCGCGGTCAAGGCGATAAATGACAGTATCTTTTTCATGGGTCTTCCGATGGTTCAATAGTTACAAGTAAAGCATTGGACGGGCAGGAAACTGATTTTCATTCTTGTCACACTGATAAGTATTACCGTTAGGTTTGCCATACATCGCATTTTCCTCATCATACTCAGACGGCAGCCAGAAATACATCGAAGAATTCAAAGAACCGAAACCGCTCTTTTTAAGAGAGAGACTGACAAGTTCAAGATTCGAGCTGATCATACTCCACTCGCCCTCGCCGGGAAGGAACCATCCCGTAGATCTCTTTCCGCTGCCGGGAGTCAGTTTGGGAATATTTGTCATAGTGGCGACGTATGCGACCGGGCGGACATTGAATTCGTTGAATTTTTTCAGCTTTGTATTGTAGAAATTCAGCAGAAGGTGGTTGAGAAGTCCATACTTGACGTACTCTCCGTAACCCTTCTCGCTTTCATTTTTACTCAACGCCACCACGTTCTTCAGTTGATACTGGTAAAAGCCATCGTCGCTCTTGTCATTGGTCTGCGCTATGGTTTCCGTCGAACTCTGGAAGATCATATCCTCAGACTGGTTTTTGCAGAGCACAAGGGCGTGGACACTGGAGGAATTCTCAAACCCCGGAAGGTTGCTCTTGCGGAAAGTGTTGAGTTTACACAGATCAGAAGTATTGTTCCGGCACTGCTCCAGAAGCGACAGCCTCAGGAAGTCATCACTCGAAGGCAGGTTCAGGGATGCTAAAATACCTATGTAATCATAGCCAGAGCCAGGAGATGAAAGAGGACGGGGTTCGCTGCTCCTTGTGCCGTCAGAGGCTTCATAACCCCGAGAAGCCGGTGAATAGACCCGTCTGAGCCCGCAGTCGACGCTCTTGAACTTGCCGGTCGAAGAGTTGTAATACACATAGTCTCCGGGTTTGATATCAGACGCCACATAATCATCTACGTTGACATAGAACATTTTATTTACTTTGGTTTGTGACGCGGACTTGACGTATACTCTGAAAGTAGCGTTACCGGGAGAAACAGCTTCTATCTGGACAGTCGTCCCGGAAGAGACAGGGGTTGTTGTAATCTTTATTTCTCCAGGATTGCTGGAAACAGTTTTATGGGATTCGACTACAATGGCCTGGTCTGCTCCTGCAGGGGAAACCGTGGCCTTGAAACTCAGTTTGTTTCCAATTTTCACATAATAGTTGTCACCGTCGTCGTAACCGCTGGTTCCCTTGGTATAAGTACCGCTGAAATTACTGAGGACCACCTCAGCAGGCAGAGGAACCACCTTGACGAGCACTGCATCATAGACTGATGTCTTCTCGGACACCTTTGCCTGAATAGTGGCATTCTGCGTAGCGCCGTCCTCTGCCGTGACTTTTCCCTCCGAATCCACAGTCACTTTGGGGTCACCCGCAGTCTTTGACCAGATTATGTCTTTGGACACCTCTTCTTCGCGGCTGTTATAGACCTTCGCCTTGAGCGCCAGGGAGCTGCCGCCGGCAGTAATGGTGAAGACATTCGCACTGCTGCCGCTACGGTCTATGGTTATTTTCACTATTGCGGCGATGTCGATGCTGACTTCGTCGCTGAGAGGGCTGGCCGAACCCGCTGTCGAGGTGACAGTGACTTTTACCTTCGCAGACTTTCCGCTGTTTTCGGAAATGGGCTTCGCAGTCACCTTGCCGCTTTTGTCAATGGCTATATAATCCCCGCCTTCAACGACCTCCCAGGTCAGTGGTTCGGAAGGGGAATTGTTGCCCTTGTCATCCTTGACACTGGCCTTTATGGAGAAGGAATCTCCCTCTGTCAGTTGCAGGACACCGTCCTTGTAACCGCTGCCGGTCTTCGCAATGGAGACAGCAACAGGCTCGGCGGGTTTATCGGTTACGGTCACATGTACTTTCTTACCGCTCAGGCGTCCTTTTCGGGGAGTAAGCGTCAGGGTAACTTTGCCCATAGCCTTCGGCGTGAAGTACAGTCCATTGTTGTTAAGGCCGTAATCCACCGTCTCGCTATTGTCGGCGGAAACGCCCATATCCCTGGACGGGACGGCGTCTGCGGGAGTCAGGCTTATAGATAAATCCGTTCTTCCTGCATTGACCGGAACACTGACGGACATTTCATTATTTCCGTCTTCCATACCTTCGATGTTAAACGCTGTAATCTCAACAATTTCGCCGGCAGGGATTCCTCCGGGATCCGGTTTTCCGCTGTTTATGTCATCGTAATCGGTTTTTTTCTCAGGAGTGCAGGCAAATATGGACAGTACTGCAAACAGGCTTAAAGCAAACTTTTTCATGGGACAAAATATATTCTTACCGACAAATATAACAAATTAATCGCGCACGCGCAAGGGCCGGCGGCAGGCATGCCGCTATTTTACGAGCTCGTCGAATTTCGAGAGACGCGCCGTGATGTAGGACTTGACTGCATCCACCTCGGCCGGGTAGGAGCCCCTTGCTACGGGATTCTCGTGGACCCGGGTGGAGAGTATGGGCCAGCGTTTGAAATTAAGCTGCTGGGACTCTTCCAGCAGGGCGGCGTTACTGTCCACACAGGCATTAAGGTCTTCCAACCGGGGTTTCAACTCGTTCCAGAGTTCCTGCAGACGCGCCTTCCCGGCCGGGTCGGTCCTGACGATCCGGGTAACCATAGACCTCACTGCATCCACCGGCACGGAGCCCTTGGTAGCATATATGAATCCGTTCAGGTCGTTTATCGGATAGGTCCTGCCGTCATTCTCGAAGGCGAGGTCGTAGTCCCATGCCGGTCCGGTGAAAAGCACTCCGTCGGCACCGTCCTTGTACATATAGACACTCCAGTACGTGTCCGTGTTGCCGCAGAACTCTCCTATTATGAAATTGCGCAGGAAACTGTCCACATCCAGATATTTCCGGTACCCGACTGCGGCGTCAGCGAAATTCTCCGAGAACACGGCTGCCTCCATCTTGTTGAAAAATCCGGAAATGGCGGCAAGCTCATCGCCGGTGATTTCGTCATCCTTGGGATACTTCACTGTCACAGGCATCCAGCGGTCGGAAACGAAATTGACTTCTTCATCATAGGCATACGCGTCTATTTCTATCAGATAGCCGTCCTTTGCGGGGACCCTTCCGGTGCCCACTTCCACCTGGTCGCAGAACTGGTAGCAGCCCTGATATTCCCCGTTGAGAATCACATCGACTGGTGTACAGAAAGGGGTATATGCCATGCCCACGCGGCGGCTGACCTCGAAAGCGAGCATGTTGCGCATCAGCGTCTTGTCGCCGTAGTTGCTGATCAGCGTCCAGCTCTTGGCCGATGCCGGAGCGCCGAGAGGGCTCTGCTTGCTGTCGAATTTAATCCGGTAGGGCTTCTTGGGGAAGCCCCAGCTGGCATTTCCCCTTCCCCGGACTCCGGTGTCGGAGGTGCTCAGAAGAGAAGCTCCGCCATCAGATATTATATACACGTTTGAGTTCACATAGACCTCCTTGGAGGTAATCGGCGAGGCGTTCTCGGTGTTTATCACCACAGTGGGAAGATTGGTCAGCTGGCAGAACCTGGAATTGTCGCCCTCTCCCTCGACGCCATAGAACTCCAGTTCGGCTATATTGCAGCGGGAATTGTCTGGGCCGACGTAACGGACGTAGCGAAAGCCCTTTGAACAGTTCACATCCATGTACTGCATACTGCCGGATTTTCCTTTCTGCCTTACTATTGCAAGCGGCAGCGCGTCAGAGAATGAAGGAGTGTTCGCGCCTTCAAAGAGCCCGAGTACGGAAAGGCTTTCCTTGCCGATACGCGGAGCAAAGCCGACTTTCGTTATGACGTGGGCGCTTCCAAGGTCCAGGCCCACCCAGGTGCGGTTGCTCTCGTAGGAAGTGAAATAAGTGTTGTAGTCTGAGTCGAAGGCTTTTTCCCTGGTGTTGGCAGTGGTAGAGGCCTGACCGGACGCACTCATGCTCTTGGCGGTTCCGATAACTGTCCCTTTCAGTTTGCCGCTTTCACCATTCTCTGTTTCCTGGTCCTGCGGGACTTCTTCCTCATACCCCGGCAACTGCTGCCCCGGCTCGTCTTTCCGGCAGCCCAGGCACAGGACCAGCGCCGTACCCAGTACCGCCCCGGATAAAAATTTTGGCAGTGTCTTCATTATTCAGACTGTTCCTTGTTCAGTTCAGCGTCCGGATGGACGGAAAGAATCCGCACGTCTTCAAGCGGTACTCCGTAGCGGTCAGTGTGCACTGAGGCAATTTTGTCAATGACGTTGAATCCGGCGACAGTCTCTCCGAAAACCGTATATTCGCCGTCCAGATGTACGCAGTTGTCAGGCGACTGCACCAGATAGAACTGCGAGCCGGAGGACTCCTTCATGGGATTGGCGGCATCGCCCCGGCGGGCTGCGGCAAGAGCGCCTTTCTTATGCCTGTGGGCCGGCACGAATTCCGCCGGAATAGTGTAGTCAGGCCCGCCCTGACCGAACAATTCCCTGTTTTCAGGAACCCTGGTGAGAGGGTCTCCGCCCTGAATCATGAAGTCCTTTATCACCCTGTGGAAGAGCAGGCTGTCGTAGTATCCGGTGGTCGCAAGCTTGATGAAGTTGTCGCGGTGACGCGGGGTGTCCTTATAGAGCCGGACCTTGATTGTCCCGAGGTTGGTCACTATATCGAATACCGGCTCTTCGGGGAGGGCTGCCTGCACCCCTGCCACGGCGGGCTTTACAATTGTCAGGGTATCTTCTTCAATTTCCTCCGGGACATTTTCCGGGGCGGTGTTTTTCGGTCCGCCGCAGGTGCAGGACACCGCAATCGCGACGATAGACACTAAGGCTGAAAGTTTTTTCATCGTTCCGTTTTATTTTTCTATCGACAAAATTAGTTATTTTTGTTAAAATTTTTGTGATAATGGCGAATCCTCTCAAACAACTTGCCGGTGAAACCGCCATCTACGGCCTGAGTTCAATACTTGCCAGGGTACTGAATTTCCTCTTCGTCCCAATCTACACCCGTATGCTCACCCAGGTGCAGTACGGCGTGGTCACTGAAATGATGGCCTATATCGCCATCCTTCAGGTGGTGCTGGT
Organism: Bacteroidales bacterium; assembly: GCA_017544265.1. GTDB lineage: Bacteria > Bacteroidota > Bacteroidia > Bacteroidales > UBA932 > Cryptobacteroides. The sequence continues at coordinate 40,840 of JAFYEM010000029.1, read as the reverse complement.
GCTGGGCCTGGAAACCGGCTGCTTCCGTTTCGCCAACAAGGAAGGCGCCCAGCCCGGGAAGGTCTATTCGAACGCCCTCGCGGCAGTCATCGCACTGAACGCCGCCTTCCTCGCCGTAATCATCGCCTTCTCCGGCCCCATTTCCACCGCGCTGGGATATGAAGGCTTCGGTGCGATGATATCCTATACGGCAGGAATATTATTCTGCGACAGTATCACCGCCATCCTGTTCGCCAGGCTGCGCCAGGAGCACAAAGCCGTCCGCTTCGCCGTCATCAAAACCGTGAAGATACTGACCGAAACCGGAGCCAACCTCCTTCTGTTCTTTGTCTATCCGGCCTTCGCCTCAGCCCATCCCGGGAACGCCCTGTCGTTCTTCATCTCCCCGACGCCCGATTTCACCTATCCCATATTCTCGATTTTCATAAGCTGCGTGGTGTGCCTGCTGCTTTTCGCTCCGGACCTGCTTCGCTTCAAGTGGAGTTTCGACCGCGCGCTGCTGAAGAAAATGCTGCTCTATTCGCTTCCGCTCATGGTCGCGGCCCTTCCCGGAGTGGCGAACGACTTCCTGGACAGGATACTGTTCCGCTATTTCGACGTCAATTCCGAGGCCTGGCGCGCTTCCCTGGGGGTCTATCAGGCTGCTGTCAAACTCGCCGTGATAATGAATCTCTTCATCCAGATGTTCCGTTATGCCGCCGAGCCCTTCTTCTTCCAGCGGGCCCGGGACAAGGACTCCGGAAAACTCTATGCGGAAGTCATGGAGTACTTCACGGCATTCTGCGGAGTTGTGCTGCTCGGCGTGGTCTTCTATATAGACATCATCTCCCTCTTCCTCGGCAGGGATTTCCGCAGCGGAATCGGCGTGGTCCCGGTGATGCTCCTGAGCTACATGATACTGGGGATGCTGTTCAACGTATCCATGTGGTACAAGCTCTCCGGAAAAACCAATATGGCCGTATGGATTACCCTCGCAGGGCTCGTCGTAACGGCCCTGGTGAACATCATTTTCATGCCCCGCTTCTCCTACTGGGCCTCCGCGTTCGGACACCTTGCGAGCTACCTTACCATGTTTATCATCAGCGCCGCGCTCGGCGCCAGATACTATCCGATTCCATACAACTGGAAGCGGCTGGGGGCTATTTTCCTCCTGATGGGGGTCACGTATGCGGCAGGGACGCTGCTGGATGCGAAAGTCTTCCCCGGAGGCGAAATTTCCATACTGAAACTCGCGGTGAACACCCTGCTTCTCGGCGCATTCGCCGCTTCCTCCTGGGTGCTTATCCGCCGCAGGGCCTAATATTCCATCCCGAGATTGTACATTATGAAGGAGTAGATGTCCGCCTGCTCCTCGAGCACCTTGGCTAGAGGCTTTCCGCCACCGTGGCCGGCCTTCGAGTCTATCCTGATAAGCTGTGGCCTGTCGCCGGCGTTGCACGCCTGCAGGGTGGCCGCGAACTTGAAACTGTGGGCCGGGACAACGCGGTCGTCATGGTCCGCCGTGGTAACCAGCGTCGCGGGATAGACAGTTCCCTCCCTGAGGTTGTGCAGCGGGGAATAGCCCTTCAGGTAACGGAACATTTCGGGGCTGTCCTCGCTGGTGCCGTAATCGGGCGCCCAGTTCCAGCCGATGGTGAACTTATGGTAACGGAGCATGTCCATCACGCCGACCTCGGGAACTGCCACCGCGAAGAGCTCCGGCCTCTGCGTCATGCAGGCTCCGACCAGAAGACCTCCGTTTGAACCGCCCACAATGGCAATTTTGCTGCTGGAAGTATAGCCTTCCGCGATTAGCCATTCAGCAGCTCCGATAAAGTCGTCGAAGACGTTCTGCTTATTCATCTTGGTGCCGGCCTGATGCCAATCTTCACCATACTCCCCGCCGCCGCGCAGATTTACCTGGGCGTAGATTCCGCCGCTTTCGAGGAAGGGAATCCGCATCGCGGAGAAGCCGGGATTCAGGGAAATGTTGAAACCGCCGTAACCATACAGATAGACAGGATTGTTTCCGTCGAGTTCCAGGCCCTTGCGAAAGGTAAGGAACATGGGGATGCGGGTTCCGTCCCTGGAGGGGAAGAATACCTGCACGCTCTCGTAGTCCGAGAGGTCGAAAGCTGTGTCGGGAGCCGAATAGACCTCACTCTCAAGTGTTTCCAGGTCCAGCTTGTAGATGGTGCCGGGAGTGGTGAAGGAGGAGAAGGAGTAGAAACACCAGGGTTCCCCCCTCTTTCCCGAGAAACCGGCGCCGCCGAGGCCAGGAAGGGGGATTTCGCGCAGCTGGCCGTTCTCCAGCACATAGGAGTGCGTCGCGGCGTCCTTCATGTAGGAGGCGATTATCCTGTCGCCGGCGAAAGTGACCCCGTCCAGCACGCAGTCTCCCTCGGGAATTACATCCTTCCACGCGCCTGAGACAGGATTTTTCAAATCCGCCTCGACAAGTTTCCACAGAGGGGCGCCGAGATTTGTCATAATATAGATACGGCTGCCGTCCACTTCGACGGGATAGACGGAATTCTTCATGTCGGCGGTCATCCGGATGAAGCCCCCCTCCGGATTCCCATAGTCCAGGACATAGAGGTTGTTGCCGCTGTCGGCGCCGTCCTCACTCATGAAAAGGACCGTCTGCTCATCGTCGGTGGAGACGGTGTAGAACATAAGCGGAGCGTCCGGATTCTCGAAGAAAAGTTCGTCCTCGCTCTGTTTTGTGCCTATCGCGTGGTAATAGACCTTGTGGCCCTCGTTCTTCACGGAAAACTCATGGCCTTCCTCGGGAATGCCGTAGGCGCTGTAGTAGAAGCCGTCGCCCCTCCAAGCCGCGCCGGTGAACTTGGCCCATTCGATATGGTCTTCCAGAAGCTCCCGCGTAGCGGTGTCCATGACGTATATCTCTTCCCAGTCGCTGCCGCTCCGGGAAATGACATAGGCCACGAGAGAGCAGTCCTTGTTGAAATAGATACCCTTCAGAGCCACGGTTCCGTCGTCGCTGAGCTTGTTCGGGTCCAGGAAAACGCGCGGCTCGCCGCCGAGTTCATCCATCTCATATATTACATACTGGTTCTGCAGGCCGTCGTTGCGGTAGAAATACCATTTTCCGTTGCTGTGGCGCACGGGGCTGCTGACCTTCTCGTAATTGGCGACTTCCGTGAGGCGCGCGAGCACCTTCTTCCTGAACGGAATATGCTTCAGATAATAGTCGGTGACGCGGTTCTGGGCCTTCACCCATGCAGCCGTCTCATCGGAATTGTCATCTTCCAGCCAGCGGTACGGGTCCGCCACCTTTTCACCGAAATACTCATCGACTGCGTCACAGGTGCGGGTCACGGGCACCTTGGGGGCGCAGGAGAAAAGAATTGTTCCAAGCGCCATAATTGCAAAAAACTTTTTGATAGTCATGTCCATAAATTTGCGTTCCTGCAAATATACTTATTTTTAGGTCAGAAAACAGCAAAAGTCACTATCTTTGCGAAACTATGTTCATAGACACTCATACCCATTTCTACGACGAGTGGCTCGCCCCGGACGCCGAAGCCGCCTGGGAGAGGGCCGTCGCCGCGGGCGTCGGAAAAATGATCCAGGCCGATATAGACAGCTCCGAAAGGCCGGGGATGTTCGAATTCGGCCGCAGGCACAAAGGCACTGTGTTCCAGATGCTCGGGCTCTATCCCGGCTCCGTGCGGGAGGACTGGAAGGAGGAGATAGACAAGATGCTTCCCTGGCGGGACGAAGGGATTGTCGCAGTCGGCGAAATAGGCCTTGACTACCACGAGGGGCGCGAATTCGAAAAGGAGCAGAAGGAGGCTTTCCGGACGCAGCTGGAACTCGCCGCTCAGTGGGACCTTCCGATAAACATCCACCTGAGGGATGCCTGGGAGGACTTTTTCAGGATACTCGAGGACTGCCGCCACCTACATCTGAGGGGAGACCTGCACTGTTTCAGCGGCAGCTATGAGGTCTATGAAAGAGCGCGCCGCAGCGGAGACTTTTCGCTCGGAATCGGCGGAGTCGTGACATTCAAGAAAGCCGCTCTGCAGGACGTCGTGCGGAGGGTTCCGATTGAGCACCTGCTGCTGGAGACGGACGCCCCGTACCTCGCCCCTGTACCGCACCGCGGAGAAAGGAATGAAAGCGCCTACATCCCGCTGATTGCCGCGAAAGTCGCAGAGCTCAAAGGCCTGTCCATTGAAGAAGTGGAGGAGAAAACCACCTCCAACGCCCAAAATCTTTTCGGGATATGAAAAAATCATCTCTGCTGCTTGTCTATACCGGCGGGACCATCGGCATGAAGCACAACCCCGCCGACAACACCCTCCACCCCTTCGATTTTTCACAGATTATCGAAGAGGTCCCGGAACTCGGGAAATTCGCCCTTAAAATAGACTCCGTCACATTCGACCCGCTGATAGACTCGTCCGACGTGGAGCCGTCGGTATGGGCCCGCCTCGCAGGAGTAATCCACGACAATTACGACGACTACGACGGTTTCGTGGTGCTTCACGGGACCGATACCATGGCCTATTCCGCCTCAGCCCTGAGTTTTATGCTGGGCAATCTCGGGAAACCAGTGATATTCACAGGAAGCCAGCTGCCCATCGGCGTTCCCCGCACGGACGGCCGTGAGAACCTGATTTCCGCAGTGGAAATTGCCGCAGCGAAAAACCCTGACGGCAGCGCCTGCGTGCCGGAGGTTGCGATTTTCTTTGACTCCTTCCTGCTGCGGGGCAACCGTGCGACCAAGGTTTCCAGCGAGAACTTCCGGGCCTTCTCTTCGCCTAACTTCCCTCCCCTGGCCGAAGCCGGAGTCAATATCCGCTACAACCGCGAGTTCATACTGCCCCCTGGCCGCGGCCCGCTCGAGGTCCATGACCGGCTGGACACCCGCGTGTCTATCCTGAAAATCCATCCCGGAATTACTCCCGAACTGGCTGAAACCTTTATCCTCAGTCCCGCAATCCGGGCCGTTATCCTGGAAACCTACGGCAGCGGAAACGCCATGGTACGGCCCTGGCTGAAGGATATCCTCTCCCACGCGCGCTCCGCCGGGAAACTGATAGTCAGTGTCACGCAGTGCCTTACCGGCAGCGTGGACATGGACCTGTACGCCACCGGCAAGTTCCTGAGCGACGAAGGAGTCCTGTCCGGCTTCGACTCCACCACCGAGGCTATGCTCGCGAAACTGTTCTACCTGCTGGGCTCCGGACTCCCACGGGAAGAGCTCATCTCCGCACTCTCGCGGTCCCTCAGGGGAGAAATAACGACTTACTGATATTTCCGGATCCTTCCGGAGGGCGCCTGACATTTTTTGGGCGTCCTTATTGTCTTTTGAAATTTATTTGCTAAATTGCGGGGAATTTCCGAAAAGAGAATTCGTAAACCAAAAAATATTTAACTAAACAACACAAAAAACGATTATGAAAAAGTTTTTTCTGATTCTTGCAGCGATGGGTCTCATGGCCTTCTCCGCTACAGTCGCATCCGCTCAGGACGAAGGCGCAGCACCCGCTGCCGCCGAGGAGGTCGCCCCGGCTCAGGAGGTCACTGATCTGTTCGCCGGCAGCGGCGAGGAAGTTCCTCTGCACCAGGCTCTCAAAACCAAATTCATCGAAGGTGGCGCAGGCTTCATGTCCCTGGTCATCATCTGCCTTATCCTCGGTCTCGCCCTCTCTATCGAGCGTATCCTCTATCTCGCATTCTCCAAGACCAATACAGTTGCTCTTCTCGAGAAAGTCGAGGCTGCCCTCAAAGAAGGCGGCGTGGAAAAAGCAAAGGATGTCTGCCGTGACACCCGCGGCCCTGTGGCCAGCATTTTCTATCAGGGTCTGCTCCGCTGGGATCAGGGTGTTGACGTGGTCGAGAAGACTATCGTTTCCTATGGCGGCGTCCAGATGAGCCTCATGGAGAACGGCCTCAGCTGGATTTCCCTGTTCATCGCCATCGCCCCGTCCCTGGGATTCCTCGGAACCGTTATCGGTATGATCCAGGCCTTCGACGCTATCCAGGCTGCCGGTGACATCTCCCCGAACGTCGTTGCAGGAGGTATGAAGGTCGCCCTTATCACCACCGTCGGCGGTCTTATCGTCGCCATGATTCTCCAGGTTTTCTACAACTACATCCTCGCCAAGATTGACTCCCTGTCCATCGACATGGAAGACGCTTCAATCCGCTTCGTGGATACCCTCACCAAATACTCCGAGAACAAATAATTCCTCAGGCAATGGAGAAACAATTATACGCTAAAATATTCACCTGGGCTTCCCTGGCGCTCCTCGTTGTCAGTGTGCTGATCCTCATCTGGGGATGGGCCACCGGTTTTGAGGCGAACGACGGAAAGGCAGTGAATGTGCTCCTCGGATGGGGCTACATCATGCTCGGCCTTGCCCTCGCCGCAGTGGTGCTGGTGGGTATCTACATTGCCGCGACGACGAATCCCAAGAGCCTTATCAAGATGGGAATTGTCGTGGTCGGGGTAATTGTAGTATGCTTCCTGGCCTACCTGCTCGCCTCCGGCTCGCAGCCTGTCGGCTACACCGGCGCGACACTGCCCAGCGACTCTGAGCTCAAACTCACAGATACAATCCTCAATCTCGCCTATCTGCTCGGCGGAGCGGCCATCCTCTCCATCGTGGTGGGCGAAATCGTAATGGGTGTACGTAACAAAAAAGCATAACTATGGGCAAGAAAAAAACACCTGCAATCAACTCGAGCTCGACTGCTGATATCGCTTTCCTGCTGCTGTGCTACTTCCTGATGACGACCACCATGGGCGAACAGTCAGGTCTGCAGCGCCGTCTCCCCCCTATTCCCGACAAGGACCAGAAGGTGGAAGACCAGAAAGTGAACCGCCGCAATATCATCATTGTGCGTATCAACTCGGCCGACAGGCTGTTTGCCGGTAACGAAGCCCTGGATGTTACCTTCCTGAAAGACAAAATCAAGGAGTTCCTGACCAACCCCAAGGATGACCCGAATCTCCCCGAAAAGGAAATGAAGGAAATCGAAGGCCGCATGTATTCGGTTTCGAAGGGTGTCATCTCCCTGCAGAATGACCGCGGTACCAGCTATCAGGCCTATATCGCCGTCCAGAATGAACTCGTCAAGGCCGTCAACGAACTTCGTGACGAGTTCTCGATGAGGGAGTACGGAAAACGCTTCGCGGCCCTTTCGGAAGAGCAGCAGAACATTGTCAAGAAGGTCGTGCCTCAGAATATTTCCGAGGCCGAGCCTAAGGATACCGGTAAAAAATAGGAGATAGAATTATGTCAAAATTCGGTGGTTCAAACAACAAAAAGGACGTTCCCGGCATTTCTTCGGGTTCCCTTTCCGATATCGTGTTCATGCTCCTGTTCTTCTTCATGGTCACCACTCAGCTCCGTGAGACTGAGAACAAGGTCATCGTGAAGCTGCCTGCCGCATCCGAAGTAGCAAAACTGGAGCGCAAGGACCTCGCGTCCTACATCAATATCGGAACCCCCGTAAAGCACCTTCAGGGTATGTACGGTACCGATGCACGTATCCAGCTCAACGACTCCTTCAAGACTGTGGACGACATCCGTGACTTCATCGCCGCTGAACGCGACGCCATGTCCGAGGCGGACCGCTCCTTCATGACAGTCGCAATCCGTGCGGACCAGGATGTCCGTATGGGTATCGTGTCCGATGTCAAGCAAGAGTTACGACGCTGCAGCGCGCTGAAGATCATGTATTCCGCGCGTAAACCTTCAGAAGACTAGTTTCTTCAGACTTTTTTAATAACCGGCTCCGGCTTGAGCACATCGACCTTACTTTCAGTGCACAAACCGGAGCCGGTTGTTTTTTCATTATCGCCCATATTTGAAAAGGACGAAAAAAACGTTACCTTTGTGGGATTATAGGATTTTATACTAAATGAAAAGGATGAAAATCAAGGAGCTGCTTTCCATGCAGCCGGGATGCGAGGTTCTCGCAAAAGGGTGGGTTCGCACTAAAAGAGGCAACCGTCAGGTTAAATTCATCGCACTGAACGACGGTTCAACCATTAATAATATACAGGTGGTGGCAGATGCCGACGTCTTCGACGAGGAACTGCTCAAGAGGGTAACGACCGGGGCGTCCCTCTCGGTTGAAGGAAAGCTCGTGGAATCGCTCGGAAGCGGGCAGGCTGTGGAAATCCAGGCCAGTTCAATCGAAGTTCTGGGCGAATGCGACCCCATGCGCTATCCACTGCAGAAAAAGGATACCACCCTTGAATATCTCCGTTCCATAGCCCACCTCAGGCCACGCACCAATACTTTCGGCGCCGTACTGAGGATCCGCCACGCCATGGCCTTCGCGATACACAAGTTCTTCAACGACAAGGGATTTGTCTATCTGCACACCCCGCTTATCACCGAATCTGACGCCGAGGGCGCAGGCGACATGTTCCAGGTCACCACCATGGACCTTAAGAACATTCCTCTGGACAAGAAGGGCAATGTGGATTTCTCGAAGGATTTCTTCGGCAAAAAGACCAGCCTGACGGTCTCAGGACAGCTTGAGGGCGAACTCGGAGCCACCGCCGTGGGCGAAATCTATACTTTCGGTCCCACTTTCCGCGCCGAGAATTCCAATACCCCGCGCCACCTCGCAGAATTCTGGATGATAGAACCGGAAATGGCCTTCTACGACATTTCCGATGATATGGACCTTGCGGAAGAGTTCGTAAAATACCTGGTCCAGTACGCTTTGGACAACTGCATGGACGACCTTCTGTTCCTTCAGTCCAAATATGACGAAGGCCTTGTCGAGAGACTCCGCAGCGTTCTCGGAATCACTTTCGAGAGAGTCACCTACACCCGCGCCGTGGAAATACTGGAAAAAGCAGTTGCGGAGGGAGTTAAATTCGAATATCCTGTCCACTGGGGCACCGATTTCCAGAGCGAGCACGAGCGCTATCTTGTGGAGAAGCATTTCCAGAAACCAGTTATTCTCACTGACTTCCCCGCTGCAATCAAAGCTTTCTACATGAAGCAGAACGATGACGGAAAGACTGTCCGGGGCATGGACGTGCTCTTCCCTAAAATCGGAGAGATCATCGGCGGAAGCGAGAGGGAAGCCTCTCTGGAAAAACTTGAACGCAGGATCGACGAACTCGGGATGTCGCGAAAGAATCTGGAATGGTACATAGACACGCGCCGATTCGGCACAGTCCCCCACAGCGGCTTCGGGCTCGGCTTCGAGCGACTGCTGCTGTTCGTCACCGGAATGGCCAACATCCGTGACGTCATTACTTTCCCCAGAACCCCAAAAAACGCAGAATTCTAGAATATGCTTGTCATCGGTATCGCCGGCGGTTCCGGCTCGGGAAAAACCACGGTCGTAAAGGCCATCATGGAACAACTCAAGGGGAAAGAAGTAGTCATCATTCCCCAGGACTCCTATTACAAAGATTCCAGCCACATCCCCATGGAGGAGCGCAAGAACATCAACTTCGACCATCCTGACGCCATCGACTGGAAACTGATGTGCCAGCAAGTCCGCGAACTCAAAAGCGGGAAGACCATACAGCAGCCGGTCTATTCATATATCACCTGCACCCGCAGCACCACTGAGACCGTTACCGTAGAGCCCGCGGAAGTGATAATCGTGGAAGGTATTCTTATTTTCACATGCAAGGAACTCCGCGACCAGATGAACATAAAGATTTTCGTCGATGCGGACGACGACGACCGGGTGGTGCGGATCATTATTCGCGACATCGCAGAGCGCGGCCGCACCATCGAATCCGCCATCGAGCACTACTGCGACACGGTTAAGCCTATGCACCTTCAGTTCATAGAACCGTCTAAGCGCTACGCGGACATAATAGTTCCCCAGGGCGGCCACAACAGAGTCGCAATCGATGTGCTGACGACCACTGTCGAGAAGGCCCTGAAGCAGCGCAAGCGTCACCGTAAATGAGTCCCGAAACCAAGGCCGGACTGCTTGTCACCGCGATAATCCATCTCGCGGTGATAATTGTTTTACTCTCTGTCCAGCTTGGTTATGCCATACAGCGCGAAAACAGCTTCGTCCTGGACTTTACCAAACAGGAGGAAAAGGAGGCAGCGGAGAAAAAGGAAAAGCTTGTCAAAAGCGCGGAAGAACTTCTGGAGCAGCTGCTTGCGCAGTCGGGCTACGGCGCTCCGGTACGCAATATCGCGGTTGACCGCGCAGCCTTGAAAGACGACCGCGGAACGGACGCGCAGAAATTGTATGAAGACGCTGAAAGGCTTGCCCGGGAACTGAAAGACGGGCAGAATATCCCTGACGAAAGTCCGGATGACTATGTCAACGTCCCCAGCGTCAAAAAAGACACTCCGGAGAAGAAAAAAGAGGTCTATACAGGGCCGTCCGTGCTGGAATGGTCGCTGGACGGGCGCAAGGCAAGCCTGCTGAAGATACCGGCGTACCGCTGCCTCGGAGCCGGGGAAGTCAGGGTGATAATCACCGTAAACAACCAGGGTTCGGTGGTTGATGCAAAAATCGATGAGTCAGTATCTTCCATGGACAACTGCCTTCGCGAATTCGCGGTCAGGGCGGCCCGGCTGAGCCGTTTTTCCGTCTCCCAGACAGCCCCGTCCAACCAGAAAGGAACAATCACATATTTATTTATAGCACAATGACACAGTACATTTTCGAATTCATCGGGACGCTCGTCCTGGTTCTGCTCGGTGACGGAGTATGCGCAAACGTCACCTTGAATAAATCCAAAGCCCAGGGTGCCGGATGGGTGGTAATAACCCTTGCCTGGGGCCTCGCAGTAATGGCCGGCGTCCTCATCGCGGGGCCTGTTTCCGGCGCCCATCTGAACCCCGCCGTGACCCTCGGCCTCGCAATCGCGGGAATCTTTCCCTGGGCGAGCGTAACCGGGTATGTCATTGCCCAGATGCTCGGCGGATTTGCAGGCGCCTTGCTGGTATGGGTATTCTTCCGCGACCATTACAAAGCCACCGAAGATCCGGCCGCCGTTCTCGGCACCTTCTGCACCACTCCGGCCATCAAAAACCATCCCCAGAACTTCCTCTGCGAGACAATAGCCACCTGGCTTCTGGTATTCCTTATTCTCTGCCTCGGAACCAGCGGAAACGCCTTCAACGTCGCCGGCGTGCCGGCCGGAACAGGAGCCATCGGTTCATTCCCTGTAACAGCTGTGATCATGGCTCTCGGCATGTCCCTGGGCGGCACTACGGGCTATGCCCTGAATCCAGCCCGCGACCTTTCTCCAAGAGCAGCTCACGCCCTGATTTTCCGCCGCGACAGCCTCTGGGGCTATAGCTGGGTCCCGGTCGCCGGTCCCATTGCAGGCGCCGCAGTCGCAGCAGGATGTTACCTCCTCCTTTTCTAATTGACTTAAGCGAATCCGGGGCATACCCCGCAACCCGCTGAAATTCAACAAATAAATACATTTTGCCTTGCCCGGAATCGAGCAAGGCAAAATTTTTTCTGCGATGTTGAAAAAATTGTGGAAAATTTTGGAAAAAAGTGGAAGAAATTGGAAAAATATTTCTACCTTTGTATCCCAGCGTGAAAGAAATAGAAATACTAACAAAAAATGGTCAACTTCTTCGGCATAGGCAGTGGAAAATTGGATGACAAGGGGCGTATCGTGCTCCCTGCCGTCTTCAAATCCGCACTTGCCGCAGAAGCGAAAGACGGCCAGGCTCCCGACATGCGCCTGATGGTCAGGAAGGACATCTATGCAGGATGTCTGGAAATCTACACCTGGGCGGAATGGGAGAGACTTGCCGGAGAAATCCGGAGCCGTCTGGACATCGTATTCAACAAAGCTCACGCTGCTTTCTGGAGGAAGTACATGGATGGCTGCGCTGCTGTTACTCCCGACGAGAAGTACGGCCGCCTAAGCATTCCGAAAGAACTCCTGGACGCAATTGGTGTAACCAAGGAAGTTGTTTTCGCAGGCGTGGGCTACAAAATCGAACTCTGGGCGAAGGAACATCGCGCAGAGGGTCTGATTTCCGAACAGGAATACGAAGCTACCGCAGTGGAACTCTCTTCGCAAAGATAGGGAGGACCACAAATGTCACAGTATCATACTCCCGTAATGCTCCGTGAGAGCATTTCCGCTCTCGTAGGAAACCCCGAAGGATTATACGTCGATGCCACTTTCGGAGGCGGTGGACACACCGCCGCCATACTTTCACGCTTACTTTCAGGCGGGCGAGTCATCGCCTTCGATCGTGACGTTGATGCCTCGGAAAACGCCCCCCGGGACAAGAGGTTCACTCTGGTACAGAGCAATTTCCGCTTTGTGGAGAACTTTCTCGAACTTCTCGCCCCGGGGAGCAAAGCCGATGGAATCCTCGCGGACCTGGGAGTATCCTCGCATCAGTTCGACACTGCCGAACGCGGTTTTTCCTTCCGCTTCGACGCGCCCCTGGACATGAGGATGAGCTCAGATGGCGAAAGGACAGCCGCAGACGTAATCGCCGATGCTGACGAAGAAGAACTCGGCCGTATCCTGAAGGTCTATGGCGAAGTGGACGGCGCACAGAGGATGGCCCGTGCGATAGTTCGCGCGAGGGAAGCCTCTCCCATCCGGACCACGGCGGAGCTGAATGCCGCAGTCGAAGCCTTCCTGCCGAAAGGAGCCGAACACAAAGTGCTGTCCAAGGTCTATCAGGCCCTTCGCATCGAAGTCAATGAGGAAATGCGTTCGCTGGAAAAATTCCTTGACGGTGCGGCTGCGTCGCTGAAGGAAGGCGGCAAACTGGTGGTCATAACATACCACAGCTTGGAAGACAGGATGGTCAAGAACTTCATCCGCGAAAGGGAGGATATGGCGGCAGTGAACCGCAAACCCATATTGCCGTCGGAGGAAGAAATAGCATCGAACACCCGCTCCCGTAGCGCCAAGCTCCGGATTGCGGAAAAAATCACAGACAGGGGGGCTGGAGTATGAACATGAAGGATTTCTGGCTTTCCGTGGGGAACATACTGAAAGCCATAGGGAAGGGTGAGCTCCTGCTCAGGCTCAGGGCGGACAAGTATTATGTCCATATCCTTTACTTCTTCTTCCTGGTCTGGCTGACTCTTTTCATCAGTTTCCGCATAGACAAGACACTTGTGAGGATGGAAAAGAACAAGGCGGTGATCGAGGCCCTGGAAGTCCAGAACGCACAGAAAAGAGGAAAACTGATTGAGATTACGGGCATCTCAAATGTAATGAAAAAGCTCGAAGAAGAGAATTCGACGGTAACGCTTCCCGAAGAAAGCGCGACGATAATACGCAAAAGAGGTGGCAAAGAAAACTGAAATACGTGAAAAGATAGGCGGAAGCGACCGCATCAGCGTCGTAATGACGCTGCTGTACGTCGTGTTCATCGGCCTGGGCTTTGCCATTGCATGGAAGATTGCCAAAATCCAGCTTCACTACGAGGTGGACGCGAAGGTAATCAACCACTTCCGCCCCGCGAGCAAGAAGATAGACAACACTCCCCGCCGCGGAAACATACTTTCCTGCGACGGCCGCCCGCTTGCCATCTCCGTGCCGAAGTACGACATATACATGGACTGCACCGTTCGCAAGCAGGAATTCATAGACATTGACCGCCGCGAACGGGAGAGGAGGGAAATCGCCGCCAAGGCAGGCCGTCCAGTCCAGGACCCGCCGAAAAAAGAGGGAGAACAGGCCGAGGAGCTCTGGCAGGAAAAAGCCGGAAGACTTTCCGTGGAGCTTGCAAAAATCTTCCCCAAAAGGACTGCCGCCCAGTATGAAACGGCTATCCTCGAGCACCGCGCCGCAAATAACAGGACCTTCCTTATCGCAAAGGATGTCAACTACGAGACCCTCCAGATGCTGAAGGGACTCCCCCTCTTCCGCGAGGGCCGCTATAAGGGCGGTCTGGTGGAAAGCCGCCACGACGAACGGATCTATCCATACGGCTCCCTCGCACGCCGCGTAATCGGCTACATCAAGGAAGACCGCAGGATCGGTCTGGAAGGCAGTTTCAACTTCGACCTGCACGGCACCGACGGCTACGAATGGGTCCGCAGCATCGAAGGCGACACTTCCGTCCATGACTATGACAGCACTTCCCTGAAAGTAACCGACGGCAACGACCTCCGCTCCACCATCAACATAGACTTCCAGGATATTGCCGACAAGGCTCTGCGCCGCCAGATAGAGAACGACCCGAGGATACGCGCCGGAGTAGCCATACTTCTGGAAGCATCGACAGGAGCCGTCAGGGCCATGGTCAATCTGTCCCGCAGCGCCACCGACAGTCTCTTCGGAGAAATCAACAACCTCGCCCTGACCGAAGTGGCCGAACAGGGTTCAGTGATGAAGACCACCACCCTGGTGTCTCTCGTTGAGGATGGTTTCGTGCCTACGCTGGACATGACCATACCGACCAACCACGGCTTCGTCCGTGACCGGGATGGCCGTGTGCTGTCGTGCTACAAGCAGGACGCCCATATCGTGGACTATGAAAGGGAGACCGGGAGCAACAGCATAAGCGTGCTGCACGGCTTCGAGATTTCTTCCAACTATGTGTTCGCACAGCTTGCCGAGACTTACTACGGCCAGAATCCGCGCAATTTCTTCGACAAGATTTACTCCTACAAGCTCGGAGAGAGTTTCGCTTTCGACATAACCGGTCTTGGCAGTCCAGTGGTGATAACCCCTGACAACAAGTCATGGAGCCGTCCCGTGCTCGGAACCACCGCATACGGCTATTCCCTTGCGGTGACTCCGCTTCATGTCGCGACCTTCTACAACGCCATCGCCAACAAAGGCCTTATGCAGAAGCCCTACCTCGTGGAGTCTGTGGAGAAAAACGGAGTGGTTTTGAAGAAATACGGTCCCAGCGTACTTAACCACATCTGTTCCAAGGCCACTGCGGACACCGTCACCCGCGCCCTGAAAGCCGTCACCGAGGAAGGAACGGCAAAGCGGCTCAAGGACGCCAAGCTCTCAGTAGCGGGAAAGACCGGTACCGCACAGATTATCCTCCCTGCAAAGGACCGCGGAGCGGACCCCTACCACGACAGGCTCGGCAGGAAGATGAACCAGGGAACCTTCGTAGGCTTCTTCCCGGCAGAAAACCCCAAATACACCATTCTGGTTTCGGTGTACTCCTACCTCTCGTCGACCAGTTTCTACGGCGGAACCTACCCGGCCCTCGCCGTGAAAGAAATAGTTGACAAGATATACGCGATAGTCCCCGACTGGAACACCAAGATAAACCGCGAAGCGGCAGTGCCCATTATGACCGCGCCCTCCACAATCCAGAGCAGCAATTCAGACAAGGTCCCGGACGTAATAGACCTCGGTCTGAAGGACGCACTCGCGATAATTGAGAATTCCGGCTACGTGTGCAGCTACACTGGCTCAGGCCACGTGTCTTCACAGAACCCCAAGGCCGGGACAGCACTTGAGAAAGGCAAAACTGTCGAACTTGTACTGAAATGAAACTCTTTGAACTGATATCATCCTGCGGACTGGTTTCCGCACCAAACACAAATCCGGAAATAAGCGCCATCACCGCCGATTCCCGGAAAGTGGTTCCCGGCACCATGTTCATCGCCGTGAGGGGATTCGCAGCCGACGGGCACAGCTATATCCACCAGGCCCTGAAGGCCGGTGCAGCGGCTGTGGTGTGCGAGCAGGTTCCCGAGGGTGCGGAAGGCATCTTCGTGCTCGTGGAGAACTCCCGCAGGGCACTCGCGATGATAGCCGCTGAGTTCTACGGCAATCCTTCCCGGGAGCTCACCCTCGTGGGACTCACCGGTACCAACGGCAAGACCACCACTGTCACACTCCTGTACAACCTCTTCCGGAGCCTCGGCTACAGCTGCGGCCTTCTCTCGACAATAGCAAACTACGTCGGGGAGCGCAGGATGGAGACAGCGAACACCACTTCCGACCCCATTACCATCAACTCCCTGCTGAGGGAGATGGTGGATTCGGGCTGTTCCTACTGTTTCATGGAAGTCAGTTCCATAGGCGTGGAGCAGGACAGGGTCGCGGGACTGCACTTCAGGGCCGGACTTTTCTCCAACCTCACCCACGACCATCTGGACTACCACAAAACCTTCAGGGAATATCTCCGCTGCAAGAAACTCTTCTTCGATTCCCTCCCCAAAGACGCTTTCGCGATTGTCAACATAGACGACCGCAACGGCGAGGTCATGGTCCAGAATACCGCGGCGACGGTCATCACCACCTCATGCCGCGGCGCCGCCGACCATTGCTGCCGGATAATAGAGGAAAGTTTCGAGGGCATGATGCTCCGTATCGACGGCTCCGAAGTATGGACACGTCTTGTCGGAGGGCACAATGCCTATAATATTCTCGCCGTCTATGCCACCGCTGTGACCCTCGGGGAGAAGAGCGGGGACGTGCTCGTCGCGCTCTCTTCGCTCCAGGCCGCGTCAGGAAGGCTGGAGACCCTGCGCGGGCCGCACGACGTGACCGTGGTCATAGACTATGCCCATACGCCCGACGCGCTGGAGAACGTGCTGAAAACTCTTCGCGACGTCGCGAAGGACAGCGAAATCACCTGCCTGTTCGGCTGCGGCGGCGACCGTGACCGCACCAAACGCCCGGAAATGGCTCAGGTAGCCGAAAAATATGCAGACAGGATAGTGATTACCTCCGACAACAGCCGCAGCGAGGACCCCGAAGCCATAATGGAAGACATACGCGCCGGCCTTACGCCGAAAGGACTTGCAAAGACTCTGTCTATAACTTCCCGGCGCGAGGCTATCCGCACCGCCATCCTCACGGCCAAGAACGGCGGTGCAGTGCTTCTGGCCGGAAAGGGGCACGAAAACTACCAGATAGACCGCGAAGGCAAGCATTATTTCAGTGAAAAAGAAATTGTAGAAGAGACCTTCAAAAGCATCAGTATACTATGATCTACCACCTGTTCCAGTATTTTGAATCGATAGGGATGGACTTCCCCGGCATGCGGCTGATGAACTATCTGTCGTTCAGGGCGATGCTCGCCGCCATCACCGCCGTTCTCTTCGCCCTCTTCATAGGAAAGAAGATTATACGCCTGCTCCAGAAGAAGCAGATCGGGGAAACCGTGAGGGATCTTGGCCTTGCCGACCAGATTCAGAAGAAGGGCACCCCCACCATGGGCGGTATCATAATCATCCTGAGCATCATGGTTGCGGCCCTGCTGTTCTGCGACCTCACAAACATCTATGTCAAGCTTCTTCTGTTCAGCACTCTCTGGTGCGGAGCAATCGGCTTTACTGACGACTACATCAAGGTTTTCCGCCACAACAAGGAAGGCCTGAGCGAGAAAGGCAAACTGGCGGGGCAGGTGGCTCTGGGCTTCATCATAGGCCTTACCGTCTGGATGAGCAATGACATAGTGGTCCGCGAAAAGGTGAGAGTCGAGCCCTCGGAGCAGCTTACCGTGGACACGGTCACTCCGGTGAATGCCGGCACCTACGTCAATGAGGACGTGGTGAAGAGCACCAAGACCACCATCCCTTTCGTAAAGAACCATGAGTTCGACTACAAGTGGCTCTCCCCCTTCAAGGGCGCCTGGGGCTGGTACGCAAAATGGGCCATCTACGTTCTGATGATAGTGCTGGTAATCACGGCGTGCTCCAACGGCACCAACCTCACTGACGGACTGGACGGACTCGCGGCAGGCACGTCGGCGGTTGTCGGAATAGTCATAGGCATACTCGCCTATCTTAGCGGCAACCTCCTGAACTCCAATTATCTGAATATTATGTATATACCGGGAACCGGCGAAGTGGCGATTTTCATGACCGCTTTCACCGGCGCCCTGATAGGTTTCCTCTGGTACAACTCCTACCCTGCCCAGGTGTTCATGGGCGACACCGGAAGTCTTACCATCGGTGGAATCATAGGCGTGAGCGCTGTGCTTATCCGCAAGGAACTGCTGCTTCCGCTGCTCTGCGGCATCTTTTTCGTCGAGAGCCTGTCCGTCCTCCTGCAGAGGAGCTGGTTCAAATTCACCCGCAAACGCAGAGGAGAGGGCGTCCGCATCTGGAGCATGACTCCCCTCCACCATCACTATCAGGACAAAAAGCCAGTGGAGGGCCGCGTGCTTATCCCCAAGCCAGTACCTCCGCATCATGAGGCCAAAATCACCGCCCGTTTCTGGATTGTAGGAATTATGCTCGGCGTAGCTACGCTGGCACTTTTGAAATTAAGGTAGAGTTATGTCAAGAATTGTTGTTCTTGGAGGAGCAGAGAGCGGCGTAGGAGCCGCCGTGCTCGCAAAAGTCAAAGGAATGGATGTCTTTCTCTCAGACAAGGGAAAGATAGATGACAGCTACAAAGCTGTGCTAAGCGAGTGGAATATTCCCTTCGAGGAGGGAGCCCACACCTGCGAACAGATCCTCAATGCCGACGAGGTCGTCAAGAGCCCCGGAATTCCCTCCACCGCACCCATGGTCAGGGAAATCCGCGAAAAAGGCATCAGGATAGTCTCCGAAATAGAATTCGCGAGCCGCTTCGACTCCGCAAAGAAGATATGCATAACCGGATCCAACGGAAAGACCACCACCACTTCGCTGATTTATTATCTGCTGAAGAATGCCGGGCTCAACGTGGGTCTCGGCGGCAATATCGGGAAGAGCTACGCCTATCAGGTGGCCACGGAGCATTTCGACTACTATGTCCTGGAGATTTCCAGTTTCCAGCTTGACGACATCTACGACTTCAAGCCGGACATCGCCATCATCACGAACATAACTCCAGACCACCTGGACCGCTACGACCACAAGATGGAGAATTACGTGCGGGCCAAATTCAACATCACCCGCAACCTCGGTCCAGACGACTGCTTCATCTTCGACAGCGACGACGAAATCACCATCAAGCACCTGGACAGTATCATACTGCGCTGCAAGATGCTCCCCTACACCCAGGAAAAGGAAGTGGAGCAGGGTGCCTTCCTCCGCGGGGACCAGATTATCGTCCGCTACGAAGAAGACGAAACCGACATCTACCTCAAAGAACTCGCCCTCGGCGGAAAGCATAATGTCTATAACTCCATGGCCGCGGCTCTCGCCGCGAAGGCCGCGGGGATACAGAACGACATCATCCGCAGTTCCCTCTCCAGTTTCCCCCCCATAGAACACAGGCTGGAGCCAGTGCTGAGCATTAAAGACGTGCTCTACATCAACGATTCCAAGGCCACCAACGTGGACTCCGCCTGGTACGCCCTGGAATGCCAGAAGAGACCCGTGGTCTGGATTGTGGGAGGCACGGACAAGGGGAACGACTACAGCGTGCTGCTGCCTCTGGTGAAAGAAAAAGTGAAGGCAATCGTCTGCCTGGGCGTTGACAACAGCAAGATACACGCCGCTTTCGAGGATATCGTGGGCGCGGACAAGATTATAGACACGCTCAGCGCCGATGAGGCCGTCAAGGCTTCCGCCGCCTTCGCCGAAGCGGGCGACGTCGTGCTGCTCAGCCCCTGCTGCGCCAGCTTCGACCTGTTCCAGAACTACGAAGACCGCGGCAGGCAATTCAAAGATGCAGTAAGGAGAATGTAATATGGACGCGATGGAAGAAAAACGCAGCGCCTGGCAACTGATGGAGCGCTTCCAGGGGGACAAGGTAATCCTGATGATTACCGTCCTTCTGATGCTCACTTCCGTCGTGTCCATTTTCTCTTCAAGTTCCCTGCTTGCAGTACAGCAGAACACGGACCGCTTCTCCATAGTCAAGGACCAGCTGATCGTGATGGCTCTCGGCCTGGCGGTGGTGGCTCTGTGCTATTTCGTAATCCGCAATGTCAAGGTCTATAAATTCTTCTCCCAGTTCGGCTTCGCTTTCTCGCTGATTCTGCTGCTGATTCTTGTATCGGGAGCGAATCTCGGCTTCATAAGCGCGAGGACAGTGAACGGGGCGCAGCGCGTGCTGCTCGTAGCCGGCAAGCAGATCCACGTCTATGAGGTGGTGAAAGTGTGCATGGTGATGTATCTCGCATGGGCGATCACCGCCTACAAGGATGACGAATTCTGGTTTGCAAACTGGTTCGGCGGAAAGAATGAAAGTTTCTCATGGCTGCTGAAGCCGTTCTGGAAAAAGTTCCTTTATATCTATGTTCCCGTACTCTCGGTCATGGGGCTGGTGTTCCTCGGCAGTTTCTCCTCGGCCATGTTCATAGGCCTGATATTGATTGTGACCATACTGGTGGGCGGTGTCGGCCTTAAGGAAGTGGGCTTGCTGGCGGTCGTGATGGGCCTTCTGCTGGGAGGAATCTTTTTCGCCTACGGAAAGGGCTGGATCGGCGAAACCGGCCGTATGGCCACCGCCATCAGCCGTCTTACCAACAATGACGAGAAGACCATGGAGCAGATGCTGGCGGCAAAGCCCTACAGCGCCGAGTTCAACAGCGCCCGTGACAAGCTCAAACAGCCGGTGAGCGCACAGCTTGCGATAAAGGAAGGCGGCTTCTTCGGCAAGGGCATAGGCAACAGCACCCAGAAGTACGTGGTCCCGGTTTTCTACGGGGACTATATCTACAGTTTCCTGATTGAGGAAACCGGCTTCCTTGGAGGGGTGCTGATTCTGCTGCTGTACCTGAGCCTGTTCGCCCGGGGCGCGATAATAGCCAAGGACTGCGGGGACAATTACTTCGCGAAGACCGCCGTCGCAGGACTCATAATACTTATCTCCGGCCAGGCCTTCATGCACATGGCGGTCAATGTCCATCTGGCGCCCCAGACCGGACAGACCCTGCCTCTGATAAGCCACGGAGACTCGTCCTTCCTGGTGTTTTCGCTGGCATTCGGAATTCTGCTCTCCTTCTCCAGGAGCGTACGCGTGAAGATGCTCAGACGCGAAGCCGAGGCCGACGCATCGCCCCTTATCGAGCACCATGACGAGGTCAGGAGCGCACTTGAAGATCTTGACCAACTGGACAATCTTGAATCAGAAGAACTATGAGCCACAGATTTATTATAAGCGGAGGAGGCACCGGCGGGCACATTTTCCCTGCCGTGTCCATAGCCAACCGCCTGAAAGAGTACGATCCCGGATCTGAAATCCTTTTCGTCGGAGCCGAGGGCAAGATGGAGATGGAAAAAGTCCCCCAGGCCGGGTACAAGATTGTCGGGCTCCCGATAGTAGGGCTGCAGAGGCAACTCAACATGAAGAACATTCTGAACGACCTTTCCGCCCCGTTCAAACTTATCCAGAGCATTTTCAAGGCAAAACGCGTAATAAAGGACTTCCGGCCGGACGTGGCCATCGGGGTTGGCGGCTATGCCAGCGCTCCCCTTCTTTGGGTCGCCTCTGGAATGGGCATTCCCTGCGTGATACAGGAGCAGAACGGCTTTGCAGGACTCACCAATAAACTGCTCGGGAAGCGTGTCAGGAGCATCTGCGTGGCATACGAGGGCATGGAGCGCTTCTTCCCAGCCGAAAAGATAGTCCTCAGCGGGAATCCAATACGCAATGAAGTCTCCTTCCCGGCAACGGCAGAAATGGTGCAGGAAGCCATGACCTTCTACGGACTCACTCCCGGGAAGAAGCACATTTTCATTGTCGGAGGCTCGCTGGGATGCGGAACCCTCAACAGGGCCATGAAAAAATGGATTTCCGAGGGCTGCCCCGGAGGAGAAGACGTGGAGATAATCTGGCAGTGCGGCCGCTACTACAAGGCGGACACTGACACCTTCATTTCTTCGCACAGGGTCGAAGGAGTTCAGCACCACGACTTTATCGCCAGAATGGACCTTGCCTACGCAGCGGCCGACCTGGTGATTTCCCGCAGCGGCGCATCATCCGTTTCCGAACTCGCAGCAATGGAAAAAGCCGTAATTTTCGTACCTTCGCCAAATGTGGCTGAGGACCATCAGACCCACAATGCCATGGCGCTGGTGTCGAAGGACGCCGCGGTACTTGTAAAAGATGCTGAAGCTGGCGAAAAACTTATGGCGGAGGCGATGGCGCTGGTCCACGACAAGGAGCGCCTCGCAGCACTTCGCCACAATATCGCCCCTCTGGCCCTTCGCGACGCCGCCGAAATCATACGCAAAGAAATTTATAAATGCATAGACCTTTAAAAATATAATGACACGTTTTTCCACCTTCGGCCCTTTGGGCCTCGTCCCTCCCAACTATGTTGGGCCCCTCCCGTTCATGGACCTCGGGCGGTCACGTTCCAAAACGTGTCACCATATTTTTAAACTAAAAACGATATAATGAAGAATGTATATTTCATAGGAATCGGGGGGATTGGAATGAGTGCGCTGGCGAGATACTACAAGCAGCGCGGCTACGACGTATCCGGTTATGACAGGACTCCGTCGGAACTAACCGAAAAACTGGAGTCTGAAGGCATAAGCGTGCACTACGAAGACCGGCCGGACCTGATTCCTGAAGACATAGATGAGACACTGGTGGTCTATACCCCGGCGATTCCGAAAGACCTCGGAGAACTCGTGAGCGTGCAGCAGAAAGGCTACCGCCTTCTGAAGAGATCGAAGATGCTCGGCGAAATTGCAGCGGACGGAGAGTGCCTCGCAGTTGCAGGCACCCACGGCAAAACCACCACCTCAACACTTGCCGCCCACATCCTCACCACCTCTGGAGAAGGCTGCAGCGCCTTCCTCGGAGGAATCTCCAAGAACTACGGGACCAACCTGCTGGTGGCCGGAAACGACGTGATAGTCGCCGAGGCTGACGAATTCGACCGCTCCTTCCTCCAACTGTTCCCGGAAATCGCCGTCATCACCGCCATGGACGCCGACCATCTGGACATTTACGGCAATATAGACAGCGTCCGCGAGGCTTTCCGCGCCTTTGCATCGCAGGTCAGCGGCACCATAATACTGAAATACGCCCTTCCGATATGCGAGTGCGACACCAAGGCCAGGATACTGAGCTACAGTTTCACCGACTCCAGGGCTGATTTTCATCCGGAAAATATCCGCACAGACAGCCTCGGGCATGTAATTTACGATCTTGTGAACCCGCTCGGAGCGACAGTCAGGGACATCAGGGTCGGGATTCCCGGAACAGTCATGGCCGAGAACAGTGTCGCCGCGGCCGCAATGTGCCTTGTCCACGGAACCCCGGCGGAGGCAGTGCGCGAGGCCATAGACACATTCAAGGGGGTCGTCCGGCGTCTGGACATCCACGTCAACCGCGAAGGTCTCACTTATGTCGATGACTACGCGCACCATCCTGCGGAACTGTCAGCCGCAATATCGTCGCTTCGCGGAATGTTTCCCGGAAGACGCCTGACGGCGGTTTTCCAGCCTCACCTGTACACCCGCACCCGCGACTTCGCCTCAGACTTCGCCGAAGCGCTCAGCGCCGTGGACAAGCTCATACTGCTGGACATCTATCCCGCCCGCGAAGAGCCGATAGAGGGAGTTACTTCGGATATAATATTCAAGGACGTACACGCCCCTGAGAAGGTCCAGCTCAGGAAAGAGGAACTCATGGACTATCTCAAGGCCGAGCCCCTGGATGTCCTGGTGACCTTCGGCGCCGGAAATATAGACAGATTCATTGATCCCATAACCAAACTTCTGGAAAGCCGATGAAACCGCTTGTGAGAAATATCCTTTACTATGCCGCCCTTGCGGGGGCCGTCGCTCTATGGTTTGCCGCCACGGCCGCTTCCTCCGCGAAGAGGCATCTCACAAGCTGCCATGGAGTCACGGTGACGGTGCTGGACAGCGCGTCCAGAAGATTTGTGAGCCGTAACGACGTAAAGGATTATCTCAAAGACTACGGACTGTTCGTCGGACAGAGGGTGGACAGCGTGAATCTGTCTAAGATAGAGTTCATACTGAACTCGAAAAGCGCAATACGTGACTGCAGGGCCTATATTACCGATGACGGGACCCTCCACGTGGACATCAGCCAGAGGGAACCGGTAGTGCGCTTCCAGAAGGGACAGACCGGTTTCTATGCAGACCGCAGCGGCTTCCTCTTCCCGCTGCACAAAGAGTTCTCGGCCCCTGTCCCGGTGGTTGACGGAGAAGTGCCGCTGCTGGCAAAGAAAGGATTCAAGGGCGAGCCCGGCTCGGAAAAGGAGAGACAGTGGCTGTCGAGAATCATAGGCCTGCTGGACTACATGGAGCAAAGCGGCATCTGGAAAGAGAATATAAGCGAGATCAGCGTGCTCGAAAGCGGAGACCTCGTGATGATACCAAGGGAAGGCTCTGAAAGGTTCATCTTCGGACAGCCCACCGCAGTGAAGGAAAAATTCGAACGCATCAGCCGCTACTACGACACAGTTGCGCCCAGGTACGAAAAAGGCAGCTGCAAGCTAGTGGACGTAAGGTGCAAGGACCAGATAATTTGCAGAAAACAACTATAGATATGGAAGAAAAATACATTGCCGCCATTGACCTCGGGACCCACAAGCTGGGGCTCGCGGTCGCACGCGTCCAGGGAGACAATGTCCAGGTGGTCTATTACAAGGAGACCCCCTCGGACGGCATCAAAGGAAGCAACGTGCTCAATCCGATGAAAGCCACAGTCCCCCTTCAGAAAGCCATCCAGGACGCAGAGAAAGAACTTATGATAAAAATCCTGCAGGTAGTGGTGGGCCTCCCCCGCTACAGCGTCCTTCAGGAGACAGCCAACGGTGGCGTGGTCCGTACCGACCCTGACGAATATGTGACCCGGGAAGAGGTGGAAAACCTCAAAGCAATGGCTATCGACGACTATCCGCTCGAGAATCCCGCGACTCAGGTCATGTTCGGCGCCGTCGCCCAGTCTTTCTCCACGGACGAAGAAATCCAGTACGTCGAGGACGACATCATAGGCACCATGAGTTCTTCCCTGGAAGGCAATTTCCGCGTATTCATCGGCAAGAGAAAGGCCACCACCGCCATAGACAAGATTTTCTCCAATCTCGGTATTGCGCTGGCAAAGAAGTACTTCCTTCCCGACGTGGTCGCCGGCGCGGTGCTTCGCGAAGACGAAAAGCAGAACGGCGTGGCGCTGGTGGACTTCGGTGCCGGCGTGACCTCCGTGAGTGTCTATCACGGCGGAATCATGCGCTATTACGGCTCCATTCCCTTCGGCGGAAAGACCATTTCCAACGATATCCGCATAGAGTGCTCAATCAGCGACGCTCTCGCAGAGAATATCAAACTGGCATACGGCGGCTGCATGCCTTCAAGACTCTCGACACTCGGAGAAAAGACCATCCAGATACGCTATGACGACGGCCGCGTGAAGGAGATTCCGGTCCGGTATCTGAGCGAAATCATAGACGCAAGGGCCCGCGAAATCATAGACGCCATCCTGTTCCATATCCAGGAAAGCGGCTATCAGCAGCAGCTGCGCAGCGGAATCGTACTCACCGGCGGCGCCGCCTCGCTCCTCAACTTCGGCAACCTGCTGAAGGATATTTCGGGCTACAACGTCACCATCGGATACCCGCGTCACCTGTTCTCCGTGGCCGGCTGCATAGGGGTCTATGACCCGTCAGCGACATCCGCGATAGGCATGATACTCGCGGCCAAGAACGACAATCTGCCGGACTGCGTGCTGGCGCCGGAAATCAAGCCCGAAGAGCCAGCTGAAGAAGAGAGTAACACTCCCGAAGAAGATCCTGTCTCAGACGAGCAGCTGGCGAAGGGGCAGCTCATCGATCCCGAAGCGTTCGGCGAAAAAGTCGAGGTGGAGACCAAGCCTAAACGCCGCAGGGAGCCGAAGATGACCTGGAAGAAGCTGGGAGAAGGTATTGGCAATGTTTTCGTGAACCTGAACAAGGTACTCACCGATGATTCAAATATGTAAAGCTATGGACGAGATGATCACACCTATGGGTTGGATACCCGAGAATTCGATGATAAAGGTCATCGGAGTGGGCGGCGGCGGAACAAATGCCGTTACTTACATGTATAACCAGAAGATTGAAGGCTGCTCGTTCATTGTGTGCAACACCGATTCGCAAGCTCTCGGAAAGAGCAACGTCCCGGTGAAGATCCAGATGGGAAAGGGCCTGGGAGCAGGCACGGACCCCATCGAAGGGCGCAATGCGGCCATCGAAGCCCAGGCCGAGATTGCTGAAAAAGTGCTTGACAACGGCACGCAGATGCTGTTTATCACCGCCGGCATGGGCGGAGGCACCGGCACCGGAGCATCGCCAGTGATTGCCCAGATGGCAAAGGAGCGCGGCATTCTCACGGTAGCCGTGGTCACGCTTCCATTCAAGAACGAGGGCAACGAGTCCCAGTCAAAGGCCGTCGACGGCATACGCGAACTGGAAAAGAACGTGGACAGCCTGCTTATAATCAACAACGAAAAGCTCTACGAATACTTCGGCGACACCCTCGTCCAGGAGGCCTTCCCCAAGGCGGACGAAGTGCTTGCCACTGCGGTTCGCGGCATAATAGAGGTAATCACCAAGCCGGGCTACATTAACGTAGACTTCAAGGATGTCACCAAGATGATGCGTTCGAGCGGAATGGCCCTGATGGGCTGCGGCGTCGGCTCCGGGCCGAACCGTCTGGATGAGGCCGTGAAGGGCGCCTTCGAGTCTCCGCTGCTGAACGATTTCGACCTGAAGACCGCGAAGAATGTCCTGATCAACATCACCGCCGGAAACAACGAGAAGGGCATCACTATGGAGGACCTCGAGAAAATCAACAAGATGATCGGGGAATATACCGGCAATGCCAACCGCTTCAAACGCGGACTTATATGGGATGACGACCCTTCAATCGGCGACAAGGTCAAGATAACTGCGATTGTCACCGGTTTCGACATGGGCCGGCTCGGGGAAATCACCGATGTAAACCTCGGGAACCTGATTATCATAGACGAACATTTCCGCTGCGACCGCAAGAAGGCCGGGGACGAAATTTCTCTGCCGGAAACGCCAGGAATCAGCATAAAGGTGGGTTTCAACACCGCAGACACGCTCCACAACTTCTCCTTCACCACGGAGAACAAGCCCTGCCTCTGCGTGGACCCCGACGAATCCCTCAGCGAACTTGAAAACACACCTGCGATAAGGAGGAAACAATTATGAGACGCACCAGAGTAAGATTTGCCCCTTCTCCCACCGGCCCGCTGCACATGGGCGGTGTCAGGACTGCGCTTTACAATTACCTGTTCGCAAAACAGCACGGCGGAGATTTCATTATAAGGATTGAGGACACGGACTCCCACCGCTTCGTGCCCGGCGCCGAACAATATATCATAGAAGCGCTCAACTGGTGCGGAATTATTCCTGACGAAGGCGTCGATGAAAACGGGCAGGTCGTGTCCGCACCATCAGCCAGGCATCCGCACGCCCCATATCGCCAGAGCGAGCGCAGAGCCATCTACAGGGCATACGCCGAGCAGCTGGTCGCCGCAGGATGGGCCTATTATGCCTTCGATTCAGCCGAAGAACTTGGCGCGAAACGCAGCGAGGCCGAAGCCGCCGGGCAGACTTTCATCTACAACCAGGTCAGCCGCTTGCAGCTCCGCAACTCCCTGACCCTCCCGGCGGAAGAAGTATCCAGACTTCTCGAAGAAACTTCCGATTGGACGATCCGTTTCAAGATGCCGGAAGACAGGGTTGTCGCGATGGACGACCTGATTCGCGGACACATCGAGGTCAATACCGCCACACTGGACGACAAGGTGCTGTGGAAAAGGGCCGACGAACTTCCCACCTACCACCTCGCAAACATAGTGGACGACCATCTCATGGAGATAAGCGAGGTCATCAGAGGTGAGGAATGGCTGCCTTCCCTGCCGCTCCACTACCTGCTTTACGAAGCCTTCGGATGGACGGATACCATGCCCCGTTTTGCGCATCTTTCCCTGCTGCTCAAGCCTGACGGCAAAGGAAAACTGTCCAAGAGGGACGGCGACCGCCTTGGCTTCCCGGTGTTCCCGCTTCGCTGGGTAAACGAGGCCGGAGAAGTCTCCAGAGGCTATCGTGAGGATGGTTATTTCCCGGAAGCCTTCGTGAATATGCTGGCTTTCCTGGGATGGAATCCCGGAGGCGAAAGGGAGCTTTACACGATTGACGAGCTCGCGGAAGTATTCTCTCTCGAAAGAGTCATAAAATCCGGAGCCCGCTTCAATGCCGAAAAGGCGAAATGGTTCAACAAGGAGTATCTCAGGATGAAGCCTGATGAGCAGCTTGCAGACCTGCTTGTACCCGTACTCGAAGAGCACGGCATTTCGCTTCCTAAGGACTATCTGGTGCGTGCCGTGGGCATAGTAAAAGACCGCGCCACCTTTGTCAGAGACCTTTTTGACGCCGCCCCCTATCTCTATTCCGCCCCGAAGGAATTCGTGGAGAAAGACGTCGCGAAGTTCTGGAAAGAGGAAAATTACCCCCTCGCCCTGGAAGCAGGCGCCTATATCACTTCTTTTGACGGCCCGTGGGACAAGGAGCATATCGGGCAGGCCCTGGAAGACTATATCCGCAGCCGCGAATGGCCTATGGGAAAGGTCATGAACTGCCTGCGCCTCGCCCTCGCAGGGGCCTCGAGCGGCCTGGGCATCGCCGACATACTGTCTCTGATCGGCCCGAAGGAGGCTTCTGCAAGACTTAGTTACGCTGAAAACACGCTGAAATGACAAAGCATTACATAATAGCCGGACACCGTCTGAGCATCACTCTCGAGGAGCCCTGGACATTCAAGCCCCTCAGCAGTGAGCAGACAACCCTCGTTGAGAAACTTCACCGCGGCGAAGATGTGGGAATCATTCCGGTTCCCGCAGACAAGGTCCAGGACCTGGGAGTCAATTCCGAGAAAATGGGAAAGCAGTCCATGACACGCGAGGAATGGGATGGACTCTCTTCCGAAGAGCGCTTCTTATATCGTCATACCCTTGACCTTCTGCAATACGCTCCCTTCGAAACCGGTTCCGACGGAGAAGAGTTTATGTCCATCACAGTATCCTCCGAAGAGCCCGGATGGCTGAAGGAGGTGGAAGAAAAGGGCCTGTGGACAAGAGTTGTCGCCGTTGACGAAATTCTCCCGTTCTACTACGGTTACCGCTACAAGGACAGGACCATATATGAGTTCTTTCCCAGCGAGGGATTCAGCGCAGGCCTTTTCGTACTGAATGAGGACCAACGCAGCGGCACTTACTATCCGCGCCAAAGGGCCGGGTCAAAGACCACGCTGATGCAGCTGAATACCTCGCTGATGATTCTCTACACCTTCGCGACTGCCCCGCTCGGGACCGTGCTCCTGCATGCCAGCGTGACCCGCTACGAAGGAAAGGCGGCACTTTTCTTCGGAATCAGCGGCACAGGGAAAAGCACCCACTCAAGGCTCTGGCTGCAATATGTCCCCGGCTGCGACGTTATGAACGACGACAATCCGGTTATCCGCATCCAGGAAGATGGCAGCATCAAGGTCTATGGCAGCCCGTGGAGCGGCAAGACCCTGTGCTACCGCAACGTCGAAGCGCCTGTGAGGGCGCTGGTGCGCCTGGAGCAGAGCCCCGTGAATGAGATTTCCCGCATCAACGGACTTGAGGCCTATGCCAGCGTCATCGCTGCGGTATCGACAATACGCTGGAATTCTTCGGTCATGGACCGCATCATTCCGACAGTCGAGAAACTCGCCCTCGGAGTGCCATGCTTCAATCTCCGCTGCCGCCCCGACGAAGAGGCCGTAATGGTCTGCAAAGGAGCTGTCACGGCTACACTTTAACTAAAAGTCAATATGCAAACACCGCTTTCACAGAGCCAGCTCGGCGTGTACTATGCCTGTCTCAAACATCAGGACCAGAAGTCAAATTACCAGAATGCAAACCTGGCTCGGATTCCATCAAGCGTGAATCTTGAACGGCTTCAGGCGGCCTGCTACAAGGCCCTCTGCGCCCATCCATATCTTGCCACCCGCATCGTTCTGGACGAGAGCGGCCTGCCATGTGCCGAAAGCGGTTGTTTTCCTTCCCTGGAAGAAAGCATTCCGATAATCCAGATAAACTCTCTGGATGATGTCCGGGCGGACTTCGCCCGCACTATGGACCCGCACGGGGAAAAACTGTGGCGCTGTGAAATTTACAAGACCGGAAACGGAGAATCCTGGCTCTACGTTGACTTTCACCATATCATCACCGACGGTTTTACCATTTTGCTGTTCTGCAGGGATATAGAACGTTGTTATGAAGGCAGGGAGCCGTCTTCGGAAAGCATGGACGGAGCCGCCGTGGCAGTGGAAGAAAAGACACTGAGGGAGGATGAAACGAAAATGTCCGAAGCCCGCGAGTGGTATGCAAAGACCTTCTGCGACGCGGCGGACACCGATTCCCTGCCGCTGCCGGAATGCACCCTTGACAAGGGCGCTGCCGCCCAGGTTCTGAAATACTACCCGCTTTCAGTAAGAAAAGAAGACATCAAGGTCATAATCAAGCGCTGCAATGTAAAGGAGAGCACCCTGATGCAGGCAGCAT
Source organism: Bacteroidales bacterium (assembly GCA_017544265.1). Lineage (GTDB taxonomy): Bacteria > Bacteroidota > Bacteroidia > Bacteroidales > UBA932 > Cryptobacteroides. The sequence goes on along the minus strand of JAFYEM010000029.1, from coordinate 10,488 downwards.
GGGGTCTGCTGCTTTCAGCCTACGGCGCGGAGGACAAGGCCTCCTTCTGCACTGTCTATTATGGCCGCAGCCGCAGCACTCTTTCCTCATTCACGATGATGGTGCACACCCTGCCCGTCTATATCCAGACCCGGGGCGACGAGACCCTGGAAGAACTCTTCTCCAGCCTTTCGGAGCAGATGGCCGCCACCTGGCGCTATCAGTACTATGCCTATCAGGACGCAGTTAAAGACCTGGGACTGAACAACCAGGTGCTGTTTGTGTACCAGGGACCTGTCTTTGCCAGCAAACGCGGGCTCAAACTGGAAGGAGAACTGCTGAAGTATCAGGATCTCCGGGAAGTAACTCCCGGATGGAAACTGGCTTCCGAGCTGATGGAAAACGAAGACGGTTATTCCATGAAGCTGAGCTACGACACCGGCGACTTTTCCGATGCTTTCATTGCGGAACTGGTGAAATCTTACGATGCCATCCTCCATTCCATGGTCAAAGCTGGCACCGTAGCCGAAATAGAATATACCCTGCCGGAACAGGTCAAGTGGCTGAATTCCCTCAATCCTGACCCATACGCCAATACCGTAGGCCAGTCCCTGATAGAGCGATTCAAACAGCACGTTGCCGAGCGCCCTGACGACATTTTCTGCGTGGCCGGAGACAAGCGGCTCAGTTTTGCCGAAGTGGACAGGCTCACCGACACCATAGACCCTTCCTATACTGTACGCTGCGGAGAGAGGGTGATCGGCTTCTCGGTCCCGCGCGACGAAAAGATGGTCCTGGCGCCCATCGCAATCGCCAAAGCCGGATTCACTTCCCTGCCGCTGGATGCCAGTTACCCCGAGGAAAGGCTTGCCTTCATGAGGAAGGATGCGGCTGCCTACGACGGCAATGACGCCCTGGTGCTGCTTTACACAAGCGGAACTACCGGCACACCTAAGGGAGTGATGCTCAGCGAAAACAATTTCCGCCACTTCGTGGAGTTCCACACCAGGAGAATCCAGCTGAAGCCCGGCTCCCGCTATGCCACCTACGCCGGCTACGGTTTTGACGCCTACCAGCACGACCTCTGGTCCTGCGTATGGGCCGGTGCCACGATTTACATAATCCAGGACGACATCCGCTTCGACCTTGAAGCAATAAACCAGTATCTGGCGAAAGAGGGTATCACGCACACTTTCATGACCACTCAGATGGCCACCCAGCTAGCCCTCAATTATCCCGACCATCCAAGCCTGAAGTATCTGGTGACCGGCGGAGAGAAACTAATGAGCCTGGATCCGCCCCGTTACGCGCTGCTGAATGCCTATGGCCCCACCGAAACCACCGTTTACGTCTGCAGCCACTTCGTGGACAAGAACGAAGCCAATATCCCTATCGGAACTCCCAACGACGATGTGGAGCTGTTCGTAGTGAACCGATTCGGGAAACAGGTGCCGTGGGGCAGCGCCGGAGAACTGATTGTAGCCGGGCCGCAGGTCGGCGCCGGCTATCTGGGCCTTCCGGAAAAGACTGCGGCAGCCTTTGTCCAGTGGAACGGCAAGCGGGTCTATCGCACCGGCGACATTGTCCGCTACCGGTCCGACGGCGAAATAGAATTCGTGGGCCGCAAAGACGGCCAGGTGAAAATACGCGGATTCCGCATAGAACTGAAGGAGGTCGAGGCCGTCATCCGCCAGTTCCCGGGAATCAAGGACGCCACGGTGCAGGCCTTCGACTATCCCGGCGGTGGAAAATACATCGCCGCCTACGTGGTCTCTGATGAAAAAATAGACATAAAGGCGCTCAACAGCTTCATTCTGGATCAGAAGCCGCCATATATGGTCCCTGCCGCCACTATGCAGCTGGACGCCATTCCGCTGAACCAGAACCAGAAGGTGAACAGGCGTGCACTGCCGGAACCGGTGATTGGCGACGCCTCAGATTCCCAGGCCGATGCCGCTGCACCGCTGAATATACTCGAGCAGCAGCTGAAGGATATGGTTGCGGCCATTGTGAATACGGACGCCTTCGGCCTCACCACTGACCTTCGCATGGCCGGACTCACCTCCATACTCGCCATCAAGCTGGCTACCCAGGTTTACAAGGTCTATGGCGTCCAGCTGGATTCAAAACTGCTGACCGGCGGAGGAAGCATACAGAGCATAGAGAACGAGATTATCGAGGCCATGCTGCTGAAAAAGGACGAAGCGGGCTCCGCCACAGTCGCGCCGGCCGCCCCGGCTGCGAACGATGCACCCGTACCGCTTTCCTATTCCCAGACAGGCGTGTACTTCGACTGCATGAAGAACCCGTCTTCGACGCTGTACAACACCCCCATCTGCCTTGCATTCCCCTCCGGAACGGATGCCTCCGCCCTGAAAGCGGCTGTTCAGAAAGCCGTATCCAACCATCCCGCCCTCTTCGTCAATTTTGTCACGGACGACAGCGGCGTGGTGCAGCTTATGGGTGACCGGGAAACCCCGGTGGAGGTAAAGGAGAGCAGCATGAGCGAGGAAGAAGCGCTGAGTTTCCGCCACGGCTTCGTACAGCCTTTCAATCTCTCGAAGGACCGGCTCTTCCGCTTTGAAATAATTCATACCGAAAAATCCCTTTACCTTTACTGCGACATACACCACCTGGTATGCGACGGCTATTCCTACGACCTTCTGATACACGAAATCTGCGACTTGATGGACGGCCGGGAGATTGAGCCTGAGATTTGTTCCTATGCCCAGTTCGTCATGGAGCAGAAAGCCGCCGAAGCGGGAGAAGGCTTCCGCAAGTCCGCAGAATACTTCAGGCAGAGCCTCGGAGAATTTGACAGTTCGACTGAACTTGCACCCGATCTTCCCAACCCGCGCCCCCAGGGCGAGAACGGCCGCATTTTCGCGCCGATTGACTGGAGCAAGGCCACCTCTCTCGCAAGAGAGCAGAGCGTGAACCCTTCCGCAGTGATACTGAGCGCCGTTTTCTATACCTTGTCGCGCTTCAGCGGGAACGACCAGGTCTGTATCACTACCATATCCAACGGCAGGAGCAATCTGAAGGTGTCCAACACAATGGGCATGTTCGTGAACACCCTGGCACTGGGAGCAAGAATAGGTTCCCAGTGCGTTCAGGAGTTCATACATGAAAGCTCTGAAACTTTCGAACAGACCCTTGCCCACGAAGACTATCCCTTCGCCCGCATAGCCGCCGACTACGGACTCAAGGCCGACATCATGTTCGCCTACCAGATAGGTGTTCTCTCCGACTACCGCGTGGGCGGGCAGCAGGTTTTCGCTGACGAGACCATGGAACTGAACGTCCCCAAGTTCAAGATTGCCTTCTACATAACCGAAGTGGACGGAGTGAACGGGGTCGCGATAGAATATGACAACGGGCAGTACAGCGAAGCCATGATGAAGAGTCTGGCACGGAGCATAAGCAACGCAGTCAGCGCTTTCGCCGCCAGCCCCGACAAGCCACTGAAGAACATTTCCCTTCTCGACAAGGAAGGAGCCGGACTTCTGGATTCCTTCAATCTGACCGCAGCGGAGTACGATGACAGCGAGAACATAGTCTCTCTCTTCCGCCGCCAGGCAGCATTGACTCCGGGAAATACCGCGGTCGTCTATCACGACGTCCGCCTCAGCTATAAGGAAGTCGATGAACGCACGGACGCCATTGCGGCCTGCATACTCTCCAAAGTGGAAGGCGGAAAGGAGAATGTGGTTTCCGTACTTATCGGCCGCAGCGAATGGATGGTGCTTGCGTCTTTGGGCGTTCTGAAAGCAGGCTGTGCCTATCAGCCCCTGGATCCGTCTTATCCTTCGGAACGGCTCAACTTCATGATGCAGGATGCCGATGCCAAACTGCTGATTGCAGAAGAGGCTCTGCTGGAGAAGGTGGACGAGTACAAGGGGCCGGTAATGCTGACCGGGGACTTCCCCTCCAAATCTGCAGCACCGGTCGAAATGACAATTAGGCCCGAAGACCTGTTCATCCTGCTTTACACTTCCGGTTCCACCGGCAAGCCCAAGGGCTGCCAGCTGGAGCATCGCAATCTGGTGGCTTTCTGCAGCTGGTACCGCCGCTACTATGACCTCCGGCCCAGTGACAAAGTCGCAGCCTATGCGTCCTTCGGCTTCGACGCCTGCATGATGGACCTGTATCCGGCCCTTACGAGCGGAGCCTCGGTCTATATCATCGGCGACGACATACGCCTCAACCTGCCGGATTTGAACAAATACTTTGACAGTGAAGGAATAACCCTCTCGTTCATGACCACGCAGGTGGGCTGCCAGTTTGCCATAAACTGCGACAACCATTCCCTGAGGCATCTGAGTGTAGGCGGGGAAAAAGTGCTTCCGCTCAATCCTCCCACCTCCTATCAGATGCACAACGGTTACGGTCCCACTGAGTGTACGATCTTCACCACAGCATACCCCATGACAGAGTTCCAGCAGAACGCTCCGATAGGCAAGCCCCTGGACAATCTGCAGCTGTTCATAGTGGACAGCGACATGAACCGGCTGCCGCTTGGCGCCGTCGGAGAAATGCTGGTCAGCGGTCCGCAGGTGAGCCGGGGCTACCTGAACCTGCCCGAGAAGACCGCCCAGACCTATATCCAGTGGAACGGACTCCGATGCTACCGCACCGGAGATGTGGTCCGCTATCTCGAAGACGGGAACGTGCAGTTCGTGGGCCGCAGCGACGGCCAGGTGAAGATTCGGGGCTTCCGAATCGAACTCAAGGAAGTCGAGGCTGTCATCCGCGAATTCGAAGGCATCAAAGACGCCACCGTCCAGGCCTTCGACTATCCCGGCGGCGGCAAATATATCGCCGCCTATATCGTAAGCGACAGCAAAATCGACATCCAGGCGCTGAACGCATTCATACGTGAACGGAAACCTGCATATATGGTTCCCGCCGCAACCATGCAGCTTGACTCCATTCCGCTGAACCAGAACCAGAAAGTGAACCGCAGGGCCCTGCCCGCACCGCATATTCAGGCCGAAAGCCGGGAGTATGTAGCCCCGTCCGGAGAACTGGAGAAGCTCTATTGCGACATCTTCGCCGGCATTCTGTCGATGGACAAGGTGGGCGCGTCGGACAATTTCTTCGAACTCGGCGGAACTTCGCTGATGGTGACCAAAGTCATCATAGAATCGGACAAGGCCGGGCATCATATTGCCTATGGCGACGTTTTCGACCATCCCACACCCCGGCTGCTCGCTCAGTTCGTCGGCGGTTCCTCACCCGAAGAGAAGGAAGACAGCGAGATAGAAGGCTTTGACTATTCCGGAATAAACGCAATCTTACAGCACAACAATATAGACATGTTCCTGAAAGGAGAACGTCAGGAACTGGGTGATGTCCTGCTGACCGGCGCCACCGGCTATCTGGGAATACATGTGCTGAAGGAACTGATAGACTCTCCCGCGACGACAATTACCTGTCTGGTGCGGGGCAAGGACCAGCCTTCTGCCGAGCGCAGGCTGAAAAATCTGCTCTTCTATTACTTTGAGAACTCGTTCTCAGGGCTTTTCGGAAGCCGGATTTTCGTGGTCAACGGAGACGTTACGGCAGCTCTTGAGCCCGGCCGCCACATAGACACGGTCTTCAACTGCGCCGCCAATGTCAAGCATTTCTCGAAGAGCAACGACATTGAGAATGTGAATATCGGCGGAGCCCGCAGCTGCGTGGAATTCTGCATACGAAGCGGAGCTCGTCTGGTGCACGTTTCCACCACTTCCGTCGGTGAAATCTGGATAGACCGCGGCGACGGCGCCACTGTCCCCCGGCTGGACGAGCGTTCGCTCTGGTTCGGCCAGTTCCTGGACAACCGCTACATCCACTCCAAGTTCCTCGCCGAACGTCTGATTCTGGATGCCGTGGCCCATCACGGGCTAAGCGCCAAGATCATGCGCGTGGGGAATCTTGCCCCGCGAAGCTCGGACGGTGAATTCCAGGCCAACTTCAATTCCAACTCCTACATGGGCCGCCTGAAGATTTTCCATACTCTGGGCTGCTGCCCCTACGACAGCTATGACGAGCTCACCGAAATGTCTCCGGTCGATGAAACGGCAAAAGCAGTGGTACTGCTCGCCTCAACACCGGCTGAATGCACCATGTTCGAGCCTTTCAACAACCATACGCAACTCCTCGGCGACGTGCTTCTTCTGCTGGAGAAAATCGGTGGCAGCATGCGCTTTGTGGAGAATGCCGAGTTCGAGCAGGCAGTCGCCATTGCGGGCCAGGACCCTGAAAAAGCCAAGCTCCTGTCGGCCATACTCGCATACCAGGATGTCGCCCACGGGCAGAAGGCCGTAACAATAGAGCGCGACAATCGCTATACCTGTTCCATTCTCCACCGCCTGGGCTTCCACTGGAGCGACACCTCATCCGGGTACATTATCCAGATGCTGCGCCAGATAGCCGCCTTCGGCTTCTTTGAATAATGAAAGGAATAAACAACAGTTTTATCCGCATAAACCTGAGGATTATCCTGGTGGCCGTGCTGCTTCTGGTCGCCATGCTGGGCTTTCTGTACTATCTTGCGCAGCACCGGCTCCAGCAGTCCATGGAACGGCTGGTCAAAAAAGAAATGGACAATATCAGCCTTTCCATCAAGGACAAGCTCTCCAGGATTGAGGTAACCATGGACAATATGGCCTGGGTTGTCGGCAGCGAGCTTGCGGAGCAGGACGAAATGTTCAGAATCTCCGAGCATATAGTGGAGAACAATCCCTCCATGCTGGGAGCCGGAATCGCTTTCGTACCTGGCTACTACGACTCAGACGGGGAGCTTTTCGAGCCTTATGCCGTTCGCAGGGACACAGATGAGATAGTTACTCTCCAGGTGGAAGAAAGCGGCGCAGATTACACCGGGAAAGAGTTCTTCCGGATTCCCCTGGAAAGCGGGAACTCCCACTGGAGCACGCCGTACCTGGACCCGGACGGAGCGGAGGCAATCATCACCACCTATGGTGTCCCAGTCCGCGACGATTCCGGGATCATTGCCGGAGTAGTGTTCTGCGACATATCCCTGGACTGGCTGGACAACGTCATCAACCATGACAAGATTTACCAGTCCACCCGCCGTCTGCTGGTGACTGGCGACGGGACTCTGATTTCCGGCTCAGAAGGATATGAACTCGAAGAAGTCCTCCGATACCTGCACTCCGACAAGGACAATACGGGTTATACGGCCGTCAAAGACGAATCCGGCCGGAAGCATCACCTGTTCTATGATTCCGTGGAGGGAAATACGGACTGGATACTTGTCACCATCTGCAGCGACGACGAAATATTCGGCCGGCTTCGCCAGGTTCGTACGCACATGCTGCTTCTGGTATTTTTCGGCATGCTCATACTGATTTTCATAGTGTGGCGCACTTCCGACTATCTGGAACGCCTCCGTATTGTGAACGCTGAACAGGAGCGCATAAGCGGCGAACTGAAAGTGGCCAGTGAAATACAGCAGAGCATGCTGCCCCCGAGACAGTACAGCAAGGACGGAATCGAAATCTGCGCCTCGCTCGTCCCGGCCAGGGAGGTCGGAGGAGATGTATTCGACTATTACGTCAGGGACGACAGGCTGCTGTTCTGCATAGGCGACGTGAGCGGAAAAGGCGCGGCGTCGGCCATGCTGATGAGCGTCGTACATTCCCTCTTCAGGGCGTATTCGGCCCATGAGGATGACCCGGCAGCCATAATGCAGGCGATAAATGATGCCTGCTGCAGCGAGAACAGCTCGAATATGTTCGTGACTTTTTTCATCGGAATACTTGACATCCCGAACGGGGAACTGGCCTATTGCAATGCCGGGCACGACCGGCCGCTGGTCATAGGGAAAGAAATCAGCAGCATCGAAGCGCCTCCGCATCTTCCCCTGGGAGTGTTTGACTACATCAAGTATAAATCCGGGAAATGCACCCTGGAAGCGGGCAGCACGCTGCTGCTTTATACTGACGGGCTCACCGAAGCCAAGAATAAGGAGCGTGCACAGTTCGGCCTTTCCCGTGTGAAAGAATCTCTTGAGGACACATCCGGATGCAGTGCAGATGAGATTCTGCGTATCCTGGACAGGAAACTCGGTGCTTTCGTGGGTGACAATCCCCAAAGCGACGACCTCACCCTGATGGCCATACGTTACAAAGCAGACAACAACTGATCACTCATTATGAATACTACACTTGAAGAGCGCGACGGCAAGTTCATTGCCAAACTGGAAGGAGAAATGGACACCGCAGCGGCCGTGGAGGTCGAGAAGGTCCTTAAACCTCTCTACACTTCCTCCGGGAAAGACATTTTCATTGACTGCAAAGGCCTGGAATACATCGCCTCCAGCGGTCTGCGGATATTGCTGAGCATACTCAAGGGTGCGCTCGGAAGCGGCAGCCGGGTGGTGCTTCAGGGAGTCAACGAAGATATCAAGAATGTCTTCGCGCTGACCGGCTTCATAGACATTTTCGAATTCGAATAGGCTAGCGTATAGACATACGGGCCGTCTGCTGCGGTCAGAGTCTCGAATTCTGCTGACTTTTCAGCATTCGGGAACAGGTCTTTAATATTGTCCGTCATCCCCTCCCCGGTGTATTTCAGGAAGGCTTCCTTCCGTGTCCATAGACTTGTGAAGGCCTCCTCAGGGGACGGAGCAGACAGTATGGCGGCGATTTCATCCTCAGAGCACGCGGCCTCGCAGAGGTCCATATCCAGTTTATCAGGTATCCTTTCGATATCGCATCCCACCGGGCTCCCGGACACGGCGCAAATCGCGGCCCCGGGGCAATGGGCAAGGCTGAAATGAATATCGGTATAGTCACTGAGAAAAGGCTTTCCGTTGACACCGGAGCCAAAAATCAATTCTCCGGTAATTCCGTATTCTTTCCTCAGGGCCCTGGCAAGCAGCAGATACACAGCCAGCGACAGCCTGCGGTCACTCTCATGGACATAACTCATGGCCTTGCGACGCCGCTGACCGCTGACCATCGAAAGCGCACGTTCAATGTCTATGTCGTCGGTATGAGTATATAGATAAATCACCTATTTTGCCCTCTGCGCCACATCAACCTGAACATTGATGTGGTTGCGGAAGGTAATCGGGTCCTTGATTTTTCCGAACCTGTTTGTTACGCCACCCGTTGTTGTAATGAGCGTGCCATAACCAAGAATACGACCGAGAATGCCTTGATCGAGCGATACGCCCTCGCACTTTGTCAGCATCAATTCAACAGTATTACGAGCTATCAGGCCCTGTTTGAAGATAATCCTCCTGTTTGTCACCGCGAATTCTGAGGTCAAGTCCGCAATAACCGCCCTGATTAAAGCGAACACGGCAAATAATAAGAGGATAATCGCAAATACCATCGCATACGGCTGGTCCAATTTGACAGAAATCGCAACAACCAGTAATCCCAGCAGCAGCCAAAATGCGGCAGGAATATAGATTGCCCAATGCAGAGAAGCCCTGTAAACGACTTCTTCACCCGTCATCAAATTTTTGTCAATGTAACCCATAACAGCAAAAGTTTATTACTTCATTGTCTTGTCTGCAGATCCATCTGGCAGAGTGTACAAATATAGGAAAAATCCCGGAATATACAGGTCGCGACAATCCCCTTTCATCGATGGAAAATCTTATACCCGACTATTTATCTTCTTCGATATTACGCAGCTGAGACACCTCGTCAATGGTATAAAGAAGTAAATAATACGCCTGCATCATCTCTTCCAAAGAAGAATACTCTTTAAGTGTATGGTCGTTATGTTGTCCCGAGAATAAACATACACCGGCCTGGAGTCCACTTGTCGCGAACATTGCAGCTGTAGTTCCTGCACGTACGGAAACGAACTCTATATGCTGCCCCGTCCGGGCGGCAGCTCTTCCAAGTACTGTATAAGACAGCGGGTTCAATGTCAAAGCCACATTCTCATATTGCTTGTCATAGTAGATGATGTTATAATTGACGTAAGGAAAATCCTCGGAGACTTTGTCCAAAGCGTCATGTAATAACTTGTCGAATAATTCCCCTTCCTCCGGGTCAAAATAGCGGATTCGTGTGTTTATGATATATTTCTTTTGAAGATTACCGTCCGCATCTGTAATAGTTTGTTCTCGCATCTCAAAGGGGTGAATATAACCGTCATACCCATCCGTCCTTTCGGGTCGGTACTTTATTGGGACAGACGCAAGATATGTTGATGCAGCGGCCAGTGCATCGCCCAGTTTTAATCTCTTAGCATCTCCGGGGTAGGCATTATGGCCGATGAATTCAACATTAAAAGCCTTCGCCGGATTCATTCATCCACTTACGCCTACATCCCCGTTTCAGTTCAAAACTTTTCTGGTTATCATCGCGCAATTTCTTGTACCTCTTAAAATCTTCCGTCTCTGTTCCCTTTTTAGTCACTGCGTTGTTAACACGATAAAAATTAACGATGGAGAATTTGTTGTCATAATCCACCAAACCCAAAATGTGATCCTCGTCTGGATGGGTTGATATGAAACGCCTTATCCCTTTCCCT
>JAFYEM010000005.1 GCA_017544265.1 Bacteroidales bacterium | reverse complement strand
GGAACTTCAGCTGCTTGGCAATCTTCTTCAGGGAGGCATTGAAGCGCTGACGGATTTTGGCTATGTACATATCCAGTCTCTCGGAAGGCACTTCAACGCTTATGATGGGCAAGGCATAGTCTTCAAACAGAACCGTATTCTTAGCAAACCAATCCAATTCCCGCTGTATGTTGGGAGTAATCTGGATTAGGAATTCACCTTTGGTCTTTGAGCGGCGGTATTCCATCATCGTCACCTCTTTGGATTCTTTTGTGCTTTCATCCGTTACCACCATGGGGAGGAAGCTTGACTTGGACAGCAGCGCCATATCTTTCCAGTTCATTCCCCGGCAGTAATACGAAAAGAGAAACAGATGACGGGTACGTTCCGAAACATGGTTTTTCATCTGGGTATTGGCCAATTTCCGCATACTGTCCAGCGTAAGGTACTGGTCGGTCTTGGTTGGCGCAGTCTTGGGAATGCGTATTTTTCCGTCTTCTTTTCCGCTGCTGAAGGGATAGAGTTCCTGCGAAGCTACGCCATCTCGAATGGCGATGTTGAAGATTCTCCTGATTTCGCCCAGGCGTATTTTTATAGTGGAGTCGGAGTTTCCGTTATCAGTGCAGAAATCCATATACCCCTTAAGGTATTTTACATTGATGTCTTGAAAGGTCTTTGTTTCAAGTCCAGTCATCCAGACGAAAGGAGACTAAAAAGTCGAGAGACCGATAGTCACCCTCTCTTTTTGTCTTGTAGCCAAGGCTCCGGGCCGTCAGGCCGCCAACCGCTCCCGACGTTTTTTGCCGTTTTCCCGCTATTATCACGCAGACTGGCGTTCGTTTTTGCCCGAGGTCTCCAAAAAGTGCCCGGACCTCGGGCGCAGAGTCGGACATAAAACCCTGTAAATGATGCAATTATTAAGGATAATATGTAACAACGTATCAATTAATTTATTATCTTCGCAAGCTCGGGACTATGGCTCGCTTTGGCCGACCCCGTGAAATGATTGGAAATATCAAATAAAAAACAAAATAACAATTATGAAAAAACAGTTTTACAGCGCTCCCGCCGCGAATCAAATCGAAGTCAGGATGGAGGGAGGATGCCTCTTCTACACTTCCGAAATCCCCAAGAGTGCTGCAAATACCTCGGTAGAGGCAGCGGACTATCATGAGGATGTTGAATGGTAAGCTAAAATGGAAACGACTATGAAAAAGTATATTTACATTCTCGCTGCCGTTGCAGCACTTACAGCTTGCTCAAAAGAAGCAAACATTGCTGACAAGAACACTCCGGAAGAGACTAAGATATCTGGAAAGACAGTTTCTTTCTCCGTTTCCGTTGAAAAACAGGACATAAAGTCATCTTTGAGCGGTTCTGGTTTTACATGGGCCTCTTCAGACCGCGCAGCAGTCTATACCACTGGCGGTGAGAAGGTTATTCTTACCCCAAGCAACATTGATGGAGCCAATGCCATCTTCTCAGGAACCATTACTGACGATAATGATGGTATTCCGGAAGGCGCAATTATAGTTTATCCTGCAGACAGGCTGACCGCAGCTACTACAGTTGACTTCACCCCCAAGGTCTTCAATACTGCAGATGCCCCCGATGCAGAACCTATCCTGGCTGCAAAAGTTGGCTCTGACCGTACCGAACTGAAATTCAAGTATGTCTGCGGAACTGTTCAGATTCCATTTGCAGATATCCCCTGTGCAGCTAATAAAATATACATTCAGCAAGTTTCTGGATCGCTCGGAGGTAATGGTGTTATTAGTTTTATTGATCATGACAGTAATTCGTCAACAGATGAGGTTCCTTCTTATTCTGGCTCTTTTGCTGACAATGTGGATATTTATTTGACATCCTGGGGCCATAAGACCGTGTTTTTACCCGTCCTGAATACAGCCACTCGCGACCTTTATGTTTCTTTAAAAGACGAAAACGTCCTACTTTTTGATAAAATCAAATCTTTGACTGTCCAGAGGAATAGCTATTTCAAGATGAAGGAATTGTCCGTATCTCCAAATGTCTATCTTTACAGTAATATGACAGGCTGGAGCGGTACAGATGCTCCTATGACAGTTAATAATGGTGTCGCCTCCCTGAAGTTAACTTCATTGGGAAGTCAGTACTTTAGGGTTGCAGTGGAAATGTCTGGTAATACGTATGTATATGGCGCGACTGGAGCTGATATTACCTCCTTGCCGGCCACACTGGTACTCAACGGAACGTCTAAAGCTGCGAAAGTGTCCGATGACCTGGGCGTATACACAATCTCTTTTGATTACACCACTGCTGAGGCTTCCGTGGATGCAGAGTCCGATGTCTCGGTCTTCTATATTGTAGGAACTGAAAATTCATGGAACCTCAGCGATGCTTCGACTACTCTGAGCAAGACCTATGATGGAAAGTATTATGTCATCGGCCAGAAGGGTCAGTATAAAGTCTGCTACAACCCCTATTGGGCTTCAACCATCGGAACAGGTTCTGACACGAATGGTGGTAATTTTGGGCCCGGTGCACAAGATTCTGACACAGGTTCTTCTTCCTTAATCATGACGATTCCTTCCGATGGTTCCGCGGCGACATATAATTATTTTAATGAGGACTATCAATCAACTGCCAGTCACACTGCTGTTTATGTCAAGATTAATAACTCCAATGATGGTCTGGCAATGACCCAAGACTCCTATAATAAGAGTCTTTGGACTTATGAGTATACCAATACTGATACTCATTATGTGACATTCTGGGTGGATGCTTTATGGGGTACTGACTCTAGTCTCTCTACCACAGAATATAATGGAGTCGGTGCGACTCATAATAGTTATTATGGTGTTGATAACTGGTGTATCGGAGGAATGAAGTATTTAATCGTTCTGAATGACCATACAGGTAAAGTGAAATACTTGAAACTCCCCAATTAATCTTAAGAGTTCTGTCTTAACTCTTCAGGGCGGCCCGCTCGGGCCGCCCTGAGTGTTTCTCGACTTTTATTTGGGCTGTTTGCCGATGTAGGCGAGGATGCCGCCGTCCACGTAGAGGATGTGGCCGTTCACTGCGTCGGAGGCATGGGAGGCGAGGAATACTGCCGGGCCGCCGAGTTCGGAAGGTTCAAGCCAGCGTCCTGCGGGGGTTTTCGCGCAGATGAAGCTGTCGAAAGGATGGCGGCTGCCGTCCGGCTGTTTTTCGCGCAGGGGAGCGGTCTGGGGCGTTGCAATGTAGCCGGGTCCGATGCCGTTGCACTGGATATTGTATTCTCCGTATTCGGAGCAGATGTTGCGTGTGAGCATCTTCAGGCCGCCCTTGGCTGCCGCATAGGCACTCACAGTCTCGCGGCCGAGTTCAGACATCATAGAGCAGATATTGATGATTTTACCTTCGCGGCGCTCCATCATCTCGGGAAGGACTGCGGAGGAAACGATGAACGGAGCCACCAGGTCCACGTCGATGACCTGCTGGAACTCGCGGCGCTCCATCTCGTGCATGGGGATACGCTTGATGATGCCGGCATTATTGACAAGAATGTCTATCTGGCCAACCTCCGCGTGGATTTTCTCCACCAGCGCTTTCACGGCAACCTCGTCGGTGACGTCGCAGACATAGCCATGGACATTGTCGATTCCGGCCTCTTTGTAGTTCGCCAGACCGCGCTCCAGTGCGGCTTCGTTGATATCGTTGAAGATAATGTTCTTGACGCCGGCGGCGACGAAAGCCTTGGCGATGTTGAAACCGATACCGTAGGAAGCTCCTGTAATCCAGGCGTTTTTGCCTTCAAGGGAAAATAAATTTGCCATAATGTTATTGTTTTAAAAAATTATTCAGCTTCAAGCAGTATGACGTGGCTGTGCCAGTCATTGCTGCCATGATAGGAGTTTTTCTCTGGGAAGAAGAATCCGTTGGAGATAAGGTAGCGCCCTGAAACGGTCTTCCCGTCGAGTTCAGAGACGGGTTCGCCCGGGGCTTTGTTAAGTTCAGTAATCTTGTAATGCCGCTCCGGGTCTATTCCTTTGAGCAGGACGTTCCCGGCGTGCTGTCCGCGGTAATAGACAGTGCGCCACCAGAAGAACACAGCCTGGGATTTGTCCTCGCTGGCATATAGAAGGGAGGAGAGCCCTTTGTCGTCGAAAGGCGACACCAGGCGGTAAAGGTCTCCGCACTGTACTGTCTGACGGATTTTCTTGTAGTCGGAAACTGCATTGCGGCAAAGCTCCCTTTCTTCTTCGCTCAGCGTCGATGGCTGCAGTTCGAAGCCCAGCCGTCCGCTCATGGCGACGTCTATCCTGTACTTCAGCGGAATGATCCGGCCGGTCTGGTGATTCGGGGAAGCACTTACATGACAGGCCATTGCCTCTGCCGGGAAGAAGAGGGAAGTGCTCCACTGGATACGCAGGCGCTGCAGGGCGTCGGTGTTGTCGGATGTCCAGAATTCATCGAACCAGGGGAGAAGACCCCAGTTGACACGGGCGCCGCCGCTGGAACAGAGCTGGATGGTGATGTCCGGATAGGCCGCCCTGACGCGTTCGAGCACCTTTTCGAGGCCTCTCATGTATTCAATATACAGGTGATTCTGATTTTTAAGGTAGGGAGAACCGGGAGAGCGCATGTGGTTGTTGCAGTCCCATTTGATGTAGGAGATGCCCGGGGCCTGCTTCATCACGCCGTCTATTATGCCGAAGACATAGTCCTGGACTGCGGGGTTGCACAGGTCCAGCACCACCTGGGTGCCGCCGCGGCCGGTAATCACCTCTCTTCCATTGTCATTGATTATCCAGTCCGGGTGGGTTTCGTAGAGTACGCTTGTGGTGTTGGCCATCTCCGGCTCCACCCAGATGCCGAACTTAATGCCCTCCTTCCTGCATTCATCGACCATACCCTGGAGGCCGTGGGGTAGTTTGTTTTTCAGAAGAGTCCAGTCGCCCAGCCCCTGGCGGTCATGGTCGCGGGGATATTTTTCGCTGCCGAACCAGCCGTCGTCTATTACAAACAGCTCGCCTCCGATGGAAGCGATGTCGCGGGCCATCTTATGCATTTCGGCTTCATTTATGTCGAAATAGACCCCCTCCCAGCTGTTGAGGAGTATGTCACCCGGCACTCCGCCGCCGTGCAGGCGGTATTTGCGTCCCCAGCGGTGGAAGTTGCGGGACGCTCCGACAAGGCCTTCGTCGCTCCAGGTCAGGGCGAGCTTCGGGGTGGTGAAAGTTTCACCTTTTGCGAGGGTGTACCAGGAGTCGCGGGGGCTGATTCCTGCGAAGAAGCGGTGCACGCCGTCATCGCGCGTAATGACCCTGAGTTCAAAGTTCCCGGCGTAGCAAAGGGCTGCTCCAATTACGCGTCCGCTGTTTTCGCAGGGCTCTCCGTCCAGGGAGAAAAGGACTTCGCTGTGGGCTATGTCTGAATTCTTGACTCCGGTGTGGGCGCTGATTTCCCTGGTGCCCTTCCGGAGCGGCTCCGAGACCAGTTCGGCCTCGGCGGCCCATCCTCCGTGCAGGGAAGTCATCCAGACATTCCCTTCGCTTATGGGAAGGAAACCGGAATCGAAGCGGTGCAGAGTCATCGGCTTTCGGCCGCCGTTGCGTATCTCGGTCCAGGTCTCAATCATATTCTCGGAGCTGTAGCTGCGATAGTGAAGGGCGACGCTGAAATTCGGATACAGAGGGTCCGAACAGTTGATGGTCAATTCTTTCCCTCCTTCCCAGCTGCCTTCGGAGACACTTTCAACGCAAAGCTTGGCAGTCATGTTTCCGTCCGGCATTTCCACGCTGAGCGCCTCCGGTGCGGAGGTGTCCGTCAGTCTTGTCGGATAGGCACTATGGCTGTGTCCGCCGGAGAGGACAGCCTGCAGGTCGCCCTTGTCCAGAAGGGCGCCATAGTAAAGGAAAAGCGGAGCCTGCCCTTTTTCGGCTTTTAGCACAAAGCTGGAATTATCAGTGTCCAGAACGAACTGCGCCCGTCCAGTCAGGGGCAAAAACGAGAAAACCGCAACGACGGCGAAAAGAATAATTTTTTTCATACCGCCAAGTTACGGTTTTCTTGCAAGAATTCCAAACCGGAATTAATCTTTGACAGCCTTGAGGGCTTCGCGGATTTTAGCTTCGATTTCTTCCGCGAGTTCGGGGTTGTCCACCATCAGTTTCTTGACGGCTTCGCGTCCCTGTGCGAGTTTGGAGTCGCCGTAGCTGAACCAGGAGCCGCTCTTGGTGATTATCCCGAAGTCCACGCCGAGGTCCACGATTTCTCCGCTTCGTGAGATGCCTTCGCCATAGACAATGTCAAACTCGGCCTTGCGGAAAGGCGGAGCCATCTTGTTCTTTACAACTTTCACCCTGGTACGGTTTCCGAGAGCTTCGTCGCCGTCCTTTATCTGGGTGGTACGGCGAACGTCCAGACGCACGGATGCGTAGAACTTGAGTGCGTTGCCGCCGGTGGTGGTTTCAGGATTGCCGAACATGACACCGATTTTTTCGCGGAGCTGGTTGATGAAAATGCAGAGGGTTCCGGTGCGGGAAATGTTCGCGGTGAGTTTGCGCAGCGCCTGGCTCATCAGCCTGGCCTGGAGTCCGACTTTGTTGTCGCCCATTTCGCCTTCGATTTCAGCTTTCGGAGTGAGGGCAGCTACGGAGTCTATAACAACGATATCAACCGCGCCGCTGCGAATCAGGTTGTCCGCAATCTCAAGGGCCTGCTCCCCGTTGTCCGGCTGGGAAATCAGCAGAGTTTCGAGGTTCACCCCGAGAGATTTCGCATAGGAACGGTCGAATGCGTGTTCCGCGTCTATCATGGCGGCGATGCCGCCTTTCTTCTGGGCCTGCGCGATAGCGTGAATCGCAAGGGTGGTCTTGCCCGAGGACTCGGGACCGTAGATCTCCACGATCCTGCCCTTGGGGTATCCCCCTATGCCCAGAGCGTGGTCCAGTGCGATGGACCCGCTGGGAATGACCTGGCTTTCGTCCCACTCCGGCTGCTCGCCAAGAGTCATAATCGTTCCCTTTCCAAAATCCTTCTCAATCTTGTCGATTGTGGCTTGCAACGCCTTCAATTTGGCGGCATTAAGACCTCCGCCGGTTTGTTCTTCAACTACTTTAGCCATAATATCATTAATTTAATAAGTCCCCGGGACGGAATTGTCCCGTGTTTTGCAAAGTTATAAAAATAAGTCTATAAAACTGCCAATTTTTTATCGTATTTTTGCAAAGAAAAATTGTGTCTATGAAAACGCCGTTGCTGGGACTGACACCCGATGAACTGAAGGAGCTTGCGTTGCGCGCAGGCCTGCCGAAATATGCCGGCGGGCAGCTTGCAAAGTGGCTCTATCAGCGCCGTGCCATGTCTTTTGACGATATGACGGATCTTCCCAAAGCGGGGCGGGAGGCGCTTTCAGAGCAGTTTTCAACCGGTCGTGAGGCCCCTGCCGCAGTGGCGGAGTCTGCGGACGGAACGAAGAAGTATCTTTTCAGTACCAGTGAGGGGATGGCGGTGGAGTCGGTGATGATTCCGGACGCTGAGCGCAAGACCCTCTGCGTTTCATCCCAGGCGGGCTGCAAGATGGGCTGCAAGTTCTGCATGACTGGAAGGCAGGGCTTCCACGGGAACCTTTCTGCAGCGGAGATACTGAACCAGTTCCTGAGCGTCGATGAGGCTGCTGAACTCACCGGGACGGTGTTCATGGGCATGGGTGAGCCGCTGGACAACTGGGATAATGTCCGCAGGGTCCTCGAGGTCCTCACCTCGCCCTGGGGCTTTGCCTGGAGTCCGAAGCGGATAACCCTGAGCACTATTGGCGTGCTGCCTGTGCTGAAGCGTTTCCTGGACGAGACGAAGTGCCATCTGGCCGTCAGCCTGCACAATCCCTTCCCGGAGCAGCGTGCGGAACTCATGGGCGTGGAAAAGGCCTGGAGTACCCGCGAAATCATGGAACTTATAAGGCGATACGATTTCACCGGGCAGCGCAGGGTCAGTTTCGAGTACACCATGTTCGGCGGCTGGAACGACAGTCCCCGGCATGCCGATGAACTCGCCAGAATGCTGCGCGGCCTGGAATGCCGGGTGAACCTGATCCGTTTCCACAAGATTCCGGATTTCCCGTACGAGAGTTCTTCCGGGGAAGTGATGGAAGATTTCCGTAAGAGGCTTTCTTCGCGCGGTGTCACCGCGACTATCCGGGCCTCGAGGGGAGAAGATATATTTGCGGCCTGCGGTCTTCTTGCGGGCCGGCATAAACAGACAAGTTGATGAAGCGGCTGCTGCTAATATTAATAATGTCTCTCACGGCGCTTTTGTCGTGGGCGCAGGATTCGAATTCTTCGGGTTTCGACATGGACAACCCTGAAGATGTCGCTGCGCTGAAGAAGATAAACGCCAAGATGAACAAAATCCGCAGGCACCGTCCGACTGTCGCCCTCGTGCTTGGCGGCGGAGGGGCGAAAGGAGCCGCGCATATAGGCACGATAAAGGCCCTGGACTCGCTCGGGATACCGGTCGATATGGTTCTCGGCACCAGCGTAGGCGGTCTTGTGGGTGGCTTCTATGCGCTCGGATACACTCCTGATTTGATGGATTCGCTGATTCGTTCGCTGGACTGGTCGAAAATGATGTCCGACAAGATTCCGAGGGAATATATTCCTTACGAGAGAGTCAAATACAAGGAGAAATATGCGCTTTCATTTCCGTTCTTCTACAACAAGAAGGACTATCAGGAGATGATAGACTCCGATTTGAGATACATTAGTGGAAAGAAGACCCTGAACCTGTCAGCTGACGCGTCCAACCCGGCCTATCTTGTCAAGGAGAACCTGCTGGGCTCGCTGCCTTCCGGCTATATTACCGGTCAGAACGTGCGCAGCCTGTTCGCGTCCACCGCGGTCGGTTACACAGGCGACATAGACTTTCTGGAGGACCTGCCCATACCTTTCGTATGCGTCGCGACGGATATCGTGACGGGAAAGGCCAAGGTGTGGCATAAGGGCAATATAGTCACTGCGCTGCGTTCCACAATGTCCATACCCTTCGTGTTCACTCCCGTCCGTGAGGACGGAATGGTGCTTGTGGACGGCGGCATGCGTAATAATTTCCCCACCGACCTGGCGGCCCAGATGGGTGCGGACATAATAATCGGCGTGGACCTGTCTAATGCCTCAAAGGACATAACCGCAATCCGAAATGTCATGGACATCTTCTGGCAGAGTGTCGATATGCTCTCCGGCGATTCCTTCGCCCGCAATATCGAAATTCCGGATGTCACCGTGAAGCCGGATCTGAAAGGATTCAATATGCTCAGTTTCGACAAGGAGTCCATAGACACCATATTTTTGCGGGGCTACAAGGCGGCGAGGGAAAAATTGCCGGAACTCGAGGCCGTGCGGCGCCGTATCGGAAGATATAAACCAGCCAGCAGGCCTGCACCTGCGACGGATATCAATATTACTCCCGTGAAGATAGAAGAGATCGAGTTTACCGGAGTCACTGAAAAGGAGAAGCAGTTCATCATATCCCAGATCGGCATACGCCCCGGCGACAGTATTTCACGCGAGGACGCTGAAAAGGTGGTTGCGTTTATCTACGGGACCACTGCCTTCGACAATGTGAGTTATTCAGTGGTGGGCAGCCAGGAACCTTATAAATTGAAGATTGACTGCAAGAAAGGTCCTGTCCATGAACTCGGCCTCGGACTGAGGGTGGACACCGAAGAACTAGTGAACGTGCTGGTTAACGTCGGCCTTTGGACTAACTCGCTGCAGGGCTCGTCGATATCGTTCACCGGAAAAATCGGTCCTAACCCCTATCTGGGGCTGGAGTACAAGCTGAATTCATACCGGCTTCCTACCCTGCATGTCGCCACTTCCTTCAAGTGGGTGGACAGGAATAATTTCTCCATGGGCGACAACCGTTTCAACCTCGCCTATATGGATTTCCGCCAGGAGGTATTCTTCTCTTCCACCTACAAGTCCAAGCTTATGGCGCGCTACGGTGTCCGGAATGACCTTTTCTACATAGACCGTCTGTATTCCGAGAATTTCGTGGGTGACTTTGACCTCCGGACCGGCATGTTCGACTACATAACTCCTTTCGTGATTCTCCGCGCGGACGACACGGACAAGGGTTATTTCCCTACCAGAGGCCGTTCTTTCGGCGTTGAAGGCCAGTATGTCCACAGTCTCGCGGGTGGTTCCAAATTCCGTTTCGGCGTGCTTTCGGCGGACGGAAAGATTGTCGTTCCCATAGGCAAGCACTTTACTATTATCCCTTCTGCGGCGTTGCGGTTCACCTTCGGAAAGGATATTCCGGTCACGTTCACCAACGTGCTCGGCGGTCAGATTCCGGGCCGTTACATAGACCAGCAACTTCCTTTTATCGGACTCAATAACGCGGCAATCCGGCGAGATAATATCATAATCGCCAGGGCGGACCTGAGATACCGCTTCTTCCGCAACAACTTTATAACGGCTACGGTGAACTACGCCCATGATTTCGACTCGTTCGACTCTTTCGAAAACGGTCTGGATATCTGGGGCTGGGGACTTGAGTACGCCTATAATTCAATTGTCGGGCCGCTCAGGGCCAATGTCCATTATTCCACTCTGACCCGGAAAGTCGGGGTCTATTTCTCCGTCGGCTTTGATTTCTGAGAAAATCATACTGCAGCGGCTTGAACGCCAGTGCGCCCGGGCGGAGTATTGCACCGCGGACATACGGCGCAAGGCTCTCAAGGCCCTCGAAGGGGATGCGGATGCTGCCGAAAGGGTGGTCGCGTCGCTGCTTGCGGACGGCTATGTCGATGACCGTCGCTATGCCGGCGCCTATGTCCGCGAAAAATCCTCCATCAGCGGCTGGGGCCGCGTGAAAATATCTGCGATGCTCCGCGCCAAAGGTATAGACAGGTCTGTGATTGACGATGCGCTCGGGGAAATCGAATCACCCAAAGCTTCGGCGCGGCTTTCCCGTCTTGCGGCAGCCAAGGCGTCCTCTCTGCAAGGTGATCCGGCAATCCGGCTGAAACTGCTCCGTTTCATTCTTTCCCGGGGTTATACCTACGAGGAGGCCGCCTCCGCCGTGCAGGAGGTTCTGTAACAGAGGTTTCCGCTTGATTATTTGAAGAAACGGTCCACCGCTTTCGTTGCGGAGGGGAGGGCGAATACCGCGACGCGGTCGTAGGGTTCGATGTGGGTGTTGCCCACTGCGATAAAGGATTCGCTTCCGCGTATGACTCCTCCGATGATGGCGTCGGCGGGGAAGTCCAGGTCCATCAGCTGATGTTTCGTTATCGGACTGCCCGGAGCCACGGTGTATTCCATTACCTCCGCATCGGTGCCTCGCATATAGCGAACGAAGCGGACTTTGTCCCCGAGGGTGAATTTGAAAATCCGGCTTGCGGTGATGAGTTTCTTGTTGATTACTGCATCCACACCCATCTCATCCGCCAGCGAAACATACTCAAGATTTTCCACCTGGGCGATAACCCTTTCAACGCCGAACTTGCGGGCTACTACGCAGGCGAGTATATTCACTTCGTCATCTCCGGCCACAGCAATGAAGGCATCGCACTCTTTCAGTCCCTCTTCCAGCAGAAAATCCGAATTCCGGCCGTCGCCATTGACTACATCCACCTCGTCGGGCAGAATCTCGCTCAGTTCGCGGCAGCGTTGTTTGTTTATGTCTATGATTTTGACGGAATCGAGTTTCATCCCGGAGAGCCGCATGGCTGTCATTTCGCCTACTTCGCTGCCGCCCAGGATCATCACTTTGGAAATGACATTGTTGCTCTTGCCGAAGAATCTGGCAATCAGGTCTATGCCTTCGCGGATGGAGATGATATAGAGGTGGTCGCCCCACTTTATTTTGGTTTCCGAACGGGGAATTATGGTTTCGCCCTTGCGGGAAATCGCGATGATGCGGAATCCTGCTTTGGGGTCGAGTTCGGCTATTGAACGGGCAATCTCAATCACGTTCATGTCCAGGATGGGCGAGGTCTCATCGTCGATTTTGAACACTGCGAGGCGGAGTTTTCCGCTGGCGAAGTCCATGGACTCTGTGGAAGCGGTGTCGCGGAGCATGTCTATGATCTCGTCGCTGGCAATCTTCTCGGGGAAGAACATCAGGTCTATCCCGAGATTGGACAGTACGGCTTTGTTGGCAGCGCTGAGGTATTCTTCGCTGCTGATACGGGCGATGACCTTTTTGGCGCCGAGCTGCTTTGCAATTGCGGCGCTTATCATGTTTACGGACTGGATTTTATGGGGGTTGACGCTGATGAACAGGTCGGCTTTGGGAACGCCCACTCTCCTGTATGTTTCTATGCAGGAGCATTCGCTGAGGATAGCGACTACATCGGCGGTGCTGCCGATATGGGCGATGCGGGCCTCATCGTCATCGATTACCGTTATTTCACCGCCCTCTGCGGAGAGCATCTTGGCAAGGTGGGAACCAACTTCCCCGGCGCCTTCTATAACTATTTTCATATCAATGTCTAGAAGATGCTGCAAATATACTTAAAAATTAACAATCCTCCGAAACCCTTTACTCCTGCATTTGCTTGTTCGGCAGAAGACAGGGGCCGTGGGGCTTTATAGGGGGTCGATGCCCCCCAGCCCCTGTCTTCTGCCGTTTCAGTGGTGTCAGGTGATTGTGGCAGATGGGCTTTATAGGTGGTCGATGCCCCCCAGCCCCTGTCTTCTGCCGCTTCAGTGGTGTCAGGTGATTGTGGCAGATGGGCTTTATACTTCCGGAGGAGTCGGTAGTCTTTGTGGGCACGCAGGACGGCTTTGGAGGAGGAAGGGCGGAGGGTCAGCAGATATATAAGGGCGGCGGCAAGGTCGAGAAACATTCGGAAGAGAATTCTGACCCGGGCGCGGAAGGCTGAATGCAGCGTAGCGGCAAGATTGTTTTCCAGCAGCAGAAGATTGTTCCGGTAGTTGAAGAACAGTTTGTCGGGGGAAGAAGATGGCAGGGTGCCGCCGCCGATATGATAGACAGATGACGCGGGAACCAGGTCTATGGACCATCCGGCGAGCTGCGCCCTCCAGCAGAAGTCGATTTCTTCCATGTGGGCGAAAAAGCGCCCGTCCAGGCCTCCGAGCGCCTTCCACAGGCTGCTACGTACCATCATAGCGGCGCCGCTCACCCACAGTACTCCGGCGGGGGTGTCGTATTGGCCGCTGTCGGTTTCGGTGCGGGAAAGCACCCGGCCGCGGCAGTAGGGATAGCCGAAAAAATCCAGCATGCCGCCGGCGGCGCCGGCATATTCAAAACGGCTGCGCTCGTTGAAACTGAGTAGTTTCGGGCCGCATACTCCGCAGTCGGGATGGCTGTCCATCCACTCCACAAGGGGCGGCAGCCAGCCCCGTGGCACCTCAACGTCGGAATTCAGAAGGATGAAATAGTCTGCTTCCACTTCACTCAGGGCCCTGTTGTAGCCGCCTGTGAAGCCGAAATTCTCCCCGAGGGGAATTCGCACGACCGAGGGGAAAGACTCTGTCAGCAGTTCAATCGACCCGTCAGTGGAACCGCTGTCTGCAACTGCGACGAAGGCATCAAGCCCTTCCACTGATTCCAAAAGCGGGGGGATGAACTTTTCCAGATAGTTTCTGGTGTTCCAGTTCAGAATAACTATTGCTGTCCTACTTGACATCCTTCATGCTGCTTCGTATAATGGAAAACAGTTCTTCGTTCATTACTGTAGTCCCTTTCTTGCCGCCTTCTGCGATCAGTGAAAGCGGCGGTTCGGAATTGTCCGCCAGGATCCAGTGGTCGCAAAGGTTCATATACAGGTTGAAAAAGTAATCCAGGCCAACGTGGTAGCGCCTTATTATTGTTTCTTCGGGAATGTTGTGACCTCCGGCGGAAACTCTCGCCCTGACTCTTGAAATCGCCCTTTCGGGTGAATCCAGCCACAGATAGAGGACGGTGACGTAGTAGTCCTGTTCCTGCGCCTTTTTAATCATTTTTACAAGGGCTCTTGTGGCGAGCGTGGTTTCGATTGCGAAGTCTTTCCGCCGTCCGAACAGATACCAGGTTTTCTGGAGCATCAGCCGGCTTGCGTCGATCATCGCGCGGTCGGGGTCGCAGGGATAGAGGCTCTTTGCGAACTCGTCGGTATTGACAAATTCGCTGCATTCCAGCATTCCGGGCAGGAGGGTATAGGAAGCCGTGGTCTTGCCGGCACCGTTGCAGCCGGATATGATATACAACTTAGGCACTGATATATAGGTCTTTAAAAGCTACTGTCGGAATTTGCCTGGTCATGGCACGGCGGGGGTCTTCACCGGCGAAAATGAGGGAATTCCAAAGGTCTGTGAAATTACCGGTCAGCACGATTTCCCTGACTGGATGGATTCTTTTGCCGCCTTCGAAAAGGAAACCCTCGATGCCGTAGGAAAAGTCTCCGGAGGTGGAGTTGTTGTTGCCGCCGTTGAAGCCGGTCACGAGTATTCCGCGGCCGACGGCAGACAGGATTGCGTCCAGGTCGGGGCAGCCTCCGAATGGAGCTACCGAAGGTCTGGTGACATCCTCGATGGTCGGGGAGACTCCCATTTTCCCGGCAATATATGTATTGAGGAAGTAGTTGCGTACCACACCCTCTTCCACAATGGGCATGGTCCTCGTAGCGACGCCCTCGCTGTCATATAGTTTGGAGCCGTATTTCCCCACTTCGGCGGGGCGGTCAATTACGCTGAAATTGCTTCCGAAAACCTTCTCGCCCGCCTTTCCGGCCAGGAATGAATTCCCCTGCTGTATGCTATAGCCGCCGAGGGCCGTCAGAATCGGATTGAGAAGCCGGGAGGCGCATTCATTTTCGAAAACGACATTGTATTTTCCGCTTGGAATACTCCTGGGGCCAATCTGGTCGGCCGCCCTTAGAATGGCTTCGGCGGAGCAGTCCTTAAGAGCCGGCACTATCCCGTCCAGGCTGGGGGAGGCATCCCACCAGTAAGCACTGAAACGGTTTCCGGAGCTGTCCTCGACGGTGGTTTCATATCCGATTTCAAATGAGGTTTCGCGATGGCGGCAGAAAAGCCCCTCCGAGTCCACGGTTACTGTGTCGCTTATGCTGTCCGAGTATTCACCTTCCTCGGAAATGACGCTGAAACCTTTCTCGAAGTCATTCTTCCGCCCCCACAAAGCGCTTGAAAGGGCCATTTCGCGGCGGCTGTCCGCTGTCAGCGTGTCTATGGAAAAGTCCAGCAGTCCCATTTCCGTGCCGCTGAGGGCCGTCGTCACCTTGCGGGACTTGTCCGGAAGGCGGCGCTGTGGGTCGGGAGTCATCATCCGGGTCATCTCCAGGGCCTTGTCTATCATGGAAAAGACGCCTGCGCGGGTGATCAGATTGGTCGAGAAAGTACCGAATCGGCCGTCTGCGAACATGGAAATGCCGAGGCTCCGGTCCATCGACATGGAGATTTTGTCTATCTCGCCGTCGAGCACCCCCACGAGCTGCTGGTCGTTCTCGGTGAGGGTGAGGCGAAGTGCCGAAGCGCCCTTTTCCCTTGCATACGCAAGGCAGTCGTCAAGCAGTTTTATGTCATTTGAATCTATCATTCTCCGCCCACTGTCAATGAGTCCACAAGGACTGTCGGTATGCCGCAGGAAACCGGAACGGACTGCTCTTTCCCACAAATCCATGTGCCGTTGTCTATTCTGGCGTCGTTTCCGACCGCCCTTATCCCGGCGAGGGCCTGGGGGCCGTTGCCGATTATGTTGATATCCTTTATCGGGGCCGTAAGCCGCCCGTTCTCAATCAGGTAGCCACTCTTTACGTAGAAGGTGAAATCGCCTTCTCCGATCTTGACCTGTCCGTTGGAGAATTCGTCCACATAGACCCCTGCGGAAACTTCCGCGATTATGTCTTCCGCCCGTGCGGGGCCGCTTTCCATATAGGTCGCCCTCATGCGCGGAATCGGGGGATAACGGAACGACTCCCTGCGGCCGTTTCCCGTGGGCCGGACACCGAAATGGGCTGCGCTTATGCGGTCGTGCAGGAATGAGGTGAGGCGGCCTTCGGTGACCATCATCGTCCGCTGTCCGGGCACTCCTTCGTCATCGTAGTTCAGAGAACCTCGGTTTCCCTTGATGGTGGCGTCGTCAATGACATTTATTGCGCTGTCGCAGATAAGCTCTCCCATACGGCCGGTGAAAATAGACTGGCCCTTTCGTATGAAATCAGCTTCAAATGCGTGACCTATGGCCTCATGAAGCAGAATTCCGGAAGCCCCGGCGCCCATTACCACGCTCATCTTCCCGCCTTTCGGGCGTATGGCTGCAAAGCGTGCGTCCAGATTCCTTACGGCCTCCTCTGCAAGTTCCTCTACCAGTGAATCGGAAAGCATCTCGGCCCCAGTCCGGAAACTTCTGGATGCGGTTTTGTTCTCCACCTTGCCGCCGTCTGAAAAAATCACGGTGGCGCTGAGGCTGCCCATGGGCCTGGTGTCATATTTCAACTCGCCGAGGGAGTTGTACATCAGCACGTCGGTGACCTGGCAGGCAAGGCTGCCGATAACTTTCACGACCCTCTGCTCGCGCCGGCGGATTGCCTTTTCAAGTTTCTCCAGAACCTCCTTCAGTTCAGTCGCGGGAGTGGTCCTCCAGTGCTTTTGTACGGGGTACCGGTCGGCGGCGGGATTCGGCTCGCCCCGGAAGGCGCAGGGCGTAGGAATGTCGGACGAAACGGCCGAAACCGCAATCGCACCTGCGGTCCTGGCGGCCTCCTTCAGGTCTTTTTCAAGAGTGCTTTCGGTGTAGGCGTAGCCGGTCTTTTCGCCGGAAAGTACCCGGATTCCGACTCCGAAATCCAGATGCGAGCCGCCGGAAGTCACCTCCCCGTCGCGGAGCATCAGGGAGGTGTAGGTGGTGTTTTCAAAATACAGGTCAGCCCAGGAGCCGCCGCTGCGAAGAGCTTCGGCGATAATCTTACGAGGCAGTTCTTCGCTGACTGCGAAAAGATTCAGGTAGTGCTCCCGGGAGTGAATCATGCTGTGGCTGCTTCAAGTTTCTTGAGCATCGCGAACATTACGATTCCGGAGATGACGCAGAGCAGCATCAGGACGCTCCAGTTAATCCAGAGCGGAACCCTGTCCCAGAGCATGGACGGAATGGAACTCAGATAGTTGCCCACTGCAGTTGCGGCGAACCATAGTCCCATCATCAGGCCCTTGTACTTGGGAGGGGCGACCTTCGAGACAAAGGAAATGCCCATAGGGGAGAGCAGGAGTTCAGCAAAAGTAAGGACCAGATAAGTGGAAATCAGATAGGTCGGAACCACCGGGTCGGGGGATACGCCGCCCACAGAATGCAGATCTGAGGGGGCCGGCTGGCCATTTGATGCGGCGAGCATGATCAGGTATCCTACTGCTGCCACAAACATGCCGAGCCCGATTTTCTTTGGAGCCGAGGGCTCTTTGTCATTCTTTGCGAGGGCTGCAAAAACGGCCATGGAAACAGGCGTAAGAGCTACGACAAAGAAGGGGTTGAACTGCTGGAACTGCTGGGGAAGTATGCTGATTACAGGTGCCATGCCCTTGTAGAGCATGATTGCGCCCGCCCACAGGGCCACCGTGACGGCCCCGCAGATAATCTTGCTGTTGCTGCTCTCGCTCTGGAATGTTCCGAAAAGGGTATAGACGGAAGCTGCGATAAGGGCCAGCGCCCAGATGTTGAATCCTATCTTCAGGGGCCCCTCTACTGTGCTCTGGGTATAGTCACGTGCAAAATAAGTCAGCGAAGAGCCGTTCTGGTGGAAGGCCATCCAGAAGAAAATCACGACGGCGAAAACCCAGATGAGCGCGACAATTCGCTCCTTGGTCTGCTTGGGAGTGAGTTCCACTACAGGTGCGCCGCCGGCGGAGGCCGCCTGCTTTGCGTTCACGTCCGCGTGGCGGAACCAGCTGCGGCAGCCCAGATAGATGGCAATCGAAAGAATCAGCGACACGCAGGCCACGGCAAAGCCGAGGTTATAGGCAGTGGAGAGATTGTTGATATAGTACTGGCTGAATGCGCCGAGGTCCATGGACGCTATCGACTCGCCGGGCATTGCGGCTTTCAGGCTTTCCAGCAGACTGGTGTCCGCGAGAGTTCCGCCAAGATACTGGTGTGCAAGGGCGGGGATATCGGCCTTGTAGATGAGTCCGGCTTTGGCGAGATGGCTGTTGGTGAGCGCTGTCGCGGCGGTCGGGGCGAACATTGCACCTATGTTGATGGCCATGTAGAAAAGGCTGAAGGCGCTGTCGCGTTTCGCTCCGTATTTCGGATCGTCATAGAGATTGCCCACGAGCACCTGCAGGTTGCCCTTGAAAAGGCCGGTTCCCACCGCAATCAGCAGCAGCGCGCCTATCATCAGCGTCAGCGCGAAGCCCTTGGCCGCGAAGGCGTCGGTCGGGATGGCGAGGCAGAGATAGCCGGTGAACATTATCGACACGCCGGTCACGACGCATTTGCCGTAGCCTATCTTGTCAGCCAGCCAGCCGCCCACGACGGGCATGAAATAGACAGCCGCGAGGAAAATCGCGTAGAACTGTCCGGCCGCAGCTGCGGAGAAACCGAATTTGGCCTGGAGAAACAGCAGGAATATGGCGAGCATCGTGTAGTAGCCGAAACGCTCGCCCGTGTTTGCAAGTGCAAGGGCGAACAAGCCCTTAGGTTGACCTTTGAACATAATCGAAAATTTTAATTCAACCTCGCAAGTTAGTCAAAAATATCCATAGTTGCAAAGCACCGCTATGATTTTGTTTTTTCGGAGGTAATTATATATCTTTGTAAGTTATGAGAGATTTCCTAAAAATGATGAGAAGGTACGCTACGCCGTACCTGCCATACCTTGGCGGTTCGATATTCCTGAACATATTCTCCGCCGTCTTCAACATATTTTCATTTTCCTTCGTGATTCCGATGCTGAACATACTGTTCAATATCGGAGGTACGGAGTATGTTTTCATGGACTGGCACGCGGAGGGAATGGCATTCAAGGATATTCTCATCAACAATGTCTATTGGTACGTGACTTCTTTCATGGCGGAGCACGGGGCCGTAAATGCGCTTATGCTTCTGTGCGGCCTGCTGGGAGTGATGACTCTGCTGAAGACTTCCTGCTATTTCGGTTCCAGCGCAATCATGATTCCGATCCGCACCGGAATAGTCCGCGACATCCGCGTGAGCCTGTACAACAAGCTGCTGTCACTGCCTCTCGGCTTCTTCTCGGAAGAAAAGAAAGGCGACATACTGTCCAGGATGACCGGAGACGTAGGCGAGGTGGAGAGTTCCATCACCTCCTCCATAGAAATTCTCATCAAGGACCCTATCCTGATTATACTCTACTTCTCTGCGCTGCTCTACATCAGTCCTGAACTGACTCTTTTCACTGTGGTATTCGTCCCTCCCTTCGTGTGGGTGATGGGCCGTATCGGAAAGACTCTCCGGAAGAGTTCCAGCCAGGCCCAGCAGCTCTGGGGCGCGACTATTTCTCAGGTCGAGGAGACTCTCGGAGGCCTGCGTATCATCAAAGCATTCAATGCGGAGCGCAAGATGGGCAATCGGTTTTCCGATGTCACCGAGCAGTACCGCCGCCGCGTGAACCGGGTGAACACCCGCCAGGCATCGGCGCATCCGGTGAGTGAATTCCTGGGTACGGTAATGATTATGATAGTGCTTGCCTTCGGCGGATCCATGATAATTACCGGCAAGGGTATTTTCGGCGGAAAGTTCATAGACGCGCCGACTTTCATCTTCTTCATGATTATCCTCTATTCGGTAATCGCGCCTATCAAGGAACTGTCCAAGGCAACCTACAATATTCCCCGCGGACTGGCGTCCATGGACCGTATAAACAAGATTCTGAAGGCCGAGAATACGCTTCCTGAAAAGGCGGATGCGGTCAAGCTCGACGGCTTCTCGGACAAGATTTCCATTCATGGCGTGGACTTTACCTACGACGGCTCCCGCCAGATACTGAAGAACATTTCGTTCGACATACCGAAGGGAAAGACCATAGCGATAGTAGGGGAGTCGGGTGCAGGAAAATCCACTCTCGTGGACCTGCTGCCGCGTTTCTATGATGTCACCGGCGGTTCCATTACCATAGACGGGCACGATATACGCGACGTTTCTCTCCATAGCCTGCGCTCCCTCATGGGGAATGTGAACCAGGATCCCATCCTTTTCAACGACACCATATTCAATAATATCGCTTTCGGTGTCGAGGGTGCGACCATGGAGGATGTTGTCGCGGCCGCGAAGGTCGCAAACGCGCATGAGTTCATCATGGAAAAGGAGGAAGGCTACGAAACCAATATCGGCGACCGAGGAATAAAGCTTTCCGGCGGCCAGCGGCAGAGACTGTCTATCGCACGCGCCATACTTAAGAACCCGCCTATCCTCATCCTGGACGAGGCGACTGCTTCGCTGGACACGGAATCTGAGCGCAGCGTGCAGGAGGCCCTGGACCGTCTTATGACTTCCCGCACTACCATTGCAATCGCCCACCGGCTTTCGACAATCAAGAATGCCGATGAAATCATAGTCA
The DNA here is from genome assembly GCA_017544265.1 of Bacteroidales bacterium. GTDB lineage: Bacteria > Bacteroidota > Bacteroidia > Bacteroidales > UBA932 > Cryptobacteroides. Next base: position 24,911 of record JAFYEM010000005.1, on the reverse strand, counting down.
TGAAGGATGGCGAAATCGTGGAGAGGGGGCGCCACGAGCAGCTTACTGCCCTTGGCGGATACTACAAGAAACTAAACGACATGCAGGCTCTCTGATGAAAAAAGGCAGGGTCATAGCGTGGGTGGTATGGGCGCTGTATATCTGTGCGGTGCTGGTGCTGCTTTTCGGAAAGTTCTCTTCATCCCCTGATATTCCCAAGGACGTGCTGGGTATATCCATGGACAAACTTGTCCATTTCCTCATTTTTTCCCCCTCGGTGGTTTTGACATATCTTACATTCTACCGCAGGGACATGTCGGAGAAGAAGGTGGCATGGCTGCTGGTTTTTGCTTTTTCCGCAGCCATGGCGGTAGCCGCGGGCTCTGAGATAGCGCAGTATTTCCTTCCCTGGCGGCAGGGTGAACCTTTGGACCTGGCGGCGGATTCCGTCGGGGCGGTCCTCAGTACGCTGGTTGCAGTTTTGGTCCATAATAAAACGCGTTCCAGATGAGGTTGAGGCTGTTTTTATTCGCATTTGCGCTGTCGCTTTCGTCCCTTGCCTCCGCCCAGAAGGCTTCCGACTTCCGGGTGCAGGTGGATACTTTAAGGGAACGTCTCAAGAGGGAGACCACCGTAAAGACTGCCCTGTCTCTCCAGAAGGTCCTCAAGAGGGATACCGAACTGGATTTTTATTTTTCCCAGGACCTGTCTGACTATCCCTGGAGGAAAGAGAGTCTCGAATCGCTGCGCGATTACATGGAGGAACTTATTCCCAAGGGATATACTCTCGGTATCATTTTCGGCGGCAAGACCGATGTCTCCACCCTGGCGGTGCCTGAACGCGGGAGAAACGGTAATCCTGCAGCATTCGATTTCCGGGTTGAGGCTCCGAAGCGCCGTGCGATTGTTACCCGGGTCGGAGCGCATCTTCCCAAGCGGGGGCTCGCCGGACGTCAGCTGGCCGTCTGGCAGAGCCACGGCCGTTATTTCGACGGGGAACTGTGGCGCTGGCAGAGGGGGCCTATCTTCCGCACCCTGGAGGATGTCTATACCCAGAGCTATGTCCTGAACTACCTTATCCCGATGCTGGAAAATGCGGGGGCCTATGTGTTCACTCCTCGTGAGAGGGATGTCAACAGCGTTGAGCTGATAGCGGACAACGACCCGGCGTTCGAGGAGCGCCCCGAGGGTGTCCGGCTGCTTGGTAAATACACTGAAAAAGGGGCGTGGAAGGATGCCGGTGCTGGTTTTGCGGACAAGAAAGAAGTCTATACTGCCGATGAGAATCCTTTTTCGATGGGCACTGTCAGGCTTGCTTCGGCCGAGCGTGACAAGGTTTCTGCGACTGCAATCTGGAGCGCTTCCGGACTGCCCCGCGGCGAGTATGCTGTCTATATTTCCTATAAGACTCTTGCGGACAGTTCCCCGGCCGTGCGTTATACTGTCCGCCACCTTGGTGGTGAAACCGAATTTATAGTCAACCAGAAGATGGGCGGCGGAATGTGGATATATCTCGGGACTTTCGACATGGACTCTTCCTCGGAGGTGGTCCTGGACAACCAGATTCCTTCCGGCCACTGGGTCGCTGCGGGTTCCTCCATTACTGCTGATGCGGTGCGCATAGGCGGGGGAATGGGTAAGATAGACCGTGGCGGCGGCACATCCGGACTGCCGTGCTTTGCGGAAGGAGCCATGTATTCCATGCTCTTTTCCGGCACTCCCGCGTCGCTTTTTAACGATTGGGACAATGACTATACGCGCGACTATGCCGGGCGCGGCGCCTGGACTTCCCGTCTGAGCGGCGGCTCTTCCGTCAATCCGAAGGCGCCCGGGCTGAAGGTCCCCATAGACATGAGTATTGCTTTCCACAGCGATGCCGGGGTGACTCCTGATTCCACGACCGTGGGCACTCTCGTCATCTATACTTCCAAATGCGACAACAAGGAGGAACTGCCCTCCGGCGAGTCCCGGCTTACGTCGAGGACGCTTGTGGATATGGTACAGAGCCAGATCGTGGATGATATCCGCTCGCAGTTCAATCCCGACTGGGCCCGCAGAGGTACCTGGGACCGTTCTTACAGTGAATCGCGCACTACTTCCGTGCCTGCGCTGCTGCTGGAACTGCTTTCGCATCAGAATTTCTCCGACATGCAGTACGGCCTGGACCCTTCTTTCCAGTTCGCTGCTTCGAGGTCTGTCTATAAGGGTGTGCTGAAGTATCTGAGTGCCCGCTATGGCGTCAAATATGCCGTGGCTCCGCTTCCCGTGGAGAGTTTCGCGGCTGAGCTTTCGCCCGACGGAAAGAGTGTGAATCTGAGTTGGGTGAGTCCGGAGGATTCGCTCGAACCGACTGCTGCTGCCCATTCGTTCCGGATTCAGACGCGGCTGGACGGCAGGGGCTTTGACGATCAGCCGGTCTCGGGAGTCAAGCGTTCAGCGTCCGGACGTTACAGTGTCAACGTTCCTATAGACAAAGGGCATATTTACAGTTTCAGAATTCTTGCCTGCAATGACGGGGGCGTGAGTTTCCCTTCTGAAACGCTGAGCGCGGGAGTTCCTTCGCGTACGAAGGGGACGGTTATGGTTGTCAATAATTTTACCAGGGTCAGCGGGCCTCAGGTCATAGACACCGGCAGTTATGCCGGCTTTATGGACAATATGGACAGCGGGGTGCCGTGGATCAGGGATATTTCCTACTGCGGGGAACAGTATCAGTTCGACCGTTCTGCCGAGTGGACTTCGAATTCTGATCCCGGCTTCGGCGGTTCCTATCCGGATATGGCGGGCAGCGTCATCGGAGGCAATACCTTTGACTATCCATACGTCCATGGAAAGGCGATTTTCGATGCCGGGTATGCTTTCTGTTCATCTTCTGTCGGTGCGCTTGGGGAAATGAGCCTTTCGGCCTGTTCCGTGATGGACATAATCTGTGGCAAGCAGCGCCGCTGCTCTCTTCCCGGCGGTCCCGAGCGCTTCGCGGTTTTTTCTCCTTCCCTGAAGGATTTGCTCAGGGCCTATTCATCTGCCGGCGGCAAGTTGATAATTTCAGGTGCCTATATCGCTTCGGACATCACTCCTGAGGATGTCCCTTTCCTTACGGAGGTGTTCGGATACAAGACTCTGACTGGTTTCGGCAGCCGCAAGGGGGATGTTTCCGGCTGCGGGGTGTTCTCTCCTTCTTTACGGCTGCATTATAATAATGAATGGAACCGGAATTTCTATAGAGTCGAGCATCCTGACGGGCTTTCTCCTTCCGGCCCCGGGTCCACTGTTCTGATGCGTTATCGCGACACTGGAATTCCGGCCTCGGTGGGTTGCTCCGGCAAGGCGGTTTCCTTCGGCTTCCCGCTGGAGATTGTGGATAATCCTTCTGCCCTCGGAAAGGTGGTGGATGAAACGCTCAAATTTTTGTCGAAATAATTTTTTTTCCTATATTTGCAGTCCGCCCCGAATCCGAGCTGCGGGCATCAGGCTCCGGCAGAGTTCGATTCTCAGGCAAAACGCGGAACTAGCTCAGTTGGTAGAGCGGCGGCTTCCCAAGCCGCAGGTCACGAGTTCGAACCTCGCGTTCCGCTCCCTTCCCCGGTCTTCATCCCCGGCCCCTGCGCCCCGGCTCCAGACCGGGGATTTTCTGTCATTTCGACGGGAGGTTTCCCTCCACCGCCCGCCGTCATCTGGCAGGGCCCCGTGGGGCTTTTCAGGGGGTCTATGCCCCCCGGAACCCTGCCAACTGCCGTCGTTCCCCGCGCCGGTGACGCCCCGTGGGGCTGTTCAGGGGGTCTATGCCCCCCGGAACGTCACCGCCGCCGTTGTTGACGGCAACGGGCAGGCGCGGAGCGAGCCGCTTCACCGAGCTCGGCGGAGCGTCCTGGCCGTAGTTGCCGCGCATCGCTACCGCGCGGCTGCGGTGCCACATGTCACGAAATACCTCCCAGCATTCTCCAGAGCCCCATGTCAAAAATCCACAATTTTCGTTGAAAAGAAAACTAACAATTTGTCCCAAATATCGCACTATATATAAAAGGGTATTATCTGATAATCCGAGGGTTATGTTTGACTGTTGAAAAGTTGTTGATAATTTATTGAAAAGATTGTCGATAAATCTTGTATAAGAAGAAAGTAATGCCTAAATTTGCCGGCTGAATGGGAATATTATGCGTAGTTAGTAGTGATTTTAAGGGCTGTTCTAGCCCTTAAGAGCCGGCTGACGTAGCTTTTTTCCATTAGTTGGTTGAGTGTTATTTAATTTAAATTCAATACATTATGACAAAAACTAAGCTCATTTATCAGCAGCCCAGCTGCGAGTCCCTCGTGGTACGATTCGAGGGGAGTATTCTGAGTAATCCTGATGGCTACCATACGGGAGGTGCCGGCCATTATGATGACACTGACACTAATGAAAATGGTGATTTTTAAACTACTGCGCCATGAAGAAAACTCTTAAATTTTTAGCCGGTGCAGCAGTTGCTGCCCTTACAGTTGTTTCCTGCTCCAGGGAACTCGAGAACATCAACGACAAAGAGCAGGCTCCCAACGAGAATGCTATAACGATCAGGGTCCATGCCACTGCAGATGAAATCAAAGGTGAGGAACCTGAACTCAAGACCTACATCGATACTTATCAGGGAACGGCCAACTCCATTCTCTGGGGAACCGATGAGTATATGATACTTGCCCTTACCGCAGGTGAGAAACCTACTTTCGCAACCAGCACCGATGCATCGGCCGATCTTTTCGACGGCGATCCCGAGGCTCTGTTCGAGTTCAGCGTGACTCCTGAAACGGCAAGTGAGTATAAGTATCAGGGTCTCTACCCTGCATCTGCTGCTGTAGCCAGCAGCAACACCAACGCAGCCAACTACAAGGTAAACCTTCCTGCCATCCAGAATGCAACGGCTTCTTCCTACGACCCCGCCGCATACATTATGGTAGCAAAGCCAGAGACCTTCGCCACTGTGCAGACCGATTGGGAAGCTTCTTTCCTCAGAGGGACCGCTCTCAACAAGATCACCCTGAAGAACTTCGCTTCAAGTGTTGAAATCAATAAGGTCAAGATTACCGCCGAAGGCAAGCAACTTGCCGGTGGCCGTCATTTCAACCTTACCGCCGGTGAAGGACTTGAGGTTTACGGCACCGATAACTCAATTGAGGTTCTCTATGCCACTCCGCTTTCCGGCACCAGCATGGACGTTTGGTTCACTTCCTGGGGCGCAGAGATTGCTGAAGGTGAGAAACTCACTGTCGTTGCTTACACTACCGACAACAAGAGCTACACCAAGGAAATCACCGTTCCTGTCGGCAGGAGCATCAAGTTCCAGGAAGGCTGGCTGAACAACACCGGTGTCAACATGTCCGGCATTTCTCCTGAGGATGTTACTTCTCTTGATGGTGACTATGTCATTCTTGCCCAGAATAGCGGTAATTATTATGCCCTTAAGGGTGAAGCATCCGGGACCCGTATCGCTTCTGTTGATTACTCTGGTAGCACCTCAAGTTATTCTGGTGACGCATCTCTGGTTTGGACAATCGCAACAAGCGGCAGTGGTTATACTATCAAGAATGGCAGCAACTTTATTGGCTGGACATCTGGTAACTCTGCAGACCTTGTTGACGAGAACTCATACGATGCCACCAAGTGCCTGATGGGTATTGATGACAACGGCGATGGTACATATAAGATTTATGTGGCTGCTGATGCTACCCGCATCCTTGCCAGGAATACAAGCAATGCTTATTTCGCATTCTACACTGGTTCAGGCTACAACGCAATCGTCCTTGTTCCTGCTACAGCTATGGAGCAGGTTGCTATTCCTACTTTCAGCCCTGCTGCAGGCGAAGTCGCTTCCGGAACTGAAGTCTCCATCTCTTGCGCCACCAGCGGTGCTACGATTTACTACACCACCGATGGCTCCGTTCCCACCACTTCCAGCACCCAGGGTAACAGCGTCACCATTACTGCTACGACTACCATCAAGGCTATCGCAGTGAAGGAAGGTATGGCTAACTCTGAGGTCGCTACTGCTCAGTACACGATTACTGGCGTCACCGATTATTCTGTGATTGAAACCAGCAATGTGACGCTTACTGCCGGAACAAATGGTTCTTCTGCAACTGTCAATAGTGAAGATGCTATCAAGGTTGGCACCAGTAGCAAGGGTGGAAGTATGAGCGTTACTGTTCCTGCAGGAACCACCAAACTCCACCTGCACGCAGCAGCCTGGAACGGTGTCAAGGGTCTCTCGCTTAATATAAGCGGAGCAACTGTTTCTCCTGATTCAATTGCTCTTACAGCTGATTCAGGTATTTCCGGCAATAGTCCTTTCGCTCTTGCTGGTAACCCTGAAGACTTCTATTTTGTCCTTGAACTTTCCGACATTTCGGCCGATACTGATATTACGTTCACTTCATCCATCGCGAAACGCTTCGTGGTTTGGGGAGTAAATGCAGAAGCTGGTACGCCTGCTACCCCTAAAGTCGCGACTCCGACGATAAGCATTTCCGGCAGCGATGTTTCCATTGCCTGTTCTACTGATGGCGCGGCAATCTACTATACCCTTGATGGTTCGACTCCCAGCACATCATCCACGGCATATCTTTCATCAGTATCTATTTCCGGTTCTCAGCAGAAGACAATCAAAGCATTTGCAACGAAGTCCAGCTATGATGACAGTGAAGTGGCAGAAGAGACTTATTATGCTATCAATGTCAACTCTACCACCAATGGAACAGTCACTGCCATTCCTTATGCTGCTGAAGGAGAGGAGATCAGCCTGAATGTTACTCCTGATAGCGATTATGCTCTTGATCAGCTCAGCGTTGTCGATGGTTCTGATAACGAAGTGACTGTTACCAACAATAAATTCACCATGCCGGCAAGTCCTGTAACGGTTAGCGCAACATTTGCTCTGATCCCCGTCACTACGATAGCCGACGTCCTCGCAGGTGGTGCTGGCACATATGAAGTTCCTGATGTCCTTGTCTACGCTGTCAAGGGCAGTGCTCTGATTATTGGCGATGCAACCGGTAAGATGTATGCATATAAGAGCAGTCATGGCCTTTCTGCCGGTGATGTGCGTACAGTGAGCGGATCTACCACAGTATACAATGATGTGTATGAGTTTAATGCTCCTACATTCTCTGGCAGCGGAACCGCAACTGTAAATCACGGTACTGCAGTTGAGATTGACAGCCAGGCATCTGCCATTCAGAGTGCATTTGCTAATCCTTCAACAGCTGTCTATGTGCACGCTATTGGTTCTCAGAGCGGAAGGAACATTACCACAACAGGTAATACAGCACTCTACCTCTCTGCAGCCGAAAACGCCACCGATGGAAAGGATGTCGAGATTTATGGCTATGTCTATGCATATAGCACATCACATTCGAATTTCGATATCCTTGTTACGAGCATTGAGGAATACGTTGATCCTAATGCCAAGTCTATCACCGCTCTGAAGTCAAGCATAACTGGGGTTTCGGCCGATGGCGTAACCAACGCTTCGGAATCGGGAGTTTACTCTCTTACCAACGCTTCGGACTCCGACGTAACTGTTACCCCTGACGGCACAATTGTTACTTCCGCAAGCGTTAGTGGTGGTACACTTACATATAGTGTCGCAGCCAACACTGGCTCTGCCCGTTCCGGTAGTGTTACCCTTGCTGTTTCAGGTGGTAATTCGATTACGATTTCCATCTCTCAATTGGCAGGGAGTGGTGGTAGCAATCCAGAACCGGTTGTTTTAATTATTGATGGATCCCAACTGACATCTACAGCAACAACCGGAACGACTACAAAAACATATGATGGAGTAAGCGTAACATTCTCTGACGGTGCTAAATCACAATCATCGTCGGGAGACAATAAATTCACTTCATCTGCTATTTTAATTGGCAAGAATGGCAAGAATATTCATGCAACTGTCCCTGGCATTATAACAAAGTTTGAGATTTATGCAAACAAAGGTGCATCTGCCAAGGTTAGTGTAGGCGTTAATTTTAGCAGTTCAGCGATTTCTTCGTACAACGCAAATGCTGCTAATACCTATACGGAAACATTGTCAACTCTTGATCATGTTTACGATTGCTCTAGTTCATTGCCAAGTAATGCAAACAGTTTCTGGTATCAGGTAACTAATGCGAATAATTCTCAGGTAGAGTTTAGAATTACCTATACTCCTTCCAATTGAAGCGGATCCGGCGGCGGCGCCGGGGGTGAAGAGCCCACAGCTTCAGTAACGACGAGTAACTCGGTTTCGGGTTTGAGTTCGACAGGGGCAACCCTGTCGGGCTCCTACTCCGGAGCGAGTGCGACGCCGACGGCGGTAGGTTTCAAATGGGGAACCTCCTCCGGAAACCTTACTGAGACTTTACCAGCGACCAATAGCAACGGTAGTTTCAGCGCTAGCCTTTCAGGTCTTACTGCAAACACTCCTTATTATTATAAGGCCTATGTAACCGTAAGCGGTACGGGTGATTATGCTTCTAATAGTGAGACCTTCTACGGCACGGAGTACTCCTTCACCACCAAAGCTGTAGCTACAGCGACGGTAACGACAAATGCTGCAAGCGGTGTCTCCTCCAGCCAGGCGACCTTGAATGCCTCTTTCAGCGGCGCTACCGGCACGATATACGACCGTGGTTTCCGCTACAAGAAGGGAAACGGCAGTTGGATTACACCTTCCGGCCTTGGCAGTACGACCGGGACTTCCGGGAACTTCTCTATGGTGATAAGCTCTCTGGAACCGAGCACTACCTACAGCTTCCAGGCATACGTGACAGAGTGGGATGAGGCGCAGAATCAGTATGTGGACTGCTGGGCTTCGAATACCCTGACCTTCACTACCGCTGCCCAGCAGACTACTCCTACTACAGGAGGCTGGCTGGAACTTCCGGAGGTGACAGGGAACGAGGACTTTGTTGGTAAGTTCTATGGCAGCGGAAGCACCGCAGGGACGAACAGGAACTATAGTTACAGTTACAACTATAACTACTATGCGTCAATGTGGGTCGCCTATCCTCTGACCGCAGCGCATACCAGCGGCAGCGGAGGTACTTCGAGCTGGCGCTATAATCCGAATATTGCGAACAATAAGCAGATCAATATTGTCAGCAACGCTTACGGCACGATGTACGGCGCGTCCCAGTACGCCCGGGGTCATCAGATTCCGAACGCAAGCCGAAAGAGCGATGACACAATGAACCTTCAGACTTACTACTCGACAAACCAGACTCCTCAGCTTCAGAATAAATTCAATGGAAGCATCTGGAGTTCCCTAGAGGGCGCTGTACGTAATCTGACAAGTTCCGTAGATACCGTGTATGTCGTCACCGGACCGCTTTACCGCAAGGTCGGAGGCAGCGAGACTATCAATTACCTGACTGGCGCGTCGTCCAGCGCGAATCCTGCAAGTCTGCCCATTCCTAATTATTATTGGAAGGCCCTTCTGAAGGTAAAGCGTGATGGTAATGGAAACGTTACTGCGGCATCCACAATCGGTTTCTTCTTCGAACATAAGGAGTACTCGGACAGTGCATACGCCAACTATGTAGTAAGCGTGAACCAGATTGAGACCTGGACGGGATTGAATTTGTTCCACAACTTGCCGGACAGCATCGAGGAGACGGCGGAGAGCAATACGAGTTGGTCTTCATTCCAGTCGTATTCCAACATTAACTCGGTAAGTGGCAATAATTGGGGTAGTTTCTAATGACAAAGAAGATATTTAGATTTTTCGCAGGGGCGGCGCTCGCAGGAGCTGCCGCCCTTGCGTGTTCCCGAGAGGTGGTGGAGCCTGCTGCGCAGCAGGAGGAGTCCTCCACTGTCCGGACGGTTACTTTCCGGGCAACGGGATCTCAGACCAAGGCTCAGTTCGGCCAGAAGGACGGCGAAACCTGGCCGACCCTATGGACCAGCAACGACAGCGAGGTGAAGCTTTCGCTTAACTATGGCAGCGCGACGGCGGCGGCGGTCACTACTTCAGAGGATTTCCGCAGTGCTACTTTCAGCGCGACCATAGATTTCAGCGGATTCAGCGCGCCTTACACCTATTATTCCGTGTCGCCGTCCTCCGTGGCGAAGGCACTCAGCCCAAGCCGCGAGGCGTGGAAGGTGAGCATCCCTTCGGAGCAGACTCCTTCGGCCGGATCTCCGGACGAGAGAGCCCTGATAATAGCCGCCAGCAGTACTGCATATAGCAGTCAGGTCGATGCGAGCGACGTGGACCTTTATTTCGACCACCTGACCGCCTATTGCTGCGTCTCCATTACCGGACTCGATCTCAGCGGACAGACTGTCAGGGCGTTGGAAATAACTGCCACCGAGCCTTTTGTCGGCGACTGGTACTGGAAATGCGTAAGCCACGAGCTCATCGACTATGGCGCGTCGTCCACGCTGACCATCAACACCAATCACGCTGAAAATATCTGGTTCGGCTGCGCCCCAGTGGATATGTCCGACCAGGTGTGGGAAGTATCGCTCATTACCGATGCCGGGACCTATTCTAAGTTCATCTTGTTTGACGGAGATAATTATCAGCTCCAGCCCGGTGTAGTGGCCGTCTTTTCTGTGGATATGTCCGTCGATACGGATTTCACGGCGGCCGGCAGCGGCGGCAGCGGCGGCGATGTTGTAGTATTGAGCGAAGAATTTGATAATAACACTACAAGCGATTCTTCTTCGGAATTCAGCTCATCTAAGTTCTCGAATTTCAGCGGTTCTACTTCAAAAGCCTATACGAGTCGGTACGGCGGCGTAAAATTAGGTTCCTCCTCCGCCAGTGGCTATATCACTTCCAAGTCACTGGATCTTTCGAACAGTTTTACTGTAACGCTCAATGTACTTAAATATGGTACCGATAACGGAAATGTACAAGTAACTGTGGGAGATGTTACCAAAGAGATCACACCGACTACTACGGACACAGCTTATTCGCTGGATTTTGACGCTGCAACAAGTACCTCTACCGTTAAAATCGGAACGAGTACAAAGAGGGCATTTATTGACAATGTCATCATTACTCGGCACGATGGCGGCAGCGGCTCATCAGCAGAAGATCCGCTTCTTCAAGAGACTGTCTATGGCTGCTATCTTGGAAGCGGTCTCGAATGGGAATATAACCCCGGGACGGACCAGGTGACGCGCTCATACGACGAGTATGGTTTCCAGACTTATACCCTGATTGATCCTTCCGAGGTGGAGGAGCTTGAAATCACCGGCTATAAGAAAGGCTATTTAAAAGGCGACGGCAATATTTCCATTACCATCAACTGGCGCCGCGGCTCAACCAATGTCCTGTCGGAGAACTATACCATGAAAATCATAAAGGAAGACGGCCCGAAGGTCTGGCTCAGCGATGGCACACACGGAGTTATCATTAAAAAGTAAAGGGCTATGAAAAAGATAATTGTAACGATTCTCGCAGCCCTTTGCTGCTTTTCTCTTGCCCAAGCCGTTCCGGCCAGGCATGGATTTATCCGTGCCACACAGCCTGACGGCAGCGTCATTATGATTCAGAAACACGGAGATGAGTTCTTCCACTGGGTAAGTGACTCTTCGGGACAGATCGTTGAGAAGGATGCGGATGGCTTCTATCGTCCGGTGTCCGCATCCAAACTGAACGCTCGTCGCGCCGCGGCTGCAATCCGCCGTCAGGCGGTGAACCGCGCCCGCCGCTCTCCGGCCAAGACCGGAATAGCTTCGGGGCAGAAGCATTTCCTCGTTATTCTCGTGCAGTTCTCTGACTTGTCGTTCCAGAGTTCAACGGCTCAAAGCGATTTCAGCAATCTCCTTAACCAGAATGGCTACTCCGTCAACGGCGGCACCGGCTCGGCCAGGGATTTCTATTATGATAATTCCGGCGGCAAATTTGAACCTATCTTCGATGTCTATGGGCCTGTTACCCTCAACAACAATAAGGCCTATTATGGAGGGAATGACAGCAATGGTAATGACAAGAAACCCGGATATGCTGTCAGGGATGCTTGCGACGCCCTTAATTCAAGCGTGAATTTCGCTCAGTTTGACAATGATTCTGACGGCGAGGTTGACCTTGTATTTATGTACTACGCCGGCTACGGCGAAGCTGACAGTGACGACGAAGACTCGATATGGCCACATCAATGGGAACTGTCTGCCCGAGGAATCAGCACTACGCTTGATGGCAAGAAAATTGACAAATACGCCTGCACCAATGAACTTATCGGCAATGGCGACAGGGCTGGAACAATGTGCGGCATTGGTACGGCCTGCCACGAGTTCGGCCACGCTATGGGACTTCCGGATTTTTACGATGTGGATTATGCGGAAAACGGCTTGAGTGCCGCAATGTTCTCTTTCTCGACAATGGACAGCGGCTCTTACAACAATGACGGCAGGACTCCGCCTTACTTTACGGTAGAGGAGCGCATCTTGCTTGGCTGGATCAATGAAGCTGACGCTTTCAGGGAGTTCTCCTCGAGCGGAAACTACACCATCCCCAGCGTCAGCAACAATATCGCGTACAAGACGCCTACCGACAAGGACGGGGAGTATTTCGTCTATGAGTGCCGTGGCTCCAATGGCTGGGATGCAGGGCTTCCCGCCAACGGCCTGATTGTCACCCATGTGGACAAATCGTCCAGAAGTGTTTCCGTACTGGATAATGACGGCAATACCATCAGCAAGCAAGCCTCGTCCCTCTGGAGTAACTGGGAGCAATACAATTCTATCAACGAGAATGGTTCCCATCCCTGCTGCTACATAGTTCCTTCAGCAGACCAGTCGAATCTGATGTTCGGTTACACGTATTATTCCCAGTACCAGCGATATTACTACGACGACTCTAACGATGTGAAGATTCCGTTTCCTTCGGGTTCGGGCAATAGCAGGGTGAATTCCTACACTGCCAGGAGCTGGAACGGGGTGGATTCTGAAATCCAGCTATCAAACATCTCGTACTCCAACAATCAGGTAACGCTCTATGCTACAGTGCCTTCCACTGTGCTGAACTATAACGTTATCGCCAATCCGGGCAACGGGATTTACAACGCCGGGAGTAATTTCACTCCGGAACTCGAACTGAGTCAGGCGCAGCCGGTGAGTTCGGTTCAGTGGTATTTGGATGATGAGCCTATCGGGGGAGTCATAACGATTTCGCCCTTCCAGGGACCCTCGGTCCGGCTCAGCGCCGGGGAGCACTTGATTGAAGCGGAACTCACCCTTGCCGGCGGCGGAACCAAGATCCTCGAGCTTATCGTTACGGCTCAGTAATTTTACTGACCTGAAAGGGTTTTCATACCGGGAGTGAGGACGAAGTCCTGCTCGATGCGCCCGTCAGCGAGCCGTATCCATGTGCGGAATCCGGCCTGTCCTTCGGTGAATTCGAATACGCGGGCGCCGCTTGGCTTGAGGTCGTTATAGACAGTGTCGCATCCGCCGTATCGTCCATAGATTAAAAAGAGGCCTCTCCAGAGCATGACGAAATCGTTGTTATGGTCATGTCCGGTGGTGATGGCCTCTATGTCGCCCTGCTCGCGCATTACCGTGACAAGGCCGCTGTTGAAGGTGGGCGTGGCCGGTTCCTCGCCGAAGTTGCCGCTCAGGTAGCGCACGTTCTTGGAGTTGTCGTGAATGGCCTGGCGGTATTCCTGGGGCGGAATATGCATGAATGCGAGAGACGGCACAGGATTCCCGGAGTTCAGGCTCTTGAAATAATTTCCCGCGTCGCGGTACCACAGAATCTGGTCTATATGGACGTAACCCCAGCTTTTATACCCGTTCAGATAGTCCCGGTTGCCGCTGTCGAATAGGTAAAATACCCTTTCCAGCCCATTCTTTCCGCTGAGGGTGAGTATGTCGTTTGAATATCCGCTGAGAGATTCTTTGGCGGGAGTGTTCACATTGCCGGGTACGGAACGGACGAGTTCGTAGATTTCCTCCCGTGAGAGGTCGAAGTCGCTGTCGTGGTTACCGAGCGCAACTGCGAAGGGAATGCCCCGGTCCACCAGCAGCTGCAAAAGCATAAGGGCTGATTCCCTGGCGGGTTTTCCATAGACAATATCGCCGGTATGGATTACGAAATCGGGCTTCTCTGCATCCAGGACGGCGTTCACGTTCTGCATTGTCCTTTCAGAACGGGGATCTCCGGCAATTACATGAGTGTCCGTCAGCTGGAGAATCTTGAATGTTCCGTTCTCGTTGTAGTGGAGCCGGGCGGCTACCTCAGGCCCGGTTTCAACTTTCTCCGCCTTTTCTTTTTTGACTGACTTTGCGCTGAGCAGTACCGATACCCCCAAAAGAAGTAAAGCTGCAAGAATTATTTTCTTCATATACATCTGTGTGTTTTGACAAATGTACAGAAATTATTGAGATTTTATGTACTTTTGCAGGATGAAATTTTTGAGAGTTGCAGTTTTGGCGGCAGTATTGCTGATCTCTGCGGGGACGCTTTCGGCGCTTCCGAGGGGATATGTAATCAGTCCGAGAAATGCTGAAAACATAGTTACCGAGAAGGAACTTCTCCGCGAGGTGGAATTCCTCTCCGACAGCCTCTGCGAGGGCCGCAGGACCGGAAGTCCCGGTTCGGTCAGAGCCGCTTCCATGGTGGCGCGAAAATTCGAAGCCGCAGGAGTCAAACCCCTGGGAAACAGTTATTTCCATACGTTCAGCGCCGGAGAGAATGCCGCCCACAACGTGATGGGCATAATCCCCGGGTTTTCCGACGTCGGCCATTATATTGTCGTAACCGCCCATTATGACGGTCACGGGCACCTCGGCGGCAATTTCTATCCGGGCGCGGACAGCAATGCCTCCGGCGTAGTCGCCATGCTGACCGTCGGCGATATGGTAGCGCGCATGAACCGTCTCGGCAAGGTCTATGGGAAAGGCCTTATCCTGGTGGCCCTGGATGCGAAAAACCGCAATCTCGGCGGGGCTAAGCATCTTCTGGACCAGCTGCGCAGCGGCAGCCTTACGGACCCCTCCAGCGGGAAGGCCATCTCCCTTGCAGATATAGACCTGCTGATAAATATAGACCAGGTCGGAAGCAGCCTTTCGCCCATTAGTAAACTTCGGAAGGACTATCTGCTGATGCTTTCTGACGAGAGCGGAGGCCGTCGGGACGCGCTCCTTGGCGCGAACCGTTCCGGGGTGAGGCTGGATCTGGGCTTTGACTATTACGGCAGCAAGGACTTTACCAAGCTCTTTTTCCGCAAGGTTTCCGATCAGGCACCCTTTTTGGATGCAGGGGTCCCTTCGGTGATGTTCACTTCCGGGATTACCATGCTCAACAATAAGCCGCAGGACACCCCGGACAGTCTGGACATTCCTGTATTGAAAAAGCGTATAATACTGATTTTCAATTATCTTGTCAAAATTCTTTAAGATATTGCTGCTTATCCTTGCGTTTTCACTTTCAGTGGAGGCGTGGGCTCAGTATGACAAGGATGTGTTCTCCTTCAGAGGCCGCAATGCCCTTGCGGACGGAAAGCTGTCCGAAGCGCTGCAGAATTTCAATATTCTGGCCCGGCTGGATACCACCGACCACCTCACCTTCTTTTTCAGGGGAATCACAAAATACAACCTTGGGGATGTCAGGGGGGCGAAAGAAGACTTCAACACAGCTGTCAGGCTGAATCCGGTTTTTACTTCGGGATATCATTACCGGGCCATTACCGAGAGCCGCTTCGGGGACTATGATGCGGCCCTGTCCGACCTGGAAAAGGCGATAAGTCTCCGTCCCGGCTTCAGCGGACTGTATTTTACCAGGGGAATCACCTACTTCCTTTCGCAGAAGTTCGACCTTTCAGTCAAAGATTTCGACTATTACATCCGGAAGGAGCCGAAGGACCCTTCCGCCTACCTGAACAGGGGAGCGGCATATCTCTTTTTGGGCGATACGCTGAAGGCTGTGAATGATTACAACAAGGCCATCAAGCTGGACCGTTTCGAGCCTGAAGGATTCGTACGGCGCGGCCGCCTGGAGGCCCTCAGGGGAAACAGCGAGGATGCACTCAAAGACTTTACCCATGCTATAGAACTGGATTCCACATCGACCTTTGCCTATTTCAACCGCGCCATTCTCTATTTCGAGAAGGAACGGCTCTCGGACGCCAAGGCGGATTTCGACCGCGTGCTGGAGCATGAGCCCGGCAATGCCCTTACCCTTTACAACCGGGCGCTGGTACTTGCACAGGCGGGGGACTATCCTTCCGCGCTGGAGGATATGGACAGGGTTATAGACATTAATCCGGGCAATGTGCTGGCGTATTACAACCGGGCTGGCTTTTTTGTCAGCATGGGCCGCTATGACGACGCGCTGGCGGATTACAACAAGGCGATTGAACTCTATCCGGACTTTGCCAAGGCCTATCTGAACCGTTCCTGGGTGGAACTTCAGCTGGGCATGAGAAGGGCGTCCAGGGAAGATTACAAGACTGCCCAGAAGAAGGTCCGGGAGTATCAGGAAAGCGGGAATGCCCTGGCGGATACCACCGGCAGATTCAGCTCACTGCTGGCCCTGGACGCGGATTTCGCCAAGAAAGACTTCGATGACGAGCATCTTCAGTACCGCGACGTGGATATAAATCTGAAGCCTATGTTCCGCTTCGCGCTCGCAGCGGAACGCAACGACGGAAACTACGCCCTGCAGCGCCGCTATGAGAATCCTCTGCTGGATCGCTTCATGTCCTCGTTGCCCCTGCCGGTGGTTATAACTGACGACAAGGATACCGAAGCCCTTCCGCAGGATGAAACCGACCAGGTGCTTTACGGCTCGGGAGAATTCCAGGAAAGAGCCTTCCTGCTTGCCCTGAAGGAACTTGGCGACAAGCAGTTCTCCGGTGCCATGGCCCGCTATGACGAGGCCGTAGATGCGCCCGTGGACGACCGCTACGAGCAGCTTTACAAGGCCTTCTATTACATGAACCGCGGCGTGCTGAGGGCGGAGATGATAGACTTTATCGCGTCGATTGAATCAAATGTCCGTACTCTGTCCATGGACGACAAGGGGAGTACCAAGGCCCGCGTGCGGGAGAGGATTACCGGCAGCTACGACTATTCCGAGGCTATTGAAGATCTTGAGAAGGCTGCATCCATCCTCGGAAGCATACCGTATATCCACTTCGACCTGGCGAATATCTACTGTCTTTCGGCGCGTTATGTGGAGGCTATTTCAAGCTACGACCGCGCGATATCGCTCTATCCCTGGATGGGGGAGGCCTATTTCAACCGCGGTCTGGTGCTGATCTATCTCAAAGACAAGGAAAAAGGCTGCATAGACCTTTCCAGGGCCGGCGAACTCGGTATCGCGGATTCCTACAGGGTCATTTCCAAGTACTGCGACGCGCAATCCTTGCAAGAAAAATAATTCCCCGGAAGTTCAGTTCTACGCACATCGCAATCCAGAAGCCCATAAGGCCGATTTTCGGAGTCAGTATCGCGGCAGGGATAATCCGGACTATCCACATGGACGTAAAGTTCATGATGCTCGGGATCTTGGTGTCGCCGATGCCGACGCAGGCGCCGTAGGCCACAATTGACGCGGCGTACATGGTCTCGGCGAAGGCCTCCAGGCGCAGCACTTTCGCCCCGAGCTCTATGACGGCCGCGTCGGGAGTCAGCATGCCCATCAGCTGGGGCGCGAAAATCCACATGAGGGCGGCTGTTAATGTCATTATGACCATTCCCATTGATGTCGTTATCCAGGCGAAGCGGCGGGCGAGGTCTTTTCTTCCGGCTCCGCAGCTCTGGCCGACCAGCGAGGTCGCGGCGTCAGCTATTCCGTAGCCGGGCATGTAGCAGAAACTCTCCGCGGTTATGGCGAAGGCGTTGGCTGCGATGCTCACTGTCCCGAGCGGTGCGACTATTACGGTGCTGGCGATATGCGCTCCGCGGAGAAGAATGTTCTGGAGTCCCATCGGGACGCTGATGTGCAGGGCTTTCTGTACGACTTTCCGGCTGGGTGCGAAACTGCCTTTTTCATGCCTTAGACTGAGTTCTTTCGAACCTCTTAACAGAGCGAGCAGCATGGCCACGGCGCATATCAGCTCGGCGCAGCAGGTGCCGATTGCGGCTCCTGTGACACCCATGTCCAGCAAATATATGAAGATGTAGTTGAATCCCACGTCCAGGACGCACATCATAATGTTCAGAATGCTCGGAACTTTCATGTTTCCGCTGGCCTGAAGCATGGATGCGCAGATGAAATCTATCTGGAGGGCGGGAAGGGCAATGGACATTATCCCGAAATAGACTGAGGCGTCTCCCACGACGTCTTCCGGGCCTCCGATCCATCGGGGGAGAGGTCCGGCGACGGCGAGTCCGGCAAGAGCGAGAAAGCAGCTGAAAATAAGCGCGCATACAAGCCCCTGGCGTACGATTTCGCGGGCTCCCTTGAAATCGCTGGCGCCGCAGAGGTGGGCCACCTGTACGGAAAAGCCGCTGCTGCATGCCATCGCGAAACCGCCGAAAAGCCAGATGCAGGTGGATACAAGGCCTATGGACGCTCCCGCGGCAGCTCCGAGATGGCCGACCATGGCAGTGTCTATGTACTGCATGACTATGGATGAAAGCTGGGCCAGTATCGCGGGATAACTCAAAAGAAGCGAAAGCTTTGCGCTTTCGCCCATCGACAAGTGGCCTCCGCCACGTAATCTTTCCAGCAGTATGTCCTTGGACCCGCGGGTCATTGGGGGAAGTTGATGTTTTCCTTGATTATGAATGCGGAAGGATATATGCTCTTGAGCGCGTTATAGAGCCTCAGGGCATCGTCCTTTGTGCGGAAATCTCCGACTGTGACTTTGAAATTGGGACTCTCGTAGCTGCGGTACACGCTGTATTCCGGAAAACGTCCCTTTACTGCGCGGGCGACTGCTTCAGAGCGGCCGCGGGCTTCGTGGTCGTTGTCGTAATAGACACGTATGCGGTAGCCCTGGATAGTCCTTGAGGAACCTCTTGCGGCGTATTGCGCGAATGCGGCCCGGATTGACTGTGACTGGTTCAGATGGACTCCGTCGGATGCAATCACGTCAAAAATGTCCCGGCCCACGAGGGTGCTGTCCACGGCGGGCCTGGAAATAAGGGAATCCTGAAAGGACTGTGCAGCGGCGCCGGCAAAGCTGGCGGCAAGCAGTATGGCAATAGTCAGAATGCGTCTCATTGGGTGAATCTGGTTACGTCTATGTCTTTGTAGTTGAGGGTGGTGCCGAGTCCGCTTTTGAGCTTGACCTTGAGCGCCACGTCCACGGTGAGCCCGTCATAATTGCTCCTTGCAGCGATGGAAAGAAGGTCCAGGATGGATGTTTTGTCCGCGAGCATAGCGCTGCCCGGAAGTTCATACACTGTGGATGTCCTGGCCTTCACTTCGACTTCGCCGGCTTTGAAATAGACCACGGGGATGCCGTTGCGTTTCAGGGTGCCTTCCACATCTGAAACCGTGAAGGCGAAGGTGGGATTGTCTATTCCCAGCAGCAGCACGGCATCCACGCTGCGGGCCGAGGTGGGCACCAGGTATTTAACGCCCCAGGATGTGAGGGAAATATCCTGGACTTTCCTGAGCCCGGAACAGCCTGTCAGCAGTACCGCAATAATTACGGCGGATATCAACCGTTTGATTTTCATTTTGTAAGTGTTCTTGAAATGGCATCTGCCCAGCCATCCTTAAGTTCTTTGACCTTATCGGATGCGGCTTCTGGAGAGAAGGTATGTTCGGCTTTCCACTGGCTCTTGACTTCATTTATGTCTTTCCAGAATCCGACTGCGAGTCCGGCGAGATAGCAGGCTCCGAGGGCTGTGGTCTCGGTGACTTCGGGGCGGATGACGTCCGCTCCGAGTACATCGGCCTGGAACTGCATCAGCAGGTTGTTGCGCGATGCTCCGCCATCGACCTTGAGCTCGCTGAGGCTCACGCCGGCGTCTTTCTCCATGGCGCTGACTATGTCCATGGTCTGGAAGGCGATGCCCTCCAGGGCCGCGCGTGCTATATGGGCCGCGCTTGTGCCTCGGGTGATCCCGGTGATGGTGCCATGGGCATACTGGTCCCAGTATGGGGCGCCGAGGCCGGTCAGGGCCGGCACGAAATAGACACCGCCGTTGTCTTCCACGCTTCTTGCGAGGGCTTCGACTTCGGAGGAGGAACGGATTACGCCGAGTCCGTCGCGGAGCCACTGTACCACGCTGCCGCCAACGAAAATGGACCCTTCCAGGGCGTAATTCACCTTGTCGCCGATTTTCCACGCCACTGTCGTGAGTAGGTTGTTCCGGGAGAGTATGGGTTTTTCGCCGGTGTTCATCAGCAGGAAGCAGCCGGTGCCGTAGGTGTTCTTTACGCTGCCAGGAGCGGTGCACATCTGGCCGAAAAGCGCAGCCTGCTGGTCGCCGGCGATGCCTCCGATGGGCACTTCGTGGGCGAAGATGGTGGTCTTCGTGTGTCCATAGACCTCGGATGAGGATTTGACCTGCGGCATCATGGAGATGGGGATGCCGAAGAAATCCAGGAGCTCCTTGTCCCACTCCAGGGTGTTGATGTTGAAAAGCATGGTCCTGGAGGCGTTGGAGACGTCGGTCACATGGACCTCGCCGCGGGTCAGCTGCCAAACCAGCCAGCTGTCCACGGTCCCGAAGCGGAGCTGGCCCTTTTCGGCCTTTTCCCTGGCTCCGGGCACGTTGTCCAGAATCCATTTTATTTTTGTACCGCTGAAATAGGCGTCAATTATAAGTCCGGTCTTGCGGCGGATTTCCTCTGTGTGATTACGTATTGAATCGCAGAACTCCGAGGTGCGGCGGTCCTGCCAGACTATCGCGTTATAGACGGGAATTCCGCTTTCGGCGTCCCAGACTATGGTTGTTTCCCGCTGGTTGGTGATGCCGATTGCCGCGATGTCAAGGCCGTTGATGCCGATTTCGGTGATGGCCTGGGCGATGACCGACGCCTCGGAGGACCATATTTCCATGGGGTCGTGTTCCACCCAGCCGGGTTGGGGGAAATGCTGTGTGAATTCTTTCTGGGCCACGCTCCGTATGGCTCCGCTCCTGTCGAAGACTATCGCTCTCGAAGAGCTTGTTCCCTGGTCCAGTGCCAATATGAACTGTTTCATTCTTTAATTATTAATTTTTTCATTCTTCCTTAACTACCGGTTCATAAGTGTACAAATTAAGGTAGCGGATGTCGCGTCAATAACTTTTACCGTAACGTAGTCGCCGGGCTTGAGATTCTGACCCGGGAAAACGCACATTTTGGAGGAGGAGGCCCTGCCGCACATTTCCCTGCCGTTTCTCTTCGACGGCCCCTCCACCAGGACCTCCAGTTCGCGGCCGATATCGGCGCGGTAGCTTTCCAGGCTCTTTCGGTTCTGCAGCTCTATTATTTCATTGAGGCGGCGTTTCTTGACTTCCGGGGGAACGTCGTCGGGATAGTGCCTTGCGGCGAGTGTCCCGGGCCGTTCGGAGTACTCGAACATGAAGGCCCAGTCGAATCCGACTTCTTCCATGAGGGAGAGAGTCTCGGCGTGGTCTTCTTCTGTTTCGCTGCAGAATCCGGCAATCACGTCGGTGGTAAGTCCGCAGTCCTGCATGGCCTCGCGGATTTTCCTCACCCGTTCCAGATACCACTGCCTGTCGTACTTGCGCCGCATCAATTCCAGCATCCTGGAACTGCCGGACTGGACAGGAAGGTGTATGTGTCGGCAGATATTCGGCGTGGAAGCCATCGTGTCTATGACTTCGTCGCTTATGTCTTTGGGATGGGAGGTGGCGAAGCGCACTCTCAGCAGCGGGTCTGTCGCGGCGACGCGGCGGAGCAGTTCCGCGAAATTGACTGTCTCCCGGGCACTCTTCCATAGGTATGAATCCACATTCTGGCCAAGCAGGGTTACTTCCCTATATCCTTTGCTGAATACGTCCCGGGCCTCGGCGACTATGGTTTCCGGGTCCCTGGAACGCTCTGCTCCGCGGGTGTAGGGCACCACGCAGTAGGAGCAGACATTGTTGCATCCTCTCATTATGGAAATGAATGCGGAGACTCCGTTGCGGTCTGTCCTGACAGGGACTATGTCTGCGTAGGTCTCTTCGTGGGAAAGCAGCACGTCTATCCTGGGATTCCCCGGGCTGAGGTTCTCGAGCAGCGACGGCAGTTTCCTGTAGGCGTCCGGTCCGGCGACGAGATCCACCTTTCCGGATTCGATTAGCTTGTCTTTCAGCCTTTCAGCCATGCATCCGAGAATGCCCACCGCGGCGCCCCTCCGTCGGGGTGAGTGCATCTGCTCCAGCCGTCCCCAGATCCTCTGCTCGGCATTGTCCCGGATGGAGCAGGTATTCACCAGAATCAGATCCGCGCCATCCATTTCCAGGGTCCTGTCATATCCCGCATCCTGCAGAATTGACAGAACCACTTCAGAGTCGCTGACATTCATCTGGCAGCCGTATGTCTCGATGTAAACCTTCTTTCTATGCATAACATGCAAATATACAAAATTTTTTTCTTGCCTCTGTCACGAAATACCTCCAGTGCCCTCGCAGTGATTTCGTGACACAACAGGACTGCCGAAGTCAGACATCTGCGGGCATTGACACCCTATTAAGCCCGCAGATGCCTGGCTACGGCAGTATGAAGTGACAAAATGTCAGTAATTCTGTCAATGGCACAGGTGTTGAATTTTCTTTCGCCGGAAAATTACTAAAAACACATAAAACCATGATCAAACCTTTACAGGACAGAGTCCTAATCGAGCCCAAAGAGGCCGAAGCAAAGACCGCAGGAGGCCTTTATATTCCTGACACAGCAAAAGAAAAACCGCAGCAGGGACTTGTCATAGCCGCCGGCCCCGGCAAGAAAGATGAGCCCATGGAGGTGAAAGTCGGCGAGACTGTTCTTTATGGCAAATATGCCGGAACCGAAGTATCCTTCGAAGGCAAGAAATACCTTATCGTAAAACAGAGCGACATTCTCGCTATTTTATAACATTGTGCACTTTTCTCCGCGAAAAAAAGTGTCAATGCTCCGCAAAGTGCGCAATGTTATATGATTACTTTTCTCCGCGAAAAATAGTGTCAATACTCCGCAAAGTGCAGAATGTATTAAGATTTATAAATGTGAAAAGTTATGGCAAAGCAGATTAAATTCAATACTGAGGTGCGCAGCGCGATGAAAAACGGCGCCGACGCTCTCGCAGATGCAGTGAAGGTCACCCTCGGCCCCAAAGGTCGCAATGTCGTCATAGACAAGAAATTCGGTGCTCCGCAGATTACCAAGGACGGCGTGACCGTCGCTAAGGAAGTCGAACTCGAGGACCGCTATGAGAATATGGGCGCCCAGATGGTCAAGGAAGTAGCTTCCAAGACCAACGACCAGGCCGGCGACGGCACCACCACCGCCACCGTTCTCGCCCAGGCCATTATCGGCGTGGGTATCAAGAACGTAACCGCAGGCGCCAACCCCATGGACCTGAAACGCGGCATCGACAAGGCCGTGGCAGCGGTCGTCAGCGAACTTAAGAAACAGAGCCAGGCCGTCGGCGAGGACTATTCCAAGGTCGAGCAGGTCGGAACCGTTTCCGCAAACAATGACGCATTCATCGGCAAACTCATTGCCGACGCCATGGCAAAGGTCAAGAAGGACGGCGTCATCACCGTCGAGGAAGCCAAGGGCACCGAGACCGAGGTAAAGGTCGTCGAAGGCATGCAGTTCGACCGCGGCTATATCAGCCCCTATTTCATGACCAACGGAGAAAAGCTCGAGGCTGTCCTGGACGATGCCTACGTGCTTCTGACCGACAAGAAAATCACCACCATGAAGGACCTCATCCCCGTTCTCGAGGCTGTCGCCCGCGAGGGTAAGTCCATATTCATCGTTGCAGAGGATGTCGAGGGCGAGGCCCTGCAGTCCCTGGTCATGAACCGCCTGCGCGGAGTTCTGAAAGTCGCTGCCGTCAAGGCCCCCGGCTTCGGAGACCGCCGCAAGGAAATGCTCCAGGACATCGCAGTCCTGACCGGTGCCACCGTGATTTCCGACGAAAGGGGTTATTCCCTTGAGAACATTGACCCGGGCATGCTCGGAAAGGCCGAAAAAGTCACCATCACCAAGGACAACACCACCATCGTGGGCGGTGCCGGCAACAAGGAAGAACTCGCAGAGCGCGTCGCCCTTATCCGCCGTCAGATTGAAACCACCAAGAGTGACTATGACCGCGAGAAACTCCAGGAGCGCCTTGGAAAACTCGCCGGCGGCGTGGCCGTCATCTATGTGGGCGCCACCACCGAGGTCGAGATGAAAGAGAAGAAAGACCGCGTAGAAGATGCTCTGAACGCCACCCGCGCAGCCGTCGAAGAGGGCTATCTGCCCGGAGGCGGCGTGGCCTATATCCGTGCTGCTGCTGCTCTCGAAGGCCTCAAAGGCGATAATGAGGACGAGACCACCGGTATCCGCATCATCGAGCGCGCCATCGAGGAGCCTCTCCGCCAGATTGCCGCAAATGCAGGCGTCGAGGCCAGCGTGATTGTGAATAAGGTCCGCGAAGGCAAGGCTGATTTCGGTTACAATGCCCGCACCGGGGAGTTCGTCAATCTCTATGAGGCCGGCGTCATAGACCCGACAAAGGTCGCCCGCGTCGCTCTTGAGAACGCTGCGTCCGTCGCCGGAATGTTCCTCACCACCGAGTGCGGAATCGTGGACATCCCCGAAAAAGAGCCCGCAGCTCCCGCAATGCCCGCCGGCGGGATGATGTAATATAGCTGCTATAACTGCCGGAGGCAGGCATCTGCGGTATTGACACCCAATTAAGTCCGCAGGTGCCTGCCTTCGGCAGTCTTGTTATGTAGCGAGATCATTTCATCCCCGTCACGACGGAAGACTTGACAAGGAAGAAATTGGTATTAGGATTGTCGGAGAGAAGGCGGTACTCGCCGTGATTGCCCCATGAGGCAGGACGGTCCTCGATTTTTGTATCCTCTCCGGTGTCGTTAT
>JAFYEM010000028.1 GCA_017544265.1 Bacteroidales bacterium | reverse complement strand
GGCGCACTCCCGTTCCCCAGTCGGCGGCAAGGCTTGCAAGAAAGTCCGAAGGAATCTCCTTGAGGTTCCAGACGTTTCCTATGTCCGTGAACAGCGCCCCTTCCAGTTTCCAGAATACCTTGAACCTGTATTCCAGATTCGCTTCCAGCTTCATGTCTCCGGTCTGGCTGGGGATGATGAAGGCATCGTTCATGACGGAGAAACCGGGGCCTACAGCCCTCGCCTGCCAGCCGCGCATGCTGCTTGCGCCACCTGCATAGAACTGTTTCTCGAACGGCAGGGCGGATGAATTGCCGTAGGCGTAGCCCGCGCCGGCCAGGAACCTTGTCGCGATAGCATTCCCGTCCTTTGAACCGAAGCGCCAGGTGCGTCCGAAGGAGTATTCTCCCCTGATGTATTGAGCATAAGGAGAGCCACCTATGCAATAGGAACCGTCATCGTTCTTCCCCATCCATCTGTTGAACAGGCTGAGAACGTTGCCGGAGAGGTCCAGGCTGAGCCTGCGGAAGTGATAATTACCCTTCGGAACGATTTCGGAACTGGAGTTGAAGTACAGCACCGCGCCTATGCCCGCATCGAGATGGTCCTGATAGGAGTAGCGCATATACGGATTGTTGGAGAGAGTCTTGCTGAATGCGGCGTCGAGACCGTACAGTTTCACGAAATTCACCTGCAGCGGATACAGCTGGTAGCTGATATTGTGCCGGGCGGTGCCGGAATAACCGTAGTTGATGGATACTATGTTCCTGGTGTATTCCGGCCTGTTCTGATGGTTGAAAGCGACATTGAACTCCGTCCTGGGAATGACCGGGCGCCGGAACATGCTGTATGGCAGTCCGAGGAAACGGGGAAAACTCACCCCGGCGGAAATTCCGTATTCGGTGGCCCTTGTGTCGTCGTTGAGCTTGAACTGGAAATCACCGTTGAAACCCAGCGTGAGCCATTCTCCCCCATGGAAAATATTCTTGTGGAAATAGCTCAGCTGTGGAGAAATGCCCATCAGTCCGGAGGAGTTGCTGGAACCCTCGAGGTTTATCTTGAAGCCCTGCATGGGAGATCTCGTAAGGTTGATGCTGCAGTCTACCGTACTGCTGTCGGCCTGAGTCATCTCGACCGCTACGCCGCTGAACAATTTCAGTGCCGAAAGGCGGTTGTAGGTGGCCGCGACGGTATTTTCGCTGTAGACACTTCCGGGTTTTACGGTATTCAGCCCTTCAAGCACGGATTTGCGGAATTTCAGGTCTTCCGGGAGGGTGATCGAGACCTTGCCTATGGTATACTTGTTCAGAGGAACCGCACTGGCTTCGGTCTGGCTGCGTTCGAATTCACGAATACGGTATTTCAGAAGGGTATGCCCGCCGAGAGTATCCGCCTCGAAAGAATAGTTGTTCCTGCTCAGGGAATAGTAGCCCATGTTCCTGAGCCTGGCAGTGGAACGCACTGTTTCCTGCTCGAGCATCTGCTCCGAAAGGAAGGCTCCCCTGAGTTCTTTCGACACCCTGGCCGTGTCCGCGTTGAAATCGGCGGAGAAAGGTGCGTAATCGGGGACCTCGTAGACTATATCCTCGATACGGTATCTGTCTCCCAGGTGTACCAGATAGTCGACCCTGATCTTTTTGTCGTGACGGACCGTCGCCGTGTCCACCTTGGAATCATAGTATCCAAGATACTTCAGATGGTTGGAGATATTCGTGATGGACGTCCCTACAGCGGCTTCGTCATAAACTATTGGCGGGGTGCCGAGTTTGTGGAAGAGGCCGTCTTTTCTGGACCAGTTGTATACGTAGAGGAAGGGATTGAAACCGAGCAGCCCGCCGCTCTCATCTCCCTGGCGTATGTAGTTGCTGATTTCGCTGCTGTTGAATTCCGGGTCCCCGCTTACGGTGACCGTATTCTCCTCCAGCCGGTACTGCCCGTCTTCCAGCACGCGTGTGGTGCTGCAGGAGAAGGACAGGATGCAGAAGGCGGCCAGCAGGAGTGATTTTCTCATATTCTCACAAATATAACAATTATTTGTTTTTGTCTGTCCTAGAATGTATTTTTGCAGCGATGGAAACTATCAGCAACAACGAGTTGAAGCAGATCCGTGCGCTGCGCGAAAAGAAATACAGGGACGAGTCCGGGCTTTTCCTGGTAGAAGGTGAAAAACTGGTGGCCGAAGCGGAGGCGTCCGGCTTCGGGATAGTCAGGATAATACGCAGGGACGAAGTCGGAGAAAAGACGATGGAGCGCATAAGCACCATGAGTTCCCCATCCCCCGTAATTGCCGTGGTCCGCAAGCCGGCCGTTTCGGAGCATGTTCCGGGAGGTCTGTGCATAGCCCTTGATTCCGTGCGCGATCCCGGCAATCTGGGCACCATACTCCGCATCGCCGACTGGTTCGGCGTTGACTGCATCTTCGCCTCCCCCGACAGCGTCGAAGTCTATAATCCGAAGGTGGTTCAGGCATCGATGGGCGCGATCTTCCGCAAGAAGCTGATTTACTGCGACATGGTGGATAAATGCAAGGAATTCCGCGCTGCCGGCCTGCACGTCTTCGGCACCTTCCTGGACGGCAGCGACATTTACGCATCCGAACTCCCCCGTGAAGGCCTGATAGTAATGGGCAACGAAGCCAACGGCATCAGCCGCGAGGTTGCCGCCGAGTGTGACTGCCGGCTCACTATACCCTCTTTCGGCGGAGGTTCGGAATCGCTGAACGTTTCCGTTGCAACCGCCATTACCGTTTCTGAATTCAAGCGCAGATGGAAGTAATATATCAGGTCCTTCCCAGAATCTGGGGCAAAGGCAAATTCTCGGAATGGGACGGGGCGGCGTTCGCTTATCTTAAATCCTTGAATGTCACCGCTGTATGGTATACCGGAGTAATTCGCCACGCAAGCGGAAAGCCCTTTGTGAAGGGCGACCCCGGATCCCCCTATTCCATAGAGGATTACCACGATGTAAATCCTTATCTCGCAGACAGGCCCGAGGCTCGCATGGACGAGTTCGAGAAACTGGTAGGCCGAACTCACAAAGCCGGACTCAAGGTCATAATCGACTATGTGCCCAATCATGTCAGTCCGGATTGCCCGGACCTGCCTAAATGCAACTTCTGCGACTATGACTGGACCGATACCCTGAAGGTGGATTACTCCCATCCCGACACTTACCGCAAGATGCTGGAAATCCTTTTGTTCTGGGCAGACAAGGGGGTGGACGGATTCCGCTGCGACATGGTGGAGATGGTGCCTCCTGAATTCCTTGAATGGCTGATCGCCGAGGTGCGCAGGGTTTATCCGAAGATGCTGTTCATAGGCGAAGTGTACGACAGGAACAATTACCGCCGTTTCATAAAGGAGCTGGGCTTCGACCTGTTGTACGACAAATCCGGATTTTACGACCATGTACGCGCGATTATCTGCAATGGTGCCTCCGCCCGCAATCTCACTCGCAACTGGCAGTCCCTGCAGGATCTCCAGCCCAACATGCTGAACTTTCTGGAGAATCACGACGAGCAGCGCTTCGCGTCTCCCTATTTTGCCGGAGATGCCCGCAAGGCCTTCGCGGCCCTGGCAGTCGGAGCGCTTTTCAACGGCGCGTCTTTCATGATATATGCCGGCCAGGAAGTGGGCGCGGACGCTGCTGAAGGCGCCGAAGGAAGGACATCCATTTTCAATTGGACCAGTCCGCTACAGTTGGAGCATCTGCACCGCTATGTGCGCAGCGGAAAGGGCCTTGACGCCGATGAATCCGCTCTGCTTTCCGAATACAGGCGGCTTCTTTCCCTGCTTTCGCTCCCCCAGTTCCGGGACGGTGAGGTTTACGACCTCTGCTGGTGCAATTCCATACTGTATGGTTTCGATCCAGAAAAGCATTTCGCCTTCCTGCGCTATAAGCGCCTGCCGAGAAAAAGAAAAGCAGACGCCACTCTGGTCGTCTGCAATTTCTCGTCCGAGCCTGTCGACATGAAAATCAATCTGCCCGAGGATCTGCGCTGCAAGAAGGAACTTTCTTGGCTGCCTCAGAGGCCGGGAGTACAGTTCACCGCTCCGTACGAGGCATACACTATTCCCTTGACATCTACGCAGTAAAGGTCTGATCCATAGACAAACAGGGATTCCGGCTCGTTGGGGATGCCGGCTTCTTTCAGGTCCCTGGCCCAGATTTCCCTTCCGTTCGAAAGGTCGTAACAGACAATCGAGGAATCACCGCCCATTCCGTAAACCTGGTACAGTTTTCCGTAGCAGACCACAGCTCCCTGAGTTGCGAGACGGAAGCCGTAAACCCTTCTGCCGAGAATGTCGGACGTTTCGAGTTTGACTACGCTTTCATCGGGCTCCGGCAGGGCGAATTTGATCATCTGCAGTCCGTTTCCGAAGCGTGCGTCGTTCCAACTTTCTCTGCTGTAGCCTGTTATGTAAAGGAATCCGGCATCTGTGTCAATTACGAGATTGGGGTACCAGACACCCATCTGCACCGGAGACGGCAACTCTATCGTCTGAATCTGCGCAAGCGAATAATCACCCTGCGAACCGGATACTTTGAACACGCAGATGCAGTGTTCCGCCCGGTTCTCCTGACTGACATAGATGAGAGGAAACTTCGAGCCTTCGACGGAACGCACGTTCGCGTTGTTGCAATGCCATGTCTTTCTGCCCTCCAGGGGGATGCGCTGCAAATGCTTCCCTGCCCCGATCGAATAGACATCGACTGCCTTTGCGCCATCGAAAAACTGGAAGATGCAGCCGTCGATCTGAACCCCTCCCTGCCTTGAACCGGGAGAAGCGACGGGCGGCTCCTGCCGGAACTGTTCCTTGAAAAACTGGGCGTTTGCGCACCAGGCGGTGCATAATGCGAGCAATGTGATAAACAAGACCTTCTTCATAACTGTAGCAAAGATACAAAAAGTCTATGCCGTTTGCGTGTTTTTTCTTAACTTTGCGTGCGTATAAATAATAGAAACTTCACTTTTTATTATGAAAGATTCAATAATTATCCTTTGTGGCGGCGGCCCTGCTCCGGGCATGAACACCGTCGTTTGCTCTGTAGCAAAGACTTTCCTTTCCAATGGTTATCGCGTAATCGGCCTTCACGGCGGATATTCCGGTCTTTTCAACCAGAATCCCCGCACCGAGGAAATCGACTTCTTCAAGGCTGACGCGTACTTCAACCGCGGCGGTTCCTATCTTCAGATGAGCCGTTTCAAACCCACGGACGAAGATTTCGAGAAGAACTTCAACCTAGGCCTGTTCAAGGACAACAACATCAAGCTCCTTGTCACCGTCGGCGGCGACGACACCGCTTCAACGGCAAACCGCATCGCCAAATTCCTTGAGGCGAAGAAATATCCCATCCACAATATCCACGTGCCCAAGACTATCGACAACGACCTTCCTCTTCCCGGAAACGCTCCCACCTTCGGGTTCAATTCCGCCAAGGACGAAGGCGCACATCTTGCACGCACCGTATATGAGGATGCCCGCACATCCGGAAACTGGCTGCTAATCAGCGCCATGGGCCGCAGCGCAGGACATCTCGCCCTCGGAATCGGTGAGGCTACCCACTGCCCTATGACCATCATCCCCGAGATGTTCAACAAGACCGGCATCTCCCTCGACAAGATAGTCAAGCTTGCGATTTCCGCCATCATCAAGCGCAAGATTCTCGGAATCCCCTACGGCACCGTGGTGGTTGCGGAAGGCGTGTTCCACGACCTTGATCCCCAGGAAATCAAGAACG
>JAFYEM010000027.1 GCA_017544265.1 Bacteroidales bacterium | reverse complement strand
CTGAGAGTAACCTGGGGGCGTTGCGTAATGGCCTCCCGGTCAATGCCAAGAACCAAGTGGAAACGATTGAAGGCGTGAATCATTTGTTCCAGCATTGCCAGACAGGCGCCGCAACAGAATACCGCGACATCGAGGAAACCATCTCCCCGGAGGTATTGGAGAAGATGGTACAGTGGCTATCTGAACTATGACCGTTGACCTTCATAAATGGACTTCTGCTGACCGGGAATCGCTGATGGCTCTCTGCAATGCCGTTGACAGGACGTTCCTGTCGGACAGGCTGCCGTATCCTAATACGGAGGCAGATGCCGACTGGTGGCTGGGGATGGTGGCCAGGAATGATGGCACGGAAGCGGTTCGGCAGATCTGCGGGATTGCGTTCGGCGGACTGCCGTCGTCTCGCGATGAGATGGCGGCAGGTTTCGTATGGTTCTTCGAATTATTTTCTGCTAAATCGTCGAAAAATTTCGGGATTTAGTAAAGTATTTCGCCTTCTCTCGTCGCGTAGCTGCGGAGGGCGGTCCATTTGTCGTATTTTTCCTTTGCGGTCCGTAAATCGGCCTCTATGCGCGTTGACTAATCAATCGCTCAAAACGGAGACCCGAAGAAAGAAGAAATGGCTTTACTTTTGCTGCACCAATACGTAAAACAAAGGGTGTGAGCATTGAGCGGGCCAAGCATCAGTGTAACCTGATGTGGAAGAGCCGCTGCCCCTTGACAGTGATGCAGGGAATGGTACGTCCAGCGAAAACAGCCGAGCCGAAAAGGTCCGGCGTGAATTCAAACCAGCTACCTTTCCCATCGGCCTGGCGGGCGCTGCCGTCGGGGAAGAGCTCGAAGGGATGAATGTCAAGGTAGCCCAGTTCCTGATGGTGCAGTTCCATCCTGACGGGTGTCATGTCCTTCTCCACGACGAATCCTGCTTTCTTAAGGGAAGAAAGCATTTTCCCTGTCTCCCTGCTGTCGTAATCGATATCCAGGTCTCGGTGCCGCCGTGTGCGCCTTCCGGCAAGGATGTCCACGCCCCAGCCGCCGTCCACCCAGTAACGGACGCCCAGACCGTCCAGCTGTCGGAGGATTTTGAGTAGGTCCCGCTCTGCGACGAACTCCTTCTTCCTGGCTTCGCGGAATGCCTTCCATCCTGCCTCCGTCACAAGGTCCCGTTCTTCCAGATCCTTGAAGCGCGTGGTGTTCAGTATGGTCCAGGTGCTGCCCTTCTTCCTCGGGGAAATCCGTTGCGCCTGCCGTCCCTCATCCAGGCGTTTGACGGTGGAATCAATCCAGCCGAAGCAAAGGCACTCCTCGACGACCTCCGGGTAGGGGATTGCGCCGCGGCGGGGTTCCTTACCGCGCGTCGTCGCCACCCAGCAGAAGGGCGTCGTACCGTGGTTCTCCTCAAGCCACTGCCGAAGCTCAGACCGGTCGGAGAATTCAAACAGAGGAGTTGTGTCCATAGTGATATAAGGGATGGTCTCTTAACGCATCAGACCTCTGGGCGCAAAGGTACGAATAATCTTCGAGATGATAAGCTGGTACCAGCCGGGATAGATAGGGAAGCAGTTCCCCGAAACTGTGTAAAGTTGCTTCGATAAATCGAAATTTATTTCCCATGTCGCAGGTCAGAGTCCTTTCCGCCGCAGGTCTGTGTTTTTGGGCCGAACTGCGACGGAAATCGTGGACTCAGAGCGTATAGTGTCTTTCCCTGAAAAAAGTTGACTCATAAGACCCAACTCTTATGAATCACTACAGTTCTACCCGAGACACTTATTTGGCTCAAGCTCTCCAAGCAAGGTTTACCAGTTAGTACAATTGTTAAACTAATTCCTGTTGACAGGGCTACTATTTACAGATGGATTGCTAAATTTG
>JAFYEM010000026.1 GCA_017544265.1 Bacteroidales bacterium | reverse complement strand
TGAATTCGGGATTAGCCTTGATTTCAGGCAGTTCTTCGATTTTATCTTTGTTACAGCCGGAGGCCGCTCCGATAAAAAGCAGCGCGACTATGAAATTCAGGACTTTTTTCATGCTCGCAAATATCGCAAAAATCGTTATATTTGCAAAAAAGCTAGAATGGAAAAGATAGAGAACCAGTATTTCGAGGGAGAGAGGCCGCTGTACTGCATGAAAGGTCTGAAACTTGTCAATGTCAAGATAGGAAAAGGGGAGTCGTCCATCAAGGAAGGCTCCG
Source organism: Bacteroidales bacterium (assembly GCA_017544265.1). GTDB lineage: Bacteria > Bacteroidota > Bacteroidia > Bacteroidales > UBA932 > Cryptobacteroides. The sequence goes on along the minus strand of JAFYEM010000026.1, from coordinate 4,860 downwards.
ACATAGAGGCCGAGGGCTGCGAATTCGACGGCAAATATCCTTTCTGGGAGTGCCGGAATTTCACTGTCAGAAACTGCATTTTCCGTGAGGGAGCACGCTCGGCCCTGTGGTATTCCGAGGGCTGCAGGATGTATGACAGTCTTGTCGAAGCCCCCAAAATGTTCCGCCGCATAAAAGATGTCACCCTGGAGAGGGTGCGTATCCCGAATGCCTATGAGACTTTCTGGGACAGCTCAGATATAAAACTGAAGGATGTCGAAATTTCAAAGGCGGACTATCTTTTCATGCACTGCAGCTCAATCCACATAGAAAATTACCGTCAGCAGGGCAATTATTCATTCCAGTATGCCCGCGACGTGGAAATCCGCAACGCGGACATAGACTCGAAAGATTCATTCTGGGAGGCCGAAAATGTGACAGTTTACGATTCCCGCATAGACGGGGAGTATCTCGGCTGGTATTCGAAGAATCTGCGCCTGGTACGCTGCCACATTGGCGGAACCCAGCCGCTCTGCTACTGCGAAAACCTGATTCTGGAAGACTGTACTTTCGCTGATGACGCGGATCTGGCATTTGAATATTCTTCTGTAAGGGCCACTGTCCGCGGCCACATTGTCTCGGTCAAGAATCCGCGCAGCGGCTGCATAGAGGCAGATTCCATAGGCGAAATTATCATAGACGGAAATATTAAGGCTCCCGGCGACTGCAGGATATGTACGACTTCGATGAAATAGTCCCGAGGCGCGGCTCCGACTGCGTCAAGTGGGATGAATTCCCCGACGGGACTCTCCCGATGTGGGTGGCGGATATGGATTTCAAGGCTTCTCCGGCGATATTGAAGGCTCTTCAGAAGCGTCTGGACCATGGCGTTTTCGGCTATGAACTGATACCGGATGCCTATTACGACGCGGTCACGTCGTGGTTCTCGCGGCGACACGGCTGGTCGTTTCAGCGGGACTCCATAATTCCGACGACCGGCGTGATTGCGGCCTATTCCGCGTGCATAAAGGCTCTGACGCAGCCCGGCGACAGGGTAATTCTCCAGCCGCCTGTCTATAATTGTTTCTATCCCGCCGTGCGCAACAACCGCTGCGAGGCCGCGCTGAACACGCTTGTCTATGAGGATGGCCGCTATCGCATGGACCTCCGGGGCTTCGAGGCCATTGCCGCCGACCCGCGTACCAAGGTCTTTCTGCTATGCAATCCCCATAACCCCGTCGGGCGTGTATGGACAAAGGATGAACTTGCGGCAGTCGCGTCGATCTGTGCCCGTCACGGCGTCGCGGTCGTTTCCGACGAGATTCACTGCGAGATGCTTCCGCCGGGAAAGGCCTATGTCCCTTTCGCGACAGTGGCGGGGGACTGCAGTTATGCGGTCTGCTGCTCTCCGACCAAGGCTTTCAATATAGCCGGAATTCAGATTGCCAATATAGTCGCTCCTGATGGCGGGTTGCGCTCGAAGATAGACCGTGCCATCAATGAAAATGAATGCTGCGACGTGAACGTCTTCGGTGTCACGGCCCTTATTGCGGCCTATAACGAATCCGAAGCATGGTTGGATGAACTTCGCGCATATATTTTTGAAAATGAACGGATTGCCCGTGATTTTCTGACTTCGCGCCTGCCTCGTGTCGGGGTTCCGCCGCTGGAAGGGACATATCTTATGTGGCTGGACTGCCGTTCTTATGGACTTAATTCTGATCAGCTTGCAAAACATCTGATGGAACGCTCCAAACTTGTGCTTTCCGCAGGCTCCATCTATGGTGATGCCGGGGATGGTTTCATGCGGCTGAATCTGGCTTGTCCGCGTGCTCTGGTTCTCGACGGGCTCGACAGGCTTGAAAAGGCCTTGTCATAGGCAATTAAAAAAATTGTCTTATATTTGCCGGACTAAACCTGAACTTATGAAGGTATTTTTACTGGTGCTTCTTGCACTTTTCTATTGTCTGGCGCCCGCTGGTGTGCTCTGGCTTTGCCGCAAAGTGCGCTGGATAGGAAAGATAGGACCTATCCTGATGCTTTATTTCATCGGCGCCATCCTTGCGAATATCGGTATTTTCCCGACTCCGGGGGAGGAAGGTTACGAAAGTCTCGCCTCCATGCAGGAGCTCTTCACCAACGCCATGATTCCGCTGGCTATTCCGCTGATGCTCTTTTCTTTCACTTATCGCAAAAGTGAGACAAGGGACCAGCTGCTGGCCATGATTACCGGCCTTCTGGCTGTCATCGTCGCAGTTGTCGCGGGATATCCCATCTTCGGGCATCATATTCCAAACGGACCCCAGGTGGCGGGAATGTACACTGCCTGCCTTACCGGCGGTACTGTCAATATGGCTGCGGTCAGCAAGATGCTTGATGTGGACGGCCAGCAGTACGCCCTTTTGAATACATACGACATGATAGTCTCCTTCACCTATCTAGTGTTTATCATGGCTATCGGCACACGCCTTGCGCGCAAATGGCTGCCCGTGAAGACTCTGGACCACTATGACGAAAAGGCGGTCCGCGAGGCGGGGGAGGAAAAGAACCCCTACAAGGGCCTGTTTACCGGACGCGGTCTCTCTCATGCCCTGCGTCTTCTGGGACTTACGGTAGTTGTCGTAGGACTCAGCGCGGGCATCGCAATAGGCATTTCCAAGCTGCTTCCGGGCACGTTCATGATGTTCTTCATACTGGCCATCACGACCATCAGTATAGCACTTTCTTTCTGGAAACCGGTGCACAAACTGGAGTATGGCTATGACATGGGAATGTATTTCATATATATTTTCTCCATCGTTGTGGCTTCCATGGCGAATGTACGCGCCCTGGACTTCAGCGGCGCCCTGTGGATTATCGGCTTCCTCTTCTTCATGGAAATCGTGTCCCTGTCGCTTCAGCTCATCACTGCGAAAATATTCAAGATTGACGCGGACACCGCCGTCATCGCGTCGGTCACATATATCAACTCACCGCCTTTCGTGCCTATGATTGCCGCTTCCATGCGCAACAGCCGTGTGCTTATGCCGGGCCTTTCCATAGGCATAATCGGCTATGCGGCAGGAAATTATCTCGGAGTTTTAATGTGCCAATTGTTTTCTTAACCACATAATATGAAAAAAGTTTTTACAGTAATTCTCCTCCTTGCAACTGCTGTTTCGCTATTCGCGCAGGAGGAAGCTCCCAAGAAAAAAGAGGGCAAGACCGGATGGAACTTCGGTCCGCTGCCTGCAATCGGATATTCGTCCGACCTAGGATGGCACTATGGCGCTCTTTCCGACATCTATTACTATGGTGACGGCTCGACGTATCCCGAATACAGGTTCAAGTTCAATGTCGAGGCCTCCTGGTACTCAAAGGGCAACTCTGTCTATCACCTTTTCTTCGATTCCAAGTATCTGATTCCGGGAATCCGCTTCAGCGCCGCCGTATCCTATTTCGGAAACAAGACCTATTCTTTCTACGGCTTCAACGGCGCCAGCCCGTACATCCCTGATGCGGACCGCATCGCCACCCTCGAGAATGATTTCCTCGGGAACAAGCACATGGGCTTCTACCTGATGCAGAGGGATATTCTCCGCGTTACAACCTGCTTCCAGGGTCGTTTCGGCGACACCAATCTCGGCTGGGCCGCAGGTCTTACATATAATTATTTCAACACTGGTAACGCGCAGTCTAAATTCAAACAGGGAAAGAAGAACGTGAAAGAGACGCTCAACGGTCTTTCCCTATATGACCTGTATGTCCGCACCGGCCTGATTCCCGAGGATGAGGCCAAAGGCGGCCATCACATAGAACTGAAGGCTGGTTTTGTCTATGACACCCGCGATTTCGAGAACAACCCGACCCGCGGCACCAACCTCGAGGTCTATGCTTTCGGCTCGTACGATTTCATCCAGAAGAGAAACCACTATGTGAAAGTGGCTGTCCACCTGAAGCAGTTCTTCCCGATTGTCGAAGATAAACTCGTCTTCGGCGGTCACCTGGCCTTCCAGGGCCTGCTTGCCGGAAAGGCTCCTTTCTATAGCCTCCAGAGCGTCCAGAGCATCAATATGAAGCAGATCAACACCGAAGGACTTGGCTCCACCTGCACTCTGCGCGGTACCACTTCCAACCGTCTCATGGGAGACAGCTATGCCTGGGGTAACTTCGAACTCCGCTGGACCTTCGTCCGCTTCGATTGGATCAAACAGCACTGGGCACTCGTGCTCAATCCCTTCTTTGACATGGGTGCGGTCGTACGTCCCTACAATGCGGATGCTTTCGAGGCTCTCAAGAAGAACATGAGCGACACCAACTTCCGAAATACCGAACTCTACGGACTGCTGTCTTCCGAACTTCCCACAGAGGACTCCTCCGGAAAAGCTCTCTTCAAGGAAGGAATGACTGTCTATGACGCCATCCAGGCTGCAAACGTCCGCAAACTGCACATGAGCGCCGGCGTCGGTCTCCACGTCATTATGAACCAGAACTTTAACATCTCCTTCGAGTTTGGCAAGGCCTTCGACCCCAACGACGGCCTCTGGGGCATGAACGTCGGTCTGAACTTTATTTTCTAAAATTTTTGAAAATAATTTTGTCAGTTCAAAAAAGATTTTTACCTTTGCAGTCCCGTTCGAGAAGAGCGGGACTTTTTGCGCCCTATTGGGGTAGGAAAATATGCTTTTTGAAATATTTTTCGCAGGCCGACGGGATGCGGAAAATAGTCAAAAGAGAGAAGTTCATTGAGAAGATTGAAAGGAAAGTACAAGCAAGTACCGAGAAGATTGTAACAGATTTTCTATAGAAACGAGCGTCGATTTCTTTACAAGGAATCATGAACCTGTCAGGACGAGCAAGATCTTAAAATATACAAAGAAGAGTTTGATCCTGGCTCAGGAT
>JAFYEM010000025.1 GCA_017544265.1 Bacteroidales bacterium | reverse complement strand
GCCTCAGCATGGACGTGAAGGCCGGCAAGGACCAGAAGTTCGACGTCACACTCTTCATGGTGAATGCCGCGACAGCCCTGGTTCTGGATACCTCAGAGGCGCCTGAAGTAAAAAACATCAAAGTGTTTGCCGACGGCTTTGCCTCGGGATTCAAGGTAGCGGACAGCACCTATGTCTTCGAAGCGGATCCACTAATCCTTACCGACGAGCTCAGCGTTGAAGGCGGTACGCAGCGCTGCTTCGCCTCGGTCCATTTCCCTTCCAGGGAAGACGGGACCAAAGTAATCATTGACAGTCAGGACCCTTTTGTTGCCGAAGATGCGGACGAAGCCCTATGGAGATGGCGCGCCTATGTGACCCTTCCGGACGACAGCGTGACGGAGACCATCATGGGAATCAAAAAACCACTGCGCGCCGGCGGCCTCAAGATACTGAAAGCCAGGGTGTATGACAACGGCATTATTTCAACCCAGGACCCCACGGTGGGCGTAAGTGTCACCCTGGACTGGCAGAGTGCCGGCCAACATGATATTGAACTGTGAGATATATCCCTGCATATCGTTTCCTGCTTCCGGTGCTGCTTCTGCTCGCATCGGCCTGCGCAAAGCTGGCCGATGACAACGGGCCCGGGAAAAATGTGGACAGGGTTTCCCTCTCACTGTCTGTAGCTTCCGCAGGATCAGCCGATACCAAGATGACAGCCGTCATCACCCAGGACGGCTCCGGCTTCCGCGGAATCGAAGAAGTATTTGTCGTTCCTTTCCAGACATCTTCCGCTGCCCCGGTAAGCACCGGCGATCCCAGGCTCGGAAGCCGGAATGTCTATATAGAGAATTCCGGAATCGCCCAGAGCGGCCTGGTTGCGAACAACAATTCACACCTGTATAATATAGTAAGCATCCCCAACTATACCAACCGCGTTCTGGCATACGGAAAGTCTTCCGATGTCGGAACAGTTTCCACAACGGAAGGTAAGCACAGAAACGGCGTCCTGACAGCTCAGGGACTTGATAATCCAAACACGAGCGGAGATATTTCCTTCTGCCTTGAGCCTGTTCTGGAGACAGCTGACCTGACTGCGGTCAACCAGACCGCAGACAACCTTATAGACGCACTCAACGCTGTCGTAGGGGTCCTGCAGGCCTCAGGGGATACGGACATCCTGGCATTCCTCGACGTATTTGCGGCTGAAAATGAAATTTCCGCATGCTCGTACCAGACAATCTACCGCTTCGAGCAGAGCATCCTGGGCGCACTTTCAAATTATGCCGGCTCCAATCCTGAGGCCATCAACACCGTTATGGCCAGGCTTTCAGAACTCCAGAGCGCCCGAAATGCTGCCGGTTCAGGCTTCCCCGCGACATACGGAGTCCCGGAAGGGGCCGTGGGCATGTGGTGGAACGGACACAGGTTCGTAAAACAGATAGTCGGAGTCAACATCTCGCTTGTCCCGATGGCCCGGTACTGCTATCCGCCGAGCCTTTGGTACTATGCCAACAGCGCCATCAAGACTTCCGCGGACGACAGTGTACACGAGCAATATAAACCACAGAACAACACTTGGGGCAGCATACTGTCTTATTATACACAAGGAGCCTACGTTACTTCCAACACCCGTTCAGTAGCCATCGTGGACCAGATGCAGTATGGAAACGCCCTGCTGGAGCTGCGCTTCGTCGCTCCTACCGGAAACGCCGCGGCGGCCGGCGGATGCCCCCTGACGGGCATTATAATCGGCGACCAGAAGGATGTCGATTACAGTTTCGCCCCCAAGGCCACTTCCACCGACTGGTTTGTCTATGACAACAACATCAGCGGGGTCACGCTTGGCGGCACATCCCAATATGTACAGCTGCTGGTGCTCCCTACTACCGACGAGCAGACCGTACACTTCGCCCTGGAGTTCCAGAACACTACAGCGTCCTCCTTCCTCTGCCAGCAGGGCACAGTCAAGCCGGGATGCAAGTTCTATCTTGCGGGGGAACTCGATCCGAACAGCGGCGTCGGGCCAGGTAGCGGAAATATAGCAGGAGTATTCGACTCCGACCGAAAGACCACCGTCTATGTGCGGGTGAACGACCTTAGCAAAGCCTACAATGCCGTTCCCGACCTCAGGGACCCGCAACTGGAACTGGGGGTAGATGCTGAAATGGACTGGGTCCAAGTGGAACCAGGCGGAATTAAATTGCCATTCTGACGTGAAGATGAGAAGAGTTGAATACATATTCTGCGTCGCGCTTATGTTGCTGTCAGCATGGCTCCTTGCTTCATGCAGGCGCTCCGAACTTCCAGAGCCAAAGGAAGAGGAGGAAACTGCAGAACTCGCAATCAGCATCCACATTCCCGGAATTATGGCTACGAAGGCCGAAACCGGCATCGTGGGGAGCCTGGACAGCGAAAAGGTATTCAGTTCCCTACAGCTTTGGGTATTCGTCAGCGGCGGCGCCAGCGACGGTCAGCTCGTGGGTTACAAAGCCTTCACCGCCTCGCAGCTTGTGGATACAGGTGTTCCGCATGATGCCATCACCCGTTTCGGCATGCCCCTGAGCCGCGAAATGTTCATCCTTCTCAGCCAGTCCGGAACCAGGGTGGACGTTTATGCCCTTGCCAATGCAGCATCGACTGGAATGTCTTCCCTCGGAGCTGAAACCACACGCTCGGAACTCGAAGCCCTTTCAGTCAGCGGAACATATTTCGGGGTTTCCCCTCTTACCATGAGTGTTCCCGAATCAGGGCTTCCCATGTCCGGCGTCCTGAAAGCAGCCCCAGTCACCGGCGGCTATCCTGTCCTGAATGTCTCCACGGTAAGTCTTGTGAGGGCCGTATCCAAGATCCGCTTCGTATTCTGCCAGCAGGGAACTCCTGCCAACGGTACGGATCCCGCATTGGCGACGAACCAGGACTGCGTGATCAAGAGCATATCCTTCGCAGGGACATCTTCCGGTCATGACTGCCAGATTGCCGCTTCTGAGAAACTGTTCACGGAGCTCAAGTACAGCGGAACCGACAATCTCTTCGACATAGACGGCTACACTCCCCTCTCCACAGTAATAGCAGGCGAAGGCGGGCAGCCGCTGATTCAGAACAGCGATATCAGCATCTCGGGGAATCCGGCCGAACTGCTGTTCCGCAGCACTGGGCACGAGCTGGAATCCGCAGGAGAATACGAGAGCCGGCTCGATGAGGCCGTGGAATCATCGTCCCAGACCGGCCCCATCTATATACGCGAAACGGATAAAATCATTTCCGGAACCATTGTCTATGATACCGGTGACGGTGACCGCACAGTCACATTTACGATGCCGTCGGACAACGTGCTGTGCCGCAACCATTCCTGGATTCTTTATGCCTACTTCGCCGAGGCGACGAGGATACTCCAACTCAAGATTGTGGTTCTCCCCTGGGATAAGAGCACCTTCGATTTTGATTTCAGCACCACTACCGTAAATGTGGTGCGACGTTTCACCATTCCCGAAACGGACCCTCTCACCTTCAATAAGGTACAGAGAGCAGATGGTTTCTATGACATCTATTTCTGGCATACACTTAACAGCCATACCAACGTAATCAAGGGAGACATACTCATAGATACTCCTGCAGGGCAGAAACTGCACGTCGTACCCGTCGCAGGTGCCCTCGACGGATATACAAGAGTGGACGGTATCTTCACCATCACGCCTATGAGCCAGGTCATATTCCCCAACTACCCTCCTCTGGAGGACAGCAGGACCGAGGACTGCAAGATTGAATTTGAGATATCCTGCGACCCCGGAACCCATACTGATGCTGAACTTGAAGGCAATTATATAGACCTGCATTTCTGCGTCGAAATCGGAGACAATGAACGCTGGATAGACCTGGATACCGAGTCCATCGACATGTACAGGATTATCCTTAAACAGAATTGGAGCGAATGATGAGAAAATGCCTGCATATTCTGATGCTTCTTCCGATGCTTATTGCCGCAGCGGGTTGCCAGCGCACTCTTGAGCCGGACAGGCTTGGCTCTGGAGTGGTGCTCACCGTCCGTTGCGCGGACCAGGACCAGGGACAGTACAAATCAACGCCAGAGGACGGAGAGAGCCGATTCAACGAAAATCTCATCAAGTCCGTCGATTTCTTCTTCTATCCCGGAAGCGCTCCCTCGGGCAGTGCCGACGCTGTCTATCACCGACGCCTGGACCTTGACGAAGATCCTGTCAACTACAGCGGAAGCCAGTGGGAGGCGACATTCAGCCTGGTTGTGACCAAAGTCGTTGCTGAACAGATCTTTACCGCTGCAAACAATCTGCAGGCTACAGTTTACGCCGTGGTCAATTATGACGGGGACCTCACTCCCGGCGGTTCCATGGACGGAACATCCATGTCGGAACTTGCCGCCACTGCAATCGTCCGCAATTTCGCCGAAACGGAAAGCGGATATATCCAGGACTGTTTCCTGATGGACGGAAAGACCGTTATAACCTATAACGGCTCCGCGGAAATAAGCGCCAGCGGAATCATAGACGCCACACGTTTCGCAGCCAAGATAAGCACTTCCATTTCCGTCGCCGACCATGTGACATTGAAGCATGTCAACAGCGTCGACGACCCGGATGAAGTCTGGGAACCGGTACTTCACACCATGCGCATCTACCTGGTGGACGGAGCCTCGAACGTCACTCTCGGAACTGTCTCCAGCTCCGACAATACCAGTCCGGCATTTTTCTCCTACAGCGCCGAAGCCAGCAGGCGTCCTTTCCTCAGGAACAACGGCTCGGAATTCCTCGCTCATACCACGGTAGGCTCCGGAGCCAACGAGAAGATATACTACAACACCTATCCGATGTATTCTTTCCCCGTCCAGTGGTCAAACGGACGGCCAGATTACACACAGCCCCTCCCAGCACAGCCGTATCTCAAGCTGGAGATGGACTGGCGCCGCACTGAAACGAACGGATATTCCTACGACAGGCGCAAGTATTATTATAAGGTCATTCTTCCCCTCAGCAGTTTTGAAAGGAACAACTGGTACCACTTCAATATAGACGTGGCCATCCTTGGCGCTGAGACAGACGAGGGCAAGTCCTATATCAACCCTACGACATACTATATACTCGACTGGCAGAACAAGAGCGTACCTATTGACAAATATGCCGTCATCAGCAAGGCGCGTTACCTTTCTGTGGACACAAACGTGAAGAGGCTGAACAACTTGACCTCCACGAGCATACCGTTCCTTTCCAGCCACGATGTCAAGATCGTGGAGGGCAGCGTAAAGGCTACCAGGCCCTATTACGGCGAAATTAAAAATGAAAGCGACGTGGTGGACAAATACAACTCCAAGTACCACGCCTGGGTACGGAAGAATACTGCCGATGGGACATATTATCTTGACTTCAATGGCCAGGATCTCGCCACCGACGGAAATCCTGCATACGAACCTTTAGGGTGGCTTTCCAACACTTCCACTTCCATAGAATTCAACCACGCACTCCAGAACGACTACACCAAGAACGACTTCGATTATTCTCCGTATACCATTGAATTCGACATTGTCCATGATGACCTTACACCCAATGTTTATCCCTATAACGAGTACGTAAAACATATCACAATCATCCAGTATCCGGGTATATACATCGAATCCTGCATGAATTCGGATTCTGAAATCACGCTGGTGGGTACAGAAAGAGGTGGTTATTTAACCGGGTCGGCGCCATGGTGGGACAAGCCATGGGGGTATGTCTATATAGACAACGGGCGGTTCATCAGGACAGGCAACAATAATACCGAGCCATACCAAAAGCTCACCACGGACAACAACAGGAGGGAATACCAGTGGCGCACCGTCTGGTACACCGGCGGCGGACGGGACATTTTCAGGATCAACGTGACCGTACTCCCGCAGAATTCCACCTTCGTCATCGGGGATCCGCGAATCAACGGATACGACAATACCGAGCCCGTGCTGGGATACAGTTTCGTCAACAACGGCACTGGCGCCGGGGATGCGGTACTGCAGGACAGGACCGGCAACCACTCCAACTTCACGCCCGCCCGCGTAGTGGACGGCGATTTGAATACTCCCCTGTCCCTGACCGGAGAGACTCGTCCGCTGATGTATTACAGACCTACGGAAAAATCTACCCGCACAGCCAACATGCTCGCTCCAGCCTACAGGATCTCGACAAAACTGGGTGGAACCGAATTCGGAAATCTCACCGAGTCCCAGGCGAAATATCGTTGTGCAGGATATCAGGAAGACGGATTCCCCGGTGGAAGATGGCGTATCCCTACAATCAGTGAAATCAGATTCATCGCCCAGCTGTCGGCCAAAGGCGTGTTCGAATTCATGTTCAGGGGAAATTACTGGTCAGCAAATGGAGTCGTAAACGTAAACACAGAAAGCGGCACGGTGACGGCCAGTACTTCATCGACAGCGCTCCTGCGCTGCGTCTATGACTCTTGGTACTGGGGCGACGAGCAGTGGAATCCGCGTTCGGAATTTGTATGGGGAGACAGACTGCCATGAGAAGACTGACCGCATATTTCTTCGCCGTAATACTGGCGCTGTCCTGCACAGCCGAGCTGGAGCAGATCAGCCCCGTCGAGGTCAATTCCATATCAGGAACCTCCCTCGAAGGCGCCCCGGTGACAATCACCTTCTCAGTGCCCGACGTACAGGTCCATCCCGCCACCAAATCACTTGCCAGCGGCGACGGGGACATTACCGATACTCCCTATCTGGATCCGGACATGCTGTATCTGATCGTCTGCGGCGGCAGCCAGAGCATCAAGTACATCAGGAAAGCCACACTGCTGGATACCGTCGAGAACTATGAAATCCCGGAAAACATATATCCTCTTCCCAATGAAGACCGGCATGTAACCTTGTACAGGTTCACAGCCCAACTGGAACTTTCCGACTTCGCCCGCACCATCCATATCCTCGGCAATGTAGATGAAAACCAACTGATTACCGGTTCATACTCCTATCAGAGTCTCCCCGACATACTGAGCTATGACAATAAGCAGGCATACTGGCAGAAACTTGTTGTACCGCACATCAAGGCCAGGATAGACCCCGACACCCATGAGCCCATAATGCAGAACGGAAGCTATGTGCCGGACGACGAGACTATGGGATACTTCCAGCATATTCCGCTCATCAGGAACTTCGCAAAGCTACAAGTCACCAACGCATCCGACAATTTCATGCTCCACAGTTATTCCGTCATCTTCTATCCGGAACATGGCTCGGTCGTGCCATACAGGAGCAACGAGACGGTTGCGGTGAACCGCTTTGACTTCAGCCCACCTTCCGGCTATCGCTTCAGCGGCTATGAAAAGTGTACTTTCGAACAGTTGGAAGAGGATATAAACTATCTGGGCAATATGCCCTCCAGTGTGGCTCTGAGTACCTATATCCCGCCGGCTTCAGAATTCGAGGATCCATCCACCAGCAACGGAAGGGTGCTGCTGTATGACGAAAACGACACCGAAAGCGGCTTCTATATTTATGAGCGGGGTGCACCTACAGAGCATATCGGTCCCACATTCATAATCGTATGCGGAAAATTCGAGGATGACGACAATTGGTACTACTACCGACTGGACCTTATGGAATCCAAGGTAGAAGGCTCCCAGACCGTCTCCCGTTATTACCCCATCTACAGGAACTTCCGTTACAATATCCAGTTGCATCGAATCTCTTCCGAGGGCGTTCTCACTCCGGAACTCGCCGCCGTTTCTTCCGGCGTCGAAGACATCTCGGCGGACATTTCCATGCGCCACCTTTCCGATATTTCCAATGGTACCACCCGCCTGGTGGTCGAGCCGTTTATGACAAGGACCTACAGCGGTCCTGCTGAAGAAGGTTCTTACTACGAACTTTATGCCCGTTTCTTCAACAACGTGAATTCGGATGAACCAAATCTGAACACAGCCGCCGTAAGGGTGGAACTTGTGCCTATGGAGAACGGCGAAGATGACATTATCATCCTCTATGACGGCAACGGGAACAGAGTTCCGTCAAGGGGCTTCTTCTTCCCTGAGGCCGCCACCGTTGGCGGCGTGCCGGGAATCCGCACCATACGGTTCAATACGTTGGAACCGCTGGAACAGACAAAGACCCAGAAGATAAAGATTATAGGCCACAATCCCGGCAACCATCAGGACCTGCGCCTCTACAGGGAGGTTGAAATTACACTTCAGAGAAAGCAGCCCATGAGAGTTACCTGCGACGACCCCGTGCTGCACGTTACGGGCACTCCCGTGACAGTGGACATAACCGTCCCTTCTGAACTGCCGAAATCCATGTTCCCGCTGGAATTTATCATCGAACCCGAGAATGGGACGCTGACGCCTGACACTTCCCAAAGCGTCAACCTGCCGGTCGTTTCGGGGCATTCGATTGCAACGACTGAATCAGTTTATAAGGACAACCCGGCATTCTACTACATCAGGACACTTACCTGGGATGAGTATTCGGGCCTGCCGGTAAGCGAGGGTGAACGCACTTTCCATAGCTACTTCAAGACCAACCAGCCCGACAGCGCCACACCCATCTGGGTCTACAACGAGTACTTCTCCAAAGCCAGCACAAGCTTCGAGAATCAGGATGCTCCATCAAGGCCTACGAACCACTTCTATGTCACAGCTATAGATAATTGTACTATCAGACTGTACCATGCCGGCGAATACAAGATAGACGACGGTGAATGGACTTCCTACAGTAGCAACCAAAGCATCTCCGTGGCTGCAGGAAAGAAGATCAGTATCAGCGCGGGCAGCCACGAATCGCCAGCCAAATCCTGGAATCAGGGCAGATTCTCCTGCACCGGCGGCAGATTCGAAATTGGCGGCAACCTTGCCTCGCTGGTGGTCGGTGACAGCTATGTGACAGAAGGTTCAACGCTTGCCGGTGCGACATTCCTGGACTTCTTGAAGGCTAATAAGAATCTTATCGATGCTTATATGCTCGAGATACCTATGATGACCGTGTCCGAGAACGCCTTCAAGTCCATGTTCGACAGTTGCACCAACCTGGTGCGCGGACCTCAGCTGCTGCCGGCCACAAGCCTTGGCAAGACCTGCTACCGAAATATGTTCTACAACTGCTCTAATCTTGAAAGTGCACCGGCGCTGGCAGCCACGAAACTGAGTCAGGGATGCTACCAGAGAATGTTCTACGGATGCGCGAAGTTAAGCTGCATCAAGATGCTCGGCAAGGACAATTACCGTAATGACGCATTCTTCTCCGACGGGACCAACTGGTGCGGCGGCATCGCGGCGAGCGGTGAACTCTGGCTGAACAGCGCACTGAATCCGGTCACCGACTACGGCAGCACCTGGAACACTATAGTCCCCGCAGGCTGGAGCGTCAAGTACGTGGGTATAGACGACCAGTAATCAGTTAAGATACTTGTCCTTCATCTGCTGCTGCTCGTCAGCAGTAAAACCGAGGGCATTCTCAAGATAGACCTGAAGGGAGCCGTACTGCGACTCTATCATATCCAGGGTGCTCTCGAAGTTCTCCACGTTCACGCCGACCATCAAGCGGATGAAATTGAGTTCGGGTTCACCTCCGCCTTTCTCAATGATCCTGGCCGATACGGCCTCGATGGCCTGCGCGTACGAAATATTGGACAGTGCGAAATCCTCCACTATGGTCTCGCGGCTGGCGCCCAGCGAAGCCAGCACGAAGGCCGAACCCCATCCGCAGCGGTCTTTGCCCTGGGAACAGTGCCACAGGACTCCCCCTTCAGCCTCCAGTACGCCACGCAGGAACTGCCCGTAGCGCCGCTGCGACAGCGTGTCCGACACGATCGCCGGATACAGTCGCTCCGCCATAAGCTGCGCCTTAGGATTGAAGGCAAACGACGCGAGCGCGTCCATCAGGTTGGCAGACTGCACAGTGGTGCTGTCTGCACGGCCGGATGAGAATGCCTCCAGGAAGGCCTGCGGGAGGGTGGAAAGAGAGGTGTTCCGGACGCCTTCGATTTCACGGTCCGGTTTGCGGTCGCGTTCCATGTCGAAGCGGAAATCATAGACATCGGTCAATGCAAAACGATCTTTCAATATTGACAGATCGCGGTCGGAAGCCTGCGAGAGTTCGCCGGAACGGACCAGTTTTCCGCTGCGGATACTCCGTCCGTCCTGCATGACAAGACCTCCCAGTTCACGTGCATTTTCAATACCGTCAAAGACAATGGTCCTGTCCTTGGGTGCAGTAGAACAAGCCGACATCATAATAAGTGAAGTCAGAATTAGCGCAATACGATTCATATTTTACTGACATTTATTAAAACACTCCGGGCGCGATGCCTGCGAGGAAAGCATTGGCCAGACCCTCCAACTGAGGATTGGGGTCTCCTTTTCCGTTGTGTCGCTTGCAGAAGAACATGAAAAGCTTAAGCACAGTATATTTCAGCATTTCCTTTTCCTTCGCATGCTGTTCCTCCAGCGTACTGAGTCCGTAATACGACCTCACCAGACAGGCCCAGTGCCTCAGGAATGTCGCCTTGTCAAGGTGGAAAAGGTTATACATATACTCCGGCGACATATAATAGGCCAGATAAAAATTCATCGACAGATCCCACTCGGGAGCGCCGTAGGCAAAATCGCCGAGGTCTATCCAATAGTCTTTTTCGCCGTCGGTGATGATATTGCCTATATGGAAGTCCCCGTGTACGCAAGTCTTCACAGACGGAATGCTGTCCAGAGCGGAGAGCAGACGGGCGCGAAGCGGATCGGAAATACACTCGGAATTCTCTATCCAGGGACGGACCACATCCTTCATATCCGGGAATACAGCCGTGTCCGCCGGTGTCGAATGCAGTTTCCTGCCCATCTGCGCGAATTTTATGGTAAGCGGTTCCAGCTGCTCAGGCTCCTCGGAAATGATGCGGGTGAAAGAGCGTTTGTTAGGAATAACCTCATATTCAGCGCCGAAGCGCTCGCCGTCGGTCACAAGCCGGATCGGCCTCGGGCATGGGATGCCGGCCTCATAGACAGCCAGGGATTTTCGGAATTCACTTTCAATAGTATCCGTACCAAGGCCATACATGAATAATTTAGCCATAGCACTGCCATCGTTCCGGGTGTATGTGAGGGCCTGTCCACCCTCCCCGCTCTGAACGTACTCGTCCAGATTAATTTTTTCGTAATTTTCCATTGTAGAATTTGTTAAACGGACAAATATACACAACTTCTGAACAATAATCACTATATTTTAATAGCAATGCCCTCCGAACATCATTTTGCAACCAAGTTGCAAAATACTGATTCTATTTTTGCGCGACAATCATAACATCGCATCAATGTCGCGCAAAGAAACAATATGGGCAATAGTCCTTCTCACGATAATCGGCACAAGTATGCATTTCGTTCATCATCTGCCATTTTTCAATCACTTCCTTGGCTATATCTTCCCAGTCCAGGAGAGCGTTATGGCACATACAAAGATGGTGTTCTACCCGTCGCTGCTGCTAAGCCTGTATCTTGTAGTCAGCCGGCGCGACATACGGGAAATCGGCGCGCCCGTACTTGGCGGGCTTGCAATGGTACCGGCCATAATCGCGTGCTTTTTTGCTTATTGGGTATTCGTCAGGCACGAGATAATGGCTTTGGATGTGCTGATATACATAGCGTCAATGGTCGGATTTGTCCTTCTTGCAAAACGCCTGCGCCGTCTCCAGCTCGTCCGCCGAGGATGGCCCATCTGGACTGTTCTCATACTCATTGACATTTTCCTGACCGGATTCCTTACATACAATTACCCCACTGGCTGGATTATCTTTGCAGATTTGAGCTAGTTCGTCGGAGACAGCTGCGTGGCGTCACCGCCGCGAGGGACGTCGGCAGCTGGCATGGCTCCGGCGGCATCGACCCCCTATTAAGCCGCCGGGGCCATGTCAGGTGACGGCGGAGGAATGGCAACTCAATCGTACGTAATGCTTTCAATTCTAAGGCGCAGGATGCCGGAGGGGACACTAACCTCGGCGGTTTCACCGACTTTCTTGTCCATCAGGGCAGCGCCGATCGGGGATTTCAGCGAAATCTTGCCAGAGGCAATGTCCATCTCGTGGGGGCTGACTATCATGAATTGCATGCGGGTATTTGACGAGAGGTTCGTGAATTCGACCCGGCTCAGAAGACAGACCCTGTCTTTGGGGAGAACGTCGGGGTCGATTACACGGGAATTCTCAAGGACCTTCTGCAGGAAACGGATACGGCTGATGGTCTTCCCCTGGATGCGCCTCGCCTCGCGGTAACCAGCATTATCGCTTCTGTCCCCCTGGGCGCTGGCCTCCGCAAGGTCTTCCGTCACTTTGGGATAGACCTCGCGCACAAGATGGCTCAACTCGGCTGCAATTTCGTCGTATCTTTGTTTTGACAGGTATTCCATGGCCCGAAGGTACAAATTTTTCCGCAAAAAGAAAATGCGTTTGACCGGAATCAACTGATGCCCCGGTAATGAAGATGGAGGAGCAATGTATACAAGCTAAAGGGCCGTACCGCTAATTCGTACGAGTTGCAAACATAGTGATTTCGCGAGAGTTTTTTATTAAATTTGCAAAATTTTGTTTGTCTATGAATACGTTATTCCGTTTATCTGCCTTGACGGGGATGCTTGTCTTCGCGGTTTATGGCAGCATCAGACTCAATGCCCAGCCATGGCAGGAAACCAGCCTCAGGGACATCAAAGCCGAAGGGTGGCTGGAGGAAAAACTTATCAGTCAGAAAAATGGCCTTACAGGTCATCCCGAGGCCCTTTCATATCCCTATAACACCTGCCTGTGGAACGGCGAGATTCCCCGCATGGGGACTCACGGCCAGGACTGGTGGCGCTATGAGCAGACCGCCTATTACACCGACGGGCTGCTGCGCCTGGGGTATCTGCTGGGTGACAAGGAGTTAATAGACAAGGGCGAAGCCGGTATTTCCTACACACTGGCGCATCCCTGGGAAAACGGCCGTCTGGGGAGCCGCGTAATCAGTAACACCTGGCCTTTCGCAGTGTTTTTCCGCGCCGTGAAAGCAGCAGACGACGTGTCCCCCGACGCGCTGAGAGCCGAGGCCCTCAGGAAGCATTACTATTCGATTCCCCTTAAGCAACTCGTCCGCAAACGCGACATAATATCCATCGAAGGCATGCTCTGGACTGCCTCGAAAACCGGAGACAAAGCCCTTGTTGACCGCGCGGATTCCGCTTTCCGCTTCAGGCAAGAGCTGCTGGAAGGAGTCGATGTAAAACGCGACGACAGGGTGACTCCCCAGTTCCTGCTCGGAGAAAAGCCGTACAATATGCATGGAGTCACGATGAGCGAGTTCCTCAAGCTCCCCATCCTTCTGTACGCCGCCACCGGAAATCCCTGGTACAGGCATCTCGCAGTGAGTTCCCTTGAACGGCTGTATGCCGAAAACGGACTGCCGGACGGCCTTTTCACCAGCGCCGAATGGCTGCAGGGACGCGGAATCTGGCACAGCCACGAGACATGCAACGCAATAGACATGAGCTGGACTCTGGGCTGCTTCCTGGAGATATTGAAGGAAGCCCGCTATGCGGATATGATCGAGAAAATCGTATTCAACGCCGGAGAAGGCAGCGTGACTGACGATTTCAAGGCGCTCCAGTACTACTCCTCCGTCAATCAGTTCCTTGCCACGGGAACCTCCAACCACAATAAAGACAATTACTGCTCCACATGGATGGCGTACCGGCCCACACATCAGACAGAATGCTGCGCCGGCAACATCCACAGGCTCTTCCCCAATTACGCCGCCAGGATGTGGCTCCGGGGAGAGGACGAGGCGGTAGCAGCCCTCTACGGCCCTTCGGAATTCCGTTTCAGCGAGCAAATGACTTTCATCGAGGAGACCGCCTATCCCTATGATGAAAGCGTGAATATCAAAGTCAGGGCCGGCAAAGGAGCCCACAGTGCGAAACTGACGCTGCGCATTCCCGGATGGTGCGCAGGCGCCGGACTCAAAGTGAACGGCAAAGCCTGGAAAGGCGCACTCCCCTGCGGAAGTTTCATCACAATAGACAGAAAATGGAAAGACGGCGACCGTGTAGAACTGAATCTGCCCATGAAGGCGGAGCGCAGGACTGCTTTCGGCGGCGGTGTCTATTTCGAGAGAGGCCCGCTTGTCTATAGTTACGCCATTCCCGCGACATTCACGAAAGATACCGTCCGCTACGGGAACATGAACGGAAAATATCCTGCCGACGACGACGCTTTCCCATGCTGGGACATCCAGCCGTCAGGAGCGTGGAACTATGCCGTCAAAGCTGACGCAGAGCCCGCCGTAATTTCCGGAAAGGCCCTTCGCATCACTGTCTGCCCCATAAAATGGGACTTCGACAAGGGGCCCTCCGGAGAACTTCTTACCCCGGAGCTTCCCGCCCTCGCGGAGAGCGCCGGACCGACTCGTGAGATAGACCTCGTACCCTACGGCAGCACCACCCTGCGCCTTACCGTATTCCCTGTATTATGCAACTGACTATGCTTTACGAACTCAAGAAGGCCATAATGCGCCGCGCAGTGGACAAAAGGAAAAAAGACAAGCCTTTTGACTATCAGTATGCCGAGAACTTCTCGCTCGAAGGGGTGGACGACCCCATGGTGAACAATTCCTATTACTTTTCCGCCCATGACGGGAAGATGTCCTTCTACGCCCGTCTCGGAAGGAGAGTCAGCCAGGATGAAACCTGGTTCGCACTTCTCCTGGACGGGAAACTGTATTCCCTGAGAGAGGAAGTTTATCCCTCCGGCAAGTCTCCCCTTTCCGTCCGCAAGGTCGATGGCAAATGGACCATATCGTTCCGCGGAATACTGAACGGGAGCGACGAGGTGGTGCTGGAGGCGTCTTTCACTCCGCGCCATGAGCCAATTGACTTTACCAGCGACATGCCTGCAGTGAGGATGGCGACCGGCGTGGCAAATGAGGAATGGAGCCGGGAGGTTTTCTCCAATCTGCAGAATGTCAGCGGCCAGTGCCACTACGAGCAGGAAGGCAGCCTCGAGGGAGAAGTGACCCTGAACGGCGCGCAGTTGGGTTTCTGCCTTCCGTGCGTCCGCGACCATTCATTCGGCAGGAGGGACTGGAACTATATGAACAACCACCTCTGGCTTATGGCCGTGTCCGACGACCTCCAGTTCAATTATTCCCTTGTTTCCTATCCCGTGATGAGCGTTCTGGAAGTGGGCAACTGCAGGGATGAAAACGGAATGCACTACATGCTCAGGGCGGACCTGGATTTCGCGCTGATCAGCAAGGGAAACATCCCCCGGGAGCTTTCCCTGAATGTCCGGCTGGACGACGGACGGAGCATTCCCGTCGCAGCCAAAGTCATTGACGGAGTGAGCTATCATTTCCAGGACGGACAGTATATCCTGCATGAAAATATCGCGGAATTCACAATCGACGGCAAAGAGTGCCGGGGCATACTGGAAATCGGCTTCAACGCAGACGGCAGCAGGTATTTCAATCAGAGAGATTTGAAAAGCATAAAAAGATGACTATCTAGGGATAGTCGTTTAATTGTTTCAATTTGAGTTTGGCTGAAGAGAGTTGGATTTCTGGGAATACTGAATCGGCACCCGCTCCGAGTACCTTGCCCTGCATATTCAATGAGTCATTTCCTTGTTTCCAGGTAGCGGGATTTCAGGATTTCCCTGTCAGATGAAGTGACACCGAGAACTTTTTCAAGATAGGCTTCCATGGAGCCATACTCACTGTACAAACGGTCGAGCGCATTAGTGAAGTTCTCCTTGCTGCAGCCGATGAAAGACCGGACAACCGCAAGTTCTTCCTCCTTGCCGCCCCAGAATCGCACGCGGCGGGAGTATTTGCGGACATCGGCCTCATAGACACTGTTGGTCACGTCGAAATCCGCCAGAATTGTCTCCCGGCTCGCACCAAGCGCTGAAAGGAGCAGCGCAGAAGCTACTCCGGTACGGTCCTTCCCCTGGGTGCAGTGATACAGGACGGCTCCGTTTTCACACGAGATGACATGGCGGAAAAATATGGCGAACTGCTCCTGGCACACAGGAGAAAAGAACAGCGTAGTGTACAAAGCCCGGGCAATTCTCTTGGCCAAGTCGTTGAAGGAAGCAAGGACTATGAACTTCTTGACATCGAACTTGTTTCGGCGGCCGAAACGCTTCTTCTCATCAGCGGAAGCCGAAGCCGCCGCATTGCCGCTGGCATCCAGAGGCAGAGAAATGTATTCAGCTCCCGGAACCATCCTGTCCTCCTTGCCTTTTTTCTCATCCTCCAGGCGAAAGTCTATGACCTTGGATACCGGAATAGCAGAAAGATACCTTAGGTCAGCGTCGGTGGCATCAAAAAGATGGGCCGCCCTGAGAAGAAGTCCGGTACGGACCGTCCTTCCATCCTGTACGGGGTAGCCGCCAAGGTCTCTTGCATTGTCTATGCGCCTGACCGGGATGAACTGATGTGCCGGTAATGTCGATGAAAAAGCCATGTACGAAACAAAAGGGCCGAATTACATTTCAGCTCCAATTTGCAAATATAGTAATTTCGCAAGAGTTTTTTCTTAATCGGGAATAAAAAAAGAACTTATCCGGAATCTGCCGTAAAAATGTTAAATTTGCAAAATTTATGATTGATAGCGGCATGAAGCCATCTCCTCGGGATGAAAACACTTGTATTTGATTTTGGCGGGGTTCTGGTCGACTGGAATCCCCATTACCTTTATGACCCCTACTTTGGCAGTGAGGCCAAAGCGACATGGTTCCTTGACAACATCTGCACAAATGAGTGGAATTCGCAGATGGATGGAGGGAAACCCTTCCGGGAAGGCATTTCAGAACTTTCCGCCCGCTTTCCGGAGTACGAGCATGAGATAGAAATATTCTTCTCGAGGTGGATAGAAATGATGGGAGCAGAAATCGAGGGCATGTACGGTCTGCTCCAGGAATTCCGCTCCAAAGGGTATCGTCTATATGGACTTACCAACTGGTCGGCGGAGACATTCTGCCAGGTCCGCGATGTCTATCCGATATTCAGGCTCCTGGACGGAATGGTCGTGTCCGGCGAAGAACACTGCATCAAGCCCTCCCCTGAAATCTACCGTATTCTGCTGGAGCGCTACGGACTCGAAGCCGGAAACTGCATATTCATCGACGACAGGCAGCCCAATATAGACGGAGCCAAAGCCGTCGGTATGGACGGGCTGCTGTTTACCAATGCGGAAGAATTGAGAATAAGATATTTACAAGATTTTTCTTAATTTTGCCGAAATTTGCGTATATTTTGTAACATACGGATAATGAAGCACCTGCTCGCAGCGATACTGACAATAAGCACTACCCTGCGACTTACCGTATTACCCGTGCTATGCGACTGATCCTGCTTATTTTCATTGCGATATCGGGCTATGTGACCTGGCATCTGTGGCGTCTGACCCCAGGCGGGACCGCGGTAAAAATTACAGTCACGGCGCTGTTTCTGCTTTGGATGGTCGCGGCCTTCGCCAGCATAGGCCTTAGGAAATATCTTCCGTACAGGGCCGTCGTCTGCCTATATGAGGCCGGGCAGCCCTGGCTGATTGTCTTCACCTACCTGCTGATTGCCTTCGTGCTGGCGGATTTCGCCAGGCTTTTCAATTTGATTCCGAAATCATGGCTGAACGACAATCTGCCGGTGCTTCTGTCCATCGCGGCAGTCATCGCGGCAGTCATGGCCGCGGGCGGAATTCATTACAGGCACAAATACCGCGAAGAACTATCTATAAAGACGGAAAAGGCCATCGGGCGGCCGCTGACCCTCGTGCTGGCCAGCGACCTGCACATCGGCTACAGCAACCGCCGCGACCATCTGGCGCACTGGATAGACATGATCAACGCGGAGAATCCCGATTTGGTGCTGTTCGGCGGCGATATCGTGGACATACGCACAGAGCCCCTCGTGGAAGGCGGCTATGCGGATGAATTCAGGCGGCTGACCGCCCCTGCCTTCACCATACTCGGCAATCATGAATACATAAGCGGGCACGACGACTCCGAGCAGTTCCTTGCAGAGGCCGGAATCACCGTCCTGAAAGACTCCGCTGCCGTCTTTGACGGAATCCGGATAATCGGACGCGACGACCGCAGCAACCCCTCGCGAAAGCCGCTTTCGGAACTCGCCTGCGGAGACGGACTCTTCACAATATTGCTGGACCATCAGCCCTACGACCTTGGAGAAGCCTCCGCAGCAGGGATAGATTTCCAGTTCAGCGGTCACACCCACCGCGGACAGTTCTGGCCGGTTTCCTGGCTGACTGACCTGATGTATGAAAAATCATGGGGGCATTACATGCTCGGCGACACCCGCTATTATATAAGTTCCGGACTCGGAATATGGGGTCCTAAGATACGCATCGGATCCCGCAGCGAATACCTTGTGCTGCACATAGACTAAAACCTTAATGACAATGCTTTACGAAATCAAGAAGGCCATAATGCGCCACGTCTCGGAAGGAGAGTCAGCCAGGACGGAAAAGAGTGCCGCGGCATTCTGGAAATCGGCTTCAATGCAGACAGCAGCCGGTATTTCAATCAAAGAGACTTGAAAAGCATTAAACGATGACAATATATCAATTGGGTCAGCTGCCGGAGGAGATTTATCCCCTTGTCGGAGGAAAGGCGAAAGGTCTGGATATACTGCTGAGAAACGGTTTCAACGTACCCGCCGGATTCGTAATAAGCGACATAGACAAAATAGATGAAGACGCTGTCTATAAGGCCTTTGACTCGCTGGAGACGGAACATGTTTCCGTCCGTTCATCGGCATCCAACGAGGACCAGGCCGCGGCGTCCAATGCCGGCCAGTACGAAACCGTCCTCTTCGTGGACCGCGCGATACTTATGGACAGCATCCGCAAATGCATCGACTCCCTTGAATCCGAACGTGTCAAGGGCTACGCGCAGCGCTTCGAACTCGGCAAGGCCGAAATGAATGTCGTGGTCCAGAAAATGGTGGACAGCGACAAGGCAGGGGTTCTTTTCACCGCCAGTCCGAACAACGGCGCCGCAATACTTATAGAGGCGGTACCGGGCCAGGGCGAGAATCTGGTATCCGGGCAGGTCAGCGCCCGCCGCTACGAGATTTCCAGAAAGTGCTACCGGCCACTGGCGGATCAACTGCTCAGTGAGAGCGAGGTCCGCCTGCTTTACGAGACAGGCAAAAAGATCCGTTCAGTCTTCGGCGAACAGGATATCGAATGGGCCATGAAAGACGGGCAGCTGTTCCTGCTGCAGATGCGTCCCATCACCACCGAAATCATAGACATTGAAGAATTTGACCGCGATGACGACCTCAGCGGACATCTGTTCACCAAGCGGAACGTCGGAGAAATGATGCCGGGGGCCGTCACGCCGCTGACGCTTTCGACCTCGACGAAAGCAATTGACTATGGCATGCGTTACATGCTAAGCCTTGCCGGGGTCTATAAATCCCCCTACGAAGAAGGCGAACTTAGGCTGATTTCGTCCATATCGGGGCATCTTTTCTTCGACATGAACCTGCTCTACAACATGCACTCGAGAGTGGGTATTGCGAATCCCCAGTCGATGAATCTGTCCATCATGGGAGAATACCACGATTACCCGGCCATCACGGCCCCCTATGCCAATCCCGTAGTTCGCGGAATAAACTCCGTCAAGTTCCTGAAATATGTATTCTCGGGGCACCGGGCGATGAAAAAATTCGCCACCCTGCTCACTCAGGTGCACTTCATTGAGACATCCTCATGCCGCGAGCTCTACGACAGCATAGACAGGAATATCGCCCTGCTGGACGAAAGCCTGATTTACCATTATGCTTCTTCGGCCTATTCCGGCAGCGCCACAAGTACGCTTTACATGATGCTGGACAAGTACTTTCCCGACAAGAAAGAGTACCAGTCCTTCCTCTCGAAGCTGCTGAGCAATATCCCAAACATCGAAAGCGCGGACATTCTTTCCAGGCTTCAGGACCTGGCTGCGAAGATAAAGGAAGCGGAACCGCGCGCCACTGGATTTTCCGCAGCCGAGCTCCTGGATTTCATCAAAAGCCGGCCGGAAATCCTTCAGGAATACCAGGAGTTCCTCCGGCACCACGGCCACCGTTGCATCAAGGAGGCCGAGATGCGCAACAAGCCCTGGCGAAAGGACGAGATTCCGCTGATGAACTATCTTGCGAGCATCATCAGATCCCCCATGAACCTGGTCCAGAAGGAAGAGGTCATAGACTACCGGAAAGAGTTCTCCTTCATTGGGAATCCCCTGCTCAAGGCGGCGGCGATTACATACGCAAAAAAGGCCCGCCAGGCTGTTGTGGACAGGGAATACACCAAATCTCAGCTGATTCAGATAATAGACCTGTTCAAGACCCAGTATGCCATACTTTCAGACTTGATGACTGAACAGGGGCTGCTCACGGACCCGGACCTGATTTACTTCCTCACCCAAAGGGAAATCGGCCGGCTCATCGACGGCGAATATCACCTCGTTCCGCTTGTCCAAAGGCGGCGTAAAGCATACGCAATACAGGAGGAACTATCCTTTGACGACACCTATATCGGCAAACCCGTCCCCAATGTCTATGACATCGAGGAGAACGACTCTGTTATGAAGGGCGTACCGGTCTCCAACGGACAGTGCGAAGGTGTGGTGCATATTGTCTATACGACCGACGACGCCAATACCCTGAAGCCAGGTGAAATCATGGTGGCGCGCTTCACCGACATAGGCTGGACGCCCTATTATTCAACAGTAAACGGCCTGATTACGGAGATTGGCTCATCCCTGTCGCACGGCGCCGTGGTCGCAAGAGAATACGGACTCCCGACCATCGTCAATGTCAAGGGAGCCACAAAACGGCTAAAAGACGGCGACCACATCATAATGGACGCCAGCAAAGGGACTATCATTAAAGCAGAAGCTTGACCCGGAAGCCGCGTACGGTGGGTTCTTCCACTACTTTGACGCGGGCGCGGAGATCTTTGACGGCATCATTGTCCGGCAGCGGCGACTCCTTCAGGCCTTCTACCATGAAATCCAGGGCGGTTTCCCCGGAGAGTTCCGCATGCGTAAGCCGCAGGGTCAGGGGACGGTACTGGCGCATGTGAGAGAAAAGCATCTCTTCCATCAGGGAATATGCCTGTTCCGCCTTGGACGCGATATTGTACTTCACGCAGAACTGGTTTATGCCGGTGCGTATCTGCAGGAAATCGAAGTCGTCACTGTCAATTTCATAGACAAGCTTCTGGATACGGTTCACAAAAGCTTTCGTGGCGCTGCGTACCGGGTGCTCGAAGATCTGCTGAGGGCTGCCGTCCTCATAGATAATGCCTTCGTTCATGAAGAATATGCGGGTGGACACGTCCCTGGCGAAACGCATCTCATGCGTGACTATCAGCATGGTCATGCCTTCTTTCGCAAGATGACGAATTACGCTGAGAACCTCTCCGACCATGGTCGGATCGAGGGCGGAGGTGGGTTCGTCGAAAAGAATCACCTCGGGATGCATCGCGAGGGCCCTTGCAATGGCGACGCGCTGCTTCTGTCCGCCGGAAAGGGAGGAAGGATAGACATCGGCCTTCTGGACCATGCCCACCTTCTTGAGCAGTTCCATGGCCTCTTCGCGGGCCTGCTTCTCATCTGTATGAAGCAGTTCCATAGGAGCGAAAATAATATTCTCCAGCACAGTCTTATGCTCGAAAAGATTGAAATTCTGGAAGACCATGCCCATTTTACGGCGCATGAGGTCCAGCCTGTAGCCTTTCTGCATAATATTCTCCCCGTCCACTATGATTTCTCCTCCGGTGGGCTGCTCGAGCATGTTGATTGCCCTCAGAAGAGTGCTCTTTCCGGTGCCGGAAGGGCCGATTATGCTGATGACTTCTCCCTTCCGGATTTCGCAGTTCACATCCTTCAGTACGGTAACTGTACTTCCGTCGGGGTTGTGGAAAGTCTTGCTTAAATGTCTGATGCTTATCATAAGGCTACTTCTTGAGGAGTAAAAGGTTCAAAAGTTTCCGTATTATCCAGGCCAGCACGAAGTACAGAACCGTAACGATCAGCAGCGGAATCACGGCGTCGAAAGTGCGGCTTCGTATCAGGTCGCTCGCCCTGGTGACATCCTGGATGGAGATGTATCCCACTATGGATGTACTCTTCAGAAGTGCCACGCACTGGCCCGCGAACAGCGGAAGGCCGCTCTTGATGGCCTGCGGCAGGACTATTCCGGTAAATGTCTTCAGGGGCGAGAAACCGAGGGCGAGACCAGCCTCGGTCTGACCCGCGGGGACGCCGGATATTGCGTTGTCAAAGATGCCGCCGGCCGCCGAGGCGAAACACAGCCCGAAGGTGACTACCGCAATCATGGAGGCGTTCAGCCCGGTGCTGGCGAAAACCACATAGAACATTATCAGCAGCAGCACCAGGGTGGGAATACCGTTTATGAAACCGTCGTACAGCTGCACTGTGCGCCGGAGCCATCCCCTGCGGCTGCGCCTCATAGCACACAGTCCCGCACCGAGAACCGTGCCCAGCAGAATGGACAGAAGGGTTATCTTGACTGTCTCCAGAAGACCGTCGGTGATCATCTTCCAGCGACGATCCGTAACGAGATTAAGTTTCAGCCTGTCCATGAATCCCGGCCGGGAGGTGCTATTTTTATCCAGCACGAAGTAGCCGGGATGGCATGTGTAATAAGGAAGGGAAAAATCCACCGCCTTCTTTCTTTCCTCAGTCACGAAAAGGCACGAGGACAGCACATCCATCTGGCCGGTCTGGAGGGCGATTATTCCGGAGGCGAGGCTCTGGTATTTCAACTCGAAAGGCCTTCCGATAGAATGCGCGAAACGGCGGAGTATGTCGGGCTCCATTCCCAGCCATTCTCCGTCACCCATGAAACTGACGGGAGATACATCAACGCAGCATACGCAGCGAAGCGGAGCCGCACCGGGTATAATTTCATATTCATCTTCTTCCGCCAGCGGCGCATCGGAAACCCAGTGGGCGATTATCTTCTCCAGCGGTGCAGACGCAAGGAAAGAATCCAGCTTTTCACGGAGTTCGTCATTCCCTTTCGGGAGCGCGAACGCCACGTCGAAGGTCTCCTCGCCGCGGAAAGCCAGCCTGATTCCGAGTCTCTCCATGTCACTGCCGCTAAGCAGCACGTCGTCGGCCACATAGACATCGGCCTTTCCCTGCCTCACAGCCAGCAGACCGTCCGCCTCGTTGTTGGTCACGAAGAGTTTCACATCTTCCCGCTTGGAAAACTTGTTGTGGTAATAACTGCCGTTGGAGGTCGCCAGAGTCAGCCCCGAGAGGTCAGCTTCACTCCGGATGTCCAGACTGCCTCCACTGTCGTTCGAACATGCGGACAATAGCAGAACTGAAGCCAGCAATAAGATTCTGCAAAAAGTTTTAATCATTCATCCTCGTTTTAGAATTCTAAACCAGAAATTGCACTTCCCGGCGAATCAAGATTCGACAAGTTCGCAAGCGCAAATATACTGATATTTTGCGACTGTCAAAAAAGCTTTTTGACTTACTGAATTTTTTTCGTAAATTCGTGGGAATATATTTTGGACACTAAAGCGACCAATATCTGTTATGAAACGTTTTGCATACTGTTTTTTTGCCGCGGCCCTGGTCTGCAGCTGCTCGGAGGCCCTGAGGCGCGAAGCCACGGGAGAGCCGGTCATTCCCGTCCGCGAGGCCGGGGAGGTGACTGAAATCTATGTGACTGACTACCTGCCCGCAGTCAATCTGGAAAAGCTCCCCCGGGTGAGAGTCAGCGGAGCTTACGACAGCCTCAGGGTGGATGGAGGAATAATCACGCTCTACGGCAGTGCCGGGGCTGTGGAAGTGCTCAGCATAGGCAAGGTGGACATTCCGATTCTGCCGAAACTGCCCGTCACACAGGGACTCACGACAGCCGGCATGGACAACGGCCGGATTATCCTTGAAGGTGCGGCCGAAGGATGCATTTACCGCTGCTTCGTCCAGAACATGCTCGCCGACAAGGCTATTCAGGGCGGCGCCATAGACATAGACAAACTGCCTTATGTGGGCGGCCGCAGCTATCTCAGGGTCTATGCCAGCGACGGCAAGGTTCTGTACAATGATCTGCTGATACCGCTCCAAAACGGCGAACCGCTGCTTACGGCGGATGGCCTCACCCGCCATGACGCCAACGCCCAGGTGCTCTACAGCCTGATGGTGGACCGTTTCTATAACGGCAACGCCGCCAACGACTCGCCCCTCAACCGACCCGACGTGGACCCTCGCGTGGACTACAAGGGCGGCGACCTCAAGGGCATCACGGATAAAATCGAAGAGGGCTTTTTCGACAGCTTGGGGGTGAATACGATATGGATTTCACCAATCAGCCAGAACCCTGAGGATGCCTGGGGACAGTATCACAACCCGGACACGAAATTCTCCGGCTACCACGGCTACTGGCCCATTTTCAACACCAAGATAGACCACCGCATGGGCACTGAAGCGGAGCTCAGGGAACTGCTTGAAACTGCCCACGAGCACAATATCAATGTCATTCTGGACTATGTGGCCAATCACATGCACATAAACTCCCCCACCCTGAAAGCGCATCCCGACTGGGTCACGGACAGCCTGCTTCCCGACGGACGCCGCAATTTCGAACTCTGGGACGAGCAGAGGCTCACCACCTGGTTCGACAAGCACATCCCCTCGCTGGATCTCGAGCGCGAAGAAGTCTGCGACGCGATGACGGATACCGCCCTTTTCTGGGTCGATAAATTCGACTTCGACGGCTATCGTCACGACGCCTGCAAGCACATTCCGCTGAACTACTGGCGTATGTTCACCCACAAGATGAAAAGCCGCTATCCCGGCCGCGCACTCTGGATGATAGGCGAAACCTACGGGGACAACGAGCTGATCGGCTCCTATGTGAAAACCGGAATGCTCAACGCCCAGTTCGATTTCAATATCTATCACACCGCCATCGACGTGCTGGGCCGCGAGGGCGTTCCCATGACCCGCATGGCCGACGTAATAGACCAGTCTCTCAGGAGTTACGGTGCCCATCACACTATGGGAAACATTTCCGGCAACCACGACAAAATCCGCTTCATCTCCCTCGCCGGCGGTGCGGTGAGCTGGGACGAGGACGGAAAGGATGCCAGATGGAACCGCAATATCGGCGTGACGGCGGACGGAAATCCTGAACGCGAAGCAGTTGCATTCAAAAAGGCCCTGCTGCTGGAAGTGATAAACCTCACCATTCCCGGAGTCCCCTGCATATACCAGGGTGACGAATACGGCCAGTGCGGCGGCAACGACCCTGACAACCGGAGAATGATGCGTTTCAGCGGACTTTCCGCGAACGAGCAGTGGATGCTTGAAGAGACCGGGAAGCTGATTCATCTTCGCCGCAGCAGCATGCCGCTTCTCTTCGGAGACTATAAGAGGCTCTATGCAGACGAGCATGCCCTGGTTTTCGAGCGCAGCTACATGGGTGAGAAGATTCTGGTGGGGATAAACGACGGCGAAGCTCCCGCATGCATAGACCTCGGCGAAAAATCTGTCGAGATTGCACCGTTCTCATACGTGATTATATAGAAAATCGCTATATTTGTAAGTTATAAAACAAGCAAACTGACAATATGAAAACCGATCTTTCCAAGATTCTTTCCGTTTCCGGCGTACACGGGCTCCACAAATTCATCGCCCAGTCCCGGAGCGGCGCCATCGCAGAGTCACTAGAGAGTGCAAAGCGCACCAATTTCGACCGCAACAGCCGCATCACATCCCTCGAGGACATTTCCATCTATACCAGCGAAGGCGAAGTAAAGCTCCGCAAAGTGTTCGAGGCACTTCACGAGGTGCTTGCCGATGCGGACGCCCCTTCCCCCAAGGCCAGCGCCGAGGAGTTCAAGGCCCTGTTCTCCAAGGCCCTTCCCAACTACGACGAGGACCGCTTCTACGTTTCTCACATGAAGAAAGTCTCGGAGTGGTACAACTGCCTCAAGAAATTCGCCAGCCTGGAGTTCGAGGATCCTGACGCACAGGAAGAAGCACCTGCTGAGCAGTAGTGAAACCCAGCCTGAAGGTCATAACTCTCGGATGCTCCAAGAATACAGTGGACACGGAGCATCTCCTCGGAGAAGTCAGTTCCAGTTACGAGATTATCCCCGAGGGAGAAGAGTGCGACCGTGTGGATGTGGAAATTATCAACACCTGCGGCTTCATAGGCGACGCCAAGCAGCAGTCCATAGACACGATTCTCGAAGAAGCGGCCCTCAAGGCTGCGGGGAAAATAGGCAGCCTGATGGTGATGGGCTGCCTTTCCCAGCGTTACCCGGACGAACTCCCGGCCCTCATCCCCGAAGTCGACAAGTGGTTCGGTGCCCGGGACCTGGGCCCTGTAGTCAAGGCTCTCGGATGCAGCCCCTCGGGGCGGCCCCTGAGGCATATCACCGACAAGTCCCTCCCTTACGCCTACCTCAAAATCTCCGAAGGCTGCGACCGCCGCTGCTCCTACTGCGCGATTCCCCTGATTCGCGGGAAGCACGTGAGCCGGCCCGTCGAAGAACTCACCGCAGAGGCGGAAGCCCTGGCTGCGGAAGGAGTCAAAGAACTGATTATCATAGCCCAGGACATTACTTTCTATGGTCTTGACCTGTACCGTCGCCGCGCTCTGAAAGACCTGTTGCAGGCCCTTTCGAAGGTCGATGGTATCGAGTGGCTCAGGCTTCATTATTCCTATCCTGCGGATTTCCCTGAGGATGTACTGGATGAAATGGCTTCCAATCCCAAGGTCTGCCGCTACATGGACATCCCGCTTCAGCATATCTCTGATACGGTTCTGGAGAATATGCACCGCGGAGTCAGCGGGAAAGCCACCAGGGAACTGATTGCCAGAATGCGGGAACGGGTTCCGGGCGTTGCTCTCCGCACTACCCTCATAGTGGGTCATCCCGGAGAAGGCCGGAAAGAATTCCTGGAACTGATGGATTTCGTGAGAGAGGCCCGCTTCGAGCGCATGGGTGCCTTCACTTACAGCGAAGAAGAAGGGACATGGGGGGCCGGGCACCTGCGGGACAGCGTCGCCAAAGCCACTAAACAGCGGCGTCTGGATGCACTGATGGCCCTTCAGGGAGAGATTTCCTCCGAGATCAACGCCTCCAGGATCGGAAGTGTGGAAAAGGTCCTTATAGACTCCTTCAACGAGGGAATCTTCGTCGCGCGAAGCGAATTCGAAAGCCCCGAAGTGGACGGGGAGATACTTGTCCGTTACACTCCTGAGGAATTCGACGGAATAGAACCGTATTCCTTCGTGGGTGAATTCATAAACGTCAGGATTACCGGCGCCGACCGATATGACCTTATAGCCGAAAGAGTGAAATGAAACGATTAATTCCTATAGTCCTTCTGCTCTGCATTGGATGCACCCCGGAGATTTACACTCATCACCTGCAGATGCGCCACGCCTCGCAATCCGGCCTGAACCTGTCCGGCAAGTCCTTGGCGGTGGTATGTCTCAACAGCGGCAACGCAGCTGACACCACCCTTCTGAATGCTGTGGCGAACGGCTTTGCAGCATCTCTTGAAGAGGATTACTGCGGCGGCGAGCAGCTTATCGAAATTTACAACGTGCCCTCCGCGAATGTGGACCTCGATTTCGCCCATTCTCTGGTAATGGACACCGGAGCCGACGTGGTTTTCATACTCACTCCGCCGGAGACCGGAGAAATTACTCTCGGCGAAAACCATGCGTCCGGAATAATCACCAGCGTGGACTCGACCTTCGTCACAAGCGCCACGGTGCCCGTCAACCTGCATCTTTCGGCCTATGATTCCATGGGCAAGTCAGACCGTGTCCATGCCTTCGGCGGGTCCACCGAAATAGACGTCGAGGTCTATAACAACGGACTCTCCGGAGATCTGGCCCTCCGGGAAGCTGTCTGGAACAATATCGAAGCAGCAGGCGCCAGAGTCGGCCGCCGGGCCTCGCGCCAGTTCCTGCCCACCTGGGAAAACGAGTCCTATTCATTTTATTACTACGGTTACAACTCCTGGGAAGAAGCATCGGTCGCGGCTGCGAAACTGGAATGGAAAAAGGCCATGGAGAAATGGATTTCCCTTCTGAAGACCAAAGATATGCAGATGCGCTCCTGCCTGGAATACAATATCGCTCTCGGAGCGTATATGCTCGGGGACTGTGAACTGGCCCTCAAGTGGCTTGACAGGTCCGACGCGGATTTCAACGGAACAAATCTCTCCCCCGGACTGAGACGCAGAATAAATGAAAGAATCAATGAAAAATAGACCTTTTGTCAGCGCTGACGAAGCCGTATCCCACATCAAAGACGGCTCCAGGATACATCTATCGAGTGTTGCCAGCGTGCCCCACTGCCTGATTAGCGCCCTCAAGCGCCGGGCGGACCGCGGCGAGGTGAAGGACCTTCATTTCCATCACTTCCACACCGAAGGGCCGGCTCCGTACAGCGAACCAGAGTACAGCGGAATTTTCTTTGACCAGGGCTTTTTCCTCGGCCCCAATGTAAGGGCCAATGTAGCCTCCGGCTATGCTGACTATCTTCCTGTGCATCTTGGAGACTCGGCAAAACTTTACCGCAGCGGCGCACTGAAACTGGATGTGGCTCTGGTCCAGGTTTCCCTTCCGGATGAAAACGGAATGGTCTCCCTGGGTACGTCTGTGGACTGTTCTGTCGCCGCGACAGAAGTTGCGCCGCTTAAAATCGCGGTCGTGAATCCAAATGTACCCTTCGCCCTGGGCGACCTTATAGACATAGACCGCTTCGACTATCTGGTTTCCGACGACACTCCCCTGGTGACCAAGGACTTTGCCGAACCCACTGAGACGGAAATGGTAATAGGCCGCAACTGCGCCGAGCTGGTGCCTGACGGAGCCTGCATACAGATGGGTATCGGAGCGCTTCCGAACGCGCTTGCGGCAGCCCTGAGCAGTCACCGCGACCTCGGGCTTCACACCGAGATGTTCGCCGACGGCATTCTGCGACTCATACGCAGCGGAGTCATAAACGGGGCGCGGAAGAAGATAGACATCGGAAAAATTGTCGCGTCCTTCCTTCTCGGCAGCAACGATGTCTATTCTTTCATAGACAAAAACCCTGCGGTGCTGATGCGGGACATAAAATATACCAACGACCCGTGGGTGATTTCACAGAACCCCAATATGATGGCGATCAATTCCGCGACGCAGGTGGACCTGACCGGCCAGATCAGCGCGGACTCCATCGGGGAGCGCATTTTTTCCGGTACCGGCGGCCAGCTGGATTTCGTGAAGGGCGCCACGATGTCCGAAGGCGGCAAGTCCATCACGGCTTTTGCCTCACGCACAAACAAAGGGGTGAACAAGATTGTGCCCGTGCTGTATCCAGGGGCCGGGGTTGTAACTCCCCGGGCGGATGCGCACTGGATCGTGACTGAATACGGAGCAGTTGACCTGACCGGCAAGTCGCTGCAGGAGCGCGCCCGGCTGCTGACGTCCATAGCCCATCCCGACGACCGTGAAGCGCTTGAAAAAGCCGCCTTTGAACGTTTCGGAAAACATTATTTAATTGTTAAGTAATAAAAAAATGACTGTTAGTTGATATGATTTCGTTTATAATCAGTCTGGCAGCACTGGTGATTGGATACCTGCTCTACGGAAAGTTCGTGGAAAAGGTCTTCAGGCCCGACCCTCAGCGTGCTACCCCCGCAACCACAAAATCAGACGGAGTGGACTTCATTCCCCTCCCATCCTGGAAGGTCTTCATGATACAGTTCCTGAACATCGCCGGAACCGGGCCTATTTTCGGCGCCATAATGGGTGCCAAGTTCGGGCCGTCAGCATACCTGTGGATTGTTCTCGGCTGCATCTTCGCCGGCGCGGTGCATGACTACCTGTGCGGAATGCTCTCGGTCCGTCACGGCGGAGCCGGCATTCCCGAACTGGTTGGCTCCTATCTCGGGGGCGGAGCGAAAAAAGTGATGCTGGTGTTCTCGATAGTTCTACTGCTGCTAGTCGGAACAGTGTTTGTCTATTCCCCGGCAATGATTCTCGGCGACATCGCCGGCGACGGAACATCGCACAGCAGAATGATCTGGGTCCTGGCGATTTTTGCCTATTATATTGCTGCGACGCTGCTCCCGGTGGACAAAGTCATAGGCAAATTATATCCGGTTTTCGCAATCGCTCTGCTTTTCATGGCAGCCGCCCTGGCGGTGTGCCTGTTCATTAAATGGCCCGGAATTCCAGAGGTCTGGGACGGCCTTGGTAACCGCGGCCCGTCAATAGGCCTTAAAGACCAGCCCATATTCCCCTGCCTTTTCATCACCATCGCCTGCGGTGCGATAAGCGGCTTCCATGCCACTCAGAGCCCGCTTATGGCCCGCTGCATCACCAATGAGAAACTCGGACGTCCGGTTTTCTACGGAGCCATGATCACCGAGGGTATCGTGGCCCTTATCTGGGCAGCCGTTTCGTCCTGGTTCTTCTTCGACGGCGGCGCCGAGGCAGTGGGCAGCGACCTTTCCGCAGCCGCCCCCACTGTGGTTACAAAGGTATCTGAAAACTGGCTCGGTATCGTTGGTGGAATCCTCGCGATACTGGGAGTCGTCGCTGCTCCGATAACCAGCGGCGACACGGCATTCCGAAGCGCCAGGCTCATAGTGGCAGACTTTGTGAAAGCGCCCCAGAAGGATATCCGCAAGCGGCTCTATATCGCCATTCCACTTTTCATTGCATCCGGACTGCTGCTCTGGTACAATATCGCGGACGCAAACGGATTCAATGTTATCTGGCGCTACTTCGGCTGGGCCAACCAGACTCTTGCGGCCTTCGCCCTGTGGACCGCAACTGCCTACTTCCTGAAGAACGGCAAACGCCTTTCCTATCTCATTTCATTCATTCCCGCAGTCTTCATGACTGCTGTTTGCGTGACCTTCATCTGCGTGGACAAAACGGGCTTCCGCCTTCCTCAGGCCTGGATTCCTTGGATTGCTTCAGTCACAAGTGCAGCATCCGTCGTGATATTTTATCTGTTAAAAAATAAAAAGAAATGTTAGACCCTGAAAGAGGGCTTTATGTAGCCCACTCGGAAAACGGCCCGATAAGCATTACGGGCAAAATGGCGAACCGCCACGGACTCATCGCCGGAGCAACCGGTACCGGAAAGACCGTCACCCTGCAGGTGCTTGCCGAAACTTTCTGCCAGGCGGGAGTCCCCTGCTTCATGGCCGATATGAAAGGCGACCTCTCGGGTATTTCCCGCCCCGGACGCCTCAGTGGTTTCATAGAGAAACGCCTGCCCGAATTCGAAATCGAGAATCCCCAGTTCCAGAGCTGCCCGGTGCGCTTCTTCGATGTTTTCGGAGAGCAGGGACATCCCATGCGTTCCACCATCTCCAACATGGGACCGGACCTGCTTGCCCGCCTCATGGGGCTGAACGAAACCCAGACCGGAATTCTTAACATAGTTTTCCGCATCGCTGATGAAAGGGGCCTTCTGCTTATAGACATAAAAGACCTGCGTTCCATGCTGGACTATGTTTCCAAGCACGCTTCAGAATACACCACGACCTACGGCAACATAACCGCCGCCAGCGTCGGCGCCATCCAGAGGGCGGTCCTGACTCTCGAGAACCAGGGCGCCGACAAATTCTTCGGCGAGCCTTCCTTCGATATCTATGACCTTCTGCAGTGCGAAGGCGGCAAGGGTGTAATGAACGTGCTTGCGGCGGATAAACTGATGCTCCAGCCCAAACTCTACTCGACCTTCCTGCTTTGGCTTATGTCCGAACTCTACGCCACTCTTCCCGAGGTGGGCGACATGGACCTTCCGAAACTCATTTTCTTCTTCGACGAGGCCCACATGCTCTTCGACGACACGCCCAAGGCGCTGGTCGACAAGATCGAGCAAGTCATCCGCCTCATCCGAAGCAAGGGCGTGGGCATCTATTTCATCACCCAGTCCCCCACCGACATACCCGAGAACATTCTCGGCCAGCTCGGAAACAGGGTTCAGCACGCTCTCCGCGCCTATACACCCAAGGACCAGAAGGCCGTCAAGACGGCTGCCGAGACATTCCGCGCCAACCCCTCATTCAACACCGCAGACGCCATAATGAACCTCGAAACCGGCGAAGCCCTCGTTTCCTTCCTGGATGCCAAAGGTGCTCCTGCGATAGTCGAAAGGGCGAAGATTCTCTTCCCTCTGAGCCAGATAGGAGCCATCACCCCGGATGAAAGGACGTCGATTATCCGCTCTTCAAGGCTCTATGGCCGCTATGACAATCTCATAGACCGCGAAAGCGCCTTCGAGGTTCTGCTCGCTGAAAGCGAAAAGGCGAAGGCCGAGGCTGAAGAGGCAGCTGCCGCCGCCGAGCAGCAGAAAATTGCTGCAGCCCAGGAAAAGGAAGCCGCCAAACAGAAGAAGGGCGGCCTTGGAAGCAAGGTGCTGAAATCGGTTCTCACCGCGGTGACAGGTGTTCTTGCCGCCGGCGTCGGCACGGCCGTATCGGACAAGATTTCCGGCACAAAGACAAAATCGAAGAAGACCACCACGCAGAAAGTCACCAAGAGCGCGACTTCTGCCGCAACCCGGACTATTACACGCAGCCTCCTGGGAAGTCTTATCAAATAAAAAAACTAAGGTGTACGCGACCGTACACTTTTTCCTTTACGAAACGGGGATGGGCCTTGAACGAGTGCTCGTCCCCGTGTTCCAATATGAAATAGCACTCGGGGTGCAGGATATCAGCGTCGAAAACCTTGTCAGGAATTGTCTCAAGTCCTTCCAGTGCGTACGGCGGATCAGCGAACACGAGGTCGAATTTCTCATGGCACAGAGGCAGGAAGTCAAAGACGTTCGCCCTGACGCAGGTCACGGCGTCAAGCCCGAGTCGCCTCGCCTCACGGCTTATGAACGACGCCCTTTCACGGGCCATTTCGACTGTATAGACTCTCGCGGCCCCGCGGGAAGCGAATTCGAAGGAGATTGAACCGGTGCCGCCGAAAAGGTCCAGTACCTTGAGGTCCTGGAATTCATATTCATTGTCAAGCACGTTGAACAGGCCTTCCTTGGCAAAATCAGTGGTAGGACGCGCGTCGTAACGCTCAGGAAGATTGATGGTCTTCCCTCTGAGCCTGCCCCCGATTATGCGCATAGCACCTCCACGCTTGAAAAATAGCGGTACAGGGACATTTCCTCGTCGGGAGACAGCGGGGTACGGAATGAAACCACGGACACCTCCGGGTTGAGTTGCAGGCTGCTCAGGGCAAGGAAAATAAAATACTCGGCAGTAGTGAAATCCGGGGCCTCATAGACATTCGAGAGACGCAGCGTGCGGCCTTCCGCTATTGCCAGATACAGATGCCCGTCCATATAGGATGCCAGTATCTTGTTGTACTGCGGCAGGCTGTCCATGGTACGCAGCATATAATACATTTCCGGAAGCACCGGGGCGCTTTCTCCGGAAGTTGTGAGCACGGTCTGGGAAATGACCTTTGAAAGGGATTCCCCTATCGTGGGAGAAAACAGCAGGACCGATGCGGATTCGGGAATACGGACATAGGAGACCACATCTCTTTCTGACAGGGAAACAGTCTCGGAAAGCAGCGAGCGGGCCCTTTCCTCCGAAAAGAACTGCTCCGGGACGAGCACGAACTTGGGTGTCAGCAGAGAGATGTCAACCTCGTCATAGCGCTTCTGGAACTCGGGGGTCGTAAAAATTTTATCAGCTCCGAGCCAGGGGGAAGAAAAGGTCTTGCCCTCAGAATTGACGGTAAAAGAATATCCACTCAGGGAAACCTGAATGGATATCGAATTGACTTTAAGAGGCTCCATTACTCCCAGTTGCCGGCATTGTTGTTAGGTGCCGAAATGCTGCCCACCTGGAGTCCGGTGTATTTGTTCTGGTTCTCACGGTCAGCATCGAGATTGATACGGAGCTGGTTGTCCATGCCCTTAAGCAGAGCCCTGTACGGCATCCGGGCCTCGAACAGAGGGACATCCACGCCGGAAACCTTCTTGACGATGGATTCCATCTCGACTTTCTGTCCGCCGGAGAAGGGAATATAGACAAGTGAATCTGCAATGAAATCGCTGCGGTGGCTGAACAGAGTGTCCTTCACGGCAATGGGTGTCGCGATGGAGAACACCAGATTCTGGCCCTGCTGGTAGAGATCGAGCAGCTGCTCATTGGTAATTTTGCGGTTTTTCTTGCGGATGGCGGCGGTATTCGCGACGGCGATGGAGTCGTCCTGGGAACCGACCTGCATGACGACCTGCATCTTGCCGTCGTTGTAGAACATTACGAGCGAGTCCACGGAATCAGTGTAACGGCCGGTAACGCCCTTGAAAGCAACCTGAAGGTCACGGATATCCTTGAGTCTCTGGATGGCCACAGCCTCGCGGACAGCTTTTTCCTTGTTGAAGTTGACAGGCTTCATGACGCTGCGGTAAATGAGCCATACGAGGAGAACTGCAATAGCGGCCAGCAGTATTTCAGCACAAATTTTAAGGAGTTTTTTCATTATGATGT
This sequence comes from Bacteroidales bacterium, assembly GCA_017544265.1. Taxonomy (GTDB): domain Bacteria; phylum Bacteroidota; class Bacteroidia; order Bacteroidales; family UBA932; genus Cryptobacteroides. The sequence goes on along the minus strand of JAFYEM010000025.1, from coordinate 142,986 downwards.
GTTTTTATTTTCCTAAATCCTTGCAAAGTTATGAAATTGATTTATCAAATACAATATAAATTTGTAATTTTGCAGTTCGAAAAGTCAGCCGAATGAACGAAAGCCTTTCTCAGATAGATTCGCTGTTCACCTTCGCCCGAAAGGTCGTGATTACTGCGCACGCCCATCCGGACGGAGATGCGCTGGGCTCCTGTGCCGCAATGCGTTCCTATCTGAAGGATGTCCGCCGGGTGGACGCGACAATTATCCTGCCCGATTCCGCCGGCACCTCGCTGGATTTCATATTCTCCGACGACGACAAAGCCACGACTGTATATGCCTCCCGCAACCGCGAGAAGGCCATCCAGCTGATAGAAGAGGCCGATACCCTGATAATGCTGGACGGAAACGGCTTCTACCGCGCCGAGGGAATCGGCGAAGAACTGGACGCATCGACAGCGACAAAAGTCCTCATAGACCATCATCTTGGGCCCATGTCGGAACTTTTCGACATAGTTTTCTCCTATCCCGAGATGTCATCCACCGCGGAAGTCCTTTTCGGCGTGCTGATGGCGATGCCCGATATACGCGGAAACGCCCACAAGCTGCCGCTTCACTGCGCCGAAGCCATGATGACGGGACTCACCACGGACACCAACAATTTCACCAATTCCACGACTCCTGCTACCCTGCGCATGGCTTCCGACCTTCTGGAAGCCGGGGTGGACCGCGACGCCATACTCTCCAAACTCTACGAAAGGGGCCGCGAAGCCCGGGTCCGGCTGATGGGCTATCTTGAGAGTGCGAACATGGTCATCACCCCGGAGGGAATGTCCTATATCATACTGACCAAGAAGATGCAGGACAAATTCGGCATGGAAGAAGGTGACACTGAGGGACTTGTAAACATTCCGCTGTCCATCGACAGAGTCCGCATGAGCATCTTCCTCAAAGAAGAACACGACTACTTCAGGGTGTCCATCCGTTCGAAGAAAGGCGTCTCGGCCCAGGAATGTGCGGCCAGGTACTTCGACGGAGGCGGGCACGAAAACGCCGCCGGCGGAAAGATGCATTTTCCGGACGGCCGTCCCAGCGAGAAAGCGGCAAAGGAGCTGCTGGAAAGAATCTCAAAAGAATTTTTTGCATGAAAAAGCTGCTTCCGATAATTCTCGCCGCGCTTGCGTTTTCCTGCACCAAACAGGCCCTCCAGCTTACCTACGACCAGCAGGAGAGCAAGATAGAGGCATTCGTAAAAGCCATCCAGTCCTCCGACGAGACGGCATACGTGGTTTATAACGGCGGCTCCACCAGGGTTGCCGTAGCCACCGACGGCTCCACCAAAGATTCCCTGGACACCGGCGGAACAGTTTCTTTCTACTACGCCGGCTACATCCTCAGCGGCAGTTCCGTGAATGCCTCGAATATGTTCGCCACCAACAAGCAGGACCTCGCTGAAGCATCCGGCTGGAAAATAAGTGAAGGTGATTACGAGGTCGAAACGGTGAAACAGAATGACAAGAACCTTCTGGAAGGTCTTCGCAACGGACTTCTCGGAGTCAAGGCCGGCGGAGAGTACTACATACTCTTTTCCGGAAAATATGGCTATGGAGAGAAGAATTTCGGCATGATTCCTGCAAAGTCCGCACTGGTCTATCACATTTGGGTGGAGTCCTTCTCAAACGAATGATGAAAATGAAGAAACTCGCATATATTATCGCCGCCGCGCTGATGCTTCTGCCCGGCTGCAAGAAAGAGTCCATCGCGGACTATAGCTCCAGAGAGCAGGATTTCGAAGCCTGGATTGCCGCGCAGAAGAATGTCTATAAGGTCTATCCGGACGCCCGCCGCGTCGGTTTCGGCACATATATACTCAAAGACGAAGTCATAGGCACGGAGGACTGGGACTTTAACGACAAACCCTGCGCCCTGGTGCACTACATTCGCGAAGAACTGGACGGGGATGTCCTGTCAACGAATATCGAGGATGTCGCCAAGAGGATCGGCTCCTATGAAAAGACCGCGTTCTACGGCGTTTTCGCCTGGCCCCGCCTGACCTCTATGGAAGGCATACGGGAAGGCATGGAGGGCATGAAAATCGGCGGCACCAGGATTATCGCGGTTCCGGCCTGGCTTATGACCAGCGAGCAGAAGGACAGCGAGAAGGAATACAAGAAAAAGGAAACCGACACTGACGCCTGCGTGTACCGCATCACCCTTGTGGGTGCCGTCAATGATGTCATACAGCGCCAGATAGACATGCTCGAGGACTATTCTCAAAAGTATATGGCTGGCGTCGATTCGACATATTACGCCGGCGATGAGGAACTCGGGAAAAGAGGCTTCTATTTCTATTCCAAACTGCTTCCTCCGGATGCAGAGAAACCCGAGACAAGTTCAAGCATCAAAATCAACTACACCGCAAGGAGGATTGAAGACGGCGGAATCTTCGACACTAACGTCGCCGACACTGCCATAAAATACAAGATTTTCGACCCTGACGAGGACTATTCTCCAGTGAAAGTCAACCTTGACGAAGACTGGAGCAAGATTACAATGGGTGACTACGAATCTGACCTCATCTCCGGATTCAAGGCGGGAGTGTTCATGATGCATAAGGGAGAGAGTGCAAGATTCACTTTCTTCTCCCCCCTGGGTTACGGAAATTCCGGTTCTTACCCCTACATTCCGCCCTACTCCCCACTGTGCTTCGACATAGATATAGTGGAGGAATAAAATGGCCGCTCCCGGAATCTATGTTCCAACCGAACTTGGCACTAAAAAGATTGGTCCGCTGCTGAGGGGCTACGCAATCCCCGCAATAATAGCCATGACCGCGTCCTCCCTTTACAATATGGTGGACAGCATCTTCATCGGCCACATTCCGGGTGCCGGGCCGCTGGCCATTTCCGGCCTCGCGGTTACTTTCCCGCTGATGAATATTTCCACAGCGCTGGGAACTCTGGTCGGAGTGGGCGCCGCGACCATGATTTCCGTCCTCCTGGGACAGAAAAAATACGAAGGCGCCAACAAGGTTCTTGCAAACGAAATTACCCTGAACATCATTGTAGGAGCCATATTCACCGTTTTCGCCCTCGTTTTCATGGACCCTGTGCTGCGCTTTTTCGGCGCCAGCGACAATACTCTACCCTATGCCCGGGACTATATGACCATAATTGCTCTCGGGAACATTGTCACCCACCTGTATTTCGGCCTTAACAGCGTTATCCGTTCCTCCGGCAATCCGACAATGGCCATGGGACTCACGCTTTTCACGGTCGGCTCGAACGCTATTCTGGACCCTGTGTTCATTTTCGTGCTTGGGATGGGCATCAAGGGCGCGGCTATAGCTACGGTGCTCTGCCAGGCGATGGCGCTCGCCTACACTCTGCATTACTTCTTCGACCGCCGGAAATTCCTCCACGTAGAGCCCGGCACTGTTTTCCGTCTGGATTGGAAAATAGCCGGAGAATCGCTCTCCATCGGCATGGGTCCCTTCCTGATGAACCTGGCAAGCTGCCTCGTGGTGGTGTTCATCAACAAACAGATGTTCCGCTACGGCGGCGACCTCGCCATCGGGGCCTACGGGATAGTCAACCGGATAACCTTCATGTTCCTGATGATCGTGATGGGCTTCAACCAGGGCATGCAGCCGATTGCAGGCTACAACTATGGTGCGAGGCAGTATTCCAGAGTCCGCGAGGTCTATGTACTCACGGCGATATGGGGCACCATAGTGACCAGCATCGGCTTCGTGGTATCAGTCTTTTTCAACAAAGCGGCAGTCGGAATATTCACATCAGATCAGGAACTCCGCGAAATAGCGGCCAGGGGGCTGCTCGCGATGAATATCATTTTTCCGATAGTCGGCTTCCAGATGGTCACGACCAATCTTTTCCAGTGCCTTGGAATGGTACGCAAATCCATCTTCCTGTCCCTCACCAGGCAGCTCCTTTTCCTGCTGCCCTGCGTATGGCTGCTTCCCCTGTGGACAGACTCAGTGCTGGGTGTCTGGCTGTCTTTCCCGGTGTCCGACCTGCTGTCCTCCATCACCACCGGGATTCTCGCAATAATCCTGCTCCGCAAACTCTCCAGGATGTCCGACGGCGACAATCCTTCGGATATCGGCAGCGACGGAGCAAAAGTCTTTGACGTCGATTAGGTTATGAGGATAATTCTGAATAAGCAAAGGATAGTTTCTATCACGGCTGCTGCGCTGGTGCTGATTCTGTGCTGCCTGCTGTGCCGGGGAAAAGAGCCTGCCCCGGGCCCCGAGGTGCCTTCCCGTCCCGAAGGGCTCAACACTCTAATCACCAATGAAATGTCCCAGAGGCCGGAACTATCCCGCATGGACCACAGCATAGACAGTTTCATGCGCTACTGGGACCTTCGCGGAGGCGCTCTCGCCATTATCCGCGGCGATTCTCTGCTCTATGCCAAAGGCTACGGCTGGGCAGACAAGGAAGAAGGCAGCGAGATGACTCCCGGCACGCTTATGAGAATTGCGTCAGTTTCAAAACTGATGACCGCAGTCGGAATCATGAAACTGGTCGAGGATAACAGACTCGCCCTGACCGATACCGTTTTCGGCCCCGCCGGGATACTTCCGGAATACAAGACTCACTACGCCTGCCAGCGGCAGATTACAGTGGAGCACCTGCTGCGGCACCAGGCTGGGTTTGTCCGGAAATACGGCGACCCGATGTTCTCCACCCTGTCCCTGATGCGGCAGCACGGACTTGCGGAACCGCCCGCCTCTGAAACCATGGTCGAGAAACAGCTCCGCTACCAGCTCGATTTTCAGCCCGGCACCTCGCATTACTATTCCAATTTCGGCTACCTGGTGCTCTCCATGATAATTGAGAAAATTTCCGGCCAGACCTATGAGCAGTTCATGCAGGAGCAGGTTTTCCACGCCTGCGGCTGCACTGATTTCCATATTGCCGGGAATTACCTGGAAGACAGGCTCCCGGGAGAGGCCCGCTACTACATGCACAAAGACAGCGAAGATGTCCCGGAATACACCGGAAGCGGAAATCTGGTGCCCAAATGCTACGGAGGAAACAATCTCGCCGCGCTGCAGGGCGCCGGCGCCTGGGTATGCTCCGCAGTGGAACTCGCGAAAGTAGTCGCCAGCATAGACGGAGACGCCCTTACCCCTGATATCATCTCCGGTAAAAGCGTAGCGACAATGACCTGGCAGGAGAGTCCTGACTCCTTCCCGCTCGGCTGGGTGGACTGCAAGGAAGACGGGGAATGGACCAGGACAGGTTCGTTCGGCGGAACCACTGCGATAGTCAAGCGCTATCCCGGCGGTGAAACCTGGATTTTCCTGACCAACACCAGCACCTGGAAGGGCCCGCGCTTCTCCAAGTGGGAGTCCGCGTACTTCCGGAAACTGAGCGCAAAATTTTCCACAAGGCTTCCAAAACAAAATTTATTTTCCGTATCTTTGTAATTCGACATAACACATAAAGCTATATGAAACCTACATTACTAGTTCTTGCAGCAGGAATGGGCAGCCGTTACGGCGGGCTCAAACAAATGGACGGGGTCGGCCCCTCCGGAGAAACCATAATCGACTATTCCATCCACGACGCCGTGAAGGCCGGATTCGGCAAGGTTGTCTATATCGTCCGCGAATATTTCAAGGCCGATATGGAAAAAGCCGTGAAAGAAAAATATGCCCATGTCAAAACCATAGACGGAGAGCCGCTGGAGTTCGTCTTCGTAACCCAGGAACTGAACAAGATTCCCGAGCGTTTCCTTCCCCTGAATCCCGATAGGCAGAAACCATGGGGCACCGCACATGCTGTCCTGATGGCCAGGGACGTGATTCACGAGCCCTTCGCTGTTATCAATGGGGACGATTTCTACGGCGCGGAATCCTTCAGGATTCTCGGGGACTGGTGCCGCAAGCATGAAAACACCTCCGGACAATACTGCATCGTCGGTTTTGAGCTGGAAAACACCCTTTCCGAGAACGGCAGTGTCTCCCGCGGAATCTGCACCTATGACGAGAATTTCCGCCTTACCGGCATCGCCGAGCATGTGGAAATCTCAAAGAACGACAAAGGCATTGTAGAGGGTGACAACACAGTGAACGGCCAGCATGTCACGCTGGATGCCAAAGCCCTCTGCTCCATGAACATGTGGGGCTTCACTCCTGACTATTTCGCCCTGAGCGGGAAGATTTTCGAAGGCTTCCTCGAAGAGAACTCGATGCAGCTCAAGAAGGAATTCTACATTCCTTTCGCGGTGGACCGCATCGTGGCTTCCGGAAATGGCGCCTGCGACGTACTCGCCACTCCTTCACGCTGGTTCGGCGTCACCTACCAGGCAGACCGTCCCGGCGTAGTTGCTAAATTCAAAGAACTCGCCGAAAAAGGCGTCTATCCTTCTCCCCTTTATGCATAGAATAGAAAAAAACTACAATATTTTCGATGGATATGCCTTCTACGCCCCCGGCGTGGGAGGCATGTTCGCCCTACTCGGCTGGCTCTTTGTGGGCATGCTGCTGGGAATAGTGGTGGAAACCGTAATGCAATTCTTTTCACCCGAATTCGCCCTGCGCTACGGCATGCTGATCACCTATCCCCTGCAGTTCATGCCTCCTATGATCTGGGCCTCATCCAAGAGCCGCCAGAATGCCCTTTCCTCCGCTCCCATGCCTCTGAACCAGAGCAATTTCGGTAATTACAACGGATGGCTCCTGGGGGGTCTAGCCCTTGTTGGCATGGTCGCATTGTCCTTTATCATAGACATAATCAGCTACGGAATCTACCGCCTTACCCTCATGTCAGAGCTGATGACGTCCTTCTATAACCTCATCATGAATCTGATGAAGGACCTTACAGGCGGTCCGCTTTGGGCTTCGCTGCTTTCAGTGAGCATAATGGCGCCGCTTTTCGAGGAATGGCTGTGCCGCGGCGAGATTCTTCGCGGACTGCTCCGCAGGGGCATGCGCCCCTTCTGGGCGATAATCATCTCCGCGCTGTTTTTCGCAGTTATCCACGGCAATCCCTGGCAGGCTGTGCCGGCCTTGCTGATCGGCTGCCTGATGGGATATATCTATTACAAGACGGGCTCGCTCTGGCTGACCATGCTGATTCACTTCGTGAACAACACCATAGCTGTAATAATCTCAAATATAGACTCGCTTAAGGATATAGAATACTGGTACAACGTCATCCCCGCCGGGCCGTACTGGACCTATTTCGCCGCTTCTGCGGTGATTCTTGCGGCCGTCATCCTGGTGTTCTCGAGAATTCCGAACTTACCCACGTCCACAAGTTCCAACGCTGAAGGGACGAATCCATAGACGGGATATCTGCCGCAGATTTCAAGATAAAAGTCTATTATCGAGAAGCAGCCGCTGAAGTTCTCCTTCCGCATAATATCGAAAATCCCGCCCGAAAGCAAATGGATGCCGGAAAATGCCAATTTCCGGTATCCTTTTTCGCTTGTGACACCTCTTAGTTCCCCCGTGGACGTATTGCACCAGCCGCGGAGCCGAAACTCGTCGTCGAAGAGCAGATATCTTGCAGTTTCCCTCTCCGATACCACCAGAGTCGCCACTGCATCCTCGCGGACGGCGGCTTCTAAAGCAGAAAGCGACAGATTGGAAATGATGTCCACATTATGCACCAGAAAGTTCCCGCAGCCTTCCAGGAGAGGCTCGGCTTTGAGTATCCCACCGCCTGTCTCCATCAGCTGTTCCCTTTCATCTGACACCATGATTTCTGCACCCCAGTCACGTGAACGCAGGAAATCGATAATCTGGTCCGGGAAATGATGGACGTTCACGACAATCCGACCGTAAGCGGAGGCTGTGAGTTTATCCAGAATATGCTCCAGAAGCGGCTTTCCAGCAACTTCCACGAGGGCTTTTGGCATCGTGTCGGTCAGCGGACGCAGCCTGGTGCCGAGGCCGGCGGCAAATATCATCGCGGTTTTCATCGGCCTTCCAGTTCGCGGTGATGAAGGTCTATGATGACGTCATCGCCGAATTTTTCTTTAAGATGCGAAGCCAGATGTTCGGCGCTATAGACGCTGCGATGCTGCCCGCCGGTGCAGTCGAAACTGACCTGCATGTGAGTAAAGCCGCGGCTTATGAATCTCTCGGCATGGGCGTCCACGAGGGCATAGACGCTGCAGAGGAAGGTCAGGAGTTCGCCGTCCCGCTCGAGGAATTCAATTACCGGGGCGTCCTTCCCGGTGAGGTTCTTGTACTGCTCGTAGCGGCCGGGATTGTGAGGCGCACGGCAGTCGAAGACGAAGCCTCCTCCGTTGCCGCTTTTATCCTCAGGTATTCCTTTCTTGAAAGAAAAGCTGTAAACCGTCACTTCCAGCTTCGGCTTCTCCTGTTCGGTTTCATTCGAGGTATGGCATGCTGTTCCGGCAGGCAAGGGGTCTGAAACCCTTCGGCCCTCCGGGCCTCGTCCCTCCCACGACTTCGTCGCGGGCCCCTCCCGCTTATTGTCGCGGGTGACAAAGGTTTCCGACCCCTTGCCTGCCGAAACAGTTTCTAATAAAAAGGAGAGATACGGATACCTTGGGAGAGGTAATAAACTGCGGATTTGCGCAAGTGCCGGAGGAATACTGTCGATGAAATACTGCTTCTTCTCCCACAGCCCACGGAAACCATAGCAGCCCAGAACCTGCAGCAGACGGAACAGCACGAACAGATTGAGCTCTTCAAGGAACTCAGCTTCATCTACTTCCTCATAGCATGAAAGATTCAGAAGGTAAGTCCTGACGAGGCGGCTCTTGAGAGCGTCGTCGTAACGGGCGCTGGCCTGACAGATAAAGGAAGCGACATCGTAATGCACCGGACCGCGACGGCCGCCCTGGAAGTCTATGAAAAAGGGCTTCTCCTGAAACATCATTATATTTCGCGGCTGGAAATCACGGTACATGAACTTATCAGCCCGGACGGACAGCAGATCTGCGCGGAGCCGGTCGAAATCAGCCTGAAGGCGGACTTCGTCGAAATCATCGACAGAAAGCTTCAGAAAGCAGTATTTGAAATAATTCAGGTCGAAATCCACCGACTGCGCGTCAAAACGGCTGACGGGATGGCAGACTGAAAAATCCACTTTTGCATATTGAATGGACGGAAGGCAGGCTATCGCGTCGCAAAGGAGTTCCTGCTCCCGGGAGGAATAGTGGCCGGAGCGGCGTCCTTCAGCTACGTCGTCATACAGACTCTCATTCCCGAGGTCATACTGCAGATAGCACAGCGAGTCGTCACTAACCGCGATTATCCCCGGGACATTCACACCGGCGTTCCGGAAATCCCTGGAAAGAGAGATGAAGGCCTTGTTTTCAAGGGGGTCGTTCCCGATTACTCCGATGATGGTATAATCCTCTATGTAAAGACGGTAATACTGCCTGTGGCTGCCTGATACGCCGAGTTTCTCTATCCTCAGAGGAGCCGTGCCACAGGTCTTCCGGCAAAGGCTGACAAGCTGATCAAGCATAGACCTTATTCGAGAATATAGACATCATCACCGGGAGATGCGAAACGGAAATGCTCGCGGGCGTATTTTTCCAGGGTGTCCCGGCTCTGGCTGAGCGACTGGATTTCAGCGTCGATTTTGGCATTCTCCTCCTGATACTGCTTTATCAATCTTTCCTGGCGGGATATTTCCGCCCTCGCCTTCACCCAGTTGAGCACACTGTTGCGGGAGAAGAACAGTATATAGACGGCAAAAGCCGCCGTGATAATTACTACGAAAGGCAGGAAATAGCCGTGCCCGTCATGCGATAAAAGACCTTTCTTCGGTGCCATAGTTTCAGATACTGTTCAAAAATAAGTATTTCCCCGTAAAAAAGCAAATAATAGCAATCAGTGCCTTAGAAAGAAAGCCGCAAAGTTCTCATTACGAGCGCTTTGCGGCTTTTTGTGCTCCCTCAGGGGCTCGCACCCTGGACCCCAACATTAAGAGTGTCGTGCTCTACCAACTGAGCTAAGGAAGCAATCCTTTATTTCTGTGATTCGCTCGGGGCTCGAACCCGAGACCCCAACATTAAAAGTGTTGTGCTCTACCGACTGAGCTAGCGAATCGAACCAATTTTTGTACTGGGTAGGAGAATCGAACTCCTATTGCAAGATTGAGAATCTTGAGTACTAACCGTTATACGAACCCAGCATCTTATTTTTTGGGACTGCAAAGGTAATAAGATTTTTCGAATTTCCAAACAAATCGTTTATCTTTGTAAAAATTTTGTTAGTAATGAACCTGATCAACGAAGCGTATGTGTCCGACAAGTACCAGTACACGATGGGGAAATCCTATCTGGAGTGCGGTAAGGACAAAGAAATAGCTGTTTTCAACCTGTTTTACCGCAAGGCCCCGGAGAACAACAACTGGGCTGTGGTGAGCGGCACCGAGGAGATTCTCGAGATGGTCCTCAAACTGGGCAGCGAAAGCGAGGAGTTCTATGAGAAATTCCTTCCCGGAGACTCCTACAGGGAATTCCGCCGCTATCTTTCCACCATGCGCTTCACCGGTGACGTATATGTGATGCGCGAGGGTGAGATTGTCTTCCCGAACGAACCGGTAGTGACAGTAGTCGCTCCCATGATAGAGGCGCAGGTGCTGGAAACCCCCATGCTATGCATACTGAACCACCAGATGGCCGTGGCGACAAAGGCTTCCAGGGTCTGCCGCGCCACCGACCGGCCGGTCAGCGAATTCGGTTCCCGCCGGGCACATGGCCCCTGGGCAGCCGTCTATGGCGGAAAGGCAGCGCAGATCGCAGGATGCGCAAGTTCTTCCAACATACTCACTGGCGCTTTCAACGGAGTCCCCTCCACCGGTACCATGGCCCATTCGTACATAACCTCCTACGGGAGTACCGTCGAGGGCGAATACACCGCATTCTCCGACTATATCCGCACCCATCGCGGCGAGAATCTGATACTTCTCATAGACACCTACGACACCCTGCGCTGCGGCATCAAAAATGCCATCCGTGCCTTCCGCGACGGCTCGATAGACAATAGCTACGGTCCCGGCTACGGGGTGCGCCTCGACAGCGGCGACCTTGCATACCTGTCCGTAGAAGTTCGCAAACTGCTTGACAATGAAGGCTTTACCAATTGTAAGATATTCGCGACAAATGGTCTGGACGAATACCTTATAACTGACCTGGAGCGTCAGGGCGCGAAAATAGACAGTTACGGCGTTGGTGACGCTATCGCAACTTCCAAGGCCGCCCCCTGCTTCGGCAATGTCTATAAACTTGTCCAGATTGACGGTGCACCCGTGCTGAAACGCTCGGAGGACAATATAAAACTCATCAACCCGGGCTTCCAGCGTACATGGAGAATCAGCGTGGACGGCATGAGCAAGGCGGACGTGACCTGCCTCAGGGACGACAAGACAGAAAAAGCGATAATTGCCGGTGCTGAACTGACTATCCGCGACGAGTTTGACGGGAGCAAGAACAAGACCTTCCCCGCCGGCTCGTACTCGGCCCGCCCGCTGCAGCTCGAGGGCATAATCTCCGGAAAAAGAGTTGCTCCTCCGCACACTCTCGCAGAAAAAAAGGCATTTTTCAAGGAAAACCTTTCCAGCCTTTCACCGACTGAACGCCGTCTTATCAACCCCCATTACTTCAAGGTGGATATTTCCGACGAGCTTTATGACTGCAAGATGGGCATCCTCCGCCGCCTGAGCGAGCAGATAGACGCCCTCAAATAGTCCTTATTCCACACTCATGAAAGCTTCCGAAGACCAGGTGGCGAAGGAGCCGTCAGGGGCGGAAGATATCAGGAAACCCTCAAGGGAAGGGTCCGAGTCTATGATTTCGCGGGCGCGTTCCGTCCCTTCGACCATGCACCAGGTGGCCACGGCGTCGGCAGCCGCGCTCGAAACCGATGAGACGACTGTCGCGCTTAGAAGCCCGTGCTCTACAGGGTAACCTGCCCTGGGATCTATCGTGTGAGCATATTTCTTACCGTCGCGTATATAGAACTTGCGGTAGTTCCCGGAAGTAACGATTCCCCGGGGAAGCCTTCCGCTCCCCCATTTGCCCTCAAGTTTCTCTCCGGGCGACTCATTTCTGTCCGTCGGCGAGTCTATGCCCACTGTCCAGCCGCTTCCGGAAGGATTGTGCCCGTCGCACCAGATTTCGCCTATATTCACCAGCATATCCTTGACCCCGATACGGTACAGGAAAGCGGCTATTACATCGGAAGTGTAACCCTGGGCTATGGCATTGTAATTCAGCTGTGGAAGGGCCTCGCCCGAGATAAGCAGATCCGCCGGAGCGAGAGAGCCGTCAGGACGCAGAGACTCCCGCATATCCCTTTTCAGGCGCTTCATTCCGCACTCCCCGAGAATAGACTTCACCTCCTCTTCGGAAGGCATTCTCCCCTCTTTGAAGCCGAAGCCCCAGACATTGAAAAGCGGCCCTGCAGCCATGTCCAGAGCACCCTCGCTGCGTTCATACCAATAGACAGCCATGTCAAAGAGGTCTATGAACATCCGGCTGGGACGAATGGTCTCGCCGCGGTTGAAACGCGAAAGCATAGACCCCTTGTTATAGCCCGAAAGGGTCGTGTCTATGGTGAACAACATCGCGTCTATACTGTCCTGTATTGCCTTGTCCGGCATTCTGACGCCGGCGAGGTTGGCCGTGACCTGATAGACCCCGCCCTGGGCATAGCCGGAAAAAACCACAAACCTGTCGCGAGGATGGCAGGCCGCCATTATATACAGGGCGCAAAAAAACAATAAAAAGCGTTTCATCGGCATTTATCAGCAATGATACGCGAATTTACGATTTTTTTCACGATATTTGCAAGTTGTGGCAGCAAGCCTATAAGAATTGAAGATGAGAATCAGAACACTGACCATTATAGCAGCCGCGGCGACAGCAGCCGCAGCCGTTTTTTCCTGCAAGAAACAGAATACAAGCGAAACGACGCTCAACTACCTGAGCGGAGGCATGGGAATAACTGTGGAACGGTATGTGGACGGCCTGGATTCGATACGTGTTACCGCCTTCGGCGTTACCCACCCTGACGGTAACGACATGTTCTACTATTACTACGTCTCGGACCTGGAAGGCTCAGGCGACACAGTGAAAGTCAGTAGCAAGACGCCCAAGACCTCATTCCACAAACGTTTCAAACTGCCATACGAGACCGGCACCTACAAAGTTACATGCGGAGCCATGGCAGATGGCTTCTATTCGACTTCGGCAACGAAAACGGTCACTCTGGTTAAGCCAGGACTCGGCGAATCCCTCACTGGAACCGGCATCAATTCAGAAGATCCCCATATCACAGCGGACGGAAAGGACTATTACTACATCCATATCGGTGAACTCGACTGGATGCGCAACAACCTCGCAGTCAGCGGCTCCGGGCTCGCGATGGAAGGCTGCGAAGTGGTTTCATACCCTTTAGGCCGCTACTACACCTACACGGAGGCGTCTTCCGTCTGCCCCGACGGCTGGCGGCTCCCCACTGCAGACGAGTGGAAAGGCCTTACCGACAAGGCCGGAGAACTGATGGTGGAAGCCCGTTTCAACGGCAATCTCATGTGGCCTGTCTCGGAAGTGGACAGGAACAACTCCACTGAAATCTCGGCCATTCCCTCCGGATACGCCAGCATAGTCGGCAACACAGCGAGGTACAAAGGTGTCGGGGAATATGCTGCATTCTGGACAGCCGACTCTTCGGAAGAAGGTGCCACATACATCTATCTGATGGGCAATTCCGAAGTAATTTACTCAGCCCTCGGAGACAAGACATCATTCTCTGCATCAGTCAGATGCGTAAGATAAAATTTCTTTTTTAACATTCCGGACTCTGGTACATCTTATGTATGTAAGGCCCGGAAAAATGATTGACGCTAAAGAAATAGTCGATATTGCAGCCTCCCGCTACGGCGAGGCGCTTTATTGGCATATCCGAAGGATCGTTGTCTCCCGCGAAGATGCGGAGGATGCGATGCAGGAGACCTTTCTCAAGATTTTCACCAAGGCCCATACCCTCAGCGACGGAGAAGGCAGCCTCCGTCCATGGCTTTACAGGATTGCCACCAACGAGGCCCTGATGGTACTGAGGCGCCGCACCCGACTGTTCGAAAGCATAGACAGTCTCTCAGATGAACTGTGCGACATGCTCTCCGGCGAAAGCGCACCAGACGCGGACAAGACTTCGGTACTCTTCCAGAAAGCCACGCTGCGCCTGCCGGGCAGCCAGCGGCTCGCCTTCTATCTGCGTTACTATGACAACCTCCCCTACTCGGAAATCGCAAAAATAACCGGCAAGAGCGAAGCCACTCTGAGGACAAATTACCATTACGCAGTCGAATCAATCAAGAAGTATCTAAAGGACAGCACGATATGAAAGAGTTTGAGAATATAAACACTGCACTCCCCTACGCGGAGGACAAGGTCTATGTCGAAGCGCTCGTAGAACGCTGCCGCACCGCCGCAAAGGCACATGCGCCGAGACGGTCCTTCCTGCCATGGTCGATGGGCATAGCCGCTTCCGTCGCAATTGCGGCAGTAGCCCTCGGCCTGCTGCGAAGGGAGCCCGAAAGCCCCATGGACAGTTTTCTCAGCGGTATCAGTGACGACGAAGCCGCTATGATAGCGTATGTCCAGATTGAAGACATTCCGGAATTTTACTATGATAATCTTTAAAAAATTGACAAAATGAAAAAGCTGTTAATCCCCGCAATCCTGCTTCTCGGCGCACTGACCGCTATGGGCCAGGAAAAGAATGAAGACGTAAACGGCAAGTTCAAGGAAGCCAAAATACGTGAGTTTGTCTATCGTCTAGAAATCACTGACGAGCAGAAACCGGCATTCGTCGATGTCTATGACCGCTATGACGCGGAAATCAAAGCAAGTGTCGGAAAACCCGAGAGGCCCAATAAAAGGCCCGAAACGCCTGAAGAGGCAGCAGAGGTGGTCAAAAAGAGAATCGCCCACCAGCAGAAACTCCAGGAGGTCCGGCTGAAATACATCGACGAATTCGCGAAAGTTCTTGATGCAAAGCAGCTTCTCCACCTCTACAGCACCGAGAACGAAATTCAGCACAAGGTGATGGAACGCAAAGGAGGCGGACAACACGGCGGGCGTGGCAACTTCGGCGGACGCGGAGAAAATGCCGGGGGACATCGCGGTCACGGCAACTTCGGCGGGAACAACCGCAAATAGAACAGCCCGAACATATTCTGCACTGAAAAGTATTGCTCATCCGGGCAATACTTTTTATATTTGCAATCCTAAAAAATGAGGGATGATTGAGATTCTGCTATTAGCTTTTGCTCTTGCAATGGACTGCTTCGCGGTGAGCGTCGTATGCGGTGTGATCGAGCGCCGGCCAAGTCCGCGGACCATGCTTCCGCTTTCTTTCGACTTCGGCTTTTTTCAGGCTTTGATGCCGCTCCTGGGGTGGTTTCTGACCATTAAGTTCCAGTCCTTCATCCAGGCCTGGGACCATTGGATTGCTTTTGCCATGCTCGCCATGATAGGCGGGAAAATGATTGTTGACGCTTTCCGGGAAGAGGATGAAAAATCCATGCGCCCGGAGAAAACTCCCACCCGGATCGCCCTTGCGATTGCAACCAGCATAGACGCCCTGGCAATAGGTATCACCTTTGCCTGCACCGGTTACGAATCAGCCGCTCAGCTGACCCTTCCACTTGTCACTATCGGAATTGTTTCATTTCTGATGAGTATCGCCGGTTTCCTGCTCGGCAGCCGCTTCGGCGAAGTGGTGAACAAAAAAGTACGCCCCGAACTTGTAGGAGGCGTAATTCTTATCGGCATAGGCCTGAAGGTACTGCTTGAGCACCTTCTTCAGTAAATATT
The DNA here is from genome assembly GCA_017544265.1 of Bacteroidales bacterium. Classification (GTDB taxonomy): domain Bacteria; phylum Bacteroidota; class Bacteroidia; order Bacteroidales; family UBA932; genus Cryptobacteroides. Next base: position 127,164 of record JAFYEM010000025.1, on the reverse strand, counting down.
CCAGCCGCGGCTCTGCCGGACGCCTGTATGGGGCTTCACTTTTGTTGAAAAAAAATTTGGCGGTTTGAAGCAAAAAAACTAATTTTGCAGTCCCTTTGCGCCCCAGGGTGCGAAATCAGTGTGTAATAATAAAAACGATATACTATGAAAAGAACTTTCCAACCCTCCCGCCGCAAGAGGATCAACAAGCACGGTTTCCGTGAGAGAATGTCCTCCGCAAACGGCCGCCGCGTACTTTCCGCCCGCCGCCGTCACTGCCGCAAGAAACTTACTGTTTCCGACGAAGACCGCTGGTAATCGCCAGGGGACAAGACAAAGGGGTTGACCGGATGGTCAACCCCTTTTTTCATTTACTTCAGTTCACTGCTGCGGAAGCACTATCCTGCGTATGTTGCAGCCGGCATAATTACCGAGCACAATAATAGGATAATACCACAGGATGGCATTGTCCCAGCGGAAAGCTGCCGTGAGATAGACCACATCCGCGATGGAGTGGTAAAAGCCGCAGACGATGAACAGCGGCACGCCGAAAAGCACCGGCACTATAGACCCTTTTTCGCGGTACAGCCACACTGATATGTCTATGATGAGGCCGCAGCCTACTGCGCGAAGGAAACTCCTCCAGGGGCCCTGCGCAAAGCGCCCCGCGACCACAGTCTGGGCCCTTTCCACACTTTCCCCGCCGAGCGACGCCAGCACAAGACCTATCAGGATACATCCGATCACATTGAAAAACCAGATTCTCACAAGCAGCGGGATATCATTGATTACTCCTGCCTTTCCGGTGTAGAGCAGGGTACCGGAGAGCACTACCCCTACAAGCCCGAAGGCAAATATCACGGCACCGGGAATACCTCCCAGGGCGAGGAATCCGGCGGCGCCGAGTCCTATCAACAGTCCGGCGAAAAGCGACTGCCGGCATTCATTCCAAAAGTTCTTGTTCATATTCTGTAACTTTGCTGGTTATTTTATGCCGTATTTTCTGAGGATTCTGAGCAGGGGCTTCTCTATGGAGCGCTCCCAGAGATAGTAACCGTAATCTCCGGGATGAGTGCCGTCCACAGTTGTATAGAGTTCCTTGCAGGAAGCCTCGGGATAGATATAATAGACATCCTTGTATCTTTTCATGGCTTCCTTCATAAGCTCTTCAGTGCGGTCTATCCGGGCCTGCTCTTCTTTATCCTTGTATGTATTGAAATTGCGGTATTCGCGATAAATGGTCCTCTGGAAGATTATCGGCATGCCGGGATGGGCTGCCTGCACAGTCTCTATGAAAGGAAAGAGCCTCTCCTCGATTTCACTGATGGAAGGATTGGAGAACGCGTCGCATACCAGTGCGTCTATGTCCGCGTCCGCTATCACCCTGGCAAAAGACTGCTGGAGTTTACAGTTGCCGCTGATTCCAAGGTTGAGCGCCTGGATCCCGGTATTGCGCGTGAATATCGAGGGATAGGCCATGCCTCCGCGTGAAGTGGACGCTCCGTGGGTGAAGCTGGAGCCGAAGAAGGCTACCCTGTGGCGGAAAGGGCTCTCCAGCGGGGCGATTTCATAGCCCTTGGGGATTATCACTTTCACAGTGTCCAATATGCTGAAAAGGGGCAGATACATCATGCACTCATGCATGGAACCGTCCATACTGGTGACTATCGTCGCCGGCTCCTTGTTCGCCTTTCGGCTGGGCACGCCGATTCCGGCCCATACCCATTTGTTGTCCTTCTTAATATACAGGTCATAGCCGGAGTAGGTAAGGAGGGTCGCATTGCCCGGATTACCCATGCTTTCATAGACAGTGGCGACCTGGATTTTGGGCGCGTTGGTTTTGAAAAGCACGGCGATTCCGGCAGACATCCTGGCCCTCTTGTTTTCGGTTCTATTGAAACCTGTATAGGCCACTGTGTCAACCCTGTTGTAAATTTTCGGAGTTTCAGGGCATATCTTTCCGATAAGGTTAAGATCGCAGGCTTCCACTGAATACGTGCCCGTCGAGCTGAGGAGTTTCCTCAAAAGGAGCGGTTCATCGGTGGTGATGCAGTCGATGCCGAGGTCTATGAAGAATTTCATATCCTCTTCCTTATTGACAGTCCGGACGTTGGTGGACATCCCCAGTTTGTGCGCCTGGGCGACCCACTCCGGATGCCTGGACAGCACGTCATACTTATATCCGAATCCATTGATTCCGGCCGCATTGAGTTCCGATGGAGTCCTGTCGCCTTCGAGGTACTGGTTGGAGAATTCAGGGTACTTCTGTGCGATGACTTCACAGATGCGATAGCTGAAGGAAATGAACATCACCCTGTCGGGGGAGAAAAGATTATGCTTTTTGAGGGACTCCACTGCCTTTTCGACCAGCTTTTCATCCTTTTTGTCGGAATGCTGGGGCCTGAGTTCCATCACCAGCATCATATCGGTGCAGCTCTCCCCAAGTTTAAGGTAGTCGTCCAGGCTCGGGCGAAGCTCGCCGCTGCTGAGACGGATCTTCCTGAGTTCGTTCCACTTGTGGTCGCAGATTTTCTTTCCTTCGATCTCATCGTCATGGTTGACTATGGCAACCTCGTCCAGGGTAAGTTGGACGTCGAATTCGCTGCCCCAGAAATTATGGTCCCTTGCAGACTTGAGGGATGCGAGGGAGTTCTGCGCCCCGCCAGCCTCTGGGGATTTCCAATAACCCCATTGGGCTGCAATATGGACATTCTGGGCTGCAAGCGCGAGAGAAAGCAGGATAAAAGAAAGTGCTGAAAGTATTTTTTTCATATCTGAAACTGCATTGACACACAAACTTACTCAAAATTTCTCAATTGGAAGAAGAGGCAGCGAGAATAATGCGGGAAGAGTCTGAAAGGGAAAAGGCGAAGATGTGTACGGGCGGGCCGGAGGGGTTTCCGGGACCGGTTTTACGAGAAAGTTCATCGGAGGAAACCGGAAGATTGCGGGCCGTGACGCCATAGACAGAATAACGCGCGGCGAAATCTTTTATCGCCTTGCCCGAAAATGGGGATACGTCTATTATTTCGAAAATCTTGCCCGGGAATGCCTCCACCGGACTGTCGGAGAAATACAGATGGGTCGACGGGGCGGCTTTCAAAACTTTGAAGCGGGCGGAAGCCAGATTGAATGCGCCGGATTTCAGCAGGGCTTTCGACGGCTCCAAAAGATAGCGCGGCAAGGGCATAGACCTGTCCATACAGACGGCGCAGCTGCTTCTCTCTTCGGACGGACGGAAGCGGAAAACGCCTTCCGGGAGGTCTCTGACTATGATTTCGGGCCCTCCGTCGAAGTTCTTTCGCAAAAGTGCCAGAATTTCCTTGCACTCCCCTTCCGAGCCTATGCAGTACATTTCTTCAAGGCCGGGGAGCTGCCTTGTAAGTTCAGTCAAATCCGCCATCGGAGAGAGTTTCAGCATCAGCCTCGGACAGGCTTCAAAGAGTTCCGGCACAAGCAAGGTAACATCCGGAGAGCAGTCCTGAAGACGGAAAACCTTGCGGCCTCCTACGGAGCGTCTGGCAGGGTCCAGGAAAATCAAATCGGGGATGAAATCTCCGAGTATTTCCCGGAGAGGAGTCTCCCCGACGCAGAAGTTGCGGATTTCCACCGAGGACATCCCGAGGAGAGGGAAATTATGCCTTGCCGCATTGCAGAGGACGGGTGACATTTCATTATACAGAACTTTGTCGAAGTGCCTGGAAAAAGCCCAGGCATCCACTCCGAGGCCACCGGTGAGATCCGCCACTGCTCCGCCCCCTGCAAAATGCCTGGCTATTGACGCCTTCTCAAGAGCTGTCGCGGACGAGCTGCACTGCTCGGCGCCGAGCCGCAGCGGAAAGCGCAACGTGCTCAGCTGCATCCATTCAGGAACCTTTTTCGACAGGGCTTTCCGGCACTCTATGGTGCTCACCGCTTCCTCCAGGTCGAACCCGCCAGGGACCTTCCCGGAGAGAAGCAATTTGCTTGTATCATCCCCGGCATGCAGCAATATGAATTCCTCGAAAGTCATTACATTGAGCTGTAAAAAAACACCTGCATTACCGCAAATATAGTTATATTTGCAATATGAATAAGCAAGAGTTTACAGATTTTGCGAGGAAAGAGTTTTCCCTGAACGAGCGGCAAATCGGGCAGTTCGAGGCCCTGGAAGGCCTGTACCGCGAGTGGAACAGCAAAATAAATGTGATTTCGCGAAAAGACATAGACAATCTCTATGCGCATCATGTGCTGCACAGCCTCTCGATTGCAAAATACCTGGCCGCGGAGCCTGGGCGTCTGGAAAAATTCTCACGCGGAAAGATTCTGGATCTCGGCACCGGGGGCGGCTTTCCCGGTATTCCACTGGCGATTCTATTTCCTCAGGCGCATTTTACTCTCTGCGACTCCATAGGCAAAAAGATCACCGTCGCCCGCGAAGTGGCCGCGGGTATAGACCTGAAAAATGTCGATACGGTCAATGCCCGCGTGGAGACTCTCGGCGAGCGCTTTGATTTTATAGTCTCGAGGGCTGTCGCTACGCTTTCCGACCTTTATCCATGGGTACGCGGCAAATTCTCCGACGGTCTTATTTGCCTCAAAGGCGGCGATATAGCCGAAGAAAGTGCCCTCGCAATGGCCCGCTTCCACCTTTCCAAAGGATCCATAGCCACCTGGAAAGTATCCGACTGGCTATCAGACCCTTATTTTGAGGGAAAATTCATAACAGACCTAAAATAACATTAGGGCATGTAAATAATTTTCATTATTTTTGAAAGTTTTAAGCATTTGATAACCAAATGAACATAGACAGTTCGTCCTCTCAAATAAGGCAGCGTACCGAAGAAAAAAGCAAGGTACAACAGCAGACAAAGCCCACCGATGCCTCCGGAGTATGCCCCCATTGCGGCAAAGCCCTCGACGGGCAGTATGAAATCTGCCCCTACTGCGGGGGTAAACTTGTGGACTATTGCACCTTCTGCGGTGCATCCATGGGCCCGGATGATGTGGACTGCCCCGAATGCGGATTACCCTCTGAAGGCCTGATCTGCCCTGACTGCAACACACGCAATTACCGTCCTTTCTGCGCCCAGTGCGGAAAACCGCTTTCTCGCGCTGCCCGAAGGGCTGTGGAAAAGGCGAAGCAGGATCCGAAGGTTCAGCAGACAGCGAAGCTGCTTATGCAGATTGCAGAGCTTCAGGCCGAACTTGAAGGCGCCCTGCCCGGAGATGAAGATGAAGGCCCCGAGGAGCCTACCGAAGGAGAGCTCCGTCTTCTCGAACTTATGTCCAAGGTCGGATTCACCCCGGCCGAGAAGCCAAAGGCCGCAGCCCGCAAGGTGGGCCGTTCAAGGGAGGAAATCATGGCCGAATACCAAAAGGCCGTGGAGGAGGCGAACAAGGTTATGGAAAGCATGCTGCCCCCGGCAGGAACCACTCCCCAAGAGCAGCGGAACTACTATACCGCCCGCAAGGTAGCCGTTATGGAAACCGTACAGGAATCCTGGCGGGGCATTCCCATAAAGCCTACGATGGCGTGGGAATGCAACTACTGCAAGGTACTTCACAACAACCCCTCAGAGTGCTGCCGGCCAGAAATGGGCGGAGAGTGGGTGTCCTGCACGCTTTGTGAAGTTGTGACGTCAGGGGGTCAGATATACACGACGAATGTCGAAAGAAAAGTCTATAAACGTCTATAAATATGGCTGACAACGATAATACTAAAAGGGATCCATTCGAGCCGCAGGGAACGGCAGCTGCGCCGCAAGGGACGGCAGCCGCGCCCCAGGGTACAGCTGCGGCACCTCAAGGCACTGCAGTTGCTCCGCAAGGCACTTCCGTAGCGCCACAGGGAACGGCTACGGCCCCCCAGGGAACGGCAATCGCGCCGCAAGGCACTGCCACAGCGCCCCAGGATGTGCAGAAGACTGCTGCGGCCCCGGTATCAGCTGGCGGAGCACAAGCTCCCAGGCCCGGCACCCATGCCCCGGGAGAGACCGTAATGGCCGGAGGTAAGAGCTACACCGTGGAAAAACTTATAGGCAGCGGCAGCGAAGGAGACCTATATATAGTATCCGACAAGCATCGCCGCTATGCCCTGAAACTATGCCATAAGGGTTTCCGCACCAACACGAAGGTGATGCCCGCCCTGCAAAAACTAAAGGGCAAGGGCTATATTGCCGACATTATAGACTATAGCGACGATTTCGAACTGCTTGAATTCATCCCTGAAGGCAGTGCCGCATCCTCAAGCCTCAAGGGCAACGCCCAGGCCATACTCACAATAACCGCGAAAATCGCGATGGCCCTCGACGAGATGCACAAGGCGGGAGTGCTCCACAAGGATGTCAAGCCGGCGAATATTCTCATCAAGGACAAGAATTCATGGAACAGCGTGCTCTGCGATTTCGGCATTGCAGACCTTCTGAAAGAGGGGAAATGCACCACCGCCCAGGTCCGCACACCCATTTACGCCGCGCCCGAGGTCTATGCCGCAAACAACGCGATTCTCCTGGAAGGAATTACTTACTGCGAACTGACCCCCAAGGCCGATTTCTATTCCCTGGGTATGACAATACTGTCCTTATGGATGGGCGAAGGGGCCTTCCTTTCAAAGGAAGCGGAAATGGCCATCGCCAAGAACAAGGGCGGAATCGCAATACCCCCGGATATGCCGGATCCCCTTGCGAAGATTGCCCGCGGCCTGCTTATAAAGAACCCTGAAAAACGCTGGGACCTCGAAGAAGTCATAGGCACGATAAGGGGCAAGGACTTCCCGGTGGAGGAGGATGAGATAATCGAGGACCTGAACATTACCTACAACGCCTCCAAGCATCAGATAGCGAACACTCCGGAAGACCTTGCAAAATATATGGAGGAAGATCCGGACCTTGCGATCAAATATCTCTATCGCGGACAGATCGAGAAGTGGCTTAAACCCTATCCGGAACTCGCCCTTGAAATTCAGGAAATAACCGAAAAACGCTATCCCAGGGACCATGAGACCGGCCTTGCAGCCGCAATCTACATGCTCGCCCCTGCAATGCCGTTCAAACTCAGCGGAATCTCCCGCCAGGGCGGCGAAACGGTATCGGCCGCCGCGGTCACGCTCAAAGACGTGGGCGATTTCTGCAACAGGGCCATACCGGATGCTGATTCCGCCGGAAGGATTTGTTCAGAAACCTTCAAAGAATGGGTCAGGGTGCGCAATAAAGCCCTGGTTTCCTCGCTTCCGAAGGCCGCATCGACCTCAGAGACCTACCTTCTCCGCGTCCAGACGATAGACCCGTTGTCTGATATAAACCTCTGTAACGACCCTTCATCGCCGGATTATGCGATGACACAGGAAGGCATAGGCAAGATTCTGAACAAGGTCTATAACATCTTCTGGAATATATTCGACGGCAATTTTGACGCTATGTCCGCCCATTGGAACGACCCCGGGAACGCCCCGCTCAACCGGCAGATTCCTCTTTCGGTGCTGTCAAATATTACAGTGAGTTTTCTCGAGCCCGCGCGCTACCACTACGTGACCAACTTCATGGGCACTAAAGGCAAGCGTTTTGACAAACAGAAAAAATGGTTTGACTACTGCACCGCCCTGAACAGTCGCGACAACACCAAGAAAGCCGGTCCGAAAGACAAGGAGTCGAGAATCCAGATTGCCTGGATGAAAGTAATCAAGGGCTTCGGCGTGGAACCGGAATATGACTCTCCTAAAATAGGAGTCAAGGCTACAACCCGGGAGGCACTGTTCAAAACAGATCGCAAGAAACTGGAGAATGAGTGGATGAAACGCGGTCTGTCGGGATGGCTTTGCGTACAGCATCAAGAGAATCCCAATGCAGACCTGAAGCCTCAGTTTGCCTATGAAAAACTCCTTAAGGAGTATCTCGATGACCTGCGCAAAATAAACGACGACCTCTACCCGGTTGCCCGATTTGACGAAGCCCGCAAGGAAGCTGACAAGATTCTTTCAGAAGGGCGCTCCAGGGTACGCACCCTGAGCATACGGAGTGCAATCCAGTATGTACTGACCATTCTGTTGGCGATAGTTCCGGCTTTAGTGCTGCTGACAATGCTGGTGTTCTCCATCATAGACAATCCAACTGTCGATACTTCAGCCATCCAGATAGGCAGCTATGTCTGGATTCTGGGGCTTATCGCAGGAGGTGCAGTATATGTCTGGGGAGACTTTGAAGGCTGCCTGTTTCCGGCTATTATCGGCGTCGTTGGCGCCATACTGCTGGTTGTGATAGTCAAATTCCTCGGCGCATTCATTTTATATATATTCGCACTTCTTGTGCTGGCCGTGCTTGTCTGGCTTAGCATAAAGACGGTCTTTTTCAAGAGTCCATTCGCAAAGAAGGCCAGAAAATTCACCAAACCGGGTTTCGAGGAGAAGGTTCTCGAACCCCTCTACTATGCTTTCAGCGACGATGTCACCTTCGACTCTTCCCTTAACGGAGCATTCAACGACAACGACATCCAGTGGTGGAAATCGGATCTCGGCGAGCGCCGTAAACACATGCTCATTTTCATTGGCATTGTCTGGTTCCTGATGCTTTTCAGCCTGCTTATCCCAAAGAGCGGACGTTTCGAGAAATATTCCGCCCCGGTGATTGAAAAGGTTACGACATGGATCCCCGCCCTGGAGAAGACCACCCCGTATCTCGACTGCCCGACCCTCAAGCAGGGCGACAAGGGCGACGACGTGGTGAAACTCCAGCAATTCCTGCTCGACCAGGGCTATGTCAAGCGCAAACCGGACGGCAGCTTCGGCAGCGGCACGGAAAAGGCCGTGAAAGAATTCCAGAAAGCCAACGATCTGTCCGTTACCGGCATTGTGAACAAATCCACCCGCGAGCGTATAAATAAAATTGTAGCAAGCGCCGAAAAGGAAGCTAAAAAGGCCGCCCGCGAAGCCGAAAAGGCTGCCCGGAAAGCTGAAAAGGAAGCAAAAGAAACAGAAAATCCAGAATAGATTATGATTTGTAAAAATTGCGGAAAGGAGAACCGGAGCGAAGCGAAATTCTGCCGCTTCTGCGGGCAGGCCATCGCAGCCCCATCGACACAAAAAGGCATGATAGGCAAAAGTGCCATCGAGCCTCTGCTGGACGACCTCGACAAAAAGCTCAAAGTCGCCAAGATTTTCGCTCAGAACGGCACCAGGATGGGTCTGGACTGCCTTATCCTTGGAGACTCCGGCACAGGCAAAACCTTCATCGCCCAGATTATAGCGAAAAAAATGGCGGACGCAGGTGTGGTCAGCCAGCCTCCGAAGATTGTCGATGCCGCCGACTGGACCGACTTCACCGGCGATTTTGACAAAAAAATCGCCGCGCTCAAGGACGGAATCCTGCTGATTACCAATGCCCAGAAACTCCTGCCTACTTCAAAGGCCTCGGAGGTCAACCAGCTGGACAAACTGTTCACCAGGATGCGCAACACAGAAGGCGCTCCCATTGTGCTGCTGTGCGGCTCCCTGAACGATCTTTCTGACTTCCTGGAGAACAATAAAGACGTCCACCGCCTCTTCGAATTCGAATTCCGCCTGGATTCATTCTCGATAGCAGATCTGACGGAACTAGCCATCGACCTTCTCAAGGACAAGTACCATGTGGAAATCGGAGAAGGCGTGGAGAAAAAACTGGGCGCCCATTTCGCCTGGTACATGCGCCAGACGGACCTCGGCCACGCCAACGGCCATTTAAGCGAAAAAGTCGCGGAGAATGTCTATGTCAAGGCGGCCCTTCGCGGAAGCAAGGTCATCGAGGAACAGGACATAGACACATCCGAATGCTTCATTCCGAAATCCGAAGACCAGATTCTCGCCGACCTCGACAATTACGTCGGCCTTCAGAGCGTCAAGGATGAAATCAAGGCGATTGTGCGCAATGTCAAGAAGCGCAAGGAGCAGGGCGTCAAGGGCCGTCTGCTGAAAGACCATTATATTTTCACCGGCAATCCAGGCACGGGCAAAACCACTTTCGCCCGTAAATTCGGCGAGGTCTTGAACGCCATCGGCGCACTCCCTACCGGCCAGTTCGTGGAAATATCCGGCAAAGACTTTATAGGCCGCTTCCTCGGAGACACTGAGGAGAATGTCAAGAATTATGTCAATAAGGCAATGGGCGGCGTGCTGTTTATAGACGAGGCCTATGCCCTCGGCAACTCGACCGGCGGAAGCGGCGGCGGGAGTTTCGGCCTCGATGCCATCAATACCCTGCTGACGCTGCTGGAAAACCGCAAGGGCGACTTCGTCTGCATCATGGCGGGCTATACCAAGGAAATGGGCGAATTCGTGAGGATGAACCCCGGTATTCCTTCCCGCTGCAACGTCACCATAGAGTTCCCCGACTACACCGCCCGCGAGCTGGAGCAGCTTTTCCGCATGATGCTCTCCCGCAACAGCGAGAACACTGTCTTCACCCTAGAGCCGAAGGCCGAGGAAATGCTTCCCAAGGTCTTCGACAGGATGTATCTCAAACGCAGCGACACCTTCGGCAACGCCCGCGAGGTGCGTAACCTCTTCGACCTTGCAGTTAAGCGCCAGCGCCTTCGCGGAGCTACCGACAGCGTCCTCACCTATGCTGACATTGTCGGAGAAAGCGAGACCAAGGAAATATCCGTGGAGGATATCATGAAGGAACTGGATGAGTTCGTGGGAATGCAGTCCGTGAAGGATGCCATCAAACGGATTGCCCAGGAAATCGCCGTACAGAAACAGCTGATCGAGATGGGCGAAGCCCAGGCCGGACTCACCAAATTCAATTTCATACTGACAGGAAACCCCGGCACCGGAAAGAGCACCGTAGCGCGCACCTTCGGCAAGATTTTCAAGGCGCTCGAAGTGACTTCCACCGACAGGGTTGTGGAAAAAGTCCCCAAAGACATCATCAGCCAGTACATCAACGAGTCCGACAAGATGATGGACGCGGCCATAAACGAAGCTATGGGCGGCGTGCTGTTCCTGGACGAGGCCTATGACATCGAGCCCATGGACTCCGCCGGCCGCAGTACCAGTTCCGAAGGAAAGAAGGCCATACAGACGCTTATGACGCGTATGGAAAACGAGGCAGGCAAGTTCGTCGTAATCTGCGCCGGATATCCCAAGGAGATGGAGACCTTCATGAATTCAAACCCCGGTCTAAAACGCCGTTTCTCGCACACCATCCACATCGAGGACTATACCGCCGAAGAACTTCTGGAAATCTATGAAAGGGCGGCCAAAGCCAAGAAATACAATTTCACCCTTGCCGATGACAGCGTACGCGACAAGGTGCTGAAGATGTTCCAGAATATGGTGGCAATGAAGGACGATAAGTTCGGCAACGCCGGCGAGGCCATAAAGAAAGTCGCGGAGACAAAGACCAATATCAACAACCGTATAGCCTCCGTACCCTTCGACCAGTGGACTCCGGAATTCCTCCATACGGCCTATGCAGAGGATATTCCATACGTGGAGCCGGCAAAGGTGTCCATAGACGAATGCCTTGCGGAGCTCAACGGCCTTATCGGCCTTCAGGGCGTCAAGACCGCACTCACCAAACTGGCCCATACCATCAACAGCGAGATCGAAAGTTCGCGGCTGGAGGGTCGCCGTCCGGACATTCCTCTGGGACATTACCTATTCCTCGGAAATCCGGGCACCGGCAAAACCACCGTGGCGCGCCTTATGGGCAAAATTCTATATTCGATGGGCGCCCTGCCCACCCCTACCGTTGTGGAAGTCGGCAAGGCCCAGCTGGTCGGCCAGTATCTTGGAGACGCTGAAGCCCTTACTTCCCACGTCATTTCCCAGGCGATGGGCGGAATTCTGTTTATAGACGAAGCCTATCAGCTCGCGGACGACAAACTCGGGCAGAATGCCCTGCAGACGCTAGTGGCCAGGTTGGAAAACGACCGCGGGAAATTCGTCTGCATAGCGGCCGGTTATACCTACGAAATGCAGCAGTTCCTCGCCCAGAACAGCGGTTTCGAAAGCCGTTTCCCGGAGCGCAACAGAATAACCTTCGAGGACTATACTCCTCAGGAACTCTTCGACATTTTCATGATTTATGTCCGCAAAGGCGGATATATACTCGATCCTATGGCGGAAAATGCCGTAAGGGGCAAGCTCACAATGATGTATAACAACCGCGGCCGTACCTTCGGCAACGGACGTGATGCCCGCAATCTCTTCGACGAGGTCAAAGGCAATCTCGCGACCCGCCTGGCAGACGAAGGCGGAGTCCATAGCCCCGAGGAACGCAAGACTATTAAAATGGAGGATGTATTATGATACAGTGTCCCGAATGCAGGAATATGATTCCTGACGACAGCGCTTTCTGCGACCAGTGCGGAAAGGAACTTAAGTGGTGCCCCGAGTGCAAGCGTCCAAAACGCGGCAACGAGTGCCCGGTCTGCGGCAGCGACCTTATTCCGGGACGCAAGTACCTTGCCGGTCCTCCGTCCGGAGGAAGCCAAGCTCAAGAGTCCCAGAATACCACCCCGCCTCCGCAGGGAACATCCGCGCAGCCTTCTCCCCAGCCCACATCGGCTGGTCCGGCTCCGGCGGCATGGGCTTCCAGGCTGGTCGGGAATGGCTGGTCGCTGGTTCTCAGGGAAGGAGCTTTCGGCCGCAGGGGCGGAATCTGGGGTGAACTCGGCAGCTGCCAGTATGTTTCCGGCAGTCACGGATCCATAGAGCGGCGCGGCTCCGACTGGGTCATTATAGACAGCGGCTCCACCAACGGTACTTTTGTCAATGGGGCGCGTCTTACTCCCGGCTCCGGCACCGTACTTAAGAAAGGCGACAAAGTCAAGATAGCAACCATCGAATTCACAGTGGAATGAGACTGTCAATTCAAGCAATCTGCAACGTGGGGATGGTGCGCAGCAACAACGAAGACGCACTCTCCCTGGGCGGACTTTTCCTCAGGGACGACGAGACCGCCCTTAATATAAGCACTCCTACCGACGGGTGTTTCTATCTGCTGGTCTCCGATGGAATGGGCGGCCACGAAAACGGAGAAGAAGCCAGTCAGTACACCCTGGACACCATTCAAGAGCAACTGCGTGGAATTCCTCCGGAAAGATTCGAGGATGGGATACGCGAAACCGTACGGGGAATTTCCGACACTCTTAACCGCAGGGCGGCGGAACTCGGCCAGATTCATCCCATGGGCTGCACCCTTACAGGAGTGATCTGGCATTTCGGCAGACTCTGGCTGGTCAATGCAGGCGACAGCCGCACCTACCGCTTCCGGGAAGGAATGTTACGCCAACTCACCACCGATGAGACAGAAAGGGGAATAACAGATAACCCTGATGGGAGCAAGCTGCTTCTCAACTGCATCGGAGGAGGCTCCTATGGAAGGCTTTCCGTCAGTGACGCCGAAGGGAAACTCCTCGAAGGCGACACCCTGCTGGTCTGTTCCGACGGTCTTTGCGACATGGTCCCGGATGAGGTCATAGAATCTGCCCTTTCCGCCGGTGCATCCGCCACCGACCTGCTACGCATGGCCTGCGAAGCCGGCGGAGTGGACAACATCTCGATAATCCTCGCAAAAATCGAAGAATAGCACCCTCCCAGAGTTACCATTAAGCAAAGCGGGCGTAGGTGGTCAAAAAATTGCCACCTACGCCCGTTTTCGGCCCTTTTTGTCCTTAGGTGGTCAAAAATTTACCCCCTATGCCCGCTTATGAAGGATTTTTATGTACATTTGTATTTCGATAAGCGACTCTGAATGAGAATCTGCGTCATAGGTGGGGCGAATGTCGATATTACCGCGAGATCGGTGGCGGCATTCCGGCTTGGGGATTCAAACCCTGGAAGGGTGGATGTCTCCTGGGGAGGCGTGGGACGCAATATCGCACATAATCTGGCATTGCTTGGGAATCAAGTCGAGTTTCTCACTATTTTCGGGGGCGGACTATTCGCTCCGGTCATTGAGGCGGCCTGTCGGGATGCGGGCATAGACACAACTCACTGCGAAATTGCCGGGGAAGGCACCAATTCTTTTTTCGTCGCAATCGACAATGCCGACGGGGAGTTGATCGGGGGCGTTGCAGATATGAACGCTACCGAGGGAGTGACGCCGGAATGGCTTGCCGAAAGAATAGACCTGATTAATTCCGCAAATGCGATTGTCGCTGAAGCGAATCTATGCGCTGACAGTTTGGCTTATCTTATCGACCACGCTGAAATGCCCCTGTATCTTGATGCAGTCTCGGTCGCCAAGTCCGCAAGAATCAAAGAAGCGGTGGCCCTTTCAAAGAAAAAATCTTTCTTTGCGCTGAAATGCAACGCCATTGAATATCAGGCGCTTGAGTCTATTGAAGCGTCTATTAAGAGGCGCTATATTAGCCGCGGCGCAGAAGGGCTGAAAGTAGAATCGGAAGGTAAGGTCTATGAGTTCGCGGCCCTCCCTTGCATAGTGCGGAGCACTACCGGAGGCGGAGATGCCCTGCTTTCCGGAATAGTCCACGCAGGGCCTGATGCAAGCATCGAGGAAAGCGCCCGCGCAGGGCTTCTATGTGCCCGCTGCGCTGTCGAAAGCCCCTATGCCGTGAGTGAACAATTAAAATATCTGTCTATATGAACAAGTATCTGGACCTGTCGCCGGAAGTGGCTGCGGCGCTCAAAGAAGGTAAGCCTGTGGTGGCGTTGGAATCGACCATTATCTCCCACGGCATGCCTTATCCGCAGAATGTGGAAACTGCACTTCTGGTGGAGAAGACCATCCGCGAGGGCGGTGCCGTTCCTGCTACAATCGCTATAATCGGCGGACGCCTGAAAGCCGGACTCACCCCTGAACAGATAGAGTATCTCGGCAAGAAGGGACGCGAGGTGACTAAAGCTTCCAGAAGGGACCTGCCGGTTCTGGTTGCCCGAAGTGAAGACGGTGCCACGACTGTGACTACCACAATGATTATCGCTGCCATCGCCGGAATTAAAGTTTTTGCAACCGGCGGAATCGGCGGTGTCCATCGCGGGGCGGAAAAGACCATGGACATTTCTGCCGATCTGGAAGAACTCGCCCGTACTCCGGTCATGGTTATCTGCGCCGGGGCAAAGAGCATACTGGATCTCGGCCTTACTCTGGAATATCTCGAGACAAAGGGCGTTCCGGTCATAGGTTACGGCACAGATGAACTTCCGGCGTTCTATACCCGTCGCAGCGGCTTCAAGGTGGATTACCGCATAGACACACCGGAGCAATTGGCGGAAGCTTTCCGTGCGAAGCTTGAAATGGGGCTCGGCGGAGGCATGCTCGTTACCAATCCCATCCCGGAGGAATATTCAATGGACCCTGCCGTAATCAACGCGGCAATAGACGCAGCAATAGCGGAAGCTTCCGAAAAAGGTATCCACGGCAAGGAGACAACGCCTTTCCTGCTTGCCCGGATAAAAGATATAACCGGAGGGGATTCCCTCGCATCCAATATTCAATTAGTACTTAACAATGCCAAACTTGCCGCACGCACGGCAGCATGCCTGATATGAAACGGATTTATGCAATAGTTTTTCTGTCCATCGCGACAGTTCTCAGCGCATCCGCCCAGATAAAAATCGGGGCCGGCGCAGGTTATTCACTTGACAACCAGTATCTATACCTGAAGGGTTCAAGTTTCTCCTCCGGCAGCGGCTATACCCATGGGTTCTATGCCGGTGCCGACGTGAAGTTTCCAATAGGTTCGAACTTTTCGCTGGTAGCCGGATTGAAGTTCCAAAAACTCGGAAGCGATTTTAATGCAGACGGAGTAAAGGTTGTTACCGGCATTAACGAATCTTCACGCAGCATCGCCCATTTGTACGATTCAAAGCATCTTGCGGATAATGGCTACAGTGATGCCGATATTTCAGCCATCCAGAAAGACGGCTATATGGAATTCAAGTACGGGGATGAAAGCAAGGTGGATGTGAATAATCTTCAGCCATGGATGCTTTATCCGATTCTTAAAAAGGGAACTCTAAAGGGCAATCTGTCACTTTGGAATTTAAGCCTCCCGATAAGCGCCTGTTATTCTTTCGGTCCCCTGACCATTCTGGCCGGCATTGACGTGGGAGTGAATGTCTATATGGACATGGAATGCAAGGTTAGCGCTGCTCTTTCCTCTCTCAGCCTGAATGTGTTCGATATCTCCAATGAGGCCACAAAGCACCAGTTATACACTGCTGACTATCATATCAACTACAAGGACGGGGACAAGTTTGATGAAAAGGGTAAGATGGAAATCAGCGAGTTCCTACGCAAGGATGTGCTCAATACGGTAACATTCGGTGCCCACGCGGGTGCAGAGGTGTGTTTCATCAACCATATCGGCCTCCGCGTCATCTATTACCACGACATCCTTTCGAATGTCCAGAGCAGATGGAACAACACCCTGACAGGCGCCTCCTCGGCTCTCCAGATAGGTTTGATGTATTACTTCTGATGCGGGCATAGGTGGTAAATTTTTGACCACCTAAGGACAAAAAGGGCCGAAAACGGGCGTAGGTGGCAATTTTTTGACCACCTACGCCCGCTTTATTTCTTAAGATTTTAGCAAAAGCAGTTTTTCTTCGGCATATTTTAAAACAAACTTTCTAAAATCCGAGAAATCTATAGACATATTAAATGTTTCCTTAGACCTATCTGCAGTTCTATCTATAATTTTAATTTTATTGATTTTTTCCGTATTGCTACCATTGATATCAAAGAGAAAATGGCACAAGCAATTTCGGAAATGATATGCTATATTTTCTATTGAATGCTCAGCACCCCTCATTGGTGTATTATTGATTATTTTACAAATATCTATTCCCCAATTATCAAAATCCACAAATCCTTGTATTTGGGGCTCATTATTTTTCTCCCATTGTTCTGGCGCTACAAGAAGCCCCATACAACAATTCAAGAAGGCGGTCTTTTCGTATTCTGTGTTTTCACAATGGGCAAGAATAGATTTTGTCCTCTCTATAAATTCTTTACGCGTTTTGTAATTGCTCATAATGTTTAGTCTTTATAAAATTGGTTTTTTGTTTACTCCTAACGATTTTATTCGTCATGCCATCGCCGGTTCTAGAATCTCCGATTATTCTAATATTCTAATACGGGACGGATAGACCTACCGATACAACGATCGTCGCAGTTACTGTATACTCCTTTAGAATCTATATCCGCGCCACTACACGCATCCCATGGATAATCTACAGTAAGGGAAGAAGACCAGTATCCGCCAAAAGAACCGACACCCGAGTTACCGGTATTACATCGGAGGCCAGTTGCTGGTAGAAATATCTTAATGCCATTGATCTTGCTGGTAATAATTTGTCCATTAATACCTGTACCATTATAGTTCTCAATCCAAGTCCAAGTGCAATTATTCTTCAACTCCACCCACTCGGCATCAGTAGGCATCCGCCAGGAACCGCCAAGTTTGATGTGGGCCACATCATCCTCGGGGTCCAAAACGGTTTTGTTATCGAAAGTACCATATACCCGAGTAGGATTATACTTCGTAAAGAATCTTGATGAACCGTTGCACCATTTATATGAAGCCCAGTTATAACCAGTTATTGCCTTCCCTTCAATTGTACGCCAATTAATGCAGGGACTATCTTGAGAGTGACCCTTTGCGTAATACGGTTCCACTTCACCCCATGCATAATAATCGCCGTATTCTTCAGGAGAACTCACAAAACCATCTTCACAAATATTGCTTGTTGCCCAATACAGTATTTTTCCTTCTGGTGTTGTTAATCCCATGTCCACTGAGCCAGGAGGACACACATAAACACCACAAGATGCGGATTCGTTACTACCATCATTAGCCGTAACCGTAAGAACTGTTCGTCCTCTTGATTTTGCCGTCACCTTTCCCGTCTGATCCACAGTCGCTATGGACTCATCAGAGGATTTATAAGCAAGTCTAGGGTCGTTGGCAGTAGCAGGAACAACTGTCGTTGACAAAGACTGCACTTGTCCTTCGGCCAAGGAGATGTTGTCAAGTAAAATACTCGTTACATACTGTATTACTTCAACCTCGCAGGTTGCCTTAGCGCCGCCGCCATCATTAGCCGTTACAGTGATTGTGGCCGTGCCTCGGGCATTGGCAGTCACTATGCCGGAACCAGAAACCGATACAACTGATATGTCTGAACTCGACCAAGTAACACTAGTGTTATCGGCCGTTGATGGACTTACTATAGCTGCGATTGTTTGGGAAATATTGCTATTCCTTCTATACAGTATTACTGATGTCTTGTCTAATACAATCGAGGATACCAATCTCATTACAGTAACCGAACAAGTAGCAAATATACCGCTTCCATCATTTGCCGCGGCCTTGATTATTGTTGTACCCTTTGATTTAGCCATTACCTTACCCGATTGGTCTACAGTTGCAACAGACTCGTCAGATGATGTCCAAGTAAGGCTATTATCATTAGCATTTGAAGGATTGACTGTAGCAGTCAATATCTGTTCTTGTCCCTCGGCTATGGAAAGCGTAGGAGCAAGCGTGATACTCGTCACGTGCTGTGTCACCTCTACCTTACAAATAGCTTTAACCCCGCTACCGTCATTTGCGGTTGCGGTGATGGTGGCAGAACCCCTAGATTTTGCCATCACCATGCCTGTATTATCCACTGTTGCGACAGACTCGTCAGAAGATGTCCAAGTAATACGGTTATTAATTGCGTCTTTTGGGTATACTGATGCCGTTAATATCTCTTCCTCACCTTGATTCATTATCAGTTTTGTCTTATTTAATGTAATACTATTAACCAAATGTTTAACTGTAAATAAACATGATGCCGTTTTCCCTTGATCGATGGTTTTGACAGTAACAATGGCCGTGCCTAAACCGACCGCCGTCACCACACCTTTTTCATTCACAGTGACTACATTCTCGTTGTCTGATGACCAAGTCTTGCTTTTATTGGTGGCATTTGATGGCAAAATAGTGGCATTCAATCCTATAGTATTACCAATATTCTTAAAAGTAACTTCTGATTTGTCCAGTCTAACGCTTTCCACAGGTTGAGTTTTTGTTGAAAAAGACCTCGAATTACCATAAAATGTTTTATTATCAAGCTTAACATATGCCTGAATCCAATACACAGTACTCGGATAAAGCATCGAAAGAGAGGCAGAAAAAGTATCAATATTAACGTTCCCCACCTTCTCAGTCTGACTCTCTGAATATCCTGTTTCTCCCCACTTAAAACCATATTCAATTCTATTGGTTCTAATATTCGTAAAATCTATTTTAGCATTGAGGACGGCACTTGTCGCAGTTATATCTGTTACATCTAGTGTCTCTATCAGAGGCCGTGTAGTAAAAGATACGATATCTCCTTTGTATTTTTTCTCGTCAAAGACAATATATGACTGAAAGAAATATTTCTTTGATGGTATCAATCCTGAAATATCTAACTTTATCAAGCCATACTCTTCTTTGACTGTACCTCTTTTTGACAGAGTTTCTGCGGATTCTCCCCAGTCAAAACCAAATTCATCCGTGTAATACTTATTAACATTTGTAAAATCAATTTTAGCATTGAGAGTAGCGCTTATCGCAGAAAGGTTGGTTACATCTAATGTCTCTATCAAAGACCGCGTAATAAAAGATACAATGTCACCTTTGAATTCCTTTCCGTCCAAAACAAGATATGCTTGGAAGAAGTATTCCTTCGATGGGGTCAATCCTGAAAGATCAAACGACATTGAACCAGTACCTTCCTTTGCAGTAACTTGATCTGACATGGACCCTATGGATTCGCCCCAATAAAAGCCGTAAACGGCATTACTATATACGACATCTGTTAAATCAAGTTTAGCATTGAGACAAGCACTTATTGCTGAAACATCAGATGCATTCATGGTTTCCAGCATCGACACAATGTCTTTTGTAGTGAACGTCTTTGTCTCGCCGTAGGTATCGACATTGTTCTGACGGACAAAGCTACGGAAGTAGTATGTTGTAGCAGGGTCGAGTCCCTTTATGACGTTTGAATAGCTATAATCTGACTGAACGTTTTCCGCGTCAAGGGTGATGGAATTTGAAGGAAGGATTCCTGCGGACTTTGATAATTGAAAACCAACTTTCAAATCTGAGGATACAGTTGTCCCCAGATTAGCTTTCCCCTTCAATATCACACTTATCGCAGAGATTTGCTCTGCACATATTGTCTCAGAAGGAGCGAGATTCCTTTCGACAGTTATTGAGCACGTCGCAGTTTTTCCTCCATCTTCAGTTGTAGCAGTAATAATTGCGCTTCCTGCCTTAATTCCGGTTACAACACCATTATTGATTGTGGCCACGTCGTTATTGTTGCTTTTCCACGTTACATTCTTGTTTACAGCATTATCTGGAGTTATAGTAGGGACAAGAGTAACGGAGGCTTCTTCTTTAATGGTAACTGAAGAAGGAGTTAGGATAATTCCCGTCACAGCCTGGGCTACAGTTATAGTGCAGATAGCAGTCTTGCTTTGATCTTCCGTTGTGACAGTAATCGTGGCTATCCCGTTTCCAATGGCGGTCACTTTTCCGCTTTCATCTACGGTAGCCACTTCCGCTTTATTTGTTTTCCATGTAATGCCTTTGTTTGTGGCATCTTCGGGCAAGACTGTCGCATTAAGATTAAGTGTCTCACCTATAGTAGTGAATGTGTATTCATTCTTGTCCAGCGTAATACTTTCAACAGAAACCATATCTGTCGTAAAAGACTTGACAGCGCCACAGTACAACATATCTTCGAGTTGTAAGAATGACTTATACCAGTACTTCGTCTTATGTGAAAGGTCCGTCAATGTAAAGGAATAGTTTATTTCCTCTATGGTTCCACATTGCGCATTATGCTCCAGGATGTCCTCATCCTTGCCCCATAGAAAACCATATTCTATGCTTTCTTCGGAATAAACGAATACCAATTCAGATAAATCTGCTTTTCCATTAAGCGTGGCACTGGTAGCAGTGATATCTGTTGCATCAATTGTTTCCAACATTGTTGAAAACTCTTTTGTCTTAAACTCTACTATTTCACCATAATTATCTTCGTCGCCTTCATTCGAAAAACTGCAATAAAAATATGTTGTATTTTCTTCGAGTCCCGTAAGATTAACACTATAGGAATAGGAATACGGAATCCCTTCTTTTGCCAGAATCTCCTTCGCCTCAATCCTTGTGGCTTCCGAAGGAATACCACCTGCATTGACTGACCACAAGATTCCTGTTTTTGTCTCGGCGGAGAGTGCACTATTAAGATTCGCCTCACAATTAAGTACTGCACTAACTGCAGATATGTGCTCAGCACCCAAAGATACAGAAGGGGGAAGATTATTCACTACCGTCACTTGACAGAATGCTGTCTTTCCACCATCTTCAGACGTTGCAATAATTGATACATTACCTATTTTGATTCCAGTTATTATCCCATCATCAACCGTTGCAATAGAATCATCGCTACTGACCCAGTTAATCTTTTGGTTAGTTGCGTTTTCTGGAGTCACAGAAGCCATCAGCTCTTCAGATTCTCCTATTTTAACCGAAATAGCAGATGGTGTGAGAACAATGCCAGTTACATTCACAACAGCCAATTCCTCTTCATCGATTGGCTTGTTTTCATTCTGGCATGCCACCAAAAGGCACAGGACGGCAATAACAAATATTATTCGTTTCATTCTCTTAGGCTATTATTCAATATCACTTGTATAGACTATGTCTTTTGGGGCCCATGACCCCAAAGGCAAAGAACCATGTTCCAAGACTATCAATTGTCCTTTCCACCTTGGGTTTTCGGTTTCTGTTATTACTCCGGAAGCAGCACTTGTGCAATGGGGGGATAATGTAACCCTAAATAAATGATGTGGCTCACTCCTCTCTTTTAATTTCGCACTCCATTGACCATTACAGGCACCATACATTTGGTGTATTTCTACTATCTCGAAATCCATTACCACGAATTACCCAAAGATTCCCCGGATGGGCGGAATACACAATAAAAAAGGCTAGGGAACTATCATTCTCCCTAGTCATGTTAGGCTCTGGTAAACCTGCGTAAGAAGTTTGAACAATAGAATCACCCAGCCCGTATATGTGTTAGTCTAAGACTACAACACAACAAACTGCGGCAGATTCAAAGCCCTTTCCCTTACTAAATTTTACCAGAATTTAACATGACGGAAAGACAATGAATGCCTTTGCTTCCGGGTTTTCTCTCCGGATAGCAACTACAAATATACGAATAATAATTGAATTATTCTAACTCTCAAATCAGCGGGTACGGATGGTAAGATTATAAACAACCGAGGACAAAAAGGGTGTAAAGCGGGCACGGTAGGTAAATACTCGACCAACCATGCCCGCTTGAAGTGGAAATATATTATCTATGGAGAATCTATTAGGACCTTTATTAACGGTTCTCCCAAAGCGGTTTACAGTTCTGCAATTGAACGAAGAGTAAGATTTGGGAATCCGCTGGTCCAACGGGACACTACGGATTCGCTCTTTCCTAACTTTTTAGCCAAATCGCGTTGCGTCATATTCTTCTCTTTAAGAATCGAATCTATACGCGCAATAATGCCGGCAGATAATGATTTCTCCATTTGTATTTGTGGAGATACTTCCGCCACTTTGTCATTGAACCAGTCCTGTTTGTTTCTCATATTTCAAATGTTAAATGTCATGTACCCATAGGAGCACCACGGCAACAGCTTGGTGCGGAGCGAGCCGCTCAATCGCGCTCGGCGGAGCGCACAAGCAGTAGACGCAGGAGGTGCTTTATTCCGGCGGCGGTGCTCCGTTACGGTCTTGGGTGGTGATTTTTCGACCACCTACGCCCAGCATAAGAGTTATTTTGAGAAATCTTCGAGGAAATGTGCGATTTCCTCGGGGGTTAAACCAAGGACGCGGGCAAGCTGGTAAATGTCTGAATTAAACCTTCTTTTGAATTCGCGAACCAGTCGGGTCTTCTCATTCTGGTTTAATTCTTTTAAAGACTCTTTCTGAAACACAGCGGCGCAGTAATCAGGTATTGCGGCAATCAGAGTTTGATCCCGGAAGTACGCAGAAGAACCGGATTTTTCAAGGGCTGCCCTGGCCTTGGAAGAATTCCTCAGGAAGTAGTCCATGCTTGTGGGAGTACGAAATAGATCTTCGACAAACTTGACCGCCACGTAGCTGGAAGGGAGTATATAGCCTCCGCTTCCTATCAACCAGTCATCCTTCACTGCCAACCTGCTCCTGAGAAGAGTTCTCCTTGTTCTGAAGCTCATATTTGAACACTTTGTACCCTCCGGCTTAAACTTCTGGAAGAAGCAGTTGCCGCTTCCCCACGGGTATTGAGTGGGATGCAGGCAAATCTTCGCTGCTACAGGATTCATCTGTACGTATGCTATTGCTCGCTTCAAACCCTCATCGAAAACATCTACCGGTTTAATATCCGCATCATTTCTTCTAAGGAAATTCTCTATTTTGAACCTGACGCGAACATACATTCCATACAGTTTTTTGAACATATTCACAAACCTGTCCACCACGGCTATATCACCGCTTAGAACAAAGTGCACGTGGTTGGACATAAGCACAAAGGCAATGACACATACGCCCGTTGCGTTGGCAGCAAGCGCAACATAATTCATCCCCGTACTGAAATCCGCATCATCTTTAAACCAAATCCGATCCTCAAAATGATCCGTACTCACAAGATAGAATTCAACTTCACTCACCATCTTCAACTTTTTCGCAAAGTAAGAATCTTCTTCGATTATTCCAAAAATTTTCCCTAAAAAATCGACACCTCAAATGCAGAAGCGGGCACGGTTGGCATTTTTTTAACCAACCGAGGACAAAAATGACCGAAAGTGGGCACGGTTGGCAATTTTTCGACCAACCGTGCCCACTTGACATACAATGTATTACGGTACCGCCGCATCGCGATTACTAGGCTCGGCGGCGGTGGTGTTTTCTTTTGCGGCTTGCCAGGGTAATGAACCGGATAATGCCGAAAACGGCAATGGTACCGAGAACGGCCCCGGAAACGGAGGTAACGGTGGAGGGGGCGAAGAGCAGCCTCAATTCACTATGGCTCCGGTGGACCTTGAACTGAGCGTGAAGTGGGCTGACAGTAACCTCGGCACTACCATCGCAACGGAAAGCGGCGAGTATTACGCGTGCGGGTCGGATCCGGTCCCGGGACTTTGCGGCAAGGACTGGAGAATGCCAACAAAAGAAGAGTATGAGGAACTCATCGATCCTGCCAAGTGCTGTGTTGAGGAGACGACTGAGGGCGGTGTAAAAGGCTACAAGATAACCAGCTTAAAGAACGGAAACAGCATATTCCTTCCGGCCGCCGGCTACAAAAAAGGCGGGGATCTCAAGGAAGCGCAGGAATATGGTTGTTACTGGTCTTCCACATCATGTGGCGATGAACCGGCCGCGTGGTATCTGGATTTTATGATAGAACGTGGGCATCAGGGAAACGGCACAACGGTGAATTATAATAAGGAATCTGATATTTCTTCCGATTCAGATTTAAAGTTCAATTTCTGGGACGAACGCAATAGCAATAAAAACAGTTTCACCTATTATCCCGACGGCTCGTTCAAGTTGTCGTGGAATAGTCCAAGTGATGTTTTGGGAGAAGTCGGTATGATGTTCGATACCAATAAAACACACGATCAAATAGGACGTTTCGCTGCGGATTTCAAGTTCACAAATCAGGAGGTATTGATGGCGGTTCATATTTAGGCATCAATGGATGGTCTAGAGGCTCATCGCTGCCGGTGGAGTTCATTATTGTCGAAGACTGGGTTCAGAATGATAAGCCGACTCTTTCAGGATATCAGAATAAAGGCAAGTATGTAGTGGATGGAGACAGCTATGAATTATTCGTAACTACGAATAGTGGACCTAATATTTTTGGAACAAACGCCTTCTATCAATATTATAGCCTTCGTAATAGCGGCCGGCAAAAGGGTCACGTGGACATTTCAGCCCATTTCCGTAAGTGGGAAAAGAAAGGACTTCCTAACGGAAACATCGAGAGTGTGACAGTTCTTGCCGAGGTCTTCAGCGGGAGCACCAACACAAGCACCGGCAGCGTAGATTTCACATACGTAAACATCTATCCCCAAGCCAATTATGTCTCCTGGCTCGCCGATAACGAGCTCTCAGGAGCTGACGCCGCGTGGGATGCCACTCCGGAAAAGTGGGGCGGTAAGGTAACAAATGCCTATATGTACAACA
The DNA here is from genome assembly GCA_017544265.1 of Bacteroidales bacterium. Taxonomy (GTDB): domain Bacteria; phylum Bacteroidota; class Bacteroidia; order Bacteroidales; family UBA932; genus Cryptobacteroides. Next base: position 101,988 of record JAFYEM010000025.1, on the reverse strand, counting down.
AGGGCAAAGACAATCCTTTCCGCTTCCCTGCAGGATTCGCACCTTATATGAATCTACGTGAGCAGGAACTCCTTCAGTCTATCCGTCCCGTAATGAAATAGCCCCCGCAGCAAGGATTACATCTTTCCCTGCTCGCCGAGCTGGCTGTCTTTGAAGCCGAGGAAGTAGAGCACACCGTCGAGGCCGATTGTGCTCAGGGACTGACGGGCCGTTTTCTTGACACGGGGCTTGGCATGGAAAGCGATTCCAAGACCGGATTCCATGAGCATGGGAAGGTCGTTGGCTCCGTCGCCGACAGCGATGGTCTGCGCAAGATTGACCTTTTCCGTCTGGGCAATCAGTTTCAAAAGGTCCGCTTTCCTGCGACCGTCCACTATTTCACCGACGTACCGGCCAGTAAGGCGGCCGTCCTCCCCCACTTCCAGTTCATTGGCATAGACATAGTCTATTCCGTAACGGCGCTGGAGATATTCGCCGAAGAAGGTGAATCCTCCGCTGAGGATGGCGATTTTGTAGCCGCAGGTTTTCAATATGGACATAAGGCGGTCGGTGCCTTCTGTAATCGGGAGATGCTCAGCAATATCCTGCATAACACTGATGTCCAAGCCCTTAAGAAGGGCTACCCTTTCAGTGAAACTCTCCTTGAAGTCTATTTCACCGCGCATGGCCCTTTCGGTTATAGCGGCGACCTTGTCTCCGACACCGTGCCGGCGGGCAAGTTCGTCTATGCACTCAGTCTGAATCAGAGTGGAATCCATATCGAAGCATATCAGACGGCGCATCCTGCGGTACATATCGTCCTTCTGGAAGGAAAAGTCCATTCCGGTTTCCTCGGAAAGGGACATCAGTTCCCTCTGCATCGCCTCCCTGTTCTCGAGGAAGCCCCGGACCGAAAATTCCACACAGGCGCGGACATTCTTCTCGGGATGCTTTATGCTCATACGACCGGTCAAACGGCGTATGGCGTCTATATTAAGGCCCTGATGTGCAATTACTTCCGCAGCAGCAGAAATCTGTGCGGCGGAAAGGCTGCGGCCAATTACTGTCAGTATGTAACGGTTGCGCCCCTGACGTCCGGCCCAGTCTTCATAGTCGTCGTCTGAGATGGGTTCGAAACCGATGTCCACTCCGAGTTCAGAAGTTTTGAAAAGCAGTTCCTTCATCACCTGCCCGGAGGCCCTTTCGTCAATTCGGATCAGCAGCCCCATAGTCAGCGAACTGTGGATGTCTGCCTGTCCTATATCAAGGATTTCAGCCCGATGGGCCGCCAGAATGGACATTATAGATGCAGTGAGTCCAATCCGATCCTTTCCGGTAATATGGACCAGAATCTGTTCTTTACGTGCTTTCATATCAGTTTATCCAAGAAATCCGAGAAGGATACCCGCGGCGACTGCAGAGCCTATGACCCCGGCCACATTCGGGCCCATAGCGTGCATCAGGAGATGGTTGTCCGGGTCGAATTCCCGGCCTACCGTCTCGGATACCCGGGCACTGTCAGGCACGGCCGAAACTCCTGCATTTCCAATCAGAGGGTTGATTTTCCTCTCGGGATTCTTTATGAATATATTCATTATCTTGACGAAGCTGACACCACAGGCTGTGGCTATGACAAAGGATGCCAGACCAAGCCCGAAAATCAGGACAGAACGACCGGTGAGGAACTTGTCTGCCTGGGTCGACGCACCGACCGTAAGGCCTATGAGAGTCGTGACGACGTCTATCATCGGGCCGCGGGCTGTCTCGGCGAGACGGCGGGTAACCCCGCTTTCTTTAAGCAGGTTGCCGAAGAAAAGCATGCCCAGCAGAGGCAGGCCGGAAGGGACAATGAAGGCGGTGATCAAAAAGCCTGCAATAGGGAAAATGATGCGTTCCTTCTTGCTGACAGTCCTGGGAGCCGGCATGCGGATAAGCCTCTCCTTTTTGGTAGTGAGCGCCAGCATTATAGGCCGCTGGATAACGGGGACCAGGGCCATGTAGGAATAGGCCGAAACCGCGATGGCGCCCATCAGGTCGGGGGCCAGCTTCGAGGATAGGAAAATCGCGGTGGGACCGTCCGCGCCGCCGATTATGCCTATGGCTCCGGCCTCCTGAGGCAGGAAGCCTAAAGCGAGCGCGAGCAGATAGGCTCCGAAAATGCCTATCTGTGCGGCCGCGCCGATAAGAATCAGCCGGGGCTGGGAAATCAGGGCCGAGAAGTCGGTCATGGCCCCTATGCCGAGGAAAATCAGCGGAGGATACCAGCCCTGCCGGACTCCCTGATATAGAATGTTCAGCACTGAACCTTCCTCATAGATGCTGATATTCAGGCCCGGAAAAAAGGGAATGTTGCCGATTACCATACCGAAGCCTATGGGAATCAGCAGCAGGGGCTCCCACTCCTTGAGTATGGCGACGGTAATGAATGCGATACCGATAAGTATCATCACAAGGTTCTGCCAATGGCAATTGGCGAAACCGGTGAATTCCCAGAACTGGGAAAGGGACGATACTATCTGTTCCATCAGGCAATAGTTGCTATCGTTGCGCCTTCCAGCAGGGAGTCGCCCTTCTGCACAAGAATGGCGGTTACGGTTCCGGCCTTGGGAGCAGAAATCTCATTCTCCATCTTCATAGCCTCGAGTACGGCGATTTTCTGTCCGGCGGAAACCTGCTGGCCTTCGCGGACTGAAACCTCTATAATTACTCCGGGAAGCGGGGAAACCACCTTTACACCCTCTGTTGCACCTCCGGCAGGGGTACCTGTCGGAACTTTATAGGGGGTCGATGTTCCGCCAGGTACCCCTGCCTGCGGGACATTATTGGCTGCCGGTACTCCATCAGGTACCCCTGCCTGCGGGACATTATTGGCTACCGGTACTCCATCAGGTACCCCTGCCTGCGGGACATTACCGGCTGCCGGATTGCCGCCGGACACACCTGCTGATGCGCCGCCAGCGAGTTCTACTTCGTAATCGACGCCGTTGACCTTCACTGCGACTTTGTTTCCTTCGCCGCGGTCTATGGAGACTTCGTATTCCTTGCCGTTGATTTTAAGACTGTATGTTTTCATCTCTTAGGTGATTTTCTGAAATTGAATGATTTGGATGTCCATGGGGAATTGCTCCTCCGGATAGTAATGGCATAGGATTCCCTGTCGTGCAGCTGCTCGCCGAGGTACATGTCCAGGGCTGCGGCGATGGCGGCATAGACCTCACCGGAATCGTCCATATCCAGGGCGGCTGCAATTACGGCGGCCACCTCTTCATCGGGCCTGGATGAGTGGAGCGAAGGAACCAAGCTGCGCATTTTCGCACGGTTCTTCGGAGAGAAGAACAAACTGAAAATCAGCCACAGAAGAGTCAGGGACAGAAATACGACGCTGACTGAAACTATGGACAGAATCCAGCCGTGAGGGTCGTTTTCAGCTATCGACGCCGCGCTTATGATGATGGAAACGAATCTCATTACAGTGGCAGGTTATCGTGTTTCTTGGCCGGGAGTTCCTGCCGCTTTCCTTCGAGCTGGCAGAGGGCGCGGATAATGCGGAAGCGGGTGTTCCGGGGCTCGATTACATCATCGATATAGCCCTTCTCGGCAGCCTGATAGGGATTGGAGAAGAGTTCCACATATTCCTCTTTGCGCTTTTGGAAAATCTCTTCAGAATGCTCTGGATCCGATTTCATTTCCTTGGCATAGAGCACCTTGACTGCCCCGTCTGCCCCCATGACGGCAATCTCGGATGAAGGCCACGCGTAATTGATGTCCCCACGCAGCTGCTTGCAGCTCATGACTATGTGCGCACCGCCGTAGGACTTGCGCAGGGTGACCGTCACCTTAGGCACAGTCGCCTCGCCGTAGGCATACAGAAGTTTCGCTCCGTTGGTGATGATTGCGCCGTACTCCTGCTGGGTGCCGCAGAGGAAACCGGGCACATCGACAAGGGTCACCAGAGGGATGTTGAATGCGTCGCAGAAGCGGACGAAACGGGCTGCCTTGCGCGAAGCATTTATGTCCAGAACGCCGGCGAGCACCTTGGGCTGGTTGGCCACGATGCCAACGCTGCGGCCTCCCATGTGGGCGAATCCTACTATTATATTCTTCGCGAAATCTTTGTGAATTTCGAAGAAATCGCCGTCATCGACAATGCTCCGGATTACCGAATAGACATCATAGGCCTTGTTCGGGCTGTCCGGAATTATCTCGTTCAGGGCATCGTCCACCCTGTTGTACGGGTCATTCGTAGGCCTTTCGGGCGCAGTCTCCAGGTTGTTCTGGGGAATGAAACTCAGCAGTTTCTTTATCGTGGCTATGCCTTCCTGTTCGTCACGGGCGGCAAAATGCGCCACACCACTCTTGGAGGCATGGACCGAAGCGCCTCCGAGCTGCTCCTGCGTCACATCCTCGCCGGTAACGCTCTTCACGACCGCGGGGCCGGTAAGGAACATGTAGGAAGTGTTCTCGACCATCAGGGTGAAATCCGTCAACGCGGGAGAATAGACGGCGCCGCCTGCAGATGGGCCGAAAATGCCGGAAATCTGGGGCACCACGCCGCTCGCAAGGATGTTGCGCTCGAAAATCTCGCCGTAACCGGCAAGTGCGTCTATGCCTTCCTGGATGCGGGCGCCTCCGGAGTCGTTGAGTCCTATGACGGGAGCGCCGTTACGCACCGCCAGGTCCATGATCTTGCATATTTTCTCGGACATGGTCTTCGACAGGGAGCCGCCGCTGACGGTGAAATCCTGGGCGAAGACATAGACAAGACGGCCGTCAACCGTACCGCAACCGGTAACTACGCCGTCGCCGTCGGTATGGTCTTTCTCCATTCCGAAATTGGTGCAGCGATGCCGCACGAACATGTCATATTCTTCGAAGCTGCCTTCATCCAGCAGCAGGGAAAGCCTCTCGCGGGCGGTAAGTTTGCCCTTTTCATGCTGGGCCTGTATCCTCTTTTCTCCACCTCCCAGGAGAGCCTTCTCCCTCCGGGCGACGAGTTTTCCGATTTTTTCCTGTTGAATGCTCATAAACATATTGTAATAACTTGCAAAGATAAGCAATAATTACGAAGAAGAAAAAATCACTGTAAGACATAATATATTAAAAACCGAACGATAGTTTTTGTTTCGGAATATCGGTTTTTTTGCGTATTTTTGTAGGATGATGCAAAATAGCACTGAACTGGTGAGATTATAAATTAAACAACACAAATATGGATAAACTTCAGGAACTGACCGAGAAACTCTACGATGAAGGTCTTGCAAAAGGCAGGGCAGAAGGAGCTCAGATCGTGGAAAAAGCAAAGGCTGAAGCCGCGGAAATTTTATCATCGGCAAAAAAAGAGGCCGAGTCTATATTGTCCGCAGCCGCGAAGGAGGCAGAGGCCGCAAAGGCAAAGGCCGAAAGCGACATTGCAATGGCATCGGCTCAGGCGCTGAGCGCGACCCGTTCGGACATCGAGAATCTGATTGTCACCAGTATCAGCGCCGGGAAGGTCAGCAAGACTCTCGCAGATCCAGATTATCTGAAAGAAATTATCACCGCTGTGGCGAAAAATTTCTCCAGCGAGAATCCCAGCGACATCGCCCTGGTCCTTCCGGAGAACCTTAAGGCGCAGCTCGCTCCCTTCGTGGAGAACGAGCTTCCTAAGGTCATAGGAAAGGGTGTCGAGGCGAACTTCTCCAAGAAAATCGCAGGCGGATTCACCATCGCCCCGAAAGACGGCGGCTACTTTATCAGCCTGAGCGACGAATCCTTCAGGAATCTTATCGCTGAATATCTCCGTCCCTCCACCAAGAAGCTTCTCTTCGGATGAGCAATTTCGAATACATAGTCGCTTCCCTTCCGGTCCTGCTTCCCGGCTACAAATACGAAAGCGGAAAGGCTTTCAGTACCCTGCTGGAAGAAATCCGGGAGAATCTTTCCGAGAAAGACAACTCACTGGTGGACTTCCTGCTGAAAGGATTCGATTCCGAAAGCCTGAACGCGGACTTCTACGCCGAGGCTCTCAGTCACCGCAACCGCTTCATCCGCGAGTACTTCCGCTTCGACCTGAACAAGCGGAACGCAATTGTCAGGCGCCTCAACGAAGAACTCGGCAGAGAAGAAGGCACTGATATAATGACAGGCGAAGGCACGGACGAGGACAGCGGACTGGACATAGACGGAATGCGTTTTACCGGAGGAGAATTCGAAGAGGAAAGGCAACTGGACGATATCCTGTCGCAGAAAGACCTGCTTACCCGCGAGAAGGGTCTTGACGACCTGACCTGGAACAAGGTAAACAACCTTACTGTGTTCAACTACTTCGACATCAACGCCGTACTCGGTTTCCTCGCCAAACTCCACATCGCCGACCGCTGGCTCACCCTGGACGAGGAGCAGGGCCGCGAGCGCTTCCGCACCCTCGTCTCCGAAATCAAAGGAACATTTAAAGGAATAAAATACGATAGCTAGTATATGTTGACAAAAGGAAAAGTAACCGGCATTGTCTCGAACCTTGTCACCGTGCTCCTGGAAGGACCGGTAGGAGAAAACGAGCTTTGCTTCATCAACCTCGGCGGAGTCCGCATGATGGCGGAAGTCATCAAGGTTAACGGCCGCTACGCCCAGGTACAGGTCTTCGAAAGCACACGCGGACTCAGCGTGGGCGACAGCGTAGAATTCGAAGGCAGGATGCTCGAGGCCACCCTCGGCCCGGGCCTTCTCTCGAGTGTCTATGACGGCCTGCAGAACGACCTTCGCACCATGGAAGGCGTATTTCTGAAACGCGGCGAATACACCGACCCTCTGGACCATGAAAAACTCTGGCACTTCACCCCCATTGCAAAGCCCGGCGACAAAGTCGTCGCGGCGGACTGGCTCGGCGGAGTGGAAGAAGGCTGGCTGCCCCACAAGATAATGGTCCCCTTCTCCTTCAAGGGCGAATTCACAGTCAAGCAGGTCAAGGAAGAAGGTGAATACAACATAGACACAGTCATCGCCGTGCTCGTCAATGAAGAAGGCGACGATGTGCCGGTAACTATGTCCCAGAAATGGCCGGTCAAAATAGCTGTCAAAGGCTATAAGGAAAAGCCCAGGCCTGACCGTATCATGGAGACCGGAGTGCGTGTCATAGACACATTCAATCCAATCGCCGAAGGCGGCACAGGCTTCATTCCGGGCCCGTTCGGCTGCGGCAAGACCGTGCTTCAGCATGCTATCGCGAAACAGGGCGACGCAGATGTCATCGTGATGGCGGCATGCGGCGAAAGAGCCAACGAGGTCGTGGAGATATTCACTGAATTCCCCGAACTCATAGACCCCCATACCGGGCGTCACCTGATGGAGCGTACGACCATCATCTGCAACACCTCCAACATGCCTGTGGCCGCCCGTGAGGCTTCTGTCTATACCGCGATGACAATCTGCGAATACTACCGGGCCATGGGCCTGAAGTGCCTGCTGCTCGCGGACTCCACTTCCCGCTGGGCCCAGGCGCTGCGAGAAATGTCCAACCGTATGGAGGAGCTTCCGGGTGCGGACGCCTTCCCTGTGGACCTTTCGGCAATCATCTCGAATTTCTATTCGAGGGCCGGCATGGTCATTCTGAACAACGGACAGAGGGGCGCTGTCACCTTCATAGGCACGGTCTCCCCCGCCGGCGGAAACCTCAAGGAGCCGGTCACCGAGTCCACCAAGAAGGCCGCCAGGTGCTTCTACGCCCTGGAGCAGAACCGCGCCGACCAGAAACGCTACCCTGCCGTCAACCCCATAGACTCCTATTCCAAATATCTCGAATACCCTGAAATCCAGCAGTACCTGGAGGAGACCGTGGAGCGCGGATGGGTGGACAAGGTCCTGAGGGCCAAGAATATTATCCGTCGCGGCAAGGAGTCCGCCGAGCAGATCAACATCCTCGGCGACGACGGCGTTCCTATGAGTTACCATATCCTTTTCTGGAAATCCGAACTCGTGGACTTCATCATCCTCCAGCAGGACGGCTTCGACCCGGTGGACTCGCTCTGCCCGATGGAACGACAGCGCTATATGCTGGACCTGGTACTGGATATATGCGGGAAGGAATTCGACTTTGCGGATTTTGAAAAGTGCCGCGACTATTTCAAGAACATCATAAACCTGCTCCGCCAGATGAACTACTCCACTTTCGGAAGCGACGATTTCTCTGCATACGAGTCCCAGGTCAAAAAACTCCTCGAAGAAAATGGCAAATAAAGTATATCAGAGGGTATATACCCAGCTCGAAAGCATTACCAAGGCCACAGTGTCGCTCCGCGCAAGCGGCGTTTCCAATGACGAACTCGCAGTCGTCGGAGGCCGGCTCGCACAGGTGGTGCGCATCAAGGGAGAGGTGGTAACTCTCCAGATTTTCTCCGGCACGGAAGGTATTCCCACAAATGCTGAAGTGGTATTCCTCGGTGAACCTCCAACCCTCAAGGTGTCCGACGCCCTTGCCGGCCGTTTCTTCGACGCCTACGGCCACCCCATTGACGGCGGCCCGGAAGTGGACGGCGAGGAGAGGGAAATCGGCGGACCGTCTGTGAATCCCTACAAACGCCGCCAGCCCTCGCAGCTGATTCCGACCGGCATCGCCGGAATAGACCTGAACAACACGCTGGTCTCCGGACAGAAGATTCCTTTCTTCGCTGACCCGGACCAGCCGTACAACAAGGTCATGGCGGACGTCGCGATGAGGGCGGACGTGGACAAGATTATTCTCGGCGGAATGGGCCTGTCGAACGACGACTATCTTTTCTTCCGTCACGAATTCGAGGCCGCCGGCGCACTGGACAAAATTATCTGCTTCATCAACACCACCGAGAATCCTCCCGTGGAGCGTCTGCTTATTCCGGACATGGCCCTGACCGCCGCGGAGTATTTCGCCGTGGACAAGAACGAGAAAGTGCTCGTGCTGCTCACCGACATGACCCTCTATGCGGACGCCCTGTCCATCGTGTCCAACCGAATGGACCAGATTCCCTCCAAAGACTCCATGCCGGGATCCCTTTACAGCGACCTTGCGAAAATCTATGAAAAGGCTGTCCAGCTGCCCACTGAAGGGTCTATAACCATAATCGCTGTCACGACGCTGAACGACGGGGACATCACTCACGCCATCCCGGACAACACCGGCTATATCACCGAAGGCCAGCTGTTCCTTCGCGTAGATACCGATTCCGGCAAGGTCATCATAGACCCGTTCCGTTCGCTTTCCCGTCTGAAACAGCTTGTACAGGGCAAGAAAACCCGCGAGGACCACTCCCAGGTAATGAACGCCGGCGTGCGCCTTTTCGCAGACGCCCAGAACGCCAAGACCAAGCTGGAGAACGGCTTCGACCTTTCGGACTATGACCACCGCTGCCTCGCGTATGCCAAAGAATACGCCACGAGGCTGCTTTCCATAGACGTCAATATTTCAATCGACGAGATGCTGGATACAGCCTGGGAACTGTTCGCGAAGTACTTCTCCCCCGCGGAGACCGGTATCAAACAGGCCTTTATAGACAAATATTGGAATGGCGATAAAGTTTCAATATAACAAGACCTCGCTGACTGAAATCGGCAAGCAGCTGAAAGTCCGCCAGAGAGCTCTCCCGACGCTTCAGAGCAAGGAGAGCGCCCTGAGGCTGGAAGTGCGCAAGGCCAAGGAAGAAAGCATCCACATCAACGAGCAGCTTGAGGAAGCGCTCCGCAGCTACGACTACATGGCTTCCCTCTGGAATGAATTCGACCCGGGGCTGATAGCAATCACTGATGTGGAGCTCCTGACGGTAAAGGTCGCAGGTGTAAAGACTCCCGCCCTCGGAGAGATAAAATACCGCCTGCAGCCCTTCAATGCCTTCACCAAGCCAGCCTGGTACCCGGACGGAGTGGCCATACTCAAAAAGTTGTCGAGGCTCGGTATCGAATCCGAGGTCTATACCGAGAAGGCGAGGATACTGGACTATCAGCGCAAAAAGACCACCCAGAAGGTGAACCTCTACGAAAAAGTCCAGATTCCCGGCTACCAGGAGGCCATCCGTAAAATCAAACGCTATATGGAGGACGAGGAAAACCTTTCCAAGGCGTCTTCCAAGATAGTCAAGAACCGCCACGCGGCTGAGGAAGAGGAGGCCTCGGAAGCATGATCGAGAAAATGACAAAATACTCCTTCATCCTGCTCAGCAGCGGGAAGGAGGAATTCCTGGAAAAACTTCAGGAGATCGGCCTCGTGGACATTACCCGAAGTTCCAAAGCCATAGACGACAAGTCCGCGGCTGATTTCGAGTCTATATCTTCGCGGCTCCGGACTGTGACCAGGCTGAAGTCTGTCCCTTTCACAGCCGAAGGACCGCTTCCCGCTGTTTCCGACCCTGTGGCTGAAGGAAACGCCGCACTTTCGCGGCTTGATGAAATCGCAGCAGAAAAGGCAGCCCTCAGAAGGGAGCTTGAGAGTGTATCCGCCTGGGGCGAATTCGACAGGAAAAAAATCGAGGCCATACGCAACTGCGGCCTGGATTTCCATTTCTACAGGGTCCCTGAGAAGAAATTCGACCCGTCCTGGAAGGAGGAGTATCCAATACAGATTGTAAGCGAAGGAAAGTCAGTTTTCTTCGTCGCTGTGCTCCCTTCCGGCAGCGAGCCCGTCCTGCCGTCTTTCGAAATTAAGGCTCCCTCGCGAAGCGCCGCAGAGGTCCGGTCCGCGATAGAGGCCGCAGAGGCTCTTGAAAAAGAGCAGCAGGCCATAGTCATAAGCTGCAGGGGGCGAATTCCGGAGATTGAAAGAGAAATAGCCCGGGAAGAATCCTCGCTGGACCTTTATCTCGCCTCTGCCGCCACTGGTTCTGCCGCCGAAGAGCATCTGACCGTGGTCACCGGCTTCGCTCCAACCGAAAATGAATCCAGCCTCGACGCCGCTTTCAACTCCATGGACGTGCTGTGGATAAAAGCCGCCGCTTCGGTGCAGGACAACCCTCCCATAAAACTACGCAACAGCCGTTTCGTGAAGATGTTCGAGACTCTCACCGACATGTACGGACGTCCTGCTTACGACGGCTTCGACCCCACAGTATTCATTTCCATATTCTTCCTGCTTTTCTTCGCCTTCTGCATGGGCGACATGGGATATGGACTGATACTGATTGCAGCAGGGCTTGCGCTGATGAAAGTCCCTTCATTCAAGGATATGGCCCCGCTGGTGGTTACCCTCGGAATAGGAACCACTGTTATCGGTTTCTTCTTTCACACCTTCTTTTCGCTGGATATCGCCACATGGGAGGTCTTCGCCCCGATAAAAGGCATATTCCTTCCATCAGAGATCGCAGGTTACGACGGCACCATGGTTGCGGCCATAGTGGTCGGTATCATCCACCTGAGTCTGGCTCTTATTGTCAAGGCTGTCCATGCTTCCAAGGTCAACGGCTTCTGGAAGTCGCTCGGAGCCTGGGGATGGGCCCTTCTTATTGTAGGAGGCGTCATTATCGCCGCCCTGGCTTTCGCAGGCTTCCTTTCTTCCGACAGTCCCGGCGCTCCAATGGTCTCCCGTACTGCTAAAATAGTCATCATAGTACTCGGCGTCCTCGCTTTCATAGGCATATTCCCGCTCAACGGCAAGGGAAAGAATCCTCTCGTGAACACCGCCCTTGGCCTGTGGGATACCTACGGAATGGTCACCGGCATGCTCGGAGACGTCCTGAGTTACCTCCGGCTCTATGCCCTCGGACTCGCCGGAGCCATGCTGGGCAAAGCATTCAATGAAATTGCCCTGATGGTGCTGGGCGACGGCTCAGTCCGCGCATTCTGGATATTTTTCATACTGATAGTCGTGGTCGGCCATACCCTGAACTTTGCTATGGCTGCCCTGGGCGCTTTCGTCCACCCCCTTCGTCTGAACTTCCTGGAGTTCTTCAAGAATTCCGGCTACGAAGCCGACGGACGCGAATATAAACCACTGAAAATCAATAAATCTTAATACTATGGAATTAACTCTTGCTTATCTTGGACTCGGGCTGGTACTCGCACTCGCAGGTATCGGCTCCGCTATCGGCACATCACTTGCCGGCAATGCAGCAGAAGGCGCAATGAAAAAACGTCCCGAAAAATCAGGAAACTACCTCGTCCTTTCAGCCCTCCCTGCAACCCAGGGCATCTATGGATTCGTCGCATTCTTCATGATGAGGGGTGACGTCGCAGAACATCCGGCACTGGTCTTCGGTATCGGACTGAGCGTAGGTCTGGTGTGCATGCTGTCCGCAATCCGGCAGGGCCAGGTCTGCGCCAACGGAATCGTGGGCATCTCCCAGGGACACAACGTGTTCACCAACACCCTGATCTACGGCGCTCTTCCCGAGCTGTACGCAATCCTCGGCCTCGTGGGTGCGCTTATGGCATAGACATGAGACTGCTTCACAACATTCTCAAGGGCTCCACTCTTGCGACGGCCCTTTTCATCTTTCAGTCCTGCTACGGCGTTCCCCAGGGTCGGAACGGCAACTACTACGAGACTGAGATAAAGGTTCTGGACAAAGGGAGCTCTGCGCCTGTCAAGGGAGTCAAGGTCTATGTCTCCGCGGAGGACAGCGTCGAATTTACCGAATGGGCCGAGACGGACGAAAACGGCTGCGCATTAGTTTGCGTCACCGTTCCTCCGGACAGCACGGCACTGGAACTCCGCCTGAGCGCGGAAGGCTATGCAGTGAAGGATACCACCATAGAGCTTCCCGACGGTGATTTCACCGTTAAACTCCAGAAATGACAGGCCGCCTGCTCCACCGGGCATTCCGGAATTACGAAACCCGGGTTCACGAGCTGAACTACCTATTCTGGGAGTGCACTACGCGCTGCAATCTGCACTGCCGCCACTGCGGCAGCGATTGTGGCGCGGCTCCGTCTGAAAAAGACATGCCTCTGGAGGACTTCCTGAAGGTCCTGGACACCATTCCCGCCTCTGAGCGACCCGATGATTTCACCGTGGTACTCACCGGCGGGGAGCCTCTTCTGAGACCCGACCTCCCGGAGGCCGGACTCGCTATCGCGAAAAGAGGCTTCAGCTGGGGCCTTGTCACCAACGGCTGGTTCTATACCCGCGAATTGCAGAACCGCCTGCTGCTCTCAGGCCTCGGAGCACTCACAATAAGCCTTGACGGGCTCGAAGATGAGCACGACTGGATGAGGGGGCGGAAAGGCAGTTTCGAACGCTCTGTCGATGCCATCCGCATCGCCGCCGGCTGCAGCAGGATAAATTTCGATGTGGTCACTTGCGTAAACCGCCGGACCATCGGTCAGCTGGAGCAGATTCACGCTCTTCTTGAAGGTCTCGGAGTCCCCCAATGGAGGCTTTTCACCATCATTCCCATCGGTCGCGCCGCCTCCGACCCGGACATGCAGCTGACCGGTGCCGAGACCAAACAGCTTATGGAGTTCATAGCCTCGAAGAGAAAGGCCGGCGGGAAGATGAACGTCACTTTCAGCTGCGAAGGCTGGTGCGGAAAATATGATTCCAAGGTGCGCGCAAGCCGATTTTTCTGCCGAGCCGGGATTAACGTCGCGTCTGTTCTCATAGACGGGACCATCGCCGCGTGCCCGAATATCGACCGTAACGCTTTCGCCGAAGGAAATATCTATAAAGACAATTTCCATAGAGTCTGGAACGAAGGTTTTTCTGTCTATCGCGACCGCTCTCCCCTTCGCCGCGGAATATGTGCGGACTGCCCTGCATGGAAGGATTGCCTCGGCGGCGGAATGCATAATCTGCACGGAAATCCTCCGGAGCCGCTGAACTGCCTCTGGCGCAAAACTCTTTGATAATTCTTTCATATTGCTTATATTTGTGTGCTATGAAAACTTTTAGGATACTTGTTTTTGCAGCAGCCCTCATTCTGCTGCCTTTTTCCTGCGGCAAAGCCGACAACAACACAGGCAATAACACTAAAGACGACAATTCCGAAGGGACCAGCCCCCAGAAAATATGGAGGTCTGATTTCGTACGCGGAGCGGACATCAGCTGGGCGTCCGAGATGGAGCACGACGGAAAGAAGTTCCGCAAAGCCAGGGGCGAAGCGGCATCCGACATAATGGATGTTATGAAGAGCACCGGAATACAGGCCATACGCCTGCGCGTATGGGTGGACCCTCACGATGCGAACAAATGGAGCGGCAAGGATGATGTCGTGAACATGTCCAAACGGGCCGCGGCTGCAGGGCTCGACGTTATGATAGACTTCCACTACAGCGATTTCTTCACGGATCCTTCCCGCCAGACCATTCCCGCCGCATGGGCTGGGGACAGCGGGGATATGGACAAGATGTGCGCCCACGTAGCCGGACACACCAAAGACGTGTTGCAGGCCATCAAGGACGTGAATGTGACGCCCAAGTGGGTCCAGATCGGCAACGAAACCCGCACCGGAATGATATGGCCGGACGGCAAGATAAACAGCGGCAACTTCGCAAATTTTGCTACTCTTTTCAAGGCTGGAGCCGCAGCGGCAAAGGAGATTTTCCCCGATATAAAGATTATTGCCCACAAGGAAAACGCTTCAGAGGACCAGACCTGGTGGTTCAATGGACTAAAGAACGCTGGAGCGGGTTTCGATATCTGCGGCCTTTCGCACTATCCCCAGGACCTCAAGGTCAGCGCATCGGATGGAAACAAAGCCGCGCTGGAGAACATCCGGAAAATCGCCAGTGGCACAGGCAAGCCTGTGATGGTAGTGGAAATCGGAGTGAAGACTCCGGACGGCGAAGCCACGGCGGCAAGCGTGCTGCAGGAGTTCATGGACGGCGCAGTGAAGATACCCAAATGTATCGGCGTGTTCTATTGGGAGCCTCAGGTTTACAACTGGTGGAAACCGGCCATATACAAGGACAAGGATTATCTGAAGACCATCCCGCCTTCCTATTATGAAGGAGAGTGGAACTCCTATAACATGGGCGCCTTTGCAGACGGCGGATATCCTTCATCAGTAATGAATGTCTTCAAATAATGAAACAGGGACTTGAGCAGAAACAGAAGCAGACCATTTCGAGCCTCCAGATCCAGACGATAAAGCTCATCGAGATGCCCATCCAGGCACTTGAGCAGCGGATCAAGGAGGAGTTCAACAACAACCCCGTACTCGACGACTCGCCCCAGGGCGGCTCGGACGATGACGGTGCCCCGAAGGATGTTTCCATTTCCGAGGTCGAGGACCGCGAAAAAAGCGGCGGTTCCCTGGAGGAGAACTACTCCCCATATTCGGACGACGACAAGCCCTATAACCTTTACGTGAACAACTGGGGAAAGGATCCCCGCCCAGAAAGGGAGACGTTCTCTGTCAAAAAGAGTTTCTCCCAGAGTCTCCAGGAACAGCTTGGCTTCCGCAATCTTACAGAACACGAAAAGACCGTCGGCAATTTCATAATAGGCAGCCTCGACGACGATGGCTACCTTCGCCGCGACATAGAATCTCTCGTGGACGACCTTGCTTTCCGCGCCGGGGTGGAATCCTCAGCGGAAGAAATTGAAAGACTGCTCCGGATCATCCAGCAGTTCGATCCGCCGGGAGTCGGGGCAAGGGACCTGAGGGAATGCCTGTTGCTTCAGCTCCGCCAGAAAAAGAGCACCCCTGCCGTGCAGAATGCAATTACGGTACTATCGGACTGCTTCACGGACTTTTCCAACCGCCATTTCAAGAAGGTAATGGCTAAGGCAAAGCTCAGCGAGCAGGACATGAAGGACGTGCTTGACGAAATCAAGAGGCTGAATCCGTCCCCGGGCGGTGAAATCGACGACAACTATGACGACCGCACCCAGCAGATTGTCCCGGACTTCCATCTGGACTATGAAAACGGCCAGATGATTCTCACCATGCCTCGCTTCAACATCCCGGAACTGAGAATAAACCGTAAATATGCTGATATCCTTGAAACCGGACGCTACTCGTCAGACCGCTCCCAGAAAGAGGCCGCAAGTTTCGTAAAACAGAAAATAGACTCGGCCAAATGGTTCATCGAAGCCCTCAGGCAGCGCCATAACACCCTTGAGAAAACGATGAGCACTATAATCGATTTTCAGAGAGAGTTTTTCATAGACGGGGATGAGTCCAACCTGAAGCCCATGGTGCTTCGCGACATAGCCGAGCGCACCGGATTCGACATCTCCACCATATCCCGGGTTGTGAACAGCAAGTGGATAGAAACCCACTTCGGGATCTTCCCCCTTAAGTATTTCTTCTCGGAAGGTCTTGAGAATCAGGAGGGTGAAGAGGTTTCGACACGCGAAATAAAGAAAGTCATCCGGGAACTTGTGGAAGCCGAAGACAAGCATGCCCCGCTTACCGATGACGAGATAGTCACCCTGCTGAACGACAAAGGCTACAAAGTCGCCCGCCGCACCGTCGCCAAATACCGCGGCCTTCTGAACATCCCCAAAGCTTCACTCCGAAGGGATATATAATTGTCAGTCCTCGCCTTCGGAGGCGCGGGAACCGAGCAGGGATTCAAGTATGGACGGGAGTCCAGAAGCCGGGTCGGATGCAATGCGGAGCGTTCCGCCGGAGGGATGACCTATAGGGAAATAGGCGATGTCCTGAAGCAGGAGTTCGGCGTCCACGTAATCGAAATCTGAGTCGTCAATCTGAATCAGCACACCGGGCACCTCGGAGAAAAGAACCCGCACCGGGAATTCTCCATAGGCCTTGCATATTCCGCTGACATTCACTTCCGCGCCGGTCCTGGAGGTAAACGCAGCAATGGCAGCGGCCAGTCCGCCTTCCCCTACTCCGATCCCGGCCTTCACTATCTTGTCCTCCACCAGTTCCCGCACGACTTCATAGCAGTCAATGAAATAGGCAGAGTCGGAGATATCCGGTCCCACGGCGCTGCGGGCATCTACGGCACGGGACAGCACAGAGCCCCCAAGCCGGAATTCACAGGAATCGAAAGGAATATACACCAGCCAGGAATCGGGCGCGTCCACGGCAGAGGCCGGGCAGCTTCGGCGGGGCGAAGCGCCATCGACCTTGAACGACACCCCCGGGCGGCCGTCGCTTATCTCCACGGAAGTCAGCGGAAGTTCCAGCCCGTCGATATAGGCTGCGGCGCTTTCAACTGATGCATAGAAAGACGCCATGTTGCCTATCTCGCAGTCATTCCAGTTCCACTGCGCACGCACGGACAAGTCGGCGAGGGTATGGCGGCCGCTGCGCCAGAGTTTGTCTATGACGGATGAAGCGACTGCAAGGCAGGTGGCAGATTCCGGAAAAATCAGCGGAAAAGCCTGGGAAGAACTGCCGCGGACAATATCCAGATACTCAGAAATCCGGTTTTCATCAAATTTATAGACACTTGGCGCAAGGTCCAGAGTTTCATCGACGATGGTCTCCCCCGGGGCGCCGTCCAGCGACAGGTCCGAAAAGCAGGAAAGCAGAATCCGGGCCGGAGTGGCAGGCTTCTCTATCCCGTCAATAATAAATTTCGAAAAAAGATATGACAGTTTCTTTCCCATTTTCCGCAAAAGTAATTAAATTTGCATAAATGCACAATAACTAAGCGGCTGTGCTGAACGAAAACGAGTATAATAGTCTTCTAAATGACATTTTCGCGCGGGTCCCGTCGGTTCGCGATGCCGGATTTTCCTCCGGAGCGTACAAGCCGGGGCTGGAGCGGATGCTCGCTTTCGACAAGGTGCTCGGCAGTCCTTCCAAAGCCGTTAAGAGCATCCATATAGCCGGCACCAACGGCAAAGGCAGCGTGGCGTCCATGATTACGGCAGCCCTGGCATCCGCCGGCTTGAAAGTCGGGCTGTACACCTCGCCGCACCTTCAGGATTTCCGCGAAAGGGCGCGTATCGTCTCCCCCGCCGGCTGCGTCTTTATAGACAAAGAATATGTCTATGATTTCCTTACGCGATGGAAAGACTGGATCGACGACAACCGGCTGTCATTCTTTGAAATAACTACCGGCATGGCCTTCAGATGGTTCGCAGACGAGAATGTCGGTGCCGCGGTGATAGAGACGGGGCTCGGCGGCCGCCTGGACAGCACCAATATCGTAAATCCGGAGCTTTCCGTAATCACGTCCATAGGCCTGGACCACTGTACTCTGCTTGGCGGCACGCGGGCGCTGATTGCCGCGGAGAAGGGCGGAATAATGAAAGATGGAGTCCCCTGCCTTGCGGGCACGACTGACGAAGAAACCGCCCCGGTGCTGCGCGAGATGGCATGGATGAAGTGCCCGCTGAGCTTTGCAGATGCCATGGAGCCATCGCTGTGGTACCGGCACGCCGCCATTCTCTCCGGAATGGACCTCAAAGGTGAGTGTCAGAAGGAGAATCTACGCACCACCCTGGCCGCGCTCGACATTCTCTCGCCGAGGGCCGGGTTCGAATCGCTTTCCGGAAAGGGAGAAGAAATGGTCCGGGGGATAATGGAAACTGCCAGGATTACTAAGTTCCACTGCCGTTGGGAGCAGTTGTCCTCCTCCCCGAGGATAATCTGCGACATTGCCCACAATCCCCCTGCGCTGGATATTAATTTCAGACAGCTCCAAAGGGAACTCGCCGAAGGGAAAGCCTCTTCGCTGGTGATAGTCTTCGGGGTGATGGGGGACAAAGATGTGGACGGAATCATAGCTCTGATGCCGCGAGAGGCCACTTATGTGCTCACCAAAGCCGATACGCCGAGGGCACTTGCGGCTGAGGAACTGTTGGAAAAATTCAAAGCCGGAGGGATGGACGCCGGAAGGTGCTATCTCGCTCCGACAGTACGGCAGGCTGTGGAAACCGCCGTCGGAATAGCCCGCCGGTTCGGCTGCGACGCCGAACCCGGACCGCTGGTCTATATAGGCGGCAGCGCATTTGTCGCCGCCGAAGCCCTGACATGTTTCGGCAAGCATAGTTTTTGATGCAGAATTAGTTCTATGAAAAGAATCGTCTTAATACTAGCCATCGTGGCCATTGCGGCAGTTGCCGTAGTCGCCGCCAATTTATCCACCACTCCTAAACCTCAAACCGATATGATCAGCAAACTCTGGAAAGAATATGAGAGTTGGGAAAAGGCTGACCGGCCTCAGAAAATGATCGAGACCCTGGACAAGATCAAGACCGAGGCTCTCAGCGCGCGCAGTGCCATTGACTATTACAGGGCTGCTATCCTCTGTGCCGAAACGCGCCGCAGGGTAAACTGGAAGGAAACCACAGCAGCTTTCTCCCAACTGGAAAAGGAAATCAAGGCGTACGACCTTCCGATTATGACATATGCCTGGATTACCAACTACAACAGCGGCGACAAGAATTCTTATCCGGAAAAGAACAAGGATGCGCTCGCAGCAGGACGCCACCCTGAATTCTGGGAAAAATTCGGTGACCGGATGGGCGGGCATCTTGCCGACTACATAAAAGACGACTATGAATACACCCTCTGGCACAGGATCATCGGCACCTGGGGACTGGAATTCTATTCTCTGAGGGATTCACTTAAGGATAGAATCGGAGACCGTTACCCTCTCAACGGCTATCTGGACTACTATCTCGTAACCCGTTATCCGGCGAAAGACCAGGTTGAAGCTATGGCTGTCCTGGACCGGAAATGGGAAGGAAAGGCCATCGGACTGTTACCAAAACAGGCGGTTCTTAAAAACAAATTCAACTCGGCTGAAAACCACCATGCCAAGTCCGAAGAATTCAAGGCCCTTTACGAGGAATGCAAAGCCTTCGAGACATACCGGAAGTCATTCAAGGATGACGAAAAGATGATTGCAGCGACAATCACCACTGCAAAAGAACTCATGGAGCAGATGGAGAGCAAGGATGTGGACGTGACTGTGAAAGGTGAAGTGGTGACAGTCACGATGCGCAACCTCACCAAGGTGCCTGTCACGCTCTATGAAAGCAGGGAAGAATCTCTGAACAAGAAAATCTGGACCCGCACTGTCGAAAACAAGAAGTGCAGTTTCTATGCGGTGGACACCGTAAGATTCACCATCCCTCCCCTGAAGGACGGGGACTACTGCCTGAAAGCGGCACCGTCAGGAGCGGAAAGCGCTATTTGCTATTACCGGCACAATACTCTTTCGCTGGCTTTAAGAACTGACAGCAAAGGCCCTGAAATCTATGTCGCGGAATACCTCAGCGGGCGTCCGGTAAAGAAGGTCAAGGCAGAGCTGATTCTCAAAGGCAATACTGTGGAAAGCAAGGAAATGGAACTTGACGGTTTCACCCGGCTTCCCGAGTCCATGGTATCGACAATCCGCAAACACGACGACAGGAGTTATTTCATCCGTGTAAGCGCAAAGGGCGAAGACGGACTGGAGAAATGCTCCTCGGAGAGTCTGGTGAACGCCGACAGTTACTTCTATGATTCCTCCCGTTCCTACGCCAGTTCCCGCTGCAACATTTTCAAGGACAAGGGAGCCTACAACACCGGCGAGACCGTGAATTTCAAGGCGGTCTGGTTCAAGGGCGACCTTCTGAAAGAAAATCATGTCCTTCCCGGAGAGGTCCTCACAGCAGTTTTCTACGACAGCGAAGGCAATGAACTGGGCCGCAGGGAACTTACCACCAATGAATTCGGCTCGATAGCCGGCAGTTTCGATATTCCGAAGGGGCTCCGCGGCGGACAGTTCCGGATCGTCATAGAAAAGGAAGGCCGTACTCTGGAAAGCGACTATTTCCCGGTGGGAGAATTCGTACTGCCTACCTTCTTCGTTACTTTCGAACCCATCGAGGGACTCTTCTTCCCCGGAGACAAAGTTACGGTAAAGGGAAAGGTCGAGAGCTACTCCGGACATCCGCTCACCGAACTGATTCCAAAAGTCATGATCGAGAGCTGGCATCTCAATGCTGAAATCGAGGCTCCGGAAATCAAACCTGACGGATCCTTCGCCTTCGACTATATTACCCAGACCTACGGTTTTCACAAGCTCATCCTGCGGGTCACGGACAATACCGGCGAAACCCAGGAGAACGCCACTTACTTCTTCGTACTGGATTCCTTCCGTACCGAACTCATTCCCGACAGCCCCGCTGAAGGCAGTTTCAGCCTTCGAGGCGAGAAAGCGATCGAGCGCGGCTGGGAGTCGTACTCCTATAATTCCCTTTCTTCCGGAATACTGGACAGTGAAAAAGAACTCTTCAAGATCCAGGTCACCAATTCAGACGGAGCCGAAGTGAACGGCATCCCGGTGGAATGGAAACTCCTCAGCGACAAGGCGGAAACCATCGCCCAAGGCAAAGCCCTATCCGGCGATAAGATAGAAATAGACCTCAGCGGCGCCGCAGGCAATTATTTCGCAATCCAGACACACGCCGAAATCAAAGGCTCCGACGGCCACATGCGCCAGTCCTCCCATCAGTACCGCTTTGTCAAAGTCCTTCCCGGGGACACTTCCCTCTCCGCTCCTGTATCCCAGCTGTGGATGCCCACTGCGATGAATGTCAAACCCGGAGAGAAATTCGGAGCCCGCTTCGGCGGTGCCGACGGGATTATATGGGCTGTGGCGACACTCTTCGGGCCCGGCGGGAAACAGATTGAGAGCTTCCTGCTCGAATCCCCCGACAAACTGATAAGCGATATCAGTTTCACTTACAAAGATGAATATCCCGAGGCAGTGCGTCTCCAGGTATTCCTTTTCAAATACGGCGATTCCTACTCCTACTCAAAGGAATTCAGGCGTGACCGCGACGTAATGGCGCTTCCGCTGAGCTTTGAGCGCTTCACAGAAAAGGGTGCCCCAGCATCGCGCTACACTGTCACGCTGAAGACAGAGGCAGGAGTGGAAGCCCTCGCCGCCGTATTCGACAAGAGCGTGGACGCTATCGCCCGCAACAACTGGCCGGTGGTCACGATGCGCAGCTTCACCGCGGGCAGTGTCTATGCCAATGCGAACTGCGGCTTCATAGGTGAGCGCCAGGTTTTCCGGTATTACGAAACCCGCGCAGCCGGAAGAGCCCTCGCCAAAGGCGCAAGGGAAAGGATGCCTGAGCCTCTTCTTATGACCGATATGGCTGTCGAAGAGGCCGTGATGACCGGCAGCAACAGCGCAAGTGAAAAAGAGGTCGCAGCCGTAACCGTCCGCGAGCAGTTCCGCACCGCCCTCGCCTTCGAGCCCTTCCTCCGTTCTTCCGATGACGGATTGATCTCCTTCGACTTCACCACCTCCGACCGGCTGTCGACATATTATGTATATGTCTATGCCCACGACAAGAGCATGCGGAACGCCTTCGTGCAGAATGAAATGCAGATTTCCATGCCGGTCAAGGTTTCCATAACCGAGCCCACGATACTTCGCGAAGGCGATGTCTATAAAGTCGCCCTCGCGGTGTCCTCCGCAGCCGGCAAGAACCTTTCCGGCAAACTCTATCTGTTCGCATACAACGGCAGTGACGGCAGCGGTGAGGCATTCACTGCCCAGTCCGTTCCGCTGAAAGTCAAGAACGGCCAGAGCACTTCCTCCCAGTTCACAGTCAAAGTACCCAGGGGTATCGACAATCTTACTCTCAAGGGAGTCTTCAAGGCAGATGATTTCTCCGATGCCGTCCAGGTCACGGTTCCGGTCGGGAAGGGTGAGCAGCAGATTACCGAGGCCCATTCCGGAGTCTTTGTCGCCGGAATGAGCAAGACCGCGCTCGAGGCCGAACTGCGCTCCCGTTTCGTCGGAATTCCCGGCAGGAGTGCCGAGTATTCCGAAATCACCATCATAGACATGGTCAAAGACGCCATCAAGGCAAAGGAAATTCCTGAAAGGACTGACGTTCTCACCCTTTCCGAGGCCTGGTATGTCGCAAAGATGAACGAGAAACTCGGTAAAGACCCCATCGAGAACGATTATCTCGAAAAGATTCTCGCCTGCCGCAATTCAGACGGCGGCTTCGGCTGGTTCGAGGGACTCGATTCCTCCCCCGTCATTTCGGCCGTAATCCTGGAACGCTTCGCGAAGATTGCCCGCCACGGATTTGAAGTTCCTTCCCTGGAATCCACAGTCAAATATCTGGACAAACAGCAGTTCAAGGAGGAAATAGTAATATGGAGGGGCCACCTTACCGACGCCCAGTACCTCTTTGTCCGTTCCCTCTATCCTTCAGTTCCGTTTGAAGTGAAGCCATTCGGCGACACAGGAATCTTCTCCAAGCGGATGACGGAGTTCAAGAAGTACACCAAAGAATACCTGACTCCGGAAGAGCGCAGGGGCCTGGACGGTATGCTCTTCTCCAAGGCCCGCCGTCTCGCAACCCTCGACAACCTGGCTGCAAATGACGAAGGAGTCGCCCTTGCAAAGGCATGGGGCATAGGCGGATCCGCCCTGAAGAAGGTAAGGGAAAGCGCCGATGACGATGTCGCATCATTGCTGGAATACGCTGTCAAGCACCGCGACGGAGGTTACTACTACCCGAATCTGGTCATGCCGTTCAGAGGTCTGCTGGAATCCGAGGCCTACGCCCATTCCATGATAGCCGACCTGCTGTGGAGTCACGGAGACATCAAATCTTCCACAATTTCCACCGCCGGTGTCGCGGACGGCGTCCGCCTCTGGCTGATGCTTCAGAAAGAAACCCAGAAATGGGATGCGGACCCTGCGTTCCTGGATGCAATCAACACCATACTTTCCGGCTCCGAGGACCTGCTGAAAACCACGGTCCTGATGCTGAAAGCCACCTTCACCTCTCCTATTTCAAAGATTAAGGCGAGCGGAAACGGATTCACAATCCACCGCAGCTTCACCCGCAACGGCAAACTGCTTACTCCGGGAGAGAAACTCTCGGTTGGAGACAAAATTACCGCCCGCTATGAGATATGGAACCAGGAAAACCGCAGTTTCGTACGCCTGATAGCACCTCATGAAGGCGCCCTGAGGCCTGTAGAGCAGCGCTCCGGCTATTACGGCGGGATCGGCTTCTACGGCGGCTACAGGGACGTCCGTTCGGACCGTACCGAGTACTTCTTCACGGCTTGTCCTGAAGAAAACAGCACTGTCTCGGAGGACTTCTTCGTCACTTCCGCCGGTGAATTCATAGCCCCGGTCGTAACGATTGAATCCCTCTATGCGGACCACTACCGCGCCAATGACGCATTCCCCGGAAAAGTGATTGTAAAATAGTTATATGATTATGAAACTCAAATCTGTATTCGCAGCTTTTGTCCTCGTCCTTCTATGCGCGGGGTGCGCAAAAGGTCCGAAGGAACTTGTAGTCATGTCCTACAATGTGCGCCTGAGCAAAGTCGATGACGGAGAGAACAGCTGGTCCATTCGCCGCAGCGCCACTCCCCTGATGCTCAGGAGCGTGAAGCCCGACATAATCGGCCTGCAGGAGGCCATGCCGGACCAGGAGGGCTACATTATCGAACAGTGCCCGGAGTATTCTGCCTACGGCGTAGGACGCAACGACGGAGCCGATGAGGGCGAACGTATGTCCATTGTCTATAACAGCAGGAAGCTGGAAATGAAAGAGCACGGCACCTGGTGGCTTTCCGAGACCCCGGACGTCCCGTCGGTCGGCTGGGATGCCAAGTATCCCCGCACCGCCACGTGGGCGCTAATGAAAGAGCGCCGCAGCGGGAAGGAGTTCTATTTCGTGGACACTCACCTGGACCACAGAGGAGTCCAGGCCCGAATAAACGGCCTGAAGATGGTGGTTGGGAAAATACGGGAAATGAATCCGGACATTCCCATGTTCCTGGTCGGAGACTTCAACGTGGAGCCTGCGGACTCCTGCCTTTTCGCCCTCGACGGCCTGATGCTGGATTCCCGCAGCACCGCGAAGGAGAGCGACGAGACTCCTTCTTTCAATGGTTTCAGGAAAGCTGAAAAAATAATCGACTATATCTATTATTCCGGAATCCAGGCCCCGGAGAGTTTCCGCGTCGTAACCGAATCCTACGACAACAAGCCTTTCATCTCCGACCATTACCCTATCGTGGCAAAATTCACATTCTGATATCATGACATTTTCTGACTTTTTCAAAACCAGCGCCCCCTCGGCGGTGAAACTGCCTGCGGAGAAAGTGGACAAGACCTATAAACGACTGCGTTTCCAGGCCTTCCTCGCCGGCACACTCGGCTACGCACTCTATTATGTATGCCGCCTGTCGATGGGCGTGATGAAGCAGCCCCTGATTGACGCAGGACTGCTTGACGCAACCCAGCTCGGTATCATCGGCGCATGCCTGTATTGGGCCTATGCCCTCGGAAAGCTCGTGAACGGCTTCCTTGCAGACAGCTCCAACATCAAACGCTTCATGGCCTCCGGCCTGATTGTTTCGGTGCTTATGAACTTCACCATGGGAATCCTCGGCGTCGCCGCCTTGAAAGGCACGGTCGCTACTTCGGCCCTGTTCATTCTCTTCGCCGTCTGCTGGGCCGTCAACGGATGGTCCCAGTCCATGGGCGCTCCGCCTGCAATCATCGCTCTGTCAAGGTGGTTCCCCCTGAGTATCAGAGGCACATTCTACGGCTTCTTCTCGTCTTCCCACAATATCGGCGAAGGTCTTTCCTTCGTGTTCGTAGGTATGCTGGTCGCAGCCTTCGGATGGATGTGGGGCTTCTTCGGAGCAGCGCTTGCCGGTGTGCTGGGCATTCTGATTATTATCTTCTTCATGCATGACACCCCCGAAAGCAAGGGACTTCCTCCGATTGAAGTGCTTTCTGGTGAAGGCAAAGTGGAAGAACTCTCGCCCGAGGAAAAGAGGGCGCAGACCCGCCGCATGCAGGCAGCCGTCATCAAGAATCCCGGAGTATGGATTCTTGCTCTTGCAAGCGCATTCATGTACATGAGCCGATATGCCATCAACGAGTGGGGCACCATCTTCCTGCAGGAAGCCAAGGGCTATGATCTCGCAGGAGCCGCCACTATAATCGGCATCAACCCGATTTTCGGCGTGATAGGCACAGTTGTATCCGGCTGGCTCTCGGATACAGTATTCCGCGGCGACCGCAAGTATCCCGCTTTCGTCGCCGGCATCCTCGAGGCAATCGCACTTGCAATCTTCCTCTTCGGCGGCCCGTCAAA
This sequence comes from Bacteroidales bacterium, assembly GCA_017544265.1. GTDB lineage: Bacteria > Bacteroidota > Bacteroidia > Bacteroidales > UBA932 > Cryptobacteroides. Next base: position 76,052 of record JAFYEM010000025.1, on the reverse strand, counting down.
GTGGCTCAATATACTCGCGATGGTTCTCTTCGGAGTGGCAATCGGTGTTCTGATCAGTTTCCTCGGCGGCCTTATGGCTGTTGACATCGTCCCCCGCCAGGCAACCGGTGCCGCCCTCGGTATCGTGGGTATGGCCTCCTACGCCGCAGCGGGCCTGCAGAACGTCGTCACGGGTCTTCTCCTGGACGGCCACACCGTGGAAGTCGGCGGCAAGATGGTGCATGACTTCACCTATGTCAGCTGGTTCTGGCTCGGTGCCGCCGTCATTTCATTTGTACTCCCCGTATTCAACTGGCGAAGGAAACAGCAGGTAATCTAGAATCCGGTCCGAACCACAGTTGCATTACATATTTATTAAACGACAGGCAGATTGTGAAACATATCTGCTGTCGTTTTTTTGTAGCAACTGTTCAATCTCTCCACCTTTTTCATAATTGATAATCAGACCAACGCGCATAGATGGATAGGCCGTGAGCATAGGCACATCGCCCGAGCTGTCCCCCGCTACCAGGACAGGCTGTATTCCAGCATGAAGCGGGGCTATAAGACTGTCGATGCATGCGACTTTCCCTTCTTTATATGATTGTGGATACTCAGGATCATACTCTCCATTTTTGAATCGAAGGCCAAAGACATTATCAGGGGACAAACAAAGACCATTTTCAGGATTGCAGACCAGGGCCTCCACTAACCATTCAGGTGAGGCGGAACAGATGTAGGGAGTGATTCCACTATGCCGCAACGCCGAATACAGGTTCTTTATCTCTGGGGTAATAACAAGGCCTTTTTCCACCGTTGCACGAAAACGACCATCCGGAGATACCCACTCCTCTTCCCAAACACGTCCCTGCGAGAGCCAGTATCTTAAACTCTGCTCTCCAACCTCAACAGGAAGCCCGCTGAAAAGCATAGGCTCCCACAAACAAAAATCCCCATATCCGTAATTGTCTCCGACTGCTTCATGAAAAGAAAGGAAGCCGGCTCTGAAATCAAGGTATTCATCATCTTTGTGAATCTCTTCCAGCGATACCCCCTCGGAAAGGCGGTCCTTCAGATGGCAATATTGAGAGGCCAAGCGGCGCCCCATCTCATCGGCTGTCATGCCCAATCCTTCCAGAGTGAAATCTGTACGCGGAAGACCATGCAAAAAGTTTTCACTGACAGCATCGGCAAACTCCAAATTCTCAATCTGGTACACCATCAATGTGTGGGAAACATCATTCAGGATAGTCGTTTTATCACAATCAAATACAGCATAGCCACCCTTCAAAGACTGATCACGTAATAATTCACACAAGGCATGATATGGTTCTTCTTCCCACTGGCCACGGTCCAAAACTTGAGCACATGAAAAAAAGAGTAATAATATCGGCAATAAGTAAAAGCGTTTCATAATATTTGCGGTAACATATCAGTTAAAAACGAGTACGTATGATGAGTGTAGCATCCTTGAGTCCAGGGGAAGAAGCATGAAGGAAAATTTTTCCAGCTTCATCGGCCGACGACTGTACTATGGCGGTCAGTTTTCCGTTAAAGGCGTGCATTGAGGGGCCTTGGAAAGAATCAATGCAGGTGGGATCGCCGTTGGCGCAGGCGCGGAAAGTTCCCGGGCCGGTGACGTCAAATGAAACCTCGTTATCGGAGAGGGGGCACAGGTTACCGGCCGCATCCACAATGCTCACAGTAACGTAGGCAAGATCTTCGCCATCAGCCTGAATGCGTCGGCCATCATACTCAAGTTTTATCGCGGCAGCCGCTCCAGCGGTTCGCACATAAGTCGTATCTATGGTCTTGCCGTTTGTATCTATAGAAACGGCCATCAGTTCGCCGCTCTCGAACGCCACGTCCCAGCGCAGCCTGTACCGCGCTTCCACATTCTCCGTCCTGTCCCCGGTGGTTAAATTAGATTTCTGTTTACTCTTAACTCCCAAACTGCTGCCGTTAAGGAACAGTTCCGCCGCAGGGGCGTCAGTATAGACATATACAGGGACGATATCGCCGTCGCTCCAGTTCCAATGCGGCAGTAAATGCAGGGTATGCGCTGAAGTGTTCCAGACGCTGCGAAAGAGCCAGAAACGGTCCTTCGGAATGGACGCAAGGTCAACAATCCCGAACATGGAGCTGTGATTCGGATAGGATTCCGCCTCATAGGGTGTAGGCTCTCCAAGATAATCGAACCCCGTCCATACGAACTGCCCGATGGCCCAGGGATAATCCTCGTGGATAGCGATGTCGCAATCCGGAGTATTGGACCAAGACGCGGACTCCAGATCATAGGAAGAGCACTGCTGGTCCGGACTCAGTTCCATATCTCGCTTCTTAACGGCAGGAAGATGATAAACGCCACGGGAACTTAACGTGGAGCCGCTTTCCGCACCAAGGATGAGCCTGCCGCCTATTTTTTTTCGGAGTTCCAGGAACTTCCAGGGATGATAGTTTATGCCTATAACATCGAACTCATCCACCCATTCTTTTTTCAGAAAGCGCTGCCACATGTGCATACCCACAGTGACGGGACGGGTCGGATCTTCGCGGTGGCATATTTCGGTAAGGAACCGGGCTTCCTTCAGTCCTTCCTTCTGGTCATCCTTTACGCGGCAAACCTCGTTTCCGGTGCTCCACATTATCACACTTGGATTGTTGCGGAAAGCATGAATCATCCCGGTGAGGTCTTTCTCCGCCCACTCGTCAAAGTACTTATGATAGCCATTTTCACATTTGGCACCCTTCCATTCATCGAAGGCCTCCACCATCATCATAAAGCCCATCTCGTCACAGAGCCGGACCAGTTCCGGCGCGGGTTGATTGTGGGAGGTTCGTATGGCGTTGCAGCCCATATCCTTGAGAATCCGGAGTTGATGGCGAAGTGCCGGAACACTAACGGCAGCTCCCAGCGGACCATGATCGTGGTGCAGGCAGACGCCTTTGAATTTTGTTTGTTCTCCGTTAAGGAAAAAGCCCTTTCCGTCTATGAATTCGGCCTTGCGGATACCGAAGGTGGTTTCCACCTCATCGACTTTCATCCCGTCGGCATAGACCGCCGTGACTGCCCTGTACAGGTTCGGCCTTTCCGGTGACCAGAGTTTAGGGTTGTCGATAATTATATTGTTTTTTAGACCGGGTGAACCGAGCTGGAAAATCTGTTTATCATTATCATAAACAACACTCCTAACCTCAATATCCTCCCCTTCTGCGTCCTCAACAATAGTTTCAATATGAATAGTTGCCCTTTCTGACGAGACATCAGGAGTGGTAATATGTACGCCCCATACCGGGATATGAACCGCTTTGGTCGTTATCAGATGGACATTGCGGTAAAGACCAGCACCCGGATACCAGCGTGAACTGGCCGGCAAGTTTTCCAGGCGAACCATCACCGTATTATTCTGACCGGGAATAACGGCATCGTTAATATCAATGGGCACAGCGCTATAGCCGTTCGGCCAGGAATAAAGCTCTTTTCCGTTAATATACACGGTAGCTTGGCTCATGGCCCCGTCAAACAAAAGCGTTGCGTTCTTGCCTTCGGGAACGTAGAATGAAGTTTTGTACCAGCCGATTCCCTCCCAAGGGAGCGCTCCAGTCCTTCCTGGATTGTTAACCCACCCTTCAGTACCGTTCCAAAGCTCACTCTTTTCCGCAAACGGACCATAAATCGCCCAGTCGTGGGGAATATGGACGGACTCCCAGGCACCTTCTTCGCCGCGATGGAATTCCCAGTCACGGAGCAGCACCTCCCGCCTTGGCGAGGTATGCTGCGCCAGATGGGTGACGGAAATGTCATTTTGACCGAGCGACGTAATACTGCCTTGAGGGCTTCGCTCCAAATGACAAGTAACCTCCTTTGTCTCCCCGGGAAGAAGAGTAAAACTATTATCTGAAAAACGCTTGACACCGGGAGCCGAAAGCCACACAAAATATGCAGGCTTGTCGGTGGTCAGAGAGACTACCCATTCCCCGTCCCTTGGAAAGACTTTTGCACTGACATTAGCATCCGGAACATCTTTAAGGTCAGGGAAGGTCGATGGCGTCAAAGGTGCGTCAGAAGCGAAGATTCGCTTAAGGTGATACATGGCGGGCTTCCATGTGCCGTCATACTCAATTACAGACCAGGACGGTCCGGCCCAGATGTCGTTGAGTTGCCAGATGAGTACGCCGTTGCACTCTGGAAGACTTCGCCACCATGATGCCGCGGTCTCCAGTCCTATCGCCTGCTCGATTTGCGACAGGTATATTAGATTCCCTGATTCCTTCGCAGGATTAAAAAGCATATTAATCCTCTTCAGAATACACTCATAGCCACCAGGCTCACGCATGTGAGCCTTCTGGTCATCCAGCGTAGACAGCAGGCCGGAGAAAGAAGAATGACCGAACTCGGACATAAAGCGCGGACGGTACTTATAGTACTCCTCCAGCGGCCGCGCAGCCTTGGACACAGACCACAGGTGCATGTCTCCCTTACTGTCATCCGTCCATCCATTTGTCTCAAGGTCCCCGGGACCGCCGCAAGGCGAAGTAGGCCAATACAGCCTTTCAGGGTCAAAAGAAGCGACCAAATCCCCACGAAGATCAATAAGAGCCTTGTACTCGGACATATAGAGCTCGGGGTTCTTCTTCCAGATGCGCTTATTATAATTATCCGTTCCCTCATTGTCTCCGCACCAAAGAGCGATTGAAGGATGACTCTGCAGGCGCTTTATCTGGTGGGTTATTTCCTCCCGTACCTCTCCGAGAAACTCTTCCGTTGCAGGATACATGGCGCAGGCAAACATAAAGTCGTGCCAGATAAGCAGTCCCAGCGAATCGCAAATCTCATAGAAACAATCATTCTCGAACTTACCGCCGCCCCATAGACGCAGCATATTCATATTTGCATCTCGGGCCGATGTCAATAGGTCCAGATAGCGCTCCCGCGTCTGCCCCACTTCCGAGGTATCGCAGGGAATCCAGTTTGCGCCACGGGCAAAAATCTTCTTACCATTGACCTTAAATGCAAGATTGTCTTCTATCTCAATAGTACGAATGCCTATCTTTTTGGACAGGCTCTGGCCGTCCGTTCTGACGCTGATATTATAAAGTGGCCGCTCTCCCATCCCGACCGGCCACCATAGACGCGGATTCTTTATTACAAAGGACTGAGTCAGCGTGTTGGCGCCACGCGAGAGTTTAACCCTCTTTTTCTTCACCTGCGAACCGCAACTGAACTCAACCAAAGTAGTTCCGCCTTCCGGAGAGAATAATTCCGCCGAAAGAGTCACGGTGCAACGTCCAGGTCGGGAATGATCCTGGATGCAGCTGAGATAATCCACCCTGGCGACATTCACAGGAATCAACTCCACAGGACCCGCAAAACCAGTGTACATGCACTTTGGGCCCCAGTCCCATCCGCCCTGATAGCCCGGTTTGCGAATAAGATTCAGGTGTGGTACAAAGCCCACTCCGCTCATAGGAACTGGATGGTCCAATGCTTTATTCTTCTGCTCGGAAACAGCTTCGGCATCCTGGAAAATGCCCACCAAGTCATTATTTCCCTCATGCAGATAAGGCTTCACATCCCACTCCCAACGCCTGAAGCGGTTGCTGGTAGCTCCTACAAACTGCCCGTTGATACTGATATCGCAAAAAGTATCCACCTCCTCCGCCCGCAGATATACTGCTTTCGCCTTCATCATCTCCCCTGTTACTTCCAGATTTTTGGACACAGTAATCTGGGCCGATACCACAAAGGCACCGACCATCAGCAACAAACAAATAGCAAGAGCTTTTTTCATTTTTACTCTTCCCAGTCGGCGGGGTTCAGGGGCCAGTCGTCAGTGCGGAAGGGGCCGGCGGGAATGCCGAAGTTGTTGAAGAGACCACCGACGCACCAGTTGCGCCAGCAATAGCGAATGGCAATAGGCTCCGGGACTTCATCGCTCCAGACGACAACCACACGTTTGTTCTTGGAATCACGCATAGCCTTGGCAAGAAAGAACTTATGGTCGGGACCAGCTATTTCGAAACCGGGAATTTCGGCCCCCATCGGGGAAAGGCCCTGACTGCCGACTTCCATTTCAACGAAGCCCTTCCCATCACGGAACTCCACGCTCTTGTATTTAGGAGCGACGGCCTCGATCGCGTCCATGCCATAGTCGTTCTGAAGAGCCAGCCATGCCAGACGCTGCCCCACCTCCTGCTTACGGCAAGGATGGATAGTGCCGTATTCTCCTATGTCCACAGTGGTTACATACCCTGCATGTTCGATACCTTCCACTGACTTCTGCTGCGCTTCGCAAAAATAACCGCTGCGCGTCTTGCGGGCGTTACCGTATGGATAAGGAGCAATCTGAACGCAGTAGAACGGCGCATCCGGCACCTGGAAATCTTCCCGCATCATCTTCACATAGGAATGTTGTAGCTGGATATACTGTTCGGCCCGGCTCCTGTTCGTCTCGCCCTGATACCAGATTATCCCTTTGAATGTGAAAGGAATAAGCGGCGCAACCTGCCCGTTGTATAGCAGACACGGATCCTTATATATACTTTTGACGGGATGCTTGCCATCCAGATGTCCAAGATCAATATCTGGATACTCATTTTCAAACACCTCCCGCTTGATCCATGTCTCGATACTGCTGCCGCCCCAAGAACTCACGATTATCCCCACAGGCACATCCAGCGCATCCTGCATGGCATCCGCAAAGAAATAGGCCGTAGCGCTGGTATAAGCGACGACATTAGGCGTGTTCTTGTTCCAACAGCCAGCACAGCTGTCCTGCACAGACTCTGAAGAGTAATGCGCAATGTTGCATACGCGAATCGGTCGGGAGGCCTTGGCGCCAACAATGTACCGGGTCCCTCCTTTAGCCGGCTGCGAAGCGTAGCCCTTCATCGGCATCTCCATATTTGACTGGCCGGAGGCAAACCAGACCTCGCCAATCAGCACATCGTGAAGGACAGTCTTATCTCCGTCGGAGATAGTAATTTCATAGGGACCGCCGGCTGCAGGAGTCTGCACCCGCACAAGCCACTTGCCGGTCTCGGAGTCCGCCACAGTATTGACGGTTTTCCTGTTCCAGGAGGTCTTTACGCTGACTTTTTTTCCAGGCTCAGTCTTGCCGAAGATGGCAGCAGATGTCTGCTGCTGAAGTACCATATTGTCGCCAATTACCGGCGGCAGGATTACTTTCGCAAATAGGCTTCCGCTCAATAGCATCAGCACTAGAAGAATGGCTGCCTTTTTCATAATTACAAATATATAACAATTCTTCTACACTAACTATGTTAGATGGAAGCTTAGTCTGAGTCTGGATAGGCCTGAAGGATTGGAAGGATGATGCTTTCCATTATGGTGTAGCCGTCTTTGTTGGGGTGGGTGCCGTCTGAGGAGAGAGATGAGGGCAGGCCGCCGCCGGCATCAGCAAGAGCGGAATGATAGTCGGCATAGGCATATCCATTCTCCGCGGCAAGGGCCTTTATAAGCTTGTTGAGTTCAATAATAATCGTTTCAGGATGGGAAACTGATGAGGACCAAGTGAAACCTTTACTGGGCGTTACGGAGCAAAGCACCACGCGGATTCCCTCTGCGGAGGCTTCTTCCGCCATAGACGCAATATTGTCCCGAATCTCTTCGATGGGCACATACCGTCCATCATTCTGTGCAATATCATTGATACCACCTAAAATCACAGCCTGACGGGGTTGCTTGTCTATGACAGATAACTTGAAAAGCCTCTTCAAGTAGTCGGTAGTCTTCCCGGGATATCCCATACCCAAATAATTATGGTCCTTGAAGAAATCCGGATGTCCTCTGTCCTCCTTTACCCAGTTGGCAGTGATGGAATCCCCAATGAATACGGCTTCATATTTATATCCCTCTTCTTCCGGGCTATTTCCCCCTTTGCTGCATGCACAAAAGAGTGCGATGCAGCAAAGGAGAGAGAAAATGAAAGGCCTCTTCATTGAGAAACTAATTCGCCGTAACGTATATTGTCACCGCGGCGTCTCCAGCCGAACCGATAGCATAATCCTCCACATTAGACGCATCTATAGTCAAAGGAGTTTCCATTTCATTGTCTCTATCATAACCCCAACGGTGGATAGTACCTTGAACCAGAATAGGAGTAGATGGATCACCAAATACTTTTTCGCTGTTGTTAGATATCCAACCAATGACCATACCCACCTTCATCTGTCCTTTTGATACAATGTTCCCGGTGTAATGGCAACGCTGTGGATCAGGTGAATAAGGGACGAAGCTCGGGTAGCTGTCGGTTTTACCTATACCAAAGCACCCGACAAGGCCTCCGACAGAGAGAACGTAGCGGTTCGTATCCCATGTGTTCTCAGCCGTAATGTCAGCTTCGCAATAGGAAGTTCGTATGTGCTGATATTGAGAGCCACCATCAGCAAAGCCAAGCAGGCCACCAACCATACCAGACTTACAGCTTACATTGATTGTAGCAGTGTCATATACCCTGTTCCCTCTCTGATAACCCTGAGCACCACAGATACCACCTACAGCCACGTGACCGTTTCCGGTAACGGTAATCGGACCGTGATTAGTGCTGAAATAGACCTTGGCGTCCACCTTGCCATACCCCTGCCTTCCAATAATACCGCCAACAGCAGAGATATTTCTCAGCGAAGTGTCATAAGAACCGTCATAATTAACAGAAATGGCCGCCCTGTTGGAACAAGAATTAATCTCAATCCCTTCATAACTAATACCCACCAGTCCTCCTACCTTGAGCAGGCAATTCTTTCTTTTCCAATAATCATTGTTTGCCGGACAGATTGCAACAGCCGTGACAGGTGCCCTGTTATGGCAGTTTTCCATTGTACCGTTGCCCTCGCCGCAGATACCCGCAACATTTAGGCAGCCATGGTTGGCATCGTTATTTACCAGTGCATCCATGTGATTGTGAATCAATGTGATATCGCCTCCTTCAAGGTTCTCGCAGCGATTAAAGGAACTCTTGAAAATATCGCCGGTATCAAGGTCAAAAGCCTTTCCAACTATACCGGCAATGCTGATATTACCGTCTAAATCGGCAGTAGCATCGCTTACATAAGACCACTGGTGAAGGGGATCACCATACAGAGCTTTAAGGGTAATGGGAGCGCTGTTGGTACAAGACTCAAATGTCGATTTTCTGGTCCAGCCAACGATACCGCCCATAGCAACTGCCCAGTGGGTATAGCCCTCAGCATCAATGGTGACAGGTCCGCTATTGGAGCAGGTATTGAAAAAACTTCCTCCTTCTGAATCCGATGCGCCAACAAGGCCACCTATTGCAAGATTCTCAGTAATGTCGGCAGTGGCCTTGTAAGTTATGCTGGCCGCACTGCAGATGGAAGAATAGTTTCCTCCTTTGTCAAGAGCAACCAGTGCACCGAACACGTTGGAAGCCGGAGTAAAGACACAGCTTTCATCAAGACTGAGATTTTTGATGCGTCCGCCGTTTTCAGCAAATAGCGGGACAGATGATACTAGATTCTTGATGGCAAAGCCCTGGCCGTCAAAAGTACCGGAGAAGCCGGCGGCGCTCGTAATGGTTTTTTCCGACATATCAATGTCATTGGCTAGTGTCGCCACATAATCAGTTTCGGAATCAATGCTCTCAAGCCATTCGGCTAGCTGAGCCGCAGTAGAAATTATTACCGATGGCGCCTCCGTAGTCGCAATGGTTGTCACATCGGAGTAGCACATACTGAACCCTTCTGCTGCAGCACCGACACGAATGTCATAGGAAATGCCGCTCTCAAGGCCTTCTATTTTGTATTTGTTCAGGATGTCGGCGCCGTCTCCGGTATAGTCGACGGTATAATCGCTATCAAGAGTAAGCTTATGCTCCAACTGGTATGTGGTGGCCCCTTCGACGGCTTCCCATTCAACTTCAATGAAAGTCACGCCGGCATTTACAGCAACTACAGGCTTAGGAAGGTATTTCGCCACCATGAGCGAAACTACATTGGAATATGGACTTTCAGAATCGCCGCAGGTAGCTTTTACCCTAAATTGATAGGTATTCCCGAAGTCTAGTGCGTTAATAGCAGCAGGACTGTGTGTCACTGTTGCAGCCACAGTGAAGTCACTGTCCGTAGCTTTCTTGCATTCCACGGTATAAGATGTGGCATTGGTTACAGCCTTCCAGGAGACCTCAACCGTTTCACCATCCATTACGGCGGAAATAACAGGAGCCTTCAATTCAACCTTTTCCGGCTCGTCTTCCTTCTTGTTGCAGGAAGAGATAAATGCGCCCACCAGGACCAGGCCTGCAAGGGAGATGATAAGTTTTCTCATATCTAATTACTTTAACGAATTATATCTATTGAGGGCCTCGAGGAAATAATAATCCGCATAAGGCAGGGGAACGTCTATTTCAGAACCGCCGGGAAGGTTCCCGACGCTATGCTTCAAAAGGAAATAACCATTGGTGCCGGCTGGAGCAAGATACTCAGGAGAGGCCAAAGAGCGAATCTGCCTTTCGGCCATCTCAAGGCAGTTTTTCGAGAGAGCCTTGTCCTTGCTTAAAGTGCTTAGTTCTATAAAGGCCGAACACATAATAGCACCGGCAGAGGCATCCTTATTGACAAAAGGTATTTCAGGATCATTGAAATCCCAGTAAGGGATTCCGTCATTAGGAAGACGAGGCAGCAGCATGCTAGCGACTTTTTCCGCCTGCTCAAGGAATTCTGCCGCTCCGGTTTCCCGGAACATCATAGTGTAGCCGTAAAGGGCCCATGCCTGAGCGCGCGCCCAAGCGCTGTCGTCCGAATAGCCCTGTACGGTGACGCGACGCTGGACCGCCCCGGTCGAAGGATCATAATCCAGCATGTGCCAGCATGTGGCATCGGAGCGGAAATGATTGCGTAAAGTGGTTTCTGCATGAGTGATTGCAATATTTTGCAGTGAATCGCAATCAAAAAGTTTAGAAGCGAATTCCAGCAATTCCAGATTCATCATATTGTCTATGATGACAGGATACTCCCCTCTTTCACCCGATGCCCAACTGAGAGTGGCACCGACGCGGGGGTTAAAGCGGCCGGCAAGTGCAGCTGCAGCATCTTCAATCATCTGAAGATAGCGCTCTTCGCCGGTTATGCGGTAGGCGTTTCCATAGGAACAATTAACCTGGAATCCAATATCGTGACTTAGGGGATAATCAAGTAAGGTGGATAACTTTTCCGTTTCCATCCGGGCAAGTTCCAAGATATTCGCGTCGCCAGTCATCTGATAGAGCAGCCAAAGTGAACCAGGGAAGAATCCACTGGTCCAGGAGCCCAGAGAGACATCTTTCATACTGCCGTCGGGCAGAATCGAACGCGGCGTGCTTTGCTTTGACAATCGAGCGGAAAGCAGCGGAAACTGCTCCCTGGCAAGTGAAAGCACACGGGCGGTAAGTTCAGAAATCGGCTCCTCGGTAGGAGGCACAAATCTAATTACATACCTGCCCTTTTTCTGCAATTTATTTGCAGTAAGGCTGATGCGGTAGAGGGCGTCTCCCCAGCGGGAAGAAAAGCCCAGTCCAAGCAATGGTTTTTCATCAACCGAAGCCGAAAACTGTTTCGGGTCATAGCAGAATGTCACTCCGCCGGAGAGGACAATTACTCCCTCTTGCACAATTACCGGTTCATCATTTACCAGGTAATGGAGCACATTACTCTCACGAGCTTCCCCAAGAGAGAAGCGCTGTGCAATGCGAAGGCCTCCGTCACGGCGGAGACGATAGGAAATGCGCCAGGAGCGAACTGATGCAGAATCAGGATAAGCTCCGGCTATATCTGTGGAATAGTTGCGAAGCCACTTGCAGACTCGGCTTCCGAAAGAGTGGAACTCAGCACCGAAAGACTGCTCGCAGCCATTTATTACTGGAAGGTTGTGCCAGCCGCTCTGTATAAACCAGTTGCGCTGGCGTCCTTCGCCGAAAGTGTCCTTGGTGTAAGTTCCGACGCCGGCATCCACCAGTACAGGTTTCTGGTCATAGAAATAGATGCAGGTGCCGATATCGTTGTGGTTATGCCTCTCGTTGTTATGTCCGCCTTTGGCGGCGAGGAAAGTTTTCCCTTCCCGCATGAAGCAGATGTCGGAATCGGGATAATACACAAAGGGCAAGGGGTGGTAATCCGGAGCAGGAAGCGCCTTCATCTGAAGCGTGGCAGAAATCGCTTCCATGCCCTGATAGAAAAGGGTCCAGTCCACATTCTCAGGATTACTTCCGAAATGATGATAGTTCTCTGTAGCGAAATCTATCATCCTGGTATCTCCGCAAGCCCGTCCATAGCGGTATATCGACCATGAAAAGGGCCTCCTGGAAGGCTTCCCGTCAGCAAAATTAACCTGCCAGCAGTCCCCTATATCGGCGTTGACAATAAACTCACCCAAGTCCTTGAGGAAGGGTTTATCCCATAAGGAAACAGTGCCTCCAGTGATGCGCTCAAGATTCTCCAAATAGTCCAGGAGATAGCCAACCGACTTGTACCAATAGGTAGTGCCTTCATCGCAGGCGCCGTCCTGTGGCAATGATTCCAGCCACAGATCCACCGAACGCATAGACTTCTCCACGGCCTTTGCCAGTTTCTCCCGGTCATTTTCCAGAAGCATAAAGCAGAGCAGAGCGTTCTGGCTGCACCATGGAGTCCAGTTGTTAAGAGTCTTCCCCGGCCTTGGGACAAAACCCATCCACCAGAAATCGTCTCTTTCCAGATAGGGATCCAGTTCCCGCTTATGTAATTCGGCAAGAAGGCGTGCTGTCAACGACGGTTCCAGCCTATCCCTGAGATAATAGTAAATCCAGGATAGCAGCTGCGAAATGTTCCCGGAATATAGGTCTATAATGTATTCGTCAGGGCTTGGAAGCGGACTCTTGCTCTTCTGATACTTGGCAAGATGGGCTGAAAGCACCCAGGACGGGGCGTTGCAGAACCATTGCACACCGCGAGCAATATCAGGCAGGAAGCGGCCCTTGCCTTCGGCGAGTTCTGCGATGAACATCTGGCCAAGGGCGTCGGTATTGGCTTCCTGCTTGTCCTCCATCACCTGGCGGTCGCCATAGCGGTCGTATGCAAGGTAATCGTCGTCTGTTATGGTAACCCACTCAAAGCCAAGACTTTTCTCCCCGTTGGCGATAAAGATGTCGCTGTATTCACCCAGAAAAGCGTCCCAACCAGCCCTGTCCTCATAAGCCGGATACGGCACCCATCCCTGGTCCATAACCAGGGACGGGGCTATATCAGCTGAAAAAATGCTAAGGGCTATTAGTAAGGACAGTAGCATCAGATGGTTTCTGCGTCCTCTATAAGCCAGTTTTCAGTGTGATCCTTATCATGGAACGACGCACAGAATAACCTTTCCAAAACCAAGGTCGTAGCGACGCAATAGGGTTGCTTATATATTTTTACTTCTTTCATAATACGCTCCTCCGATTAAGAAATGTGGGCAATAATGGGATAGTGGTCGGACAGGTAAGATTCACTGCCATACTTACGGATTTCCTGAGTGAGGGTGAGATAGGAATCCACTGTGATGGACTTGCTTACCCAGATGTGATCCACCTTGTTTCGGTCACTGCTACTGTCGCCGAAGGCGTTGTAGGTGAAAAGGTTTTGGTTCTCAGCACTGTAAACGCTCACGCCGGGTGCGTAACGGGTGTTATACATCCAGGTTTTGACATTATCCCAGCAGGAATTACCATATACGCAGTTAAAATCTCCCACAAGAATTACAGGATAGTTGTTTGTGTTAAGAGCTGCTATCCTGTTCTCAAGAAGTGCAGTAGCATTGGTCTGACCGGTCTGATTGAGAGGATAGTGGGTATTGATATAGAAGAAATACCTTCCGGAGGCTATCTCCCGAACCGTGGCATAGAGCGCTGTCCTTTCATAATTATCCCAACTGTTGCTGCTGCCGCTGGTACTGTAATCACTGCCCAGATAGAAGAATCCAGTATTGCTCAGTTCTACAGTGCTTGTCTTATAGAGAATGGCATTGGTCTTCGTACTCGGGCGATAGCTTGAATAAGCGGAGAGATTATCTTTTAAGTATTTCCAGGGCTGGGTACCACCTCCTTCTTGAATGAGATCCCAGGTATCAAGTTCATCAACTTCCTGAAGTCCTAGGATATCAGGGCTCTCTCCATTAATCATAGACTTAATACCGCTTTTACGGTCTCCCCAGTCAGAACTAGCCTTGATGTTGAAGCTCATTAGCGTGAGATTGGCGGCGGGAACGGGTGCAGGGGTTTCGCTGGCAACATAAATGGTCACCGTACCGGCCTTGGAGCCAATAGCGTAATCCTCAACATTACCGGCGTGAATCGTCAGCGGCTCGCTCATGGCGTTATCATAATCATAGCCCCAGCGATGGAGGGTACCGGTTACCAGAATCGGAGTCTCAGATGCACCGAACACTTTTTCATTATTGCCGCCAATCCAACCGATGACCATACCCACCTTCATCGAAGAAGTAGAAACAATATTGCCGGAATAATGGCAACGCTGTGAATCTTTTGAATAGGGAACAAGGCTCGGATAGCTTCCGGTTGCGCCGGTATTAAAGTAGCCGATAAGACCGCCGACAGATACTACGCTGCGGTCCGTATTCCATATATTCTCTGCCGTAATATCAGCCTCGCAATAGGAAGTGCGGATGTACTGATACTGGGAGCTACCGTCTGCAAAACCAAGCAGGCCACCCACATAGCCCTTCTTGCAACGTACGTTGATTGGAGCCGTATCGTAAACTCTGTTTCCGCGCATAGATCCTGAAGATCCGGTGATGCCACCGACTGCCAAATGTCCATTCCCGGTAACAGTAATAGGCCCTCGGTTGGTACTGAAAGTAACTGTTGCATTGGATAGGCCGTATCCTTGTTTCCCGATGACCCCTCCGACAGCTGACATGTTTCTTGTTGTATCATCCCACGAACCGTCGTAGTTGACGTTAATGGCACCCCTGTTGGAGCAAGAATTAATGCTGAGCCCTTCCCAGGTCAGGCCGGCGATTCCTCCGACCTTGAGCAGGCAGGGGCGTCTCGACCAATAATCATTATTCGCAGGACAGATAGCGATAGCCGTGATGGTCGCATAGTTGACGCAGCTTTCCATGGAACCGTTACTCTGGCCGCAGATTCCCGCCACATTCAGGCATCCGGTCTTATCGACCTTCGGGAGTGCGTCCATATGACCATGATTCAAAGTAATAGCACCTGCGGCAAGATTCTCACAGTGATCATAACTGCTCTTAACATCTGTAGTTTTCTCATGATCCAATGCCCTTCCGCAAATACCGGCTACGCTGATGTTGCCGTCAGTATCAGTAGTTTCACTGCTTATGAAGGACCACTGGTGGGAATAGCCGTCACCGTACTGGGCATAAAGGGATACAGGGCCGCTGTTGGTGCAGTAATCGAAGGTGGACTTCCTTGTCCAGCCAACGATACCAGCCATAGCAACAGCCCAGTGAGTATATGCCGTCGCATCAATCGTAATGGCGCCGCTGTTGGAGCAGTGATCAAAAGTACTGCCGCTAGCGTTATTGGATGCACCGATCAGACCGCCAAGGGCGATGTTGTTGGTGATATTCTCAGTGGCAGTAATAGTAATGCTTGCGGCGGTATTCACATTGGTATAGGTTCCACCGTTGTCAAGGGCTGCAAGGGCACCGAACTCCGTAACTGTTTGGGCAGGAGTGAATACGCCTTCCAGTGTAAGGTTGCTCACTGAGCCGCTGATTTCGGCGAACAGAGGCACGCTGGAAGTGATATGGCTGATGACATGGTCGTTACCGTTCAGTGTACCGCCGAAACCGGAGGCGCTTGTGATCGTGTAACCGGTCATATCAAGGTCAGCAGTGATAGTGTAAGTACCCGTATCGCTGGAAGAGGTGCCAGCAAGGAACTGGGCGAATTCGCGCGGCGAGTCGATGCTGGTGTCATAACCCGTCGTAGGCGTCCAGTTGGCACTGGCAAGATCAAGGTTGAGCGGCTTGAGGCTAGCCCTGGAATATGTCCGGTTGGATCCCGAATTGTATGTATAGTCACCTTCGCTGGTACGGATGACAAAAGTTCCACCGTAGGTTCCTGGAGCGACAACAATGTAGAATACGCCTCCGTTAGAAGCGTTCGAACCGACAGTAATGGGGTCGGTAGCATTTCCGGAAACTACCACATCCATCGCTGTGTAACCACTGATTGCAGGCATGTTATCGGCATTAACGGCGGTCAAATCATAAGTAAATGAACCGGCGCAAGCAGCTCCAGCCTGGAAGGTCACGTTTTCGATTTTTTCTCCTGTCGAGTAGCCGCTACTCTTGTAGATATTCAGCTTAATTACGGAACCAAGGTTCATGAACTCAAGTGTTCCGACTTCGGTATCGGTGTATTTTTCGACATCACCCGTCAGCTCAAAAGGGAGGGACACCAACGGCATAGCAGATGCGGTGCCAGAAATCTGGTTACGAGGAATCTCCAGAGTGACTGCCGTAGCTTCGGCTTCGTTATTGACCTTGTTGAACGGAGCATAGGCATAAACCATATCTCCTGCAGAAAGAGCCACGGTACTCCTGATAGTCATTGTGACATCGTCACCGTTGACCTCAACCTCAGTGTACTTGTTCTTAGAAGTACTGGCATAAGCTGCAATCAAATCACCATTTTCCCAGGCGATATGATTTTCACCAAAAGTAGACTTGGTGTCCTCAGCAGCCAGCTTGAAAGTGTAGAGGTACTCCCCTTCCTCTCCGGGCTGTTCAGGCTCCTTGGGATCAGTCTGGTCCTGAGGTGATTCTTCCTCCTCAGGGGCCACAGGCTCTTTCTCTGTACAGGCGATCACCGCAGCTGCAAGGAGAAAGCAACTCAAATAAAGAAATAGTTTTTTCATAGAAAAAAGTTTATAAATGATTAATTGTTTTCTATCAATATCCCGGGTTTTGCTCCAGGTTCGAATTCATAGTAATATCTGATGAACTTATGGGTTCAAGGTACATTTTATCTTCCCATACTCGTCCATCAAGCTTATAATTGATTATTTTGCCGCCGGGTATGGAGAGCAGTTCCGCCTTCTCGGGCAGAGCCGCCTTGATATCGGCATATTCAGCCGGAGCAGTAGTCCGATCCTCATAATAAAGGTCAGGAACCCCGTCTCCGTTCATATCAATTGCTGTATCTACATCGGAAATAGAAATCCCTGTCCACTTGGCATTTGCCCATATCTCGCCCTTATTCCAACGTTTGAGATCCATCATACGGAAGCCTTCCAGGCAAAGCTCAATGGTTCTTTCGCGGCGGATTTCCAAAATAACCGCATCGTCTATTTCCGGGAAATAAGTGGACTTTAGGTAAGGATCCACAACAGTTGGTTTGCTGTCAAGGTCTCCACCTGTGATTCCTGCCCTACGACGCAGTGCGCCGATAGTTATCTTCCAGTCGGGGTCCTCGAGTGTGCCCAGTTCCGCCTTTGCTTCTGCATAGTTCAGAAGGGCTTCAGCGTAACGCATAACCGGAATGTCATTATAACCAACGCTATAATCGAAATAAGCCATATTGTCCACACAGAATTTGATAATGTGATATCCTGTAGGCGAATAGTTATAGTTGGCGGTCGTAAGCTTTTTCTTTCCCTCGGTGTCAGTACAGACGTAGTCCCTTGCGCGGATAGTCTGATTAAGGCGGTAATCCCTGTCGGTGGTTTCCTCAACGAAACTCTTGACTTTACCGTCATCTTTTGTTTCCTTGTAGAAAGACCCATCAATATTAAGGTAGGTATTCATGAAGGGACGGGTAAGCGAAGGCTTTATATCCTGCTTGTTGAAATAGTAGCTGGCATTGTTTGCCGAAAGCTTGGTGTCTGAGGACACTGCCAGCATCACTTCGTCAGTCGGAACGGAATCGCTGGAGAAAAGCTCCCTGTAGGGTCCCCATCCATCCTTGTTTGCTGTGCCGGTGTGTAGAGAAAAGACCTTGCTCTGAATAACTTCATCGGCAGCTTCAGCAGCTTCGGAGAACAATTCATCAGCCGTAATGGTGCAACCCGCCACATATTCGGTCCCGGCATGGTATTTTCTCCAGGAGGCTTCGAACAGGCAGGCACGGGACTTAAGAAGCATCGCGCAATATTTGTTCACAAGGGAGGCGCCGCTGCTTGAAGAATTCTCCGCGATTATGTTTTCATAGGCATAGTCGCAGTCTTCGATAATGTGCTTGATGATAACGTCACGACTATCCCTCGGGGCGGTGAGTTCCGGATCGCCGGGATTCAGCACATGGTCTATCCAGGGAACTCCCCCGTAGGTGCGAAGCTTATCGAAATAGAGCCAGGCCCGGAAGAAACGGGCAATGCCGCTATAGTTATTCCGAACCTTTACATCCACTGTCTCGTATTTGTTGTGGTCAAGGAAATAATTGACCGTACGTATGTCGGTCCAATCCCAGGAGGAATTGTTATCCGGGGTAAGCGCTCCCTTCTCATAGTCTGAATCAAGTTTTGCCTTGGCCAGGTAATCTGCCATCTCGTCCCGGTTATAGACATGGTTAACGTCAGGAAGGAAGTTATAAAAAGTATAAGAATAGGTCTTTAGACCGGTTTCAGAGCCGAAAATCAGTGCGGCGTCCGCATCGGACTTCTGGTTTTCGGTCAAGTCGCACGAGCTAACAGCAAGTACCCAGACCAGAAGGAAAGCAATATGTTCGATGTTTTTCATAACGTGGATACTTGTTTAAAAAGTTAGACTGATACCAAAGCTATAGGAAGCCATAATAGGATAGCATCCGCCGGAGCCGGCAGTTGAGTCGGAATTTTCCGGGTCTGTTCCAAGGCCAAGCACATCCACGGTTCCCCAATAATGCTTGTACATAGGCGACCAGTCCCAAAGGTTTTCTCCGGAGAAGAAAATGCTGGCGCGGCTAAGATGCAGTGGCTTAATCCATTTCTCCGGCAGGTTATAACCCACCTGGACATTTTTAAGACGGATATATGACGCGTCGATCATATAGCGGGTGTTTCCACGGCGCTGCACTTCATAGAACATAGTCATACGAGAAGAATAACGAGGCATAAAGGCATCGGTATTTTCTTCGGTCCAGTAATTTCCTATCTGCCACATCGGTATCTGGTTATACTGGCGGTTGTACTGGCCCCAGATCATACCACTGTCGCCTCCGGTGAGGTAGTCGCGTTTTCCAACGCCCTGGAAGAATACTGAAGCATAGAAATTATACCAGTCGAAAGAAATGGTGAAACTGTAGATATATCTAGGTTCGTCGTTACCGATTATTCTTCGGTCACCGGGATTATCCACAGTCTTGTCGCCACGATCGATGTAGCCGTTACCGTTGAGGTCCTCTATCTTGACGTCTCCGGGATGGAGCTTATTGTCGGTAGACATCTTGTTGAGGGTATCGTAGAATTTCTGCCCTGCGGCAACAGCGCCTGCCTCCGCCGCATCGATTTCTTCCTGGCTCTGCCATAGACCATTTGAAACAAAGCCCCAGACCTCACCTATGGTCATACCTTCATAATAATCCTCAGGCCAGTTCGAACCACCGATTAACTTGGTTGCGTTGTTGTATTTATCCACAACTGACACATAGTCCGCGAGCGTCGCCTTAATGCTGTAATTGAACGGCTTCCTGAGAAGTTTAAAACCGTCTTTCCACTGAACGCTTATCTCGTATCCACGGGTGGACAGGGCGGCGTAATTGCCTTTTGGCGGATCCGCGCCATAAACAGCCTGGATACTCGGTCCATCGGTGAACATATCCACTGTTTTGCGGAGATAGGTGTCCGCGGAGATTGTCAGGCGGTCCTCAAAGAAGCCGAAATCCAAACCGCCGTTGTAAGTAGTGGATGTTTCCCAAGTCAGGTTGTCGGGTATGGGATCGGGATCGGATGTTTTGCGGTAGATAGTGCCGTTCAACAGACGGCTGCGGCCCTTCACATTGAAGGTCTCATCGTAATAATAAGGACTGATGTTGCTATTGCCGAGGGAGCCGTATGAGAAGCGGACCTTGGCATTGGAAAGCCACTTTTTCCCTATAAGACGCTGGAGCCATGGTTCTTCTGTTATTCTCCAGCCAACGGAAACTGATGGGAAGAAAGCCCAGCGCTCATCTGAAGGGAATTTGGAAGAACCGTCCAGACGGCCGTTAAACTGGATCAGATAACGGTCTGCAAAACTATAGTTGAGACGGGTAAAAACACCAACAGCCCTCCATTTGCTCCATGTTTCATTGATAGTCTTCTTATCCGTTCCGAAAGTCAAGTTGATGCTCTCTACATCCTCAGACAAAACATCGGTATTATAGGTATAGAGATAACTGGATGAACTTTGCTCGTAGTTATAACCGACCATGGCCTTGATATAATGACGGCCCAGTGTCTTGGTAAAATCAGCAAAAACATTGGTGGCCAGGTATTTAGTATCCTTATGATCCCTGGTGATGGATGAAAGTACGCTTTCCTTTACAGAGATCACGCCCGGGCTGTTGGAATACTCGTCCGGGTAAAGGCGGATAAGGCCGTTGTAGTCATTAATCTTATAGGTAAAATCACCGTTGATGCTCAGAGCCTTGTCGAAGAAGGTGGCATTGAGGGCAATGGTGTTTTTTACATAGTCGGTTTCATAGACATTCTTACTGTGCCCGTAGAGGAATCCGCCCACCGACATGGCCGCGGCCTCGGTCATAGTGCCGTCAGGATTATAAAAAGGACTGCAGACCGGAGCGCTGGCGTTAATCTGCGCCCAGATATTGCCGTTTCCGCCGCCGGAGACAAAGGGGTTGTTGTACTTGCGGTGCCCCTGCTCAAAATTGTTACTGATTTTCAGCCAGGGGAAGGCCTGATATCCGACTTTTACCCTCAAGTTTTCGCTGAAGCAGTCGTCGGTATTTGTCTTGGAATTATACAGTCCGTAATATCCATAGATACGGCCGGAAACATAATACTCGAATTTATCGGTGGAACCGGAAACGGAAAGATTATGTGTCTGGGCAAAAGAGTTGTCCCTGTACAAGAGTCCAAACCAGTCGGTTCCTTCAGCGAAATAGACATAACTGCCTTCTGTAGTCCTCCACGAACCGTCGCTCACCACAGTTCCAAGATTACCGAGATCCCTGCGGTTACGGTATTCGGACAGCCAGGCAGTGGAAAACGGCATAATCGAATTCATCTCCGTGGGATTGGATCCGTTGTAGTTGTAATAGCCCAGATAAAAATGCTCAGCCCAGGTGTAGCCGTCAGTTACATACTGAGGTTTAACTACAGGCTTTGCAAAAGTGAAATTATTGGAATAACTCACAGTCGCCCTCCCCTTGCTGGCGTTTTTAGTGGTTATAAGCACCACGCCGTATGGAGCCCTGGAACCATAAATTGCCGATGAAGCAGCATCCTTAAGCACTGAAACTGAAGCGATATCGTCCGGATTCAGCATTGAGGGGTCGCCTTCCACGCCATCGACAAGAATAAGGGCACTGCCGCCCTGGCCGATTGAAGTGGTACCGCGGACATTGAACTCTGCGGTACGGATTGGCTTACCGTCGGCAAGCGAAATGTTCAGGTTGGGGATGGCGCCTTCCAGCATCTGCGTGACATTGGCATTTGGCCTGGCAACGAAAACATCGCTGCCAACCTGTTCCACCGCTCCGGTAAGGTCTATTTTACGCTGCGTACCGTAACCGACCACCACAGTCTCCTCCAGCATAATGGTATCCTCTGAAAGGGTGACGTCTATGACGGACTGGTTACCGACCGGGATAGTCAGAGTGGTGTATCCTATACATATAAATTCAAGGGTAGCCTTGGAAGGAGCGCTTATGGTATAGGCTCCGTCGAGGTCCGTAGATACACCTTTGGATGTACCCTGAA
Source organism: Bacteroidales bacterium (assembly GCA_017544265.1). Taxonomy (GTDB): domain Bacteria; phylum Bacteroidota; class Bacteroidia; order Bacteroidales; family UBA932; genus Cryptobacteroides. Next base: position 54,212 of record JAFYEM010000025.1, on the reverse strand, counting down.
TGTTTACGAACACTCCGGGAATAGGGTTGCCGTCCACGTCCTTAACTACACCTTTCACAGTGGAATTGTCCTGTGAGAGAGCAGCTACCGGGAAAAGCGCAAGCGCCGCGACCGACAGTATTATGTATAATTTTCTAATCATAGTGCGGCGTTTTAGAATTTAATGATGGAATAGACCGGATAATGATCGGAGATAAGAGTGTGGCCGTCGTAAGGTACGGTAACCGTACGGTACTCGCTGCACTCGATTGAATTGGTAATCCAGATGTGGTCGCAGATGTACGGGGTATTTTTCGCGGAATTCCAGCCATTATAGGTTTTTACATCATCTGTGACGGGAGCCACATCGCGTGTGCACACCATAGTCTTTCGGATATTGTCGAATACTTTGTCTTCGGTGACAGTATTGAAATCCGCCATAAACACCACCGGAAGGTCTTCCGGATTCAAGGTTTTAAGCCGTTTCACGATAAGATTCATAGCCCTGTTGCGGGAATCCGCCGTAAGGCCCAAGTGGGTATTTATATAGAAGAAACGGCCACCGGTTGCCTTGATGGACAGTATTGCCCAGGTAACATAACGGACGTAGCCGTCCCAACTGAGGGAAGACACATCAGGTGTTTCAGACAGATAGAATATTCCGTTGGTCTCAAGTTCAAGTATGTCCGGATTGTACATAAATGAGTTCTTGCCATCTTCGTCTTCCACTGTGACATAGCCCTTTTCGGCAAGAGTGCCGGACATATACTCGAACTGCGACGAGTGAAACTCCTGATAGCCGATCAAAGTCGGTTTCTGGACTTCCACCATGATTCTGCAGGCGGGTGCCCTCACCGCCCAATAGTTCCAGGCACCATCGTTGTCGTTGCGCTGGCGGATGTTGAAGGTCATAACCTTGATTTCACCAGGCTCGTCGGGCTGGGTGTTCTGGTTCGGATACTGCTCTTCAAGCGTCAATTCCTTCTGACAGGAAAGAGCTCCCAGCAAGAGCAGGAGCGACAGATATGCGAACAGTCTTCTCATATTTTAATTATGGCATAAAAAGGATAATGGTCAGATATTAGTTCATGCCCGCCGTATGGGGCGGTGTCGGTGTGGTATTCGAGGCATTTAATGCCCGGTGTCAGCCAGATAAAGTCGATTATACGCTCTTTGTCCTTATTGCCCCAGGCGTTGTAGGTAGGGATATCATCTGTAACAGGAGCGACATCCTTAGCATTAAGCATAATCTGTTTCAGTGGGTCGAAAGCAGTGCTGCTGATGTCCGTATTGAGGTCTCCGCCGAAGATAAGGGGAAGTTCCTCCGAATTGATTTCACCCATTTTCCCGATAATCATTTCGATGCCTTCCTTTTGCGAACGCCAGGTAAGGCCAAGATGGGTGTTGAAGTAGAAGAATCGCTTCCCTGAACTGTTTACTTTGAAAAGTCCCCATGTGAGGGAGCGCTTATAGATTTCGTCAAAAGAGGCTGATGGTATATCCGGAGTCTCGGACACCCAGAAAGTGCCGCTGTCAAGAAGGGTGAGAACTGATTTCTTGTAAAGGAAACCGGAAGTTTCTCCTTTGTCCACGCCGTTGTCACGGCCAATGCCAAAACTGCCGTATTCTGAAGCCAGGCTGTCGCGGAAGAATGCCCACTGGTCCTTGAACTGCGCTTCCTGAAAACCGATCAAGTCCGGCTTACGAGTCTGAAGCATCTCAAGGCATGCTTCCTTGCGATTAAGCCAGGAATCGTTGGGATTCACCTCCTTGGCGTGGCTCTGGCGGACATTAAAACTCATAACCATAAGCCTGCTGCTCCCGCATGAGACCATCAGAAGAGAGAGAATCAAGATGAGAACGTGCTTCATGGTTCTTAGTTTTCTACATTTTCTACGATGCAAAAATAAACGGCATTTACAGCATAGAATGTCAATTATGTCAAAATTTATATTAATTTTGTGCAAATGTTGATTTTGTTAAAAATACTGCCTGCAGTAGTAGCGAGTTCGTTATACTTTCATTCCCTGCCATCTGAATCCACGGGAATAAACATTCGTGCCGTCTGCCAGGACGCCCAGGGCAATATGTGGTTCGGAGGAATGGACGGGATCACTCGCTACGACGGAAGCCGTTACACGGATTTCCGTTATAATGCCGACGGTGAAAATGCAATTGGAGACGATCACATCTACACCATTAGCTGTGATCCGGACGGAACGATCTGGGCCGGCCACATGGGCGGATTGTCCGCCTTCGATCAGACAACAGGAAAATGGCTCAATTATATTAGTCCCGACGGGACAATACGAAATATAATAAACCTCGGCAGGGAGCGCCTTCTGGTAACGGCCAATTACCGGCTATGGCTGTTTGACAAATCTAAAGGCTCATTCTCCCGCGACGGCATTCCGATCTCACTTACTGACGTACCGGCAAATGTCCTCTACTGTCCCGGTGATACCATTATATATATAGGGTGTCGTGACGGACGCTTGATTTCTGCGTCAATGGATCTCAAGCAATGCAACGAACTGACCCGGATAGCAGGTGATTTTCAGATTGACTGCCTGCTTGCCGATGGTCCGAAGCATCTTTGGGTGGGCACCGAAGGAAACGGTCTTTGGGATTTTTCCATTTCAGAGGAAAAACCTATTGCACATAATCATGGTATGGAGTACGTCCGCTCGTTATGTCTGGACGAAGACGGACACGTATGGGCAGGAACCAAAAACGGCCTGTATGTAATGCGAGAAGGCTCCTTTTCCGAATTCCATCACGACTATTATGATGCCGGGAGCATAACCCATGACAGTGTCCACGATATATTCCGGGACCATCAGGGAACCATGTGGCTTGGCACCTTCTACGGCGGCGTATGCTACTGCACTGCCAGCCCTTCCCTATTCAACGGTATAATAGCACGCCCAGGGGCGGCCAACCTCAACGGACAGATTATCAGCGACATTGTGGAAGATTCCGACGGCTCGCTTTGGATAGGTACTAATTCCGGTGGTCTTAATCATCTTCTTCCAGACGGGCGCTTCGAGCACATAGGCGGTCTGGGCGAGAACTTTTCGGACCAGCCGGACATCAAGAGTATCTATATCAGCAAGCGCAGCGGCCTGATTTATATCGGAGCCGATAAAGGAGACCTATCCATTCTTCGTCCCGGAAGCAAAAAGCTTAAAGCCCTGAATTCCGTGCTGCAGAATGGAGCCTACGCAATTGAAGGCGGTCCGGACGGGACTCTGTTCATAGGTACCCCCAACGGGCTTTACAAATACGTTGAACGAAGTTCAAAAATGACGCCAATACCGGTAGATGGTGTCCAATCCAATATAACAGCTCTTCGACTTGGGCGTAACGGGATTCTTTGGATAGGCCAGAAATTCGGGGTCGCCGCAATAATACCTGAAAGCGGGAAAGAAGTGCCTCTGCCGGAAGAGCTGTCCAATGTCCGCTATGTGGAAGACTTTCTGGAAGACCACTCAGGACGGATATGGATTACATCCAGTGATGGATTAATCTGCATTTCGGGATCTTCAGTTTCAATCTATACCGCGCAGGACGGCCTTCCGGACAATGTCATACACGGCGTGGAGGAAGATTCAGGCGGCAAACTCTGGGTAAGCACTAATAAAGGCCTATGCCGCTTCGACCCATCGACAGGAGAAAAATGGATTTTTACCGTCTCTGACGGACTACCGGGCGACAGATTCACTACATACTCTCACTGTCGTACACGAAGCGGAGAAATGTATTTCGGCGGACTTTCATGGCTGGTGCATTTCAACCCGGAAGCTATCAATATCACCTACAAGGAAATCTCTCCTGTGATTTCCGGAATTGAAATTGACGGTAAGTGGCGTCGCCCAAGTGGCAAAGCCCTTGTGCTTAAACACAAAGAGCGTGATATAAGCATTATGTTCTCTGCGCCGGATTATATATCCGGGCAAAACGGGCATTTTTTCTATTATCTGGAAGGTGAAGGGATTAATGACAATGTCCATGAAGCCGGAATGGACCGCACTGCTTCCTATCACGGCCTTTCTTTCGGCAAATACACCTTCCATCTTGGTTACCGCAACAGCGCTGGAATTCAAAGCCCTAAAGAAGCCAGCCTCAGTTTTACCATTCCTCCGCACTGGTATGAAACGGCCACTGTCAAGATTCTGGGGATCCTGATTCTGGTTTCCGGCGTAATAGTATTCGTTATGCGGCTGCTGGCCAAGAAGAAAGCCGAGTACCAATCCGAGATGGACAGGGTGCGGAACGAGTTGCTTAACGAGTTTTCGCTGGAATTCGTAAGGATAGGCGCAGGAAAATCCGCCGACAACGAGTCCAGCGTTGCGAAGGTATTCTATAAGGGTGACGAAGAGTTCATGCGTAAAGCCATGCAGGTGGTGAAAAACAATCTGGACAATCCGGAGTTTTCTGTCGAGGCTCTTGCTTCAGCTATGAATATGAGCCGGAGCAACCTGCATGTCCGTTCCAAGGCCCTTTTCGGGGTGTCCGCCCACGAATTCATAAAGACCGTGCGTTTCAACGAGGCCTGCCGCTTGTTATTGGAGAAAAAGCATTCAGTAGCCGAAATAGGCTATATGGTGGGGTTCACCACTCCTTCCTACTTTGCCTCGGCTTTCCATCGCTTCATGGGTTGCACTCCAACTGAATATATCCGTCAGAAGGGCGTTTAATCCTCCGCCCAACGGAAGGAATAGAGCAGGGACTCAACCTGGCGCAGATACTGGCGTTTGTCGAAGCGAGGAGCATAGACAAACGCCTCTGTTACAATTATGTATTTGCCGTCAGGGCTGTAGAATGAATGCGATACGAAGGGGCCGCCCATAAAGTCATTGGTGACCTCCCAGAAGCCCCTCATCTCGGCAAAACTGATTCCCTTGTAACTGAGAAAGCGGACCTCGGGCTCAATTGCCATGGAGGTCGTCATCCACATGGTCTCCACCATCATCCCGGGCACATTTGCCTTCATGAACTCGTTGCGCCGGCGGATTATATTCTCCTTGGTAAAATCCTCCCCTGTGACGGGATACTTGTAGATGAGAACAGTCTGGTTGGTGTACTGCTTCTCATCCGCGACCCAGAGGAAGTCCTCGGTGGTCTTGCGGATACGGTAACCTGAAGGAAACACCATCTCGCCGCCAGTGAGCTGCTTCACGTAAGGCTTTATGGAGAGTTCTTCATATTTTTCGGCATTGGCGATGATGCGGTCCCGTTCGGCCTGCTCGAAATACTCGGCAATCTGCTCTGAATTTTCCTTAACCAGCGTAACAGCATCCTCCGAAGTCCAGGCATTCACCTGTGCAACGCACTGCGGGGCAGCCCACATATTGACCTGATACACCACCCCGGAATTCTGGTTCTGGGGATTAATGTTCATTATCAATATGTTGCGGTGCATCTTGAACATATTGTTAAAGCTTCCCGGAGGGACATTGGCAAGGTTAAACAGCGGTTCCCTGTTCGCGAGATACGGGCAGTCTCCACCAAGGGTATTCCGGAGCTCGTTGCCCAAAGCCCCTTCCCATGAATCCTTGTCTATTACCACTATAATCTCACCAGCCTTTCCGCTTACATTAGGAAGCAATTTTGCACCGTTATTACTGCCGCAGCTCCAGAGTGCTGCAACAATTAAAGCAAACAAAAAAGTTTTTTTCATATTCTTTTATATTTTAAAACTTACCTGTCACGTTTTTCCACCTTCGCCCTTCGGGCTTGTCCCTCCCAAATTAGTTGGGCCCCTCCCATTCATAGGCCATGGGCGGCCACGTTCCAAAACGTGACAGGTTAGTTTTATAGTCATTATCTCATCAACCTTCCTATATCATTACCGAAGGCAAGTATCATCAGGGCGAACAGCAGTGCCATCCCTACCAGCTGGGCTACGGTCATGAAGCGGTCCGAAGGCTTGCGGCGGGTAATCATTTCATAGATGCAGAACACGATGTGTCCGCCGTCCAGAGCAGGTACCGGCAGCAGATTCATAACCCCGAGCATAATGGACAGCAGCGCGAGGATATTGAGGAAACTGTAGGTATTCCAGCTCTTCGGGAATACCATACCGATAGAGATGAAGCTCCCCACAGACTTGTAGGCCTCGGTGCGCGGAGTAAATACGAGCTTCAAATCCCGGATATATCCCCCGACCGTCGAAATGGCGAGAGAACACCCCGCAGGGACAGCCTGCGCGAGATTATAACGGCGCATTTCTATCTCGGGCGGGACCGTATAGACACCGATGAGTCCGAGACTGTCCACGGCGACATCGACACGGAGAGAATCGCCGCCGCGAAGGATGGACAGCGATGCCGTTCCACCGCTGTGAGAGCGAAGCAAAGGCCTTGCATCCTGCAGCCAGATGACTTCAATCGAGTCCACGGCCACTACCCTGTCGCCGCGGCGGAGCACAGCACTGTTCTGCGATGGCGCCGGAATCGAGTCTATCACGAACGGAACCGCCAGATCGAACATCCCGGGAGAATTCAAAATCTCGCCGAGACGGCTCTGGTCCATATATATGTCTATGGTATCGTTTCCGCGGAGTACTCTGGTGCGTCTGACATCCCGGCGGGCAAGATCCGCCTGCAGCATGGAGAAGTCTTCAGGAGTGTAATCGTCGAATGCGATAATATGGTCGCCGCTGCGGAACCCCAGTTCACAGGCGAGCGGGCTGGCATAGATTTGTTTCCCCTCGTTAGGGATATAGACATCGCCGTAAATGGCGAGTATAGCGATGAAGGCTAAGAAAGCGAAAATAAAGTTATAGAGAACCCCGCCGGACATGACCAGAAGGCGCTTCCAGGCTGGTTTTGTCCGGAATTCGTAATCTTTCGGAGGAAGGGCCATCTGCGCCGTGTCCATGGACTCGTCTATCATCCCGCTGATTTTGCAATATCCACCGAGCGGCAGCCAGCCTATGCCATATTCCGTTTCCCAGGAGGCCGAGCGCGGGAAAAGCCGCCGGAACCACTGAGAGCGGGTCGAAAAAAGCTTGAAACCTCCGGCGTCGAAGAACAGGAAAAACTTCTCCACCCGTATGCCGAAGATTTTGGCGAAGGTGAAGTGACCAGCCTCGTGGATGATAATCAGGAGACTCAGCGCAAGTATTACCTGAAGTACTCTCATAAGCACTCGATTGCACGGGCTCTCGCCCATGAATCAGTGGAAAAGATGTCATCGGTCGATGGCTCTGCAATAAAACAGGCCGAGTCCATTACTTCAAAAACTATGCGAGGAATATCATAAAACCGAACTTTTCCCTCAAGGAAAGCCTTGACAGCGATTTCATTGGCCGCATTCAAAGCGCAGGGAATGTTCCCACCCCTTTCCATTGCCTTGAAGGCGAGCTCCAGGCAGGGAAAACGCCTGGTATCCGGCTCTTCGAAATGCAGATTGAGATTCCGGAAATCCAGCCGGGCGGTGTCCAGGGGCATTCTCCCGGGGTAGCCGAGGGCGTACTGGATGGGAAGGCGCATGTCCGGAGTTGCCAGCTGAGCTATCACCGAGCCGTCAGCGAATTCAATCATGGAATGAATCACCGATTCTGGATGGACGACGACATTCACATCTTTTATTCCGAACAGCCATTTCGCTTCCATGACCTCGAACCCCTTGTTCATAAGCGTGGAAGAGTCTATGGTCACTTTTGCCCCCATGTCCCACGAGGGGTGCTTCAGGGCATCCGCTGCGGTGGCAGTCTCGATCTTTTCTTTGGGCCATGTACGGAAAGGGCCTCCTGAAGCGGTTAAATGTATCTTGCTGACAGGGTTGTCACCGGCCGCCTGAAGACATTGGAAAATTGCGGAATGCTCGGAATCCACCGGCAGAATCTTGGCGCCCTTCCGCTTCGCGAGATTCATCACTATGGACCCGGCCGCGACCAGCGTCTCCTTGTTGGCGAGGGCTATGTCCTTTCCGGCTTCAAGAGCCGCGAGAGTCGGCCGGAGGCCGCTGAACCCGACCATTGCGCCTACTACTATATCCACATCGGGAGAGCATACGAGTTCCTCCAGAGCATTTCCTCCGGAGTGCGCCCTGCTTCCCGCAGGAAGTTTTGAAGAGAGTTCCCCGTACAGGTCTTCGCGGACTATCACCACATCCCTGACTCCGAATTCCCGGGCCTGTGCGGCAAGGAGATCAACACTTGAACAGGCAGAAATCATGACTACTTCGAAGCGGTCCGGATGCTGCCTCACCACATCCAGAGTCTGCGTTCCTATAGACCCGGTCGCGCCGAGTATGGCGATTCTCTTTTTCATCAGAAACTAATATAGCGGAGAGGATCCACGGCCGTGCCGCGATACCAGAGTTCAAAATGCAGATGGTCCCCCACCGTGAGCGATTCGCTGCTGCCGAGTATGGCAATCGGAGTACCGGCTCCCACCTTGTCACCGGGCCGTTTCAGCAGTTTCTGGTTATGCCTGTAGACGGAAACCAGGTCTCCGGAGTGCTGAACGGCGACAGCGTAACCTTCATCGTCATCCCAGAGGGCGAAAATTACGGTTCCCTCCAGGACCGACATAACTGCAGAACCTTCGGGGGCAGTCACGTCGATATAGGGATGGGATTTGTCGAAGCCCTGGGAGACAACGCCTTTGATTGGCGTAAAGAAGGGCATGGCCTCGATGGGCAGGGATTTTTCCACTCCGGAAATTGCAAAGCGGGCTTCCCCTTCAACCTGGGCCCTCAGCAGAGAATCACGGTTCCTGAGCCAGATCAGGTCGCCGTTTTCATCCTTAAGCGAAGACACAGTCTTGAGGCTGTCAAGCGTCAGGGCAGGCTCACCGCTGAGTATTTTGCGGAGGTTCTCGGCATAGATATCCCACTGGACAAGTTTCATCTGAAGGGAATCCAGGCGTTCATAACTGCTCTCGTAACGGAGCCGGGTAGCCCGGTCCGGATAACCAGGCAACAGGGTCTTGAGAGGCGTGAGCGCCACCAGCAGGAAGAATAAGGCACCGAGTATCACAAGGGAGGAGACTGCCGTCACGACAATCCCGAGGGCGGTAAAGCGCCTTGTCCACAACATACGGTGCGATTCCGCATCTGCGAGAGAAAGCCTGAATTTTCCCGAATATTTCTCTTTAGCTGACTTTTCTGCCATATAAATTCTTCTCAGTACAATTTGCGAATATAGTTATTTTTCGGCGGTTTTTTAATATTCGGCAGAAATTTAGTAATTTTGCAAACTATGCAGAGGCTTATGGGAATAGACTACGGGAAAAAGCGCACGGGACTTGCCGTGAGCGATCCGCTCGGCATATTCTCCTCGCCTCTGGAGACAGTGGAAACTGCAAAAGTCGTGGAATTTATACGGAATTATACGCAGAGTGAGCCGGTTGGAAAGTTCGTGATGGGCCTGCCTTTGAATCTGGACGGGACTCCGGCGGATTCGGCGCCGGGAGTGAGACAGCTGGCCGCGGCTCTCCAAAAACAGTTCCCGCAGATTGAGATTGTCTATGAAGACGAGCGCTTCACATCGACCCTGGCGCACCGCGCCATGATAGACGGAGGAATGAAAGCTTCACGGCGCCGTGACAAGGCCGAGGTGGACAGGATAAGCGCTTCAATAATACTGCAGAGCTACATGGACCGCAACTGCGGCGGCGGAGCATTCCCCGCCCCTTCGGACGTGCCGGAAAGCAGGTCCAGAAAAAATACAAGACGCAAATGATACAGCCAATTTACCTCTACGGTTCGGAAGTACTCCGACGTGAATGTGATGATATAGACACTGCCAATCCTGAAGAAATCGCCGCACTTGTGCGCGACCTGAAGGACACGCTCGCATCGGCGGACGGCTGCGGCCTCGCGGCCCCGCAGATAGGAGTCAGCAAAAGGGTGGTGATAGTGGACGGAGACGTCGTCGCAGACACCTACGACTACCTCAAAGGCTTCCGCCGCACCCTCATCAACCCGGTCATCACAGAGGAGAGCAAGGCCACCGCGACCTATTCCGAAGGCTGCCTGAGCATCCCCGGGGTCTATGCGGACGTCACCCGGCCCTCTTCCATTACCGTGAAATACCTCGATGAAGATCTGAAAGAGGTCACCGAGACCTTCGACAAATTCGCCTGCCGGATGATTCAGCACGAGCTTTCGCATCTGGAAGGGAACCTGTTCACCGACAATGTCGCTCCGATCCGCAAGAAAATGCTCTCCGGAAAGCTTCAGAACATTGTAAAGGGCAAAGTCCATCCAAGATACAACGCAAAACTAAAATAATCACATAATTATGGGAAACGCATTTCACGCTTATGACATCCGCGGTATCTACGGCACTGACTGGAACCGCGAGACCGCTTACAAAGTCGGATACTTCATCCCCAGGCTGCTGGGTGCGGGAAAGGTCCTGGTGGGCCGCGACTGCAGGGTCTCCTCAGATGAAATTTTCGAAGCCGCCACAAGAGGCATACTCGATGCCGGCGCCGATGTCTATAACATAGGACTCAGTTCCACCCCTATGGTCTATTTCGGAACGGCGAACTATGGATTCGACGCATCCATCCAGATAACCGCATCGCACAATCCCGCAGAATACAACGGCATGAAGGTGTCCACTACCGACGCGCAGGCCGTGGGCTTTGACGCCGGACTCGGGAAAATCAAAGGATGGATAGACGAAGGTCTCCCCACGCCTGTGGCGGAGAAGAGGGGTACCATGCACAAAATGGATATTCTGGACGATTACCTCGCCTTCATGCGCAAGTTCGTGGGCGACATCAGCGGACTTACGATTGCCATGGACCTTTCCAACGGCATGGCCAATCTTTTCGCCAAACAGATTTTCGGCGAGGGCGGCAATATCCATTATCTCTACGACACCCTGGACGGACGCTTCCCCAACCATGAGCCCAACCCCCTTGTGGAGAAAAACTGCCTGGACCTCGAGGCCCTCGTCGTCAAGACCAAAGCCGACGCCGGCGTAATCTATGACGGTGATGCAGACCGCGTAATGTTCATAGACGAAAAAGGCACGTTCATTTCCCCCGACCTGATGATCGCCCTTATGGGCCGTTATTTCGTAGGCCAGAGAGGCCTCAAAGGAATTGTCCTCCAGGACATCCGTTCATCCAAGGCCGTGGGCGAATATCTGGCTCCCATGGGCTGCGAGATGCGCACCTGGAAGGTCGGACGAGCCTTCGCCGCCGCCAAACTCCGCGAGATAGACGGTGTCTGGGGAGGAGAACTCGCGGGACACTACTATTTCCGCGATTTCTTCTATTCGGACAGCGGCCTTCTCGCATCCATCATCCTGCTGAACATTGTCGCAGACCTCAGGAAAGAAGGCAAGACCCTGAGCCAGGCCATATCGGAGATTGTCCGCTACAAGAATTCCGGAGAAATCAACTTCCGCCTCGAGGACAAAGCCGCGGCGATGGACGCAGTGCGCGACCATTTCAGCGCCCAGGAGAAGCCCACTGCCTATATGGACTTCGACGGCTACCGCGTGGAATTCCCCGACTGGTGGTTCAACATCCGTCCTTCCAACACTGAACCCTATCTCCGCTTTATCTGCGAGGCTACATCAGAAGAACTGCTTAAAGAAAAAATACGGGAGACAGAAGAGATTCTCGTCACCCGCTTCGGTGCAAAAAGATGAAATTCAGACTTAGTTTAATAGCTTTATTTACAACTCTTTCCCTCTTCGCCCAGAATGCCGACTCGCTGAGGTATGCCTTCGGGCGCGAGAGCTTGGAGTCCTCGAAGGGCATCGGCACTCCCTATGCCGACACCCTGGATACGGGCAACCCTGCCGTCAAGGTCCTGCTGTACAGCGACCACACCTGGCGTTTCGTGAAAGATCCGGTCATGGCGGCAAAAGACTCAGTCTTCCTCGAGAACTGGGACACGGTGAATATCAATCCCTACCGCGAGATGGAAGGAAACCTCCCGGATTTCATTACGATCTGGGTGGCCGACACCCTGGACACGTACTGCTGTCCGAACAAGACCAATCCATCCTCCAAGTTCGGTTACCGCCACGGCAGGCGCCACCAGGGCATAGACCTTCCCTATCCTACCAAGACTCCTGTCTATGCGGCCTTTGACGGAAAAGTCCGCGTATCCCGCTATCACAAGGGCTATGGGAACCTGATAATTCTCCGCCACCAGAACGGCCTGGAGACTTTCTACGCCCATCTCCACGAGAGCAAGGTCAATTCCGGGGACTGGGTCAGTGCCGGCGATGTCATAGGCCTCGGCGGTTCCACCGGCCGCTCCAGCGGTCCTCACCTGCACTTCGAGGTTCGCTACCGCGGCTACGCCATAGACCCCGCATGGCTTATAGACTTCCCCAACGGGCAGCTACGCCACCGTCTGCTCAAAATACGCAAATGGTACTTCAACCCATCCACACGATATATCCAGAACGTGGATGACGAGGATGAGATTTTCATAGCTGACGAGGCTGACAGGGTCGCCGCCGAGGAGCAGGCCAAAAAGGAAGCCGCCGCGCGCGAAGCTGCCGAAAGAGCGGCCATGAAATACCATACCGTACGCTCCGGAGACACCCTTTCCGGCATCGCCGCCAAGTACCACACCTCCGTGAACACCCTCTGCCGCCTGAACAACATTAAACCTACAACCATCTTGCAGATAGGTAAGAAGCTACGTGTCAGATAAGATTTTGTAAAGTAGAGTATTTTGATTAAATTTGCAGGCTTTAACTGCCGTCGGTGACAACCCCAGCGGGGCATCGACCTCCTATTTAGCCCACAGGGGCTGTTACCGACGGCAGTACAGGCAATGCAGAAAGTATAGACAAGAAATAAAAAAAACAAAATATGGCAAAGAATCAGACAGAACAGGAGATCCGGCAGCAGAATGTTGCAGAAGCCGTTTCCAAAACAGAAGAGTTCCTCAACGAACACAAAAACCTCATTTACTGGTCCGTGCTCTGCATACTGGTAATCACCCTCGGCGTGCTCGCATACGTCAAGTTCTACCTGCAGCCCCGCCGTGTTGAAGCACAGGCAGAGATGTTCCATGCTGAGCAGTGGTTCCAGAGCGAAGACTACGCGCTGGCCCTCGAAGGCGACGACAACTACCTCGGCTTCGCCGACATCGCCTCCAAATACGGCAAAGCAGCCGGCGAGAGCGTCTATCTCTATGCCGGTATCTGCTCCCTGCGCACCGGCGCTCCCGAGGAGGCGCTTAAATATCTCCGCAAATACAGCGGCAAGGACAAGATTCTCCTCGCCCGCGCAGAAGCCCTCAAGGGAGACTGCTGCGTCGAACTCGAAGACTACAGCGCCGCCCTCGGCCACTTCGAGAAAGCTGCGAAGATTTCCTCCAACGCCTTCTCCGCCGCATATCTGCTGAAAGCCGGAGTCACCGCCGAGAAACTCGGCGACAATGCCAAAGCCCTCGCCTTCTACAAGGAAATCAAGGATCAGTATTCCGAGACCTTCGAGGCTATGGAGATTGACAAGTACATTGCAAGAATTGAAATTGCTGAGTAGTTATGGGTCGCGCATTCGAATTCCGCAAAGAGAGAAAGATGAAGCGCTGGGGCCACATGGCCAAAGTCTTCACCAAACTCGGTAAAGAAATCACCATCGCAGTAAAGCAGGGCGGGGCCGAAGTTACCGGCAACCCCCGTCTTCGCGCACTCCTCGCAGAAGCTCGTAACGAGTCCATGCCGAAGGAGAATGTCGAGCGCGCCATAAAGAAGGCCACCGAAGCCAAGACCGGCGACTTCAAGGAACTTGTCTATGAAGGTTTCGGCCCCTTCGGCATCGCCGTGCTCGTGGAAGCTGCCACAGACAACAACACCCGCACCGTGGCCAATGTCCGCAGCTACTTCACGAAATGCGGCGGCACCCTCGGCACCAGCGGCTCAGTTGCCTTTATGTTTGACCACAAGTGTGTATTCCGCATCAAGGAGGACCCCGCAAAGCCCATCGACCTGGATGAACTCGAACTCGAACTCATCGATTACGGCGCAGAAGAAGTTTTCCGCCAGGAAATAGAGGACGAAGACGAGAACGTCACCTCGGAGATCGCCATCTACGGCGACTACACCGCTTACGGACAGATTCAGAAGTATATCGAAGAAGCCGGCTACGAACTCGCATCCGGCGGTTTCGAACAGATTCCCAATACCGAACTCAAAGAAGTCACTCCTGAGCAAAGGGCTACCATAGACAAACTCATCGGCCTGATAGAGGACGACGAGGACGTCACCGCGGTTTACACCACGATGAAGCCTGAGGAGTAGAACTTTGAGACGAATACTTGCCGCCCTGCTGATTCTCACCCTGGGATTCAGCTTTTCAGATGCCAGGCCAAGGCCCTGGCCGAAACCGGACTCAGACAGGAAAATGCCCCTGAAGTGGAGGTGGGACTCAGAAAAAGATGTCACTTTCACTTATGACGGTTCTTTCCGCGACTCGTCCGGTTTCACTGTTTCCGCCCCCCACTGGAGCGTCAAGGAGGATTTACGCACTCCCACCGACACTTCGGCCGTCCGCGTCGCGGACAGCACAAAGTTAAGGATAGACTCACTGCTCATCGCCCTTGAGAAGTCTTCTGCAGAGAACCCTACCCTGTCCCCGGACTCCAGCATGGTAGCCTATACCCGTGGCGGAAACCTCTACGTCAGGGAAATATCAGGAGTCGAAAGGGCGATAACCACAGATGGCGGCGGCAACATTCTGAACGGCTACGCATCCTGGGTATATTATGAGGAAATTTTCGGAAGACCTTCCAAATACAGGGCCTTCTGGTGGTCCCCGGACAGCCGGAGCATAGCCTTCTACCGTTTCGACGAGAGCGCCGTCCCCATGTTTCCCATATATTCCCCTTTCGGACAGGACGGAACCCTTCGTGAAACCCGCTATCCAAAGGCCGGAGAGCATAATCCCGAAGTTAGCATAGGCATTGCCGACATGGAGTCCGGGGCGCTTGTCTGGGCTGATTTCGATTCATCGGAGGACCAGTATTTCGGAACTCCGTTCTGGGGTGCCGATTCGCGCAGGCTCTTCGTATCCCGTGAACCCAGAATCCAGAACGCCCTGGAACTGTACGCGGTATCCCGGGTGGACGGCGGCAAAAAATGCATATACAAGGAAAAGGTATCGACCTGGCTGGACTGGATAGGCGGAATGCTCTTCAGCGAAAAAGGCCTTTATATGGTACGCTCCTTCGAGACCGGCTGGGAACAGATTTATTTCCTGTCCTACGACGGAAACACCCTCAGGCGTCTGACCGACGGCCCCAACTGGAACATTTCCCTGATACGGCTCGGCGAAGACGGCACGGTCTATTTCTCCGCGGAAAGGGATTCCCACGTAAGGCGCGCCCTGTACAAAGTCTCTCCGAGAGGCTCCGTCACAGCACTCACCGACACCTCGCTGGACCTTATGAGGGTGGAATTCTCTCCTGACGGAAGATACTTCACTGCTCTTCTCTCGTCGCTTTCCACACCGACACAGCTCTGGGTACGCAACGCCCGCAATCCCTACAAAGCCTTCCATGTAGCTTCCCTGCCGGATGTGGACAGAAAGGAAAACTCAATCTCCGAGATTGTCCACATCGCCGTGGACGGCCTCGAAATTCCCGCCAAGATAATGCTTCCGCTGAATTTCAATCCATCGTTGCAATATCCTGTCCATGTGGACATCTACGGCGGGCCGAATACTCCGCTTGTGCGCGACCGGTGGGTTGTCCCCAACGAGCGCAACCAGTGGTACGCCCAAAACGGAATAATCCAGGTCGTAGCTGACTGCCGCGCGGCCGGACACAACGGCCGGGCAGGCCTGGACGCTGTCTATAAGCACCTCAACCGCATCGAAGTGAGCGATTTTATCGCGTGGGCGGAATATCTGAAAACACTCCCCTATGTCAATGACGACAAGATAGGAGTCGAAGGCTTTTCCTTCGGAGGCACCATGACGGCCATGCTGCTTCTCACCGCCTCTGACAGTTATCATTACGGCATCGCCGGCGGTGGTGTCTATGACTGGATGCTCTATGACACCCACTATGCAGAGCGCTTCATGTCCACTCCCGAGGATAACCCCGAAGGCTACAAAACCTCCCGGGTAATCGAATACGCGAGTTCCTACCCCGTGGATTACAAGAATGATGACGGCTCGGTAATGCTCCGCCTCACCCACGGCACCGGCGACGACACCGTACACTTCCAGAACACTCTCCAGCTGGTGGACGCCCTTCAGAAAGAGGGCCGGAAATTCGAGCTTATGATTTACCCGGACGGCATGCACGGCTACCGGGGCTATCAGGGCAAGCATTCTCTCGAAGCCGACAGGGAGTTCTGGCTGAAACATCTTTGCGGAAAGTGACATGCCCACACTGAGACGAATAATCGTGAGCGATTTCCGGAACATAGCTCTGGAAGAACTCGAGTTTTCCCCCAACGTGAACTGCATCAGCGGGGGAAACGGGCAGGGCAAGACCAACCTGCTGGACGCCATCTACTATCTGTCGATGACAAAGAGCGCTTTCCCGACCGCAGACCGCTACAATTTCCGCTACGGCACCTCAGGATTCTCCATAGGCGGAGTCTATAACATGCAGGACGGCATGCAGTCCCGCTTCTCCGTAAGCGTGAATGCCGAGGGCAAGAAGATAAGCCGCGACGAGAAGGCCTATACCCGCCTTGGAGAGCATATCGGAGTCCTGCCTGTGGTGATTGTCTCCCCCGGCGATTCTTCACTGGTGAGCGACTCCGGCGAAGAGCGCCGGCGTTTCTCCAACGGAGTGCTCTCCCAGATGGACAGGGAATACCTGAATGCCATACAGGTCTATAACCGACTGCTCTCACAACGCAACCGCATGCTCAAGGAGGGAGTTCCGGACATGGACCTGGTCAGCATTTTCGACTCCAGGATGGAAGAAGCGTCGATGCCCATCCACAGCGCACGCTCGAAACTGGCCACTGCCCTCTCCCAGCTGGTTTCCAACTATTATTCGATGATTTCGGGAAACAGCGAGCAGGTCTCCGTGCAGTATCGCTCAGACCTTGACAAAGCGCCGCTTTCAGACATTTTCCGCGCAAATGCCGAGAAAGATCTCAGTCTTCGCTATACCACGGCGGGTGTTCAGAGGGATGATTTCATCTTCACCATGAACGGCCACCCGATACGTCGCTGCGGAAGCCAGGGACAGCAGAAATCATTCCTGGTGGCGCTGAAATTCGCCCAGTATGAAATCATGAAGCAGGGATACGGATACCCGCCGATACTGCTGCTTGACGACGTGTTCGACAAACTGGACCTGACCAGGATAGCAAATCTTATAAAGATGGTTTCCGGCAGCGATTTCGGCCAGATTTTCATTACCGACTGCCGCGAGGACAGGCTGCGTTCCATTGTGGACGCCACCACCAGCGACAGGGCCTATTTCATTGCGGAGGGAGGCGCATTCCGGAGGACTGATGGATAACCTGCCAAAAAATGTAACCAGGATTGCCCGCAAGCAGGCAGTTAAACTGGACACGGTCATTTCAGAATGGATACGCAGCATGAAACTGGCGGCTCCGCTTAATACCCAGCGTATATACGCAGCATGGGATGAGGCTACAGGTGCCGCCCCCTATACTCTCAGGAAGTATTTTCGCAGCGGAACCCTCTATGTGACAATCAATTCCTCCGTGATACGGAATCAGCTGTATTTCCAGACACTCGGGATAATCGAGAAAATGAACGCCATCCTGGACGAGGATCCCCTCTTCACAAAAGGGAATCACAGCGTCGGTTACGTCCAAAAACTTGTTTTGAAATGAAATTTGTAGTTGACAGCCATATACCCTTCATCCAGGGCGTATTCGAGCCCTATGCTGAAGTTGTCTATATAAACGGCAGTGAAATACTCCATGAAGATATAATCGACGCCGACGCCCTTATTATTCGCACCCGTACCCGCTGCAACGCTGAATTCCTGCAGGGTTCTTCGGTCCGGCTTATTTCCACAGCCACTATAGGCACCGACCATATAGACCTTCCCTGGTGCGCGGAAAACGGAATTACAGTCGCAAATGCGGCCGGCTGCAATGCCGGAGGCGTAATGAACTATGTGTTCTCTTCCCTCTACGGCATGGCTTCCCGCAAATCCCGCAGACTGGATGACGCGACCTTCGGCATAATCGGAGTGGGGCACGTGGGGTCGCTGGTTGAAAGGACGGCCCGCAAACTTGGATTCAACGTGATTCTCTGCGATCCGCCCAGGGCCGCCGCCGAGGGAGAAGAGAAGTTCTCTTCGCTGGACTATCTGCTCGAGAACTCCGACATAGTTACCCTCCATACGCCGCTGGACGAAAACACCTTGGGCATGGCCGATGAAGATTTCTTCGAAAAAATACGCCCCGGTGCGTTCTTTATAAATTCCTCCCGCGGAGAGGTGGTCAAGGAAAGCGCGCTTCTTCACGCGGCGCCAAAACTCGGAGCCATTATCATAGACACATGGTGCAACGAGCCGGATATAAACCTCACCCTTATGGACAGGGCCGACATTGCTACTCCGCACATTGCCGGTTACTCCTACCAGGGCAAGCAGAACGGCACTTCAATGGCCGTACGTGCGGTGGCGAAATTCTTCGGAATCAAAGCTCTGGAGTGGTTCTATCCGCCGGCTGACGAGCCTATGCACAATCTCGGCCCCATGCATCTGGACGTAAGCGGCAAGAACCAGGGTGAAATAGCCTCCCTGATACAGTACAACTACCCTGTGTTCACCGACGACTTCATGTTCCGCACCAACCCCACCGGATTCGAGTCCCTCCGCTCCAACTACCGCTACCGCAGAGAGTTCTACATATAGACTGCGTGAGCGTAATATCTGATATTTTTTATATATTTGCGGGATATGTTTGGAAAGTTCAGAAATAAGGTAAAAGCTTTCAAGCTTTCGTTGCGCTCGAAAATGGTGATCAGCCTGAGCCTGATTGCCGCTGTCCTTTTCATTTCCAGCGCAATCAGCATACTCGAGTACCGCAAGATGAGCAATTACGTCTCCGAACTCATCGGTGACAACATCCGCTCCATAAACCTGACCCAGGAACTGAGCAGTGCCGTGGACAGTTACAACCTGGGCATTCTGAAGGCTATCGGCTACAATTCAATCTCCGGCATTCCTGACTTCGACCAGAACAAGTTCGTCGCTGACTGCGACTCGCTGAAAAACGCCATTGCAGCCCGCAGCACCATTCTTCCCCTCGCAGACTCTGTACTCTGCTCCTACAACAACTACATGCAGACTTCCATGGAACTGGAAGAAGTCATCCAATCGGACTTCATCAACTCCAGGGAATGGTATTTCGACCGGCTGCAGCCTGTTTTCGGGGAACTCCGCGGCGACATAGACATGCTTTCCGCAGAGATTTTCAGCGACCTTCAGGCCAATTCCGCCGCATTCGACGAGGGTTTCGGCAGAAGCGTCATTCCGGGTGCCGTCGCTATCGCCATGGGCATCATACTGGTACTGCTGCTGATGTTCTTCATTTCGGTCTATTATGTCAGCCCCATCTACAAGATGCTTGACGAACTGGAGAACTATATCGATTTCGCCCGAAAATACGACTATACATTCGACGGCGACGATGAACTATCGCAGCTGAATGCAGGAATCACCGAAATCACCGAAGAGAACCGTCTGCTCCGCCTCAGGCTCAAGAAATTGAAAGAGAACAAGGCTGAAGATGAATCTTAAGGCAATATCCAGAAACGTCGGGGTCGCCCTTCTTGTCAGCGCCCTGTTCATGTTCATCAGCATGATTGTCTCCCTTATTGAGGGGGACAGTGCTTTTACTGCCCTTTCCATCAGTTTCGCCATCACGTTCATCGTCGGGGTCTTTCCCTTCATCTTTGTGCGAAGGGCCCCGAAAATCTCCCTCAAGGACGGCTATATCATCATCGTCCTCTCATGGATTCTTTCATTTGTCTTCGGCATGCTCCCCTACGCCCTCTGGGGCGGGCCATTCACTCTGGTAAACGCCTGGTTTGAAAGTGTTTCCGGATTCACCACTACCGGAGCGACAATTCTGGAAGATATCGAGGCCCTGCCGGACAGCCTTCTGCTGTGGCGCTCCTCCACGCACTTTATCGGGGGCCTCGGAGTTGTAGTCTTCCTGCTGCTGATTATTCCGAGTTCCTCTCCCGTCAGGCTGAGGCTCTCCAATATGGAGCTCTCCTCGCTGTCGCGCGACGGCTATTCCACCAGGGCGAACAAGACTGTCTATATTTTCACCTCCGTCTATCTGGGCATATTCGCCCTCGCATTCATCAGCTACCTGATTGCGGGGATGTCCCCTTTCGACGCACTCAACCATGCCTTCAGCGTGGGCGCCACCGGCGGATTCTCGACCAAGAATCTCTCAATCGGGCACTTTGATTCCCTCGCCATAGACCTGATCACTATCTTTTTCATGATAGCGTCTTCGGTACATTTCGGGCTGATATTCATGACTCTTGCGACCCGTACGCTGCGTCCGCTCCGAAACCCCGTGGTGAGGCTCTACCTGGGAGGACTTGTCGTAGCGTCCGCCATCACCGCTGTTTCGCTCAAGATCGACGGAATCTACGACAGCTGGGGAAGGTCCATACTGAATGCCTCATTCCATGTCGTCAGTTACGCATCCACGACTGGATTTGCCATTGCCGACAACTCCACCTGGCCCTTGATTCCCTGCTTCATACTGCTCACGGTGAGCATGATATGCGGCATGGCGGGATCCACCACCGGGGGGCTGAAAATTGACCGCATCCTGATTCTCATAAAGGCCATCTGGATGCAGATCAAAAAGACCCTCGCACCGTCCGCGATGTTCGAAATCCGCGTCGGCCGCAGAGTCCTCCACGATGAGGACATATACCCCCACGTTCTCTATATTTCCATGTATATCCTGCTGGTGGTGGTGTCCATGATTATAGGCCTGTTCACTGCCGATGTGGGCGGACATGCAGTGACCGCAAGCATCGCCGCGCTCGGCAATGTCGGACCTTCCATAGGCGAAATCGGCTCCCTGGGCAACTACAATGCAGAAACTGCTACGATGAAACTGCTATTCTGCTTCGACATGTTCCTGGGCCGGGTGGAGATTTATCCTGTATTCGCAGTTATCGCCATGTTGTTCCGCAGAAAGTAATGGACCGCGCGGGCTTTCTTTATTCCAGCTTCATTTCCCGGCTTGGCTATCCTCCCACGACCTGCCAGGAGAGGATGCTTCATGATGTCGCGGCTTTCCTGACCGATGACGATGGTGACATTCTGGTTGTCAACGGCTATGCCGGAACCGGCAAGACCACGGCCGCGTCAGCAGTCATAGACACGATGTCCTCGCTGGAGGTTCCATGCGTGCTGCTGTCCCCAACCGGCCGCTCAGCCAAGGTTCTCTCAGGCTATGCCCACCGTCAGGCATGGACCATCCACAAGCATATTTACCGGCAGAAATCCCATTCCGACAGCGGTTTCGGAGAATTCTCCCTCTCGCCAAACAAGGCCAGGGGAAGCCTTTTCTTTGTGGACGAGGTATCGCTTATCGGTATTGGAACGCCATCGGAGAATCGTTCAGGGGCTGTTTTCGGCACCGGCAACCTGCTTAAAGACCTGGTGGATTTCGTGCGGGCCGGAACTGACTGCAAACTCATCCTGCTCGGAGATGCCGCCCAGCTTCCACCGGTGGGCCTGGAGTCTTCGCCTGCGCTCTCGCCTGAATACATGTCCGCATTCGGCGGAGTCCGCTTCACCCAGCTCACGACTGTAGTCCGTCAGGGCCTAGAATCCGGAATACTGAAGGTCGCCACCTACCTCAGAAAGCTTATTACCGAAGAAGCTGTGCTGAATTCCGGCGAGCTGGACATAGACACCCGAGGGCTGGACGACATTCTTCGCATCGAAGGCGGAAATCTCATAGACACCCTTTCGTCCGCCTATTCGCGTTACGGCACTGACGAGACTATCGTGCTGACCCGTTCCAACCGCAGGGCTATACGCTACAATGCCGGAATACGTGCCCAGGTACAGTTCACGGAAGAGCAGCTTGTACGTGGCGACAGACTGATGATAGTGAAAAACTGCTACCAGTTCGCAGAGGAACTGGAGGGAACTGATTTCATTGCAAACGGGGATATGGCGGTGCTCTCACGGATCCGCAATCATGAGGAGCGCTACGGGCTGCACTTTGCCGACGCGACTCTGACATTTCCCGACTACGGCAATGCTGAAATTGAAGCCAAGGTACTGCTGGACACGCTTCTGTCCGAATCTGCCGCCCTCACATTCGAAGAGTCCGACATGCTCTACAAGGGCGTGAATGAAGATTATTCGCACATAAGTTCCAAGAAAAAACGTTACGACGCAGTGCGGGAAGACCCCTATTTCAATGCGCTGCAACTCAAATACGCCAACGCAATTACCGGGCACAAGTCCCAGGGCGGGCAGTGGGAATGCGTCTTTGTGGACAATCCGCTATGGCAGGACGTCATAAGTACCGAGGACCTGAAATGGCTCTATACGGCCATCACCCGCGCCGTCGGTCAGGTTTTTCTTGTCAATTTCAAGGAATTTACAAAAATACCATTGTCTTCTTAAAAAAATTTATTTAACTTCGCCTTGATTTTCTAAAAAATACTATGAGAAATACATTTCTTAGTAGAAAAGGCGGAAAAAGTTCGCTGCTGAAGCGAAACATTCTTGGTCTCTGCATAAAGGAAGGCGAAAGAAGCATCTCCGAAATCAGCAATTACCTTGGAACCAGCGTACCTACGACCACTAAACTCGTCGGGGAACTGATTGAAGAGGGTTTTTTGTCGGACCTTGGAAAATACGGAACCTCCGGAGGGCGCAAGCCCAGCATCTACGGTCTCAATCCGGATGCCGGATGGTTTGTCGGAGTGGATATCCGCCACACCCATGCGAGCGTCGTAGTGAATGACTTCAAGGGTAACCAGATCACTTCCGCTGAAGATATCCCCTTCATAATGTCCGTCGGTGAAGATGGCGTCATGGGCATCAGCCAGATGCTCCGGGACTTTTTCTCCACCAGGGGACTGGATTTCGACAAGGTGCTCGGACTAGGCGTGAGCGTGGCCGGAAGAGTCAATCCCCAGACCGGCTTCAGCAACAGCTTCTCCGGCCCGGGGAATATTCAGATAGACAAAATGCTCGAGGATGAACTCGGAGTCAAGGCAATCATCGAGAATGACTCCAGGGCGATGGCATACGGCGAATTCCTCGGAGGCGTAGTAAAGAAAGAGAAAAATGTAATCTTCGTCAATATCAGCTGGGGCCTCGGTATGGGCATGATCCTGGACGGGAAACTATTCTACGGGAAATCAGGTTTCTCCGGTGAATTCGGGCACTTCCCCATCCTCAACAACGACCAGATATGCCGCTGCGGCAAGGTCGGCTGCCTCGAAACGGGAGCATCCGGTTCCGCTCTTGTGAGAATGGTTCTGGAGAAGTTGAATGAAGGCAGGGCCTCCTGCCTGGGAGCAAAGTTCCGCAAGGAAGGCCGCATTAACATAAATGACATTCTCAAAGCCCTCCACGAGGAAGACGTGCTGACCATCGAAGTGCTGAGCGAACTCGGGGAGAACATTGGCCGCTCGCTTGCCGGACTTATTAACATATTCAATCCCGAACTCGTCGTCATCGGAGGCAAATTGGCCGTCACCGGCGACTACCTTATGTTCCCCATACGTGCAGCCATCAAAAAGCACGCTCTCAACATAGCCCTCAGGGACACCCATATAAAGTTCAGCAAACTCGGCCGCCAGGCCGCCCCTATCGGCGCCTCCCTCCTTTCGCGGAACAAAGTTCTGGGGCTTTAAAAAAACGGTCTTGAGCATTTCAAGACCGTTTTCAATTTGTGGGCGCAGACGGATTTGAACCGCCGACCCCCTGCTTGTAAGGCAGGTGCTCTGAACCAACTGAGCTATGCGCCCTGCTATTAGGGAATGCAAAGGTAAATACTTTTTCCGATATATCCAAATTTTGAATTTTTCCAAATTAGTGATATATTTGCATCATGGCAACCAATCAAGTAAAATCACTGACGGAATTCGAATCCCAGCTGCACCGGCACGGTCTGAAGACCACCCGCCAGAGGCTTGCCGTCCATGCTGTAATGATAGAACTCGGCCACGCTTGCGCTGATACTGTTGCGGACAGGCTGAGGGAAAAGGGCGCCGGCGTGACGGTAGCATCTGTCTATAATATTCTGTCCCAGCTGGCGGACTGCCGCATATACACGCGCCGCCTTTCCGGCAACAACAAGATGTATTTCGACGTAAATTCATCGCGCCACATCCATCTATACGACAGGGAAAACAA
Organism: Bacteroidales bacterium; assembly: GCA_017544265.1. Taxonomy (GTDB): domain Bacteria; phylum Bacteroidota; class Bacteroidia; order Bacteroidales; family UBA932; genus Cryptobacteroides. Next base: position 29,915 of record JAFYEM010000025.1, on the reverse strand, counting down.
TACCTTCCGCGATCTTGTCGATGATGAACTCATGGACATAATCCAATCCAAACTCCGCCGCCGCCGTTTCAAGGGCTTCACGGTCGAAGATATAGACATTCAACTGGTCGCAAGACCGACTAAAAAGCTTAAAAATGCGTAAGTTTTTATTCGTTCTTTCCGCCGCAGTCCTGATGTTGTGCGGATGTGACAAGGAAAATGACGTACTCTTCATAAATGAGTACGGATTCGGCACCATGGTTACTTCAGGAGTGATTCAGTCCGACGGCGGGCTGAAGTACAATATTACGAAAAATGAGGCCAATGCTGAACTCCAGGCCGGGAAACGGGTGCTCTATGTCTGCGACATACTTAAGAGAATCTCCGACAGCGAATTCAATATCAATCTCAAACAGCTTTCCTATCCCCTTTCCAAAAAGCCCGTCACGCCCGCCGAGGTGGATTCGTCCAAGGATGAATTCAAGGCAGACAATCCGGCGAACGTGGACATGGCGTGGTTCGCCGGCGGATATCTTAACCTTAGAGTCAATCTATTCATCTCGAAAGATGCAGACAAGCGCAAGACTCATTACCTGAATCTTGTGCTGGACAAGGAGAAAAAGACTGTGACCCTCATGCACAACGCCGACGGAGAGTATTACGGAGAAGGCGGAATGGAACTTGAAGACCTGATGCTCGCCCAGACATACGCCTGCTTCGAAAGTACGGATTTCGATACATCATATACGCTTCACTGGAAATGGCATGCCACCAATGACGACACCGGAGACATAACCCCCGCATCGGGCGACTGTTCGTATAAATTTCAATAATAATGTCTGAGTCTTTTTGCGGGCATCTACACTCCGTTAAGCGAACGAAATGACTCAAGTCATTAATAATTAGGATATGGCAAAGGAAATCAAGTTTTCCCTGGTTTACAGGGACATGTGGCAGTCTTCAGGAAAATATGTTCCCCGGGTGGACCAGCTCGAAGAGGTAGCCCCGGCTATTATAGACATGGGCTGCTTCGACCGCGTGGAGACCAACGGCGGCGCCTTCGAGCAGGTTAATCTCCTTTTCGGGGAGAATCCCAATGTCGCGGTACGCCGCTGGACAGCTCCCCTGCGGAAGGCGGGATTGCAGACCCACATGCTGGAGCGGGGGCTCAACGGACTGAGGATGAATCCTGTTCCCGCCGATGTAAGGGAACTTATGTTCAAGGTCAAGAAGGCCCAGGGCACCGATATCGCCCGTTCTTTCTGCGGACTTAACGACCACCGCAACCTGCGCGGTTCGGTGGAAGGAGCCAAGAAGGCCGGCATGCTTTCACAGGTAGCCCTGTCCATTACCTCCTCCCCTGTGCATACCGTCGGATACTATCTTGACATAGTGGACAAGGTGGTGCAGTACGGGGCCGATGAAATCTGCCTCAAAGACATGGCCGGAATCGGCAGGCCGACCTTCCTTGCGCAGCTGACATCAGGCATAAAGAAGAAATATCCCCAGATCAAGGTCCAGTATCACGGTCACACCGGCCCGGGCTTTTCTCCCGCGTCCATGCTGGAAGTCGCAAGAGCTGGAGCGGACTATCTGGACGTCGCCGTGGAACCGCTTTCATGGGGCAAGGTCCATCCGGACGTGATAACCATCCGGGAAATGCTCCGTGCGGACGGTTTCCTCGTGAAAGACATAAACATGGACGCATATATGGAGGTGCGCCGCCTTACACAGAAGTTCATAGACGATTTCCTCGGCTACTGGATCAATCCTTCTAACTCGAAGATGACCTCCCTGCTTGTCGGTTGCGGCCTTCCCGGCGGGATGATGGGGTCTATGATGGCTGACCTAAAGGGCTTCCAGGGGGCGATCAATGCTACCCAGCGGTCCCACGGACGCCCGGAAATGTCTCTGGACACACTGATGGTGAAACTATTCTCCGAGGTGGAATACGTCTGGCCCAGGCTCGGCTATCCGCCGCTGGTGACTCCGTTCAGCCAGTATGTGAAGAACACTGCGCTTATGAATCTGCTGAACATGCTTTCGGATAAGCCCCGCTGGAGCACCATAGACAAAGACACCTGGGGCATGATACTTGGCGACATGGGCCGCCTGCCCGGTCCCCTTGCGCCTGAAATCATCGAACTTGCAAAAGAAAAGGGCTTTGAATTCACCGACAAGAACCCCCAGGACAATTATCCCGACGAGCTGCCCCGCTTCCGTCAGATGATGAGAGAAGAAGGCTGGGACGAAGGACAGGATGAGGAGGAACTCTTCGAATTCGCAATGCACGAGCGCCAGTACAGAGACTACCGCAGCGGCATCGCAAAGGAGCGCTTCAACAAGGAACTCGCTGATCTGAAGGCTAAGGCCGGAGCCCCCGTGGTGCTGGTACGCCCGGTCGTGGAGATGCCTTCAATAGACATAGAAAAGCTCACTGCGGAATTTCCAGGCGCCATTGCTGTCCAGGCACCCGCCGCCGGAGAACTCCTCTATGAGGTCGATGTGGACGGCCCGTCATCCGCTCCTGTCGCCGGAACCGCGGTCAAGGCCGGAGTTCCGCTTGGCTATGTCCAGACGCGTTACGGTCTGGAAGAAATCATTCCCGCCGCAGACGGCCGTCTTGCAGCAGTGGTCGCCAGGCAGGGCCAGAAAGTCGCGAAATCCGAGATAATCGCCTTGCTGATTCCATAATTTTGGCCTATCTTTGCCTCTGGAGTTGAAACCGCTGATGCGCCGTCAAAAACAACGGCACTATGAAGATAGCGGAATTGGGCATCGAGGACCGTCCTCGGGAAAAAATGCTCGCAAAAGGGCCCGCCGCCCTGTCATCGGCGGAATTGATTGCAATAATTATAGGCAGCGGAAGCGGCGGACTCAACGCCGTGGAAGTCGGTCTGCAGTTGCTGAAATCTGCGGATTGGCGGCTGTCGCTGCTTTCCGTAAGGTCGGTTGAAGCGCTCCGGCAGCAGAAGGGCGTGGGAGTGGCTAATGCGCTGAAAATAGCTGCAGCCCTGGAGCTTGGCCGGCGCTTTCTGGAGGAGGGTTCTGCCGCCCGTGAGGTGCATATCCGCACCCCCAGGCAGGTGTACAGCCTGATGCTTCCCACATTCAAGGGCCTGGACCATGAAGAACTGTGGATGGTCTGCCTCAACTCCAGATGCCGTATGACGGGAAAGCAGTGCCTGACAAAGGGCGGCGAAGCTCGCACCACGGTGGACCTGAAACAAATCAGCCGCATCGCCCTGGAGAAAAAAGCCTCCAATGTGGTCCTGGTGCACAATCATCCCGCCGGCGATCCGTCCCCAAGCCATCAGGACATAGCTGAAACAGCTGCCATCAGGAAGGCCCTGCAGGCAGTTGATATCGGCCTGCTGGACCATGTCATCATCTCCGACCGCCGATTCTTCTCCTTCAACGAAGATTCTGTGTTAGATGAATAAAAAAAATACCAGCATCACTTAATATTTCTGTTGTCATTATTTAAATTATTTATTAAATTTGCGCTGTTTGGGAAAAGAGGACAAGTATGTTGTCGGAATTGAGAAAACATATTGAGAAGCTTATTTCTCTCTACGAGAGCGAGAAGGCGGAGAATGACAGGCTTCGCAGGGAACTCTCCGGAAGAGACGAGCTGGTTCTCTCCCTCAGGAAACAACTTGGTGAACTTGAACAAAAGATAGAAACGCAGAAACTTTCCGCGGCCTTCCTTCCGGATGGTGCCGGTTCAGCAGCCGCAAAAGAGAAACTGGACAAACTGATCCGCGAAATCGGGCGTTGCATCGCCCTTTTGGAGAAGTAGAAGATGGCACAGAAGATAACCATAAAGATTGCTTCGCGCAGCTATACGCTCAACGCCTCCTCCCCCGAGCAGGAGCGGACGATTCGGATAGCCGCCGAAATGGTTACTAAGCAGTACAACGCAGCTGTCTCCAAATTCATCGGAAAGAGCCCTGAAGACATCCTGGCTTTTGTCGCACTGAACGACTGTATTGCCCATCTCTCCGCAAAGCAGAAACTGGACAAGGCACAGCAGGAGGAACAGGCCCTGACAAGCGATGTCGGCAACTATCTTAAGAATATAGTTTAACGGAAAACAAGCCGCCGCGTCTTACGTGCTGAAATCAACAGTTTACATGCGTAAACGGGTGGACTTAGTCCGGGGATGACGGACCCTGTGACCTCAGGGGATTCAGCCGCGAGGCTGGACATGGGAGGTCAGAACCGGGCGGACCCCAAATCTTATTTATTAAGATTTTCTGTCTCTATGCCGGCGGCGTTTTCCTTAACATCAAAGGTTTCCTGAAAATGTGGGAAACCTTTGTTTTATTATTTATTGACATATATATGGATTTGACAAGTTTGATTATCGGAATACTTATCGGAGCCGCTGTTGCTGCGGTCGCCGCGGTCCTCATCCGCCGCCTGGTACTCCGTGGGAAAGCTAATGAGATTATTGAATCGGCCAAGGTTGAAGCCGAAAAGATAAAGAACGACAAGATTCTCCAGGCGAAAGAGAAGTTCCTGAGCCTCAAGGCAGAACACGAGAAACAGGTCAACGAACGCAACGCCCAGCTCCGCGATGCGGAGTCCCGCATCCGCCAGAAAGAGAATACCGCCAACCAGAAGATTCAGGAGCTGGACAAGAAACTTCATGAGGCCGAAGCCCTTAAGACATCACTGAAAGCCCGCGAGGAAGCACTGGAAAGAAAGATTGAAGAATACGAAAGCCTGCGCGCGGAAGCCAACCGCCAGATAGAATCTATCGCCGGAATGAGCGCCACCGAGGCCAAGAATATCCTGATGGAAAACATGAAGGCGGAAGCCCGCAGCGAAGCTCAGGCCTATATCAACGACACCATTGACGAAGCCCGCCTGAATGCCGCCAAGGAGGCCAAGAGGATAGTCATCAACACCATCCAGCGCACCGCCACAGAGACGGCAATCGAGAACGCCGTCACGACCTTCCCTATCGAGTCTGATGAAATCAAGGGCCGCATTATCGGCCGCGAAGGCCGGAATATCCGTGCCCTGGAGGCTGCGACAGGGGTGGAAATCGTCGTTGACGATACTCCCGACGCCATCCTGCTGTCCGCCTTCGATCCGGTCCGCAGGGAAGTCGCCCGTCTGGCCCTGCACCAGCTGGTTATCGACGGACGCATTCATCCCGCCCGAATCGAAGAAGTGGTGGCCAAGGTTCAGAAACAGCTTGAAGAAGAGATTCTCGAGACCGGTAAGCGCACCTGCATAGACCTTGGAATCCATGGTCTCGCAATGGACCTTGTGCGCCTGATCGGCCGGATGAAATACCGTTCTTCCTACGGTCAGAACCTGCTTCAGCACTCCCGCGAAGTCGCAAACATCTGCGCCATCCTGGCTTCCGAACTCGGCCTCAACCCGAAGATTGCTAAGCGGGCCGGCCTGCTCCACGACATCGGAAAAGTGTCTGAAGAAGACACGGACCTGCCTCACGCCATGCTGGGTATGAAACTCGCCGAGCAGCATAAGGAACGCCCCGAGATATGCAATGCCATCGGCGCCCACCACGAGGAATGCGAAATGACTTCGCTCTACGCTCCACTGGTGCTTGTCGGAGACGCCATTTCAGGTGCCCGCCCCGGCGCCCGCAGGGAGGTAATCGAATCGTATATCAAACGACTCAAGGGAATGGAAGACCTTGCGAAATCCTATCCAGGAGTAACAAAGTCATACGCTATCCAGGCCGGACGCGAACTCCGCGTAATTGTCGGAGCCGACGAGGTGACCGACCAGGAAGCCGAAGTGCTTTCCGGCGAGATTGCGAAACGGATCCAGGACGAAATGACCTATCCTGGTCAGGTCAAGATAACAGTAATCCGGGAAACCCGGTCTGTAGCTTATGCGAAATAAACTTATGATAGTGGCGGCGGTTCTGTTTTTCGGAATCGTCGCTTTTGCCCAGGACAACTCCGTAAGATGGACTGTCAGCACATCAGAAACGGCGGACGGGACCCTGGTGTCGTTCACGGGAATGGTACGGGACGGCTTCCACCTGAAGGGACCATCTGACGAATTCAATCCCCTTCATGCAGAATACGGTGAAGGCATTACTCCCCTTACTGAAATCACGGCCATAACTCCCTCGAAGGACTACAAGGGTGAAAAGGTCTATTACGGCAGGGCTGTTTTCGAGCAGAAAGTCCGCTCTGATGGCCCTGTGAAAGGGACTCTCAGCTATCAGACCTGCAGCGATGTCACCTCTCAGTGCGGCCCGGTCAGGGACTGGCAGTTCTCTGCGGACGCAGCTCCCAAAAGCGAAGTTGCCGAAAGCAGTTTGCATGAGACTCCTGTCAGCGAAAGCGGCGGAAGCGACGGCACTCTCTGGGCACTCATAATAGAGGCGCTTCTCTGGGGCTTTGCCATGCTGCTGACTCCCTGCGTCTTCCCCATGGTCCCGATGACGGTCTCCTTCTTCCTGAAAGACTCCTCTTCAGCCCGCCAGGGCCGCTTCAAGGCCTTTATGTACGGCTTTTTCATAGTCCTGCTGTACACTCTTCCAATCGCCATACTGATTCTCGCGACCAGATGGATAGGCGGAGAAGCAGTCACCGCAGATATTTTCAACTATCTCGCAACCCACTGGCTGCCGAACCTGCTGTTCTTCGTAATATTCATGGTTTTCGCCGCCTCGTTCTTCGGAGCCTTCGAAATTACCCTCCCCTCCTCTCTGCTGAGCCGCAGCGACAAGGGTGCCTCCAGAGGAGGCCTCCTCGGAGTATTCTTCATGGCCCTGACCCTTGTGCTGGTTTCCTTCTCCTGTACTGGTCCCATCGTAGGCACAGTCATCATCCGTTCTCTGCGCGGAGAATTCTGGACGCCGATCGTCACTATCCTGGCCTTCTCTGTGGCGTTCGCTCTCCCGTTCACCATTCTCGCACTTTTCCCGGAACTTCTGAAAAAACTCAAGAGCGGGAACTGGCTTTCTTCCGTCAAGGTGGTAATGGGCTTCATAGAGCTCGCCCTCGGTCTTAAATTCCTCTCCGTCGCGGACCAGACCTACCACTGGGGAATTCTCGACAGGGAGGTCTATCTTGCAATCTGGATAGTGATTTTCACCCTCCTTGGAATCTATCTGCTGGACGGCTTCCGCTTCAAGGGCGAGAGCAAAAGAGAGCACATTTCCCTGACCAGGCTGATTCTTGCCATCGCCTCGTTCTCCTTTGTGGTCTATATGGCTCCGGGAATGGTCGGCGCGCCACTGAAAGGGCTTTCCGGCTATCTCCCGCCAATCCAGACCCAGGACTTCGTGATTTCCGAGTCCGCCGGGACTCAGCAGGTCAGCAGGAAGGCCGGCATGAAGATTCCGCTCGGGCTCGAGGGCGCATTCACCATGGAAGACGCAATTCAGATGGCCTCTGTCAGCGGCAAAAAAATTTTTGTCGATATAACCGGACACGGCTGCGTAAACTGTAGGGAAATGGAAGAGCGCGTATGGAACGACCCGGCGGTCCGTCAGCGCCTCGCGGACGAATTCATCGTGCTCGCCCTTTACACTGATGACAAGACTCCCCTGCCGGAAAAAGACTGGGTTCGCACCGACGGCGGAAGAGTCCTCAAGGACATAGGCCGGGTCAACTCCCACACTGTACTGAAGCGCTTCGGCGTGAATTCTCAGCCGAACTACTTCATTCTGGACAGCAGTGGAAATATTCTCGCGGGACCTTACTCATACAATCTGTCCGTGCCCCGCTTCCTGGAATTTCTCTCCTCCGGAGAATAGGACTATCTGCGGAAGCCCGGACGGGGCATGCCCGGGAAGCCTCCTCCGAGGGCGCCTTTCATGACCTTCCTGGTTCCTTCGAACTGCTTCAGCAGTCGGTTCACTTCAGGAAGCGAAGTGCCGCTGCCATCCGCAATCCTCTTGCGGCGGCTGCCGTTTATCACCTCCGGATGTTCCCTTTCGTAAGGCGTCATAGACAGGATTATGGCCTCTATACCCTTGAAAGAGTCATTGTCTATGTCCACGTCTTTCATCACTTTGCCCACTCCCGGAATCATTGAAGCAAGGTCCTTGATGTTACCCATCTTCTTGACCTGCTGGATCTGGTTATAGAAATCCCAGAGGGTGAACTGGTCTCGGGCGAGTTTCTTGCGGACCTCGCGGGCCTGCTTTTCGTCGAACTGTTCCTGGGCCTTCTCCACAAGGGTGACGATATCGCCCATGCCGAGGATACGGTCCGCTATACGGTCCGGATGGAACACATCCAGCGCCTCCATCTTCTCTCCCGTAGAGACGAACTTGATGGGTTTGCCGACCACCGCCTTTATAGACAGCGCAGCACCGCCGCGGGTGTCGCCGTCCATCTTCGTGAGCACCACTCCGTCGAAATTCAGCCTGTCATTGAATATCCTGGCGGTCTCCACGGCGTCCTGGCCGGTCATTGCATCCACGACAAAGAGAGTCTCGGTCGGCGCTACGGCCTTGTGGAGTGCAGAAATCTCATCCATCAGCTCATCATCCACGGCAAGCCGGCCGGCGGTGTCTATGATGACGACGCTATAGCCCTCGCTGCGGGCCTTCTGGATGGCGTTCCGGGCAATCTTGATGGGATCCTTCTCGCCATCTTCAGTATAGACAGGAACGCCTATTCCTTCGCCGAGGACCTTCAACTGGTCGATGGCGGCGGGACGGAAAGTGTCGCATGCGGCAAGCAGGACCTTCATTCCCTTCTTGCTCTTCACATGGAGGGCGAGTTTCCCGGAGAAGGTAGTCTTACCGGAACCGTTCAGACCGGCGACCAGAACAACTGCAGGGGAACCCTTCAGATTGATATCCTGCGCATTGGAGCCCATGAACGAGACCAGTTCGTCATGGACTATCTTGACCATCATCTGCTGCGGCTTCACCGCAGTGAGCACATTGGCTCCAATCGCCTTTTCCTTGACGGTATTGGTGAAATCCTTGGCCACATGGAAACTCACGTCGGCATCAAGGAGCGCCTTGCGGATGTCCTTTACGGTCTCCGCTATATTGATTTCTGTAATCTTCCCCTCTCCCTTCAGTATTTTGAAAGACCGCTGCAGCCTTTCGCTCAGATTCTCGAACATACTCTTTTTTCTTTTGTCAGAGCGCAAAGATAGTCAATTATCTGCAAAAAAATTGTATTTTTGCCTTCGGATTTCCGGGGCTGGAGTACGAAGACCGGACTCGCCCGCGGAGAAAAGTTATAAAAAATGGAAAAGGGACCTATTTCTCAATTCATCACCCATCACTATCGCCATTTCAACAGCGCAGCGCTGGTCGATGCCGCCAAGGCCTATGAAGACCTGCTCGCAAAAGGCGGCAAAATGTTTCTTGCAATGGCCGGTGCGATGTCCACCGCTGAGCTCGGCCTCTCTCTTGCCGAAATGATCCGCCAGGACAAGATTTCCTTTGTCTGCTGCTCGGCAAACAACCTCGAGGAGGACATAATGAACCTCGTAGCCCACTCGCACTACTACCGCGTGCCCGGCTATCGCGACCTCACTCCCCAGCAGGAACAGGAGCTTCTGGACAACCACTACAACCGCGTCACAGACACCTGCATCCCCGAGGAAGAGGCTTTCCGCCGTCTGGAGAAGCACCTCGTGGAAGTATGGGACAAGGCAAAGGCAGAAGGAAAGAGATATCTCCCTTACGAATTCATCTATCAGATGATCCGCAGCGGCGTTCTGGAGCAGTACTACGAAATAGACCCCAAGGACAGCTGGGTCGTCGCCGCCTGCGAAAAGAATATTCCAATTATCTGCCCTGCATGGGAAGACTGCACTACCGGCAATATATTCACCGCCCATGTAATCCGCGGCGAATATGATCCCCACATGGTAATCCAGGGCGTGGAGGTCATGATGTTCCTGGTGGACTGGTACAAGAAGAACGCCCCCGGCGTAGGTTTCTTCCAGATTGGCGGCGGCACCGCCGGTGATTTCCCCATCTGCTGCGTTCCGATGATGGAACAGGACCTCGGCTGGGAAGGAACTCCCCTATGGGCCTATTTCTGCCAGATTTCCGACTCCACCACATCCTACGGCTCTTATTCCGGCGCCGTTCCGAACGAGAAGATCACCTGGGGCAAACTGGCACCCGACACTCCGAAATTCATCGTCGAGTCGGATGCCACAATAGTTGCACCTCTTATTTTCGCCTACGTTCTGGACTGGTAATTACTTAGTCTTTATCTTTGCCAGACCGGAAGTCGATTTATCGATTTCCTCAGCTTCAAGTCCGCGAGCGTTTATTTCACCGGCACCATTGACCTCGAAATAAGCCTTGCGGACTTTTCCGGACAGTACCGCGTCTGCCGCCCCGTTGATTTCCAGCTTAAGCTCATCCGCGTCTATTCCGGAAGCGTTGAAATCACCCGCACCGTTGATCTTGACATTGCATGCGGAACATTTCAGTCCGTCTATGTCTATGTCGCAGGCTCCGTTCACCTTAAATCCAACCGGACCGGCGGAGGACAAGCCATTCCCGATTTCGATATCAGCCGCGCCGTTGACCTCCACATAACTGAGGAGCGGTGCGCTGATTTTAACGTCAAACTTGTCCGCATTGACCTTGACGCTGTCCTTCACTGACAGTATCAGTTTGCCGCCCTCGACAGAGAAGTTCATGTACTCGAAAATATTCTCCTGAGTCGTAAGGGAGACCTGCCAGTTTTCCGACTGGGTATAGTCTATGTCGAAATGGCCGTTGATTACCATTCTGTCAAAGCCTTCGAGGTCATAGCTGCGGGTTTCCACCGGTCCCTCGCCGTCTATGGTTTTCCCGCCAAAGCTGAAGTTGAGTCCATTCAGGCCCCTGGTGTTGATATTTATACAGGATACTGCCGCTACAGCCGCGACAAGGGCTATCATTATCTTTTTCATTTTTTTAGTCATTAAAAATTGAAACATCGAGTCCGAGCAGGAACATCCTGCGCTTGATTTCGGGGACCTCCCTTTTGATGAAGTCTTCCCTGCGTTCCTTGAGAATCGCCTCCACTGCGCCCTCCGCCACGAAGTATCCGATACCTCGCTTATTATAGATTATCCCGTCGGCGGTAAGTTTTTCATAGGTCCGCATCATGGTGTTGGGGTTCACCCCCACGTCCGCTCCGTACTCCCGCACGGATGGTACCCGGTCTCCCTCCTTGAACTCGCGCGAGAGAATCCTCTCGCAGAGAGTGTCATAGATCTGGAGATAAATGGGTTTTTCCTGTGAGAAGTTCATTGCGCAATGTTTTTAAGTCTGAAATAAATGCCGGTACCGAGTCCTCCTATCAGCAGCAGATGCACCGAGTGGCTCGTGAAGATTAATGAATTGGCAAAGCTGTTGATCACTTCCTCTGACATGGTCATGGTCGCCACTGAATTGCCGATGGATGAAAATATCCACATTCCAAGGGGAGAGAAAACTATATTGATTCCAAGGAGGATCAGTATGGCGTAACCGACCTTGCGTTTCTGGAAAAGGAGTCCGCATAGCAGAAAGTAGAGAAGGCTGACGAACGCACTTCCAAGGAAACCGAGAACGATGTGAAGCACTATCGGGCCACTTGCAGCCAGGCTCGCGCCTTCAATTACAGAACTGGCCATAGTGTAGAACCTGGATGCCAAGGTAGCACCGTAGTTCGGGTCCAGAAGAGACAGTACCCAGTCAATCAGGAAATACATGCCGAAGAACAGCACCGGAAGCACGATCAGGGTGTTCAGCATCATGGAAAGGAACTTCTCCAGATTGGAAGCCGGAAGCATCAGGTAAGCGCTGGAAGCACGTTTTTCGGTCAGGAAGCCGTAAGTCTGTGTCTGATAGAAGACGAAGGCAAGGCTCGCGAAGGAGAATACAACCCAGCGGGCAGGCTCGGGCGGGGTTCCCCACTTCTGCGAAAATACCAGGCTCAACACTACTGAAATGGCATACAGAACCAATCCCGCCCCGCCGAGCATCATTGCCGCAAAAGCGTGACGACGGCCTATGCTCTTTATATCATAAAGGAAGAAATTGAGAAATCTTCCGCCGTTGAATGTATTGTTCATAGCTCGTGATTATTTAGTGTTGAACATGGATGAAACAAGTTCTTTGTGCTTGTGCACAGTATTGAACAGAGCCTCGAGATTGACTTTGCTCTCCTTGTCGCCTGTATTCGGATAGACCTGGATGCACCCGCCGGGAGTCTGTTCGAGATAGAGGGCCTCGGGACGGATCTCCCTGCCGTAGTCAAAGAAGAGTTTGTCGGAAATCTGCTGCAGGCTGGCATTCAGAAGCACCTCCTCACGGTCCAGGATGATGACAGGGTCTATGATGTCTTCAAGGTCGCGGACCTGATGGGTGGAAATCACCAGGATGGAATCGTCCGGGGTATGGCGCATAACCGCCTTGCGGAACTGAGTCTTGGAAGGAATGTCAAGACCATTGGTAGGCTCGTCCATAAGATAATGCTTCACGCCCGTTGCAAGGGCGAAAGCGATGTAAGTCTTCTTGAGCTGTCCGGCGGACATGGTATCCATACGCTGGAGAGGGTCGGTCTCGAACTCGGCCATGATTTCCAGGAACTTCTCTTTCGAGAACCGCGGATAGAAAACACCAGTCTCGGATGCAAAGTCGGAGGCTTTGGCCCTCACCGGAGCCACCTCGTCAGGAAGATAGTACATATCGGATAGCATTGAAGGCAGGCGGTCGGACGGCGCGGCGCCATCGACGGAAATCCAGCCCATCTTAGGTTTCTTCAAACCTGCAAGCAGAGTGAGAAGCGTTGTCTTCCCCACTCCGTTCTCTCCGAGGAGGCCGTAAATACCCCCGTCGGAGAGTTCCATTGAAATGTTTTTCAGTACGCTCTTGGAGCCGTAGCTGAAACTCAGATTGCTGATTTTTATCATTGCGTAGTGTATTAGTTTATTAGTACACCGCAAAGGTATAACAAAATTTTTATTGTGCAAAAAAAATATGCAAAAATTATTGATAAGTTATGGTGAAATAATAACCTGCATCACTATCATCGCCTGTGCCACCCACGGCATCATAAGTGGGAGGGACCCAACAAAGTTGGGAGGGGTCGCCCGGAGGGCGACGGCAGGGAAAGTGATGCAGGTTATTTTTTCATCTTTCCTAAAAGGGATACATATCAACAGCAGGAAGGGATATTTCCATTGTTTTTATTATATTTGCAAAGATTTGCCGGAATATAATGAAGACAGTCGGATCAGTTTTGGGAGAAGGGGTGCTCAGGCTCCTGGGACATCTTCCTGCAGGATTTCACCGCAGGGCCTCCGGCCTTGTGAAATGGTTTATGCAGAAGTTGATGCATTACAGGGAGAGGGTGATGATGATAAATCTGGCAAGGAGTTTCCCGGAAAAGAAATACAAGGAACTCGGAAAGATTGCCGACCAGTCCTATCTTCACATAGCCGACCTTATTACCCAGGCCATCTGGTTCACGGGCTGCCGCGGGCCAAGAGGAGAGAAACGCTTTGCAAAGTCGGGCCTTCTCGAATGCACCAATCCGCAGACGGTCAATGATCTCTACGCAAAGGGGAAGAGCGTTATGCTTCTGAATTCCCACTGCGGCAACTGGGAACTCATGGGCGCCATACTGGACATGAAAGGCCCGATAACGGTGGACCCCAAAGATATCTGCGTGGTTTACAGGAAGATGAAATCGGGCGCATGGGACGAAGTGTTCGGACGCTTCCGCACAGCCCTTGTGAGGCATCGCGGCTTCGACGGCTACATAGAAACAGAAAATGTGCTGCGTTACGCCCTCTCTCGCCGAAACGTCCCTACCTTATATATATTCAACAATGACCAGTACCCCTTCCACAATATCGCCAAGCCCTATGACATCGGAGAATTCCTGAGCCAGCCCACCAGAGCTATGGGCGGGGCGCTTGCGATAGCGCGGAAACTCTCCATGCCGGTACTGTTCATCCGTTGGGACGCCTCGGAAAGCTGGCACTACAGGATGACGTTCGAGACCATCGCCGAAGACGCCTCCTCAATGGAAATTGAAGAACTTCTCAGGGCCTATTACGACCGGCTCGAAGAAAATATAAAAGAACAGCCCTATAACTACCTCTGGACTCACAAACGTTGGAAATGAAAAGAACAGCAATCATAGCGGCAGCCATCGTCGCAAGCCTCACTGCCCACGCCCAGGTGGAATACACCCTTCCACTTACATCCATCCAGGTTTCCGTCACCGCAGAGAAAGAAACCTTCTTCGCAGGACCTTATGCAGCCTATGCCGAGAAACTGCTCGGTCTGGAAGTACGCACCTTTGACTCGGAAAAGACTACTCTGAAAGAGATGCGCATAACCCCGGCAGTACGCGCCGATCTGTCTTCTGTCTTTACCGTAGACGCCAAAGCCCTCAACACCTGCCTTGCGCTGAACGCCGAAGGGCTGGTAGCATTCCGCGACAAAGCCGAAGCCGGTGAAGCCGTCTGGCGCTTCCGCCCCGAAGAGAGGGACCGCTTCGGCGAGAAAGGCATTACATCCGCCCTCCGGACCGAAAAGAAAACTTTCTACAAGATAGTCCAGACGGACAGTACCTTCGAGCAGATTCCCGTGGAGCAGGAGATTGTCGTAAAGAGAAGCCTGGAAGAGAGAGCCCGCGAGGCCGCCGACATGCTGCTGAAAGCCCGCAGCGAGAAATTCAACATTGCTACCGGGAACACCGACGCCACCTTCAGCGGAGAAGCTCTCGGAGCCGCGCTGGAGTACCTGGACAAAGTTGAAAAAGAGTATCTGAGCCTTTTCACAGGCTACAGCGTCAAGGAGACCATCAGCCGCTGTTTTGAAGTGGAGCCCTCCGAAGCGACCGCCACCCTCCCCCTTTTCCGCGTCAGCGATGAGAACGGGCTGCTGGATTCCTCCGCCGACGAAGGTACCATTTATTATATAGACATACAGACAGCTCCGGTGCCGGCGGCCGGTGAAGAAAGCAAGCCATACAAGGGCGCCGTGGTATATTACCGGATTCCGGCAGTGTCGTCAGTGTCCATAATAACCGGCGACGAAGTAGTAATGAACGCATCAGTTCCTGTCTATCAACTTGGAAGAATAGCAAAGTATCCTGTTAAATAAATAGAACCATGACAATAAAAGACCTTGAGCCTAAGGTGGTATGGAACAATTTCCATGCGCTCACCCAGATTCCGCGCCCTTCTAAACATGAAGGAAAAGTAATCGAATACCTGTACAACTGGGGCAAGTCCCACGGTTTCGAGACCATTAAAGATGAAACCGGGAACATCATCATCCGGGTTCCCGCCACACCCGGTTTCGAAAACCGCAAAGGCGTCATCCTCCAGGGCCACATGGACATGGTCCCGCAGAAGACCGCCGATACCGTCCATGACTTCCTCACCGACCCCATCAAAACCAAGATTGTGGACGGCTGGGTCGCCGCCGAAGGCACCACTCTCGGAGCAGACAACGGAATAGGCATAGCCCTCGCGCTGTCCGTTCTCGAAGACAAGAGCGTAAAACACGGTCCAATCGAGGTACTTGCCACCTATGACGAAGAGACCGGCATGACCGGAGCAAACGAACTCCGCCCGGGCGTGCTCAAAGGCGATATTCTGATGAACCTCGACTCCGAGGAAGAAGGCGAACTCTGTGTAGGATGCGCCGGCGGCCTGGACGCGAAAGCAGACTGGCGCTACCGCACCACAAAGACCCCCGAAGGCTACGTGGGCTACAAACTCACTGTCAAAGGCCTCCAGGGCGGCCATTCCGGCATGGACATTTCCCTCTACAGGGCAAATGCCAACAAGATTGTCTGCCGTATCCTTCTCCCGCTTCTGGAAAAGCACGGCGTGAAAGTCGCCGATTTCACCGGAGGTTCGCTCCGCAACGCCATCCCCTTCGAGGCCTGCGCCGAAATACTGGTTCCCTCAAAGGAGAGCAAAGAAGTCAAGTCCATAGTGGAGAACATCTTCGCCGAGGTCAAAAACGAATTCAAGGAGAGCGACCCCTCAGCAGTAATGTTCTATGAAAAGCAGTCTAAACCGGCTGCCCGCTATATCGCTCCCGGTGTGATGCTCCGTGCCGTCAAGGCAATGATTGCCTGCCCTTCCGGAGTCATCCGCATGAGCCAGAGCATGGAAGGCCTCACAGAAACCTCCATCAACATGGCCATCGTACGCACTGCAAAAGGCCATCTGACCGTCCACTCCCTGATGCGCAGTGCAGTGGATTCAGCAAAGGCAGACCTCGCTGAAAGAGTCCGCTGCATCTTCGAACTCGCAGGAGCTGAAATCTCCTTCGCCGGCGGCTACAGCGGCTGGGCGCCGAAACTCGACACTCCCATGAACAAGATTATGATGGAGCAGTTCAAGAAGGTCTATGGACGCGACATGAAGATAATGGCCACCCACGGCGGCCTTGAATGTGCCATCATGGGGGCCAAGTATCCCGCTTGGGAGATGGTTTCCGTAGGTCCGACCATCGTGCATCCGCACTCTCCGGACGAAAGGGTCAAAATCGACTCTGTGGAACGCACCTGGAAATATCTCAAAGCCGTCCTGGAGAACGTTCCTGTAAAGTAGGGCTATAGAATAATAGCCCCTTACTCTACAGTTTTACGGAGCCTTCGAGGCGGATATCGTCGGAGGCGGAACCGGCAAGTATTGAGTAGGTTCCGGGAACGACGGTCCACTTGTGCGAAGGAGCGTCGAAATAGCTGAATGCACGGGAGTCCAGAATCATTTCCACGATTTTGGACTCTCCTGGCTCAAGATAGACCTTCTCGAAACCCTTGAGTTCCTTCAGCGGACGCTCGGGACCGCCTTCAGGGGCGGAGACATAGACCTGCACGACTTCAGCGCCGGCACGGTCACCGCTGTTGCGGAGCTTCAGGCTGAGTTTTACTTTTTTACCGTTACGGGAAAGCCTCAGTCCGGAATAGTCGAAAGTGGTGTAACTGAGTCCATGACCGAAAGCATAGAGAGGCTTGATTTCCTTCGAATCATACCAGCGATATCCGACGAAAACTCCCTCGTCGTAGTATTCCTGCCATATTCCGGAGCCATCTTCGGGGGCGATGCCGGGATACTGGCGCTCGGTCTTCAACGGTCCGTCGGAAAGTGCTGCAGGCACGGTGAAAGGCAGTTTTCCGGAAGGATTGACTTTTCCGGAGATAACGTCTGCAAGGGCGTTTCCGCTCTCGCTGCCGCCATACCAGCCCTGGACTATCGCACCCACCTTTCCTTCGAAAGGAAGGGCTACCGGGGAGCCTGAAATATTCACCACGACCATGTCGGGAGCGACTTCGGCAAGAGCTTCAATCACATCTGCCTGACCATAAGGCAGGCATATATCCAGTTTGTCGGTACTTTCGTTATCCTGGTTCTTGCTCTTGTTGAGTCCGCCGACGAAAATGACGTAGCGGGCGTCACTTGCAGCTGCGATGGCATCTGAAAGGAGTTCGAAAGAACTCCGGGGATCGCTCAGGTCCTGCCCAGTGGACACCTTGTTGTACGAAGTGGAGACATCGCCCACATAACCCCTTTCATAGACCACGGCGTCACCCCAGAGTGCCTTGAAAGCCTCCAGGGGAGAAACTTCATACTTGGTCTTGAGATTGGAACTGCCGCCGCCAACGACCATTTTCTTGATAGCATTTTCACCCACCACGAGAATCTTGCCTTCCGGCTTCTCGGGCAGAGGCAGCACTCCGTTGTTGTACAGGAGCACAGTACCTTCAGCGGCAATCTTGCGTGCAGCCGCATAATGCTCAGGGCTGTTGAACGTACCGAAAGGCTTGTCGCCGTTCATAGCGGTACGGAAAATAAGCCTCAGAATCCTGCGGACCTTGTCATCCAGTTCATCGGTACCGACCCTCCCGTCACGGATACGTTCCAGATAGGGGTTTGCGAGATGGTAACAGTCATAGCCGTT
The DNA here is from genome assembly GCA_017544265.1 of Bacteroidales bacterium. Classification (GTDB taxonomy): domain Bacteria; phylum Bacteroidota; class Bacteroidia; order Bacteroidales; family UBA932; genus Cryptobacteroides. Next base: position 12,037 of record JAFYEM010000025.1, on the reverse strand, counting down.
GGAAGCACCGCTGTGAAGGCCGTCAGTCCAGGTGCCGTATTCCATATCGAGTCCGTAGAGTATGGCCTCGTCGTCGTCGCGGCAGCCGCCCCAGTCGGAAATAACCACTCCGTCAAAGCCCCACTCCCCTTTCAGAATATCCTGAAGAAGGACTTTGTTATGGCAGTTGTACTGCCCGTTATAGAGATTGTAAGAGCCCATGACCGCCCATGCGCCGCCTTCCTTGACAGCAGCCTCGAAAGCGGGGAGGTAAATCTCGTACAGTGTCCTGTCGTCCACATTCGAATTAGTCTGGGTACGGCGGGTTTCCTGATTGTTAACTGCAAAATGCTTTACGCAGGCAGCCACGCCGTTCTCCTGTACGCCCTTTACATAAGGGACGACCATCTGGGCGGCAAGGTAGGGATCCTCGCCCATATATTCGAATGTACGGCCGTTAAGAGGAGTGCGGCAGATGTTGACTCCGGGGCCGAGCAGCACGTCTTTTTCACGGTAACGGGCCTCCTGGCCTATGCAGTCGCCGTAAAGCCGCGAAAGCCCCCTGTCCCAGGTTGCCGAAAGCGCCGAAAGGGCAGGGAAGGCCGTGCAGGAATCATTAGTCCATCCGGCCTGGTCCCACTCGTCCCAAAGCACCTCAGGACGTATACCGTGGGGACCGTCGGTACACCAGACTTCAGGAATCCCGAGCCGCGGCACGCCGGGCGACGAGAATTTGGACTGGGCGTGTACCATCGCCACTTTTTCCTCAGTGGTAAGACGGGAAAGAGCATCCTCGACACGAAGGGAAATATCCTTGGTCTGGTCGAGATAGACCGGCAGTTTGCTACGGTTTACGCAAGCGGCAGCCATCAGGGCCGCCGCAGCAAAAAGAACTATTTTTCTCATTTGATAGTGATGTCGTAAGGTAATCTGGCATATACTGCTGACGGTTCCCCGCTGACAGCCCTCCTGACGGCGGCGGAGAATCCCTCGAACGGTGTTCCGGCAAGGATGTCGGGCTCTTTGTTTGTCTGGCCCATAGTTTCCAGGAGGGTCTCGAAAGGAGTCAGAGGCTTGGGAACAGCCAGAGTGCTGTAGTCAGACTCGTTCTCAAGACCGGCGAGTGAAGCTGCATAGGCAACCGCATCAGAGAGGGTGCCGAGTTCATCGACCAGGCCGATGCCGAGGGCGTCTGAGCCAGTCCATACGCGGCCCTGGGCGATGGCGTCCACAGCGTCAGTCTCCATAGACCTGCCTTCAGCCACAAGATTCACGAACCTGTCGTAAATATCCTCGACGGAACCCTGCATATAGGCAGTCTCCTGCGCATCCAACGGACGCACCAGCGAGAACATGTCGCTGTGCTTGTTGGAATTGATGGGATAGAAATTGACGTGGGCAATATTCTTCGCAACGCCGCCGAAGTCGGGTAACATGCTGAACACGCCGATTGAACCGGTCAGAGTGGTGGTATTGGAGTAAATCTTCTCCACTCCGTTGGAAATCCAGTAACCGCCGGAAGCGGCGTAGTTTCCATAGGAAGCGACCATGGGCTTTGCGGCCTGCAGCAGATCCAGTGAGGCACGGATTTTCTCGGAGGCAAGCACGCTGCCGCCGGGAGAATTCACCCTGAGTACCACCGCCTTGACGCTCTCATCCTCGCGAAGCTGGTCTATTTCCTTGACAAAACGCTTGGAATCGATATTGCGGGGATCCTTGTTTTCAACAATCTCTCCGTCGGCGAAGATAATCGCAACTTTGGACTTGGCGGGTTTTGCGGAAGTGACCTTGGCAGTGATATAGTCTGCGAATGGTATGAATTTAAGGTCTTTCTTTTCAGATACCTCGGCAAGTGTGCAGAGCTGTGCAATCAGGCCCTCATGGTCATAGAGGCTGTCCACAAGCCCGGTCCTCAGGAAATCTTCAGGAAGCAGCAGTTCCAGGTCGTCGATAATCTGGTTGAGTTTTTCTTCGGAAATGCCGCGTGACTCGGCCATCGCACCGGAAACGCTCTTCCAGATGGACTCTACCATAACCTTGTTCTGCTCTATGTTTTCCGGGCTCGGGGAACTCTTGATATACATTTCGCCGGCTGATTTGTACTTGCCGTGACGGATAAGCTGTATGTTGACACCAAGCTTGTCCAGCAGGTCCTTCAGATACATAAGCCTCGCGGAAATGCCCAGCAGCGAGTAATTCGCGCCATGGTATGATGACATATAGACCTTGTCCGCGACGGATGCGAGGTAATAGGAGCCGTTGCCAGGATTCTCCGTCCATGCAATCACGGCCTTGCCCTCCTTGCGGAATTCAGACAGCGCGACACGGATTTCCTCGAGATGGGAAATACCGGCTGCGGCCTCGTCGGCGCGGAGGAAAATAAACTTCACGCCGGGATCCTTGGCGGCAATCCTGATTGCGCGGACAGCATCCCACACGCCGATAGCCGTGGGCATTTCATCGCCGATGGACTGAAGGCTGGAAAGACTGAAATCTGCCGCCTGGGCCTGCTCCCCGACATTCAGTTTGGAGAAGTCCATGTCCAGTACGCCTTCCTTGGGAAGGATCACGTTGGAAGAGGAGCCGGAGGCGGCCGCCCCGATGATGAACATCAGGAAGAAAATGAATCCGATAATCTGCAGTATGAAGAATCCGCAGATAACGGCAAGGGTGGTTTTTACGAAATCTTTCATTGTATGTTGCCAATTTGTTATTATCCAAAGATGCGAAATTACTAAAACATTCTTATCTTTGCAATAGGAGAAAAAAACTATGGCTCAGAAACCTTCAATTCCAAAAGGCACACGCGACTTCTCCGAAGTCGAGATGGCCCGCCGCAATTATATTTTCGACACTGTCAAAGAGGTTTTCCGCACTTTCGGATACCGCGAAATCCAGACTCCCTCGATGGAGAATCTCTCCACCCTGCTGGGAAAATACGGAGACGAGGGCGACAAACTCCTGTTCCGGATACTGAACTCAGGAGACGCCTTCGCCGGGCTGGACCTTGCGGCTGAAGCGCAGAATCCGAAAGCCCTCTCGCTGAAAATATGCGAAAAAGGGCTGCGCTACGACCTCACCGTGCCCTTTGCCAGATACGTCGTCCAGCACCAGAACGATATTTCCTTTCCCTTCAAACGCTTCCAGATTCAGCCCGTTTGGAGGGCCGACCGTCCGCAGAAAGGACGCTACAGGGAGTTCTACCAGTGCGATGTGGATGTAATCGGAAGCCGCAGCCAGGTCAACGAACTGGAACTGGTACAGATGGTGGACGAGGTGTTCAGCCGCCTGGGGATAAGGGTGGTTATAAAAATCAACAACCGCAAGGTTCTTGCCGGTCTCGCTGAAATCTGCGGTTTCCCGGACAAGGTAGTGGACATAACCGTCGCGATAGACAAACTGGATAAAATCGGACTGGACGCCGTCAAGGCCGAAATGCTTGAGAAAGGCCTCAGCGAGGAGGCTGTAGCCGCGCTTGAGCCTGTCCTGAAGCTTTCCGGCAGCAGCCAGGAGCAGCTGAAGGCCATGCGGAGCATTCTTTCCGGAAGCAGCGAAGGCCTTCGCGGGGTCGATGAACTCGAAGAACTTTTCTCCCTTATCAGCGCGGCAGGCATACGCCAGAGCGTGGAAACAGATTTCTCGCTTGCCCGCGGCCTCAACTATTACACCGGAGCAATATTCGAAGTCAAGGCCCTGGATTTCCAGATAGGAAGCATCTGCGGAGGCGGCCGCTATGACAATCTGACAGGCATTTTCGGCCTTCCGGACATGTCCGGAGTAGGTATTTCCTTCGGCGCAGACAGAATCTATGACGTTCTCAGCGGATTGGAGAAATTCCCGGAAGGGCTCGGCACATCCAGCCGCATGCTCTTCGCGGTGATGGGAGAGGCGGAACTGCGCTACGTGCTGCCCATCGCGAAAGCCCTCCGCGAAGAAGGCATCGCCGTGGAGGTCTATCCGGACGCCGGCAAACTTAAGAAACAGTTTGACTATGCCAGCCGCAAAGGCATCCCCTTCATATCAATCAACGGCTCCGAAGAGATTGCCGCCGGCGAAATAGGCATAAAAAATCTCGAGACCGGAGAGCAGATACACATCAGCGCAGCCGATCTCGGGAAAATAGTCTCGATTATCGCCTAGATAAGCGAAAGGGCGACCTCCATCATGTCGGTGAAATTCTTCTGGCGCACTTCGCTGGGAGTGGACTCGCCTGTGAGGACATGGTTGGAGATGGTGCAGATGGTGAGGGCCCGGCCGCCGCAGTGGGCAGCGTTCATATACTGGGCTGCGGCTTCCATCTCAACGGCATAGACACCCATGGCAATCCACTTGTCCGTCTCGGGGTGCTCCGAATAGAAGATATCCGAAGAGAGCACGTTGCCGACCTTGTAGTTGATGCCGAGTTTCTCACATGCGTCCGCCGCACCGCGAAGCAGGTCGAAGTCCGCAATCGGGGCATAGTGGCCGGGAAGCTGGAACTGGGCCGCATAGTTCGAGTCGGTGCAGGCGCCCATGGCAATCACGAGGTCTCCGAGGTGAAGGTCAGGGTGATAGGAACCGGCGGAACCGACCCTCATGATGGTCTTCACATTATAGAAGTGGTAGAGTTCATAGGTATAAATGCCTATCGAGGGCATTCCCATGCCGTGTCCCATAACGCTCACCCTCTTTCCCTTATAAGTTCCCGTGTATCCGAGCATTCCGCGGACGCCGTTGAACTGAACAGGATTGTCCAGGAATTTCTCTGCCATGAATTTAACACGCAGCGGGTCACCCGCCATGATAACAGTTTCGGCTATTTCGCCGAGTTTGGCCTCAATATGAGGAGTAGGGACTTTTGACATATCTTATCAGTTTTAGCAATTGCGCAAAGATAAATAATTTTGTCCAGTTTAAAAAATCAACTCGGATACTTTCCGTGGCAGGAACGGTACTTTAGTCCGCTGCCGCAGGGGCAGGGATCGCCCGGTGCGACATGGGGAACTGAAAGTCCGAAGGGGAAACCGGAGGGAAGCGCATAGCCGTCGGAGACGGAGGGGCTCGGCATTACCCACTTCGGGGCATCGTCGGGAATGTCCTCAACCTGCTCATCCCCTATCTCGGCCTCAATCCTCAACATGCCAGTCTCGTCAGCGCTGAATCCGGACAGTATCCACTTGGGCGTGGAATTCACATAGCCGCTGATTACCTTTATGAAATCCGAATAGCGGGAAATGGAAAGGGAATCCGAAACGTCGTTCACTATGTCGAAAACATGCTGGTTGTCGTCCGGAAACTGGGCGTCCATCCAGACATCGTGGAAGGAAGTGGCTATCTGGGGGCCGCTGTAGCCGAGATAAGAGAGCATGGAGCGCATGGCTTTCCCAGCCTCGGACTTGTCCCCGATTATGAAAAACGGAGCACCGCTGCCGGCCGAAATGATTTCCTCGGGCGAGAAATCAGCATACTCGCTTATCCCCTCCGCATACTTTTTCCTTGCGTCCAGCACGTCGTAGATATTCTCCACAAGCGGTGAACACATATACTCCATGTCATCCATCCCGACACTGTTCCACCTTAGTACAGGAGTCAGTTCCAGAAGGTCCCATATCTCCTGCTGCTTGAGTCCCATGTCCACCAGACAGACTGCAAGTTTTTCGCAGAAAACGGCGTATGGCACGACTCCGTAAAGGTTCATAAGGCCGAGGCAGGCTCTTTCTACAGTAAACTGTCCGGACCTTTCGCAGTCGGAAATCACTTTCTCAATGTGGGGGCTGACTATATCGAAGACCTCCTGGCTTATCCAGAGTTTGAGGTCATAGTCGTCAGAACTGTCATTTTCAACTATTCCGGTGATTTCCAATATTGTAGGATAGTCCGGATGGTCCATCGCAAGCATCTTTCCGGGACCGGCCTTCACAAGGGAAGACAGCAGCCTGAGATCCCTTTCCATAAGATGCCTAAGCCAGAACTCAGGCTTTCGGGACAGATAGGCGGTGAAACACTTGATGATGGCGGTTTTCCTGCTGTGGTCGGGCACGTCGGCGCCGAGGACATCCATGAAATCCTCCAGTTCCCATTTTTCGAAACGGGTAAGTCTGTCTGCAAGGCTGTTCATCGGGCACAGGCTGAAACAAGTTCCGACAGGGTCGGATGGGCGTGAATGATATCGGCCAGCTCGTCCATTGTGGTTCCCTTTGCAATGAGCGCGGTCACTTCGGCAATCAGGTCCGACGCATGCGGTCCGTAGATATGGCAGCCGAGGATGCATCCGTCCTCCCCTGCCAACATCTTGCAGAGTCCGTCTGTCTCACCCATTGAAACCGCCTTCCCATTGGCCCTGAAGAAGGATTTATAGACTTTGAAAGCAATTTCGGACTCCTTGAGTTCATCCTCCGTACGTCCGGCCATCGCGACCTCCGGACGAGTGAAAACCGCGGCGGGCACAAGAGAGAGGTCTATTGAATCGGCCCTGCCGAAAATATGGTCGAGAGCCTTCAGCCCCTGCCAGCTGGCAGCATGCGCAAGCATCATTCCACCGGTAACATCGCCGACTGCATAGACCCCTTTCAGGTTGGTCTCCATGTTTTCATCGACGACAATTCCGCGGCGGCTGAAGTCTATTCCGGCAGCCTCCAGGCCCAGCCCTTCAACGGCGGGACGGCGGCCTACCGCCATCAGCACGACATCGGCGGTCACCGACTGCTCAGCGCCCTTCAGGAAATACTTGACTTCCAGGCCGTCATCTGTCTTTCCTATTCCAGTCACCTGAGCTGAAGTATTAATTTTGATTCCTTTCTTTGAAAGGCTGAGTTTCAATCGCTTGGATATATCCGAATCAAAGCGAGGAAGGATTGACGGAAAATACTCCAGGACCGTAACTTCCGAGCCGAAACTGTTGAAGACCGAGGCGAATTCAAGGCCGATAACGCCGCCTCCTATAACCGCAAGACGGCGGGGCAGCTTATCCATGGACAGTATCCCGGCAGAGTCGGTTGCAAGCCCGGCTCCTTCAATCGGAAGGCTTGCGCTCACAGAACCGGCCGCAATGATTATCCTGTCGGACTGGACTTCGTACTTGCCGTCGACCACCACAGTGTGCGCATCCCGCAGGGCCGCGGTACCATGGACAACTGAAATATTGGGATGCTTCAGCAGTGTCGCCACCCCTTCGCGGAGCTGGGCGACTACGGCATCTTTCCTCTCCAGCACCCTGGAATAATCCAGATTATAATGCACATTGTCAAAGCCGAAGGCCTCAGCCTCGGCGAAAGTATCCGCGATTTCGGCGCTGCGGCAGAGAGTCTTGGTGGGTATGCAGCCCTCGTTGAGACAGGTTCCCCCGAGAGGGCCCTTGCTTACAAGAACCACCTCCGCCCCCCTGCGGGCTGCCTCGACGGCAGTTTCATATCCTCCTGGACCTGCTCCTATTATAGTAATTTTCATCTGTCAGGCATTTAGCATCTTGCAAAAATACTAAAATTTAGTCTATATTTGCAATATAAAGTTATGGTGAAAAAATTTACCATTATGGAAAACGCTGACGTAACCGAAGTTCTTGAAACCGCATCCCTGGCAGGGCATATCCTGCTGGAAAACGGGGCTGAGATATCACGGGTGGAGGACATTATGTCCCGGATTGCCTCCTATTACGGAGTGGATTCCGGCAATTTCTTCGTCCTGTCAAACGGAATCTTCACCACGGGAAGGAATTCAAAACTGCCCAAGTCAGGAAGCCAGGCTTCAAGCTACGCCAATGTGGAATTCATCCCTATCCGGAGCATACAGCTGTCAAAGGTGGCTGCAGTAAACAGCCTCAGCTACGAAATCGCCGCCGGAAAAATCAGTCTTGCGGAGGCAAGGAAGAGACTGGTCCGGATCCGGGATGAAAAAGGCAAACCCGCATGGGAACAGATACTGGGCTCGGCATTCGGCGCCGCAGGCTTCTGCGCCGTATTCGGCGGAGCAGTGATAGACTGCGCTGCGGCATTCGTGGTCGGTGCCCTTCTCTGGTGCTTCATACTCGGAATCAGCGCCAGATACCTTTCCAAAATCGTTGGCGGCATCTGCAACTCGATAGTCGCGACCCTTCTCTGCATAGCGTCCTACAGAACAGGTTTCGGGGCGAGTCTTCCAAACATCATCATCGGCGCCATAATGCCTCTTATTCCGGGAGTGCCCTTCGTCAACGGAGTACGCGACCTCGCCAATTCGGACTATATCGCCGGCATAACCCGCCTTACTGACGCAATGCTCGGTTTCCTATGCATTGCCCTGGGCGTGGCGGTATCCTTCCTGCTGGACGGAGCCGTCTTCGGCGGAATGATCCAGCTCGAACAAGTCCGGATAGACCCTGGTACTTCCGGTCTGATTTTCCAGAGCATCGCCGCGTTTATCGGCACCTTCGCCTTCGCCATTCTTTTCGGCGCAGAGCGCAGGCGCTATGCTCCTGCAGGGGTGATAGGCGCCCTCGGCTGGGCACTGTACCTGCTGGTCGTAAGGGGCGCAGGCGCCACTGCTCCCGTTGCAACCCTTGCCTCCGCGGCCCTCGTATGCGTGCTTTCCCGCTACGCAGCCGTGCCGTTCAAGTGCCCCAGCACAGTTTTCCTGCTCTGCGGAATTTTCCCCCTGGTTCCGGGAGCCGGAATATTCTGGTTCACCTACTATCTGATGACGGAGCAGTTCGACCTTTCAGGCCCGACCGGCTTCATGGCAATCAAGGTGGCCGTCGCGATAGTGCTCGGTATCATTTTCGCCATGGAACTGCCCCAGCGATTTTTTTCTTTCAAAAAATAAGCGTACCTTTGCACTGGGGAAAGTCTTGCACGACCAGCTCCCTCTGAATCCCCCCAGGGCAGGAATGCAGCAAGGGTAGGAGGTCGTAGCGGTGCGATGCAAGGAGCTTTCCCTTTTTTTGTGAAATGCCATTATCCGGATGAAGGAATTCGAATTCTCACAGAAAATCAGCAGGCCGCTGACCGAGGAAGCCGCAAAAGAAGCAGCTGCGAAGGCGCTCGGCGTCCGGGTCGAATCAGTAGGCGGAACGGCCATAGTCAGGCGCTCCGTCGATGCCCGCGGCGATATTCTCTGGCGCTACCGTATTCTGGCATGGAATAAAGGGGAAGTAATTGAAAGATACGCCCTTCCTGCCCTCGGAGACGTCAGCGGCGCAGAAGAAGTGATAGTGGTCGGAGCCGGTCCGGCAGGTCTGTTCGCAGCCTTGAGGCTGATTTCGGAAGGCTTCCGGCCTGTTATCCTGGAACGCGGGAAAGATGTCCATGAAAGGAAAGCCGACATGGCCGCACTGTCCATGGAGGGCAGGCTCAATCCTGACTCGAACTACTGTTACGGCGAGGGCGGCGCCGGTGCTTTTTCAGACGGCAAGCTCTACACCCGTTCTTCAAAGCGCGGCGACATAAGGGAAGTCCTGCACCGCCTCGTGCAGGCCGGAGCACCCGAAGAGATACTGACTGACGCCCATCCCCACATAGGCACCGACCGTCTTCCGGAAATCATGGAAAACATCCGCAAGATGATAGTTTCAAGCGGAGGAGAGTACCATTTCTCGACCAGGGTCAGGGATATTTCCAGAGATGGAAACGGCCTGAGGCTTGCCTGCGACGACCTCGTGAACGGAGTTGAGAAGGTCTATTGCGCCGGAAACGTCATTCTCGCAACCGGCCATTCAGCCCGCGACATTTATGAAATGTTTTCCGCAAAGGGATGGACCATAGAGCCCAAGGGATTCGCTCTCGGGGTCAGGGTCGAGCACCCGCAGTCGCTTATAAACAATATCCGCTACCACGGCAAATACCAGCCGTTCATGCCTGTAGCCGAATATTCATTCGTACAGCAGGTCGAAGGACGCGGAGTATTCTCCTTCTGCATGTGCCCCGGCGGCATACTGGTCCCCTCTCAGACCGAAGAGAAAACCGTGGTTTTGAACGGCATGTCCAATTCCCGGCGCAATTCAAAATGGGCCAATGCCGGGGTTGTAGTACAGATTGAACCCGGCGACGAACCCGACGGGTACCGCAGCCGCGGGGCCTTCTCACTACTTGATTTCCAAAGAGATATAGAGCGGAATATGTATGCTTTTTCATCTTCGGTGAAGGCTCCTGCCCAGAGGATGAAGGATTTCTGCCGGGGCATTGAATCCCGCGATCTCCCCCGCTCCTCCTACGTCCCGGGAACGGTTCCCGCACCGCTGCACAGCCTCCTTCCGGAGAATGTGGCCGGAAGGCTGCGCAAGGCCTTTCCCCAGGTGGAACGCAGCATGAGGGGATACTACACCAACGACGCACTTCTTCTCGGAGTGGAATCCAGGACTTCGTCCCCCGTCAGGATTCCCCGTGATCCGGAGACTCTGGAACATGTCTCGGTTCCCGGCCTGTATCCTGCAGGTGAAGGCGCCGGATACTCAGGCGGAATAGTCTCATCGGCCCTGGACGGCATTGCCTGCGCCATGGCCATAGCCAAAAAGAAATGACCAGACTGACTTTTTTCGGCACCGGAACATCCCTCGGAGTTCCGATCATAGGGTGCAAATGCAGGGTCTGCAGTTCTCCGGACCCGAGAGATAAAAGGCTGCGCGCTTCAGCCCTGATGGAAAGCGGCGGAATGAAGATACTCATCGATGCAGGACCTGATTTCAGGACCCAGATGATTCGCAGCGGCACTTCTCATCTGGACGCTATTCTTCTGACCCACAATCACATGGACCATGTCGGCGGCCTGGATGACGTGAGGGCGCTGAATTACACTGACCGCCACGCCATAGAAATATATGCCGAGCCCAGGGTCGTCAGCAGCCTGGAGAATGTCTATGCCTATGCCTTCGCGGAGCACAAATACCCGGGCTCCCCTATCTGGCATATCCACAGAATTGATGAAAACCCCTTTGTACTGCGCCCGACAGCCTCTTCAGGACAGTTGGAATGGGTCCATGACAAGGGCTATTTCTATCGCGCCGCAGACGGTACGCTCAGAGAAACCGGCGACATCGACGCCGCGACGGAGCGGCCCGGGGAGGCCCCGGGCGGAGTTGTCGTGACTCCGATAAGGGGAATGCATTCGAAAATGCCGGTGCTGGGATTCCGTATAGGGAACATAGCTTATATCACCGATATGAGTTCAATCGAAGATTCCGAACTGGAAAAACTCAGGAATCTGGAGCATCTTACCCTGAATACAGTGAGCTACGGGCCCCACCATTCTCATTTTTCCCTTCCGGAAGCAATCGGACTCGCCCGCCGGATAGGCGCACGGCACACCTGGCTGACACATCTCAGCCATAACTTTCCACCTTACGAAGAATTCGTAAAAGAACTCCGGGAAATGACCGGAGGCGACAGCGTCCTTCCCGCCTTCGACGGCCTTGTGATAGAAGACTGAATGTCTATTCGACCTTCAGGGAAGCAAAAATAAAAGGAAGAAGGTCATCCACCTGACGGAATTTCAGGATACGGCGGCTTCCGACCAGAATCACGTTCAGAGGCCTGCCGGCTTTCTTCTGATACTCGGCCATCACCTGACGGCAGCCTCCGCAGGGTGAAGAAGGGCTTTCGCAGAGCACTCCATGATCGTGACCAGCTACAGCGAGGGTATCGAACGGAACGCCGGGATAATTGGCTCCGGCCCAGAACATCGCAGTCCTTTCAGCGCAGAGCCCGGCAGGATAGGCCGCATTCTCCTGATTTGCACCCTTCACCAGCACACCATTCTCCAGAAGCAGTGCAGCACCGACCTGAAAATGCGAATATGGAGAGTAGGACCCTTTTGCGGCATCAATCGCCGCCTGAGCAAGCGCACGGTCCTTTTCATTCATTTCCTGAAGCGATGAAAACTCTTCGTACTTTATCAGAAATTCTTTATTAATCATCGTGGTTAACTCTAATATCGTGCAATATAGGAATTTTTTCAATAAAATGTTATTTTTGTAGGTAAAAATGGACGAAAAGGGCAAAATAAAAGTCTGTATCGGCCTTTCCGGCGGTGTGGATTCTTCCGTAGCCGCCCTGCTTCTCAAGCAGCAGGGCTATGATGTCTTCGCCATGTTCATGCAGAACTGGCACGATGC
>JAFYEM010000024.1 GCA_017544265.1 Bacteroidales bacterium | reverse complement strand
GGGGGACCTTCAAAGAAAATAAATTCAGGCGCCCCGTCACGAAGGCTCAGGGTCTTTGCGAAGGCCCCTTCCCTTTTCCATTTTTTCAGCACATCCTCTCCAGCCTCGACCAAATTCAGTCCTTTATATTCTTTGAAAGCCATAAAAATTGCTACTTTTGCATAGGAATTCGCAAAGATAGCAAAAAAATGAATACTCTTGACATAGTTTTACTAGTCCTTTTCGTTCCGGCAATCATCAGGGGCCTGAGCAAAGGCTTTCTGGAGCAGGCCATCGGGATGATAGCGATTGTAGCGAGCGTCTGGGCGGCTTTCAAGTTCTCGAAGGTGGCGGTGCTCTGGGTGGCGCCATACCTGAATATGAACGAGACACTGCTCAATGTTCTGGTTTTCGCCTCTCTTCTGATTCTGGTTTCGCTCGCCCTCGTGCTCATAGGAAAGCTGATTACAAAGATTATCGAGCTGGCGATGCTGGGGTGGCTGGACAAGCTTCTGGGCCTGGTGTTTTCGATTCTTCTCACGGGGCTTGTACTGGGTATCGTGATTATCCTTATCGACACGCTCAACGTGAAGTTCGGCTTCATCAACTCGGAAATCCTGGACGCCTCGGTAATTTACGGCTTGCTCAGGAACTATGCCTATGCCCTGTTCCCCTTCCTCAAACAACTTCTGCTAAAACAATAATATCCCTCCCATTCACCGGACATGGGCGTCCAGGGCTTTGAAACAGCAGGCAACTCGTTTAATTACTTACAATGAGAATAATACTTATAGAAACATCGACGGCGCTGTGTTCCACGGCTATCTGCGAGAACGGGTTGGTTATTGCTTCGAGAAGGAGCGGGGAACCTCGCTCGCATGCGGCCATGACTGCGGTATATGTAGATGAGATGCTCAGGGAGGCTGGCCTGACGGTCCGGGACTGCGATGCGGTATGCCTTTCCAAAGGGCCGGGGTCTTACACTGGACTGCGGGTCGGCAGTTCCACGGCGAAGGGACTTTGCTTCGGCGCGGGAATTCCGCTGATTGCCGTAAGCACGCCTGAGCTGCTTTTCGCCCAGGCCGGAGAGAAAGCCGGGGAATTCGACTGGATTGTACCTATGATTGACGCACGACGTCTCGAGGTCTATGACGCCGTATTCTCACCCGAGGGAAAACTTGCACGGGAAACCGCGCCGGAGGTAATCACTGAAGAGAGTTTCAAAGAATTCCCCGGGCGGATACTGCTGATCGGCGACGGGGCCGCCAAATGCCGCCCGGTGCTTGGAGATGAGCGTTTCCAGTATATGGAATGCTGCCCGGAAGCCTCCTCGATGGCGGCGCTTGCCACAGAAGCATTCCGTGAAAAACGCTTCGAAGACCTCGCCTACTTCGAACCCTTCTACCTGAAGGAATTCATCGCCACCACTCCCAAAAAATTATTGTAAAGAGACAAGCAGCAACTGTCTTGTCTCAAATAACTTCAATAGAATTTTCGGAAATCCAGCCCTGGCGGCCGTCTTCGATTGAGACAAGAAGCCAGGTGGACACGGATTCGCGTATGGACACCTTGGTCCCCTCGTGAAGCACGAATAGGTCTTTCGAACTGTCGTCCGACGGTGAACTCTTTGCGGCGACCACTGCCTTCACCACCACTGCTTCATCCTGCCGGACGCTGTCCCGATACTGCATTCTGGCATAGTTCCAGCACAGAAGGGTGAGCAGCAGAGCTGCTATTGCCGTAAAGAATCCGGCCTTGCGGCCGGCGGACGTCCGTCCCAACAGGAAAAGCAGCACCAGCGCAAGGGTGACGGCAAGAAGGAACAGGGATATGACGGCCCAGACATTGGACGGAAGGCTGTAGCACACAGTCCTCATCCAGGATGTAAGGAAGAATTCGGGAACCTGGTCAATCTTGTCTATGGTCTGCGAGCGTGCGAATTCCAGATTATAGCGCACATCCTCGTTGGAGGGATCGAGCCTCAGGGCCCTTTCGTAATTCAGTATAGCCCGGCCGGTTTCGCGCTGCTTCAGAAGCGAATTGCCGAGATTGAAATAGACATCAGCACTTTTATGGCCCGAATCAACCAGTTTCTGGAAATACCCGGCGGCACTTTCATAATCAGCCGCAGAATAGGCCTCGACGCCCCTTTCCCACAGCATTTCCGGAGAAAGCGCTTCGGACGCCCTTAATGCAGAAGGGGCGAAAAGCATCGATGGAATAAGCAACGCCCAGAGCAACATGGCCGCCGTGCCGGACATGGACGGCGATTTTATGCTGCCGTCTATGGCCGTGATCAGGCGGACGGCGGAATCGTAGTGTTCTTTCATTGATGAATTACCTGCGGAAGGAGCATAGCGGGCATACTCGCATTCATCCAGAAGAGCTGTAAAGGCCCTGGCATTTTCCTCTGAAACGCCTCGGGAAGTGAGTGAAGACGCGATATTTTCCTTAGTCTGTTCCGCCATATTCATAGACAGTTTATCGGAAATAAAGCCTATGAGTGCACGGTGAAGTTCCTCATAGAAAGCAACCGGAAGATTCTGCCGTAGGAAATCTCCGGACAGTTTCAGCCGGCGCATGGCCATCTTGGTCGCCCTGCGCTTGCGGGAAAGCGCCACGTCGCTGCGAAGGGCAGCGATCCTCCGCATGGACAGCCACAGAGCCGCGGCGCCGAGCACCATAAATATGGCAATAATCCAGTACAGAGGCCTGGAAACCAGCATCCTCGGTGTGGAAAGGGACGATGCCTTCACCCGGATGAACCGTATGTCTTCTCCCAAGGTCTTGACGCCCCTCTTGTCCACAGTCAGCACCCCGGAGCCATCCGACGAGACCACGGTCTCTGTCCCCCGGGCGACGCTTATGCGGAGACTGTCCGTCTGGACAGTAACATAGCGCCGGGACTTGACATTGTAGTAAGAATACTTGACGGGGGGTATCACGAAATCCCCGTGGCTGCGGGGTATGAAAGGATACTCGAAGACCTTCGATCCGGACGTTCCTCCGGAAGATACCTGTTTCGTCGCCTTTACGTCATAGACCTCGAAATCCACAGGGAAAGAAACCTTTGGGGCATCCACGAGGGCGATATTGCCCTTTCCCGAAACAGTCAGCAAGAGGGAAGCAGCCTCATGTGTCTTGAGGGAATCCTTGGTCACCTTGCCGCTGACGGAGAATTCACCCACACCGCCGGCGAAAGAAGCGGGTGCGCCGGCAGGAAGGCCGCCGACATGGACAGTGACCGCGGGGGTCGATACGCGGCGGCGCACCGTCGTGACATTGTCCTGGAAGAACGCGTCGAAAATGGATTGCGGCGAACTCGCACGGGTGCGCACATTCACCAGGCATACCAGTTCAGCCGGGTCTATGACCAGATCGCCCTGTTTCTGGGGAATCAGGGTGTAACGGCGGAGTACGGCGGCATTGTAAATCTTGTCGCCCACCTGCTCGCGATGGAATTCAATATTCTGGGGAGCCTCGGTCTCGGTGCTCCAGAAGCCGTTGAAAGTGGGCAGTTTCACATCCTCGAAACCGGCAATATTGGCCCTCTGGAAGAGTTTGAGAGTAGCCGTAATGGGTTCTCCGACCACGGCGGAGGTACTGCTTATGGAGAACTTCATGAAGATTTCTTCCTGGGAAGAAGCCTCCGTACGGGACCTCTGAGCCGAGCCCTGCTGAGCCTGGGAGCCGCCCTGGGAGGGGGCGGCCGCCTGGGAACCGTTATCCACGACCTGAATGGTGAACCTCCCGGAGGAAATATCCTGGCCGCCCATCTTCGCCGTCGCGGCAGGAAGTGAGAAAGCACCGGTACGGCGGGGCTTGAGAATATAGGTATAGGTAGTCTGCGAAGTACGGCTGTGTTTTCCGTTTACTATGCTGATGCTTGTGGAAGAGCCTTTCTGCGGTCCCCAGACACAGTCGAAATCCTCGCCCGCCGACCACGAGAAGGAACTTGGCTGGCTGTCTCCGTCTATCACGAAAACCACATTGAACTGCTCGTCCAGGCCCACGATATTATGTGTTTCCACACGGATGGTGCCCTGCGCGAAGGCCGCCACCTGCAGAAGCAAAGCTATTAATGCTGCAACTGACTTTTTCATTACCAATTCTTCTCTTTTTGACGGGACTTAAGGACCGCGGCCTTCTCCTTCTTCACCTTGTCCTGGGTTTCCTCTTCCTCTGCCCGTATAGCCTGCAGAATCTGCTCAGCCTGCTGGGGAGAGATTTCGTCCTCCGAAGGCTGCGGCTGCTGATTCTGATCCTGATTCTGCTGGTCCTGATTCTGATTATCCTGATTCTGGTCCTGCTGGTCCTGATTCTGCTGATCTTGCTGATTCTGGTCCTGATTCTGGTCCTGATTCTGCTGAGAGTCACCGTCGCCCTGCTGCTGTTGCTGCTGCTGATTCTCCAGCATCTTGCGGGCATAGATATAATTCTCCTTCGCCTCCAGATCTGACGG
This sequence comes from Bacteroidales bacterium, assembly GCA_017544265.1. Classification (GTDB taxonomy): domain Bacteria; phylum Bacteroidota; class Bacteroidia; order Bacteroidales; family UBA932; genus Cryptobacteroides. Next base: position 28,451 of record JAFYEM010000024.1, on the reverse strand, counting down.
CTTCAGGACCAGGGCTGCCATGAAAGCCTCGACTGCAGCCTTGTAGTCCTTCTTTCCGAGAGCCGCGTCACCAAGGTTGAACTGCAGTTTGAACGCTTCATCCAGGCGATCTTTCTCCGGCTCTTCGGCAACATGCCTCGCAGCCTGGGCGAGATATTTCGCGGCATTTTCATAATCCTCGTTCCGGTAGAGCACCGAGGCCAGATTATAGGCGCTGTGCACCGAGGTGGTATCCGCCCCGAGTCCCTTCCGGTAGCTCAGTTCAGCAGACTGCATCTGTCCCTTTTTGAACTCTCTGTTGCCGCGCCGCACATCGCCCCTGTCCGGAACCTGTGCTCCGGCAGAAAGCGAAAGCAAAACAAGCGAAAGTATTAACACTAAGCTTCTTGACATATTCTAAAACATCTTTCTGAGCGAACGGCGGCTGCCGATCAGCGCCTCTATTACAAACAGCAGCAGCGCCGCCCCAAGGAAGTACATATACTGCTCGTCAAAGGATTCGAACACCACGCTCCCGAACTCCTCGTCCTCAAGCCGCCTTATGTCATCCACGACCGGATTCAGCCCGAACTCCTCGCGGCCCGCATGGATATAGGCCCCGCCACCGGCAGAAGCCACCTCCCGGAGAGTCGCCTCGTCCAGTTTGGTGACCACGATATTTCCCTCCCTGTCCTTCATCAGGGAGCCCTCGAAAGGAATCGGCTGCCCCTCGGGAGAGCCTACTCCGATAGTATAGACCTTGATGCCCATTTCCGCAGCGTCTTTAGCGGCTGCGACGGGGTCGTCCTCATGGTTCTCGCCGTCAGAAATCACTATTATCACGCGGCTTTTCTCACTCTGCTCGCTGAAAGAACGGATGGCCGTGCGGATAGCGTCGCCGATTGCGGTGCCCTGGACCGGCACAGACTGAGTGTCTATGCTCGAAAGGAACATTTTGGCGGAGATATAGTCGGTAGTGACCGGAAGCTGGACGAAAGAAGTACCTGCGAAAAGGATAAGACCCACACGGTCCCCGGACAACTTGTCGGTAAGCCTGGAAATAGAAAGTTTCGCCCTCTCCAGACGGTTCGGGGAATAATCTTCGGCCAGCATGGAGTTCGAGACATCCAGGCAGATTATTATTTCCGCACCCTTGGACTTGTGCTCGGAGAGTTTCGCCCCGGTCTGGGGACGTGCAAGCGCAAGGACGAAGAACATGAATGCAAAGGCGAACAGCAGTACTTTCACCCAGCCTTTTGACGATGACCAGCGCGGCATCAGCGAACGCACCAGCGCCTCGTCCCCGAAGCGGAGCACCCTGCGGCGGCGGAAATAGCGGAGAACGCCATAGACCGCCGGAATCAGGGGCACAAGCAGGAGCAGCCACAGATAAACAGGTTCGGCAAACATCAGCATACTACGGCATCCTCCTCATTAAAAAAGCCCTCAGAAGCATCTCCGCGAGCAGGCAGATCAATGCTGCGAGCGCATAGTCCAGATACAGGTCCTTATATACCGGGAAACTGTCCACGGTGGTACGGGTCTTCTCCATACGGCCTATTTCAGCATAGATTTCGGCAAGTTTCGTGTTGTCGGTGGCGCGGAAGTACGTTCCTCCGGTGGTAGATGCTATTTCCTTCAGCAGCGGCTCGTCTATCTCCACCTTCACCATCTGCACGTCCGGCCCCCAGGCGGTCATCACCGGATAGGGCGCCTCTCCGTTGGCTCCGACACCGATCGTATAGACACGTATTCCATAGGTCTTCGCGATTTCGGCGGCTGTCTGCGGAGTTATTTCGCCGCGGTTGTTCACGCCGTCGGTCAGAAGTATGATCACCCTCGACTTGGCGTCTGAATCCTTCATCCTCGCAACGGCGGTCGCGAGTCCGTTGCCGATTGCCGTACCGTCCTCGATAAGGTCCGTCTGGACATCCTTCATCAGATTGATAAGGGTAGCACGGTCGGTGGTCAAAGGGCACTGCGTGAAGCTTTCGCCGGCAAAGACGACGATGCCCATGCGGTCGGTCGGCCGCTGCGAAATAAATTCTATGGCTATGTCCTTGGCGGCGCTCAGGCGATCCGGCTTGAAATCGCGCGCCAGCATAGACGTGGACACATCCATCGCAAGGACTATGTCTATGCCCTCGGTGTCTATGCGCTCCATCTCGCTGCGGCTGCGCGGCCTGGCGATGGCGACCACGATAAGGCATAGTGCGGCAGCGCGGAGCACCGGCGGCAGATGCCTGATCCACGCGAGGGAGGATTTGCCTCCGGCAGTCCACTGGTCTAAGGATGATACCCTCAGGTGAGGCGTGCGGCCGCTCACTTCCCGCCAGATGTAAAGGCACAGAAGCAACGCCGGCACCACCAGCAGCCACAGAAGGTATGGATATTCAAAAAACATTTTATATTCTGTCAAAAAACAAGCTTGTATTGTTTGAAAACCACGTTTAACAACACCAACTTATTCTAATATCACTATGCATTTTTTTGTTCTTCTTCTATTTCGGTTTGATAGGTGGTGGTTACGAAGCGGACGGCCTGGGGAAGGACGGTGGCGTTTTCTTCATCGGTGGCGATAAACTTCGCGAATTTCACGAAGTCGGCACGCTCGAACAAAGTCCGCATCTCCGACTTCAGGTCCTCCGGCATATCACTTTCCTTAAGGCCTTCGAAAATCTCCGCAGTGGTCATTTCCAGGGCACCGACTCCGTAACGGGCAGCAATGTACTCGCGGAGGGCATCGGTCACTCCGGAATAGAACTGCTTCTGCTTTTCGGGGGCCCAGAACTTGTCGCCACGGTAATGGTCCAGCTTGCGAAGAGCCGTAATATGCGGCGGATCCTTGGGCCGGGAAGCCTCAGCCGCACGCTTTTTACGCGCAAGGAAGAAACTGACTATCAGCACGATGATAACCCCGACGAAGAAAACTCCGGCAAGCCATGGAACAATTTCCCTGAAAGTCAGCGGATACTCCAGCTGTCCCCGTATATCATGCGGAACGAAGCTCGCCGTATCCACCTGCAGAGTCTTTACCTCCATCGACGCACTCCGCCAGACAAGCGTGTCCATAACCCCGTCCGCGCCGGGACGCAGCACCATAAGGGGCGGCAGATTATAGGTCCCCTCGCTGAACGCTTGCAGGGAAATTGCGGCACGTATGTCCAGCAGCCGCTGATTCGAACGGCGCTGCTTCTTAATTTTAAGGGTATCCACCTGCCACATGGGAAGGGCTATCATCTCTTCCATATATGGCTGCGGAATCTCCGGAAATATAAGTTTCACGCTGTCCGGCCAGTCTTTCAGTTCGAAGCCGTAGAGCATGCGGTCTGCAACAAGTATCGAGTCCCCCGGGGTTTCCTGCTCCAGGAAGCCGGGACCCATCGGGATGATACTGCCCAGACGGAGGCTGTCCGGCTGAGCGATGGACAGCACGCTGAATAGGATGGTTACAAATATGACTGTCAGTCGTTTCATCTGCTTCGGAATAAGGCAATCAGCGAACGGACATAGTCTTCATCTATGGAAATGTCCGTATGGTCAATATTGTGGGAGCCGAAGAGTTTGGAAGACTTCGCCGATGCAGCTTCGGCCCACTTCCGGTAGCTTTCCCGGACCTTCGGCGAAGATGTATTTACCCAGGCGGTGCGGCCGCTTTCGGCATCCTTAACGCTCACCAGCCCCACATCAGGTATGGACAGTTCCCGCGGATCGGTGATGCGGATTACCGTGATATCGTGCCTGGACGCAGCAACCTTCAGGGCTTCCTCATAGTTCGGAGCCCCATCCGGATCCACGTCCAGAAGGTCCGAAAGCAGGAACACGTTGCACTTTTTCTTGATTGCGCCGCTGATGTAACGAAGGGCTCCTCCGATATCCGTTCCACGGCCATCAGGTTCATATTCCAGAATTTCGCGAATAATCCTGAGAAGCTGGCCGCGGCCCTTTCCCGGAGGGATGAACTTTTCTGTCCTGTCGCTGAAAAGAAGGGCTCCGACCTTGTCTCCGTTCACGATGGCGGAGAAAGCGAGCACTGCCGCAATCTCGGCAAGCCTTTCGCGCTTTGTGGTCTGGACCGTGCCGAAAAGCCCGGAACGGCTCACATCCACCATAAGCACCACGGTGAGTTCCCTCTCTTCCTCGAACACCTTCACGTATGGTGCGGACATCCTCGCGGTCACGTTCCAGTCCATCTGGCGGACATCGTCTCCCCACTGGTACTCCCGGACCTCGCTGAACGCCATGCCGCGCCCCTTGAACGCGGAAGGGTACTCTCCCGCGAAAATCTGGTGGGAGAGCGCCTTGGTCCGGATTTCAATTTTCCGGACTTTTTTCAGAAGGTCACTTGTGCTTGTCATTACGGAACTATGACTGCATTCAGTACATCTGCTACAATCTGTTCGGGAGTCACATTCTCCGCCTCGGCCTCGTAGGTAAGGCCTATACGGTGACGGAGCACCTCGGGACAGACTGCTCGCACGTCTTCAGGAATCACATAACCGCGCCTCTTGATGAAGGCGTAGGCCTTCGCCGCCGCGGAGAGCGAGATGCTCGCCCTCGGGGATGCGCCATAGGAAATCAGGCCCTCGAGCTTCTTCAGGCCGTATTCCGCGGGAGTGCGGGTGGCATAGACAATGTCCACTATATAGCGTTCTATTTTTTCGTCCATATAAACCTCGCGGACGACTTCGCGGGCGCGGAGAATGTCCTCAGGAGTCACTACCGGCGAAGCCTTCGGGAATGCGCCGCTACCGCTCATGCGGATAATCTGGCGCTCCTCTTCTTTCTTGGGATAGCCCACTATGACCTTGAGCATGAAACGGTCCACCTGCGCTTCAGGGAGGGGATAGGTGCCTTCCTGCTCGATGGGGTTCTGGGTCGCCATCACGAGGAAGGGCTCCGGGAGAGGGAAAGTCTGGTCCCCGATAGTTACCTGGTGTTCCTGCATGGCCTCCAGAAGGGCGGACTGCACTTTTGCGGGGCTTCGGTTTATTTCATCCGCAAGCACGAAATTGGCGAAAACAGGGCCCTTATGGACCTCGAAAGATTCTTTTTTCTGGGAATAGATGAGAGTTCCGATAACATCAGCCGGAAGCAGGTCCGGGGTGAACTGGATTCGGTTGAATTTTGCACTTACCGCCTCAGACAGAGTGTTGATAGCCAGTGTCTTTGCAAGTCCCGGAACACCCTCGAGGAGTATATGTCCTCCGGACAGCAGGCCAATCAGCAAATTTTCCACGAGATGTTTCTGCCCGACTATGACTTTTCCCATTTCCAGGGTCAGAAGGTCCACGAACTGGCTCTCTTTCTGAATGCGGTCATTTAGTTCCCTAATGTTGATTTCCATAATTATGTTTATTTTTGCACAATCAATTTATGTCTATGCGCTACGCGATTTGTCTGTCATACAACGGAGCCGCCTTCTCAGGCTGGCAGGTCCAACCGAACGCTCCTTCGGTGCAGGAGACGCTTGAAAGCGCCATTTCAACGCTTTTGAAGTGTCCGGTTGCTGTAACCGGAGCCGGACGGACAGATGCCTCTGTCAATGCCCGCGGGTACATTGCCCACTTCGAACTCCCGTCTGAGGCGGGACAAATCGCGGCAGATTTTTGCTGCAAATTAAATGCCATTTTGCCACGCGAAGTGGTGGTTCACAGCATTAAGGAGGCCGGGGCCGAATTCCATGCCCGTTTCGATGCACGGCGCAGGGAATATACCTATTTCATACACAGGAAGAAAGACCCGTTTGCAGACCCCTGGTCATGGAAATGCACCTATCCCGGGCTGGATTTCGAGGCCATGTCCCGCGCCTGCAACTTCCTGTTGGGGACCCACGATTTCTCCTGTTTCGAAAAGACCGGCGGCAACTCCAAGACCTCCATCTGCACCATCTTCGAAGCCCGCTGGGAACCCTATATTCCTACGCACATCGCAGTCATGCCGATAGAGAGCCCCGTTCACTCCAAGGAACTCATTCCGACGCCGCTCAGGGACAATTCCTGGCCCTACTGGTACTTCCGGGTGGCCGCCGACCGCTTCCTCCGGAACATGGTACGTGCCATCGTGGGCACCATGATCGAGGTCGGCCGCGGCAAACGCACCCCCGAGAGCATTGCCACCCTCATCACCTCCGGCACCCGCTCCGACGCCGGCGAATCCGTCCCCGGCCATGCTTTGTTTCTCAGTAAGGTGGAATACAAGCGATGACTCTCTTCCTTACAGGCAGTCCGACGCGGTTCGGCGAACCTTGGTTCACACGTGACAACGGCTTTCTGGACGCTGTCAGGGCAGCCCTTCCTCCGAAGCCACGGGTGCTTCTTGTGAGTGCCGCGCCGGATGACGACGGCTTCACAAGCTCCGTCTTGAAAGGCATGTCAGACTGCATCCATCTTTCCGGAATCGAGACGGAGTCCATAATCATGCTCCGCCGCGAAAACGCCCATAAGGCCAGGGAACTGGTTTTCGCCTCCGACTGGGTAATCCTCTGCGGCGGACATGTCCCCACCCAGAACCGTTTCCTCCATGAAACCGGCCTCGGCCCGATACTGAAGGAGTGGGACGGAGTGGTTATGGGCTGCAGCGCCGGAAGCATGAACTGCGCCACCAGGGTCTATTCCCATCCGGAGCTTGCGGGCGAGGCCATAGACACAAATTACCATCGCTGGCTTGACGGTCTTGGCCTTACCGACATTAACCTGATTCCCCATTACGACCAGGTCCGGTACGTCCGCATAGACAATCTTGCTCTTTTTGAAGATATTATTTACCCCGACAGCCATCAGCACCGCTTCATAAGCATTCCCGACGGAGGCTATATAACTGTCGGGAACGGCCGCAGCCTTGTCCATGGCCGCGCCTGGGAGATTTCCGGCGGCGGCATGAAGCTGATAAATGATGAAAATAAAATTTGCAGTATTATGAATTTCGTTTTTATTTCTCCGCATTTTCCTCATACCTATTCCCATTTCTGCCGCCATCTGAAAGAGGCCGGCGTTACTGTTCTAGGGATAGCGGATGCACCTTACGAGCAGCTGCAGGGCGAACTGCGCGACTCGCTGACAGAATATTATAAGGTATCGAATCTGGAAAATTACGACGAGGTCTATCGCGCCGTCGCGTTCTTCGCCTTCAAATACGGCCATATAGACTGGATCGAATCCAACAATGAATACTGGCTGGAGCAGGACGCACGGCTGAGGACGGATTTCAATGTGACCACCGGCATCCACACAGACCATATCAGCGCCATCAAGGAGAAATCCCAGATGAAGAAATACTATGCGCTCGGAAAGATTCCAACCGCCCGCCAGGTACGCGGAGCCGACGGTCCCGAGGCAGTAAAGGCCTTTGCCGCCAAGGCTGGATTCCCCATGATTGCAAAGCCTGACAACGGTGTCGGAGCGGCAGGGACCTATAAATTCAATAACGAAGCAGAACTTGACCGCTGGCTTTCGGACCATCACAACGACCTCGGCGTCTTCGTGCTGGAAGAATTCATAACCGGCCTTCTGGTGTCCTACGATGCCATTTGCGACAGCAATTCCGAGCCGCTTTTCGAGTCTATGGGCGTATTCCCCACCCCGATTATGGACATTGTCGCGGGCGATCTGGACACTTGTTATTATGTTGATAAGACCGTCCCCGCAGCACTCAAAAAACTCGGACGCCGCACCATCAAGGCCTTCGGAATCCGCAGCCGCTTCGTGCACCTGGAGTTCTTCCGCCTGGACCGCGACCGAGAAGGACTGGGTAAAAAAGGCGATTTCGTAGGCCTGGAAGTCAATATGCGCCCGGCCGGCGGATACACCCCGGACATGATGAACTTCGCGCACAGCACGGATGTCTATCAGATCTGGGCCGAGATGGTAGCCTACGACCGCCGCCTCAAAGTCGAGGGAGAGCAGTTCATCTGTGCATACGCCGGAAGGCGCGACCGCTGCAGCTATATCCACAGCCACGAAGAAATCATGGCCCGCTACGGCTCGGTTATATGCATGTGCGACCGTATGCCTGCCGCTCTCGCATCAGCCCTCAGCGACCAGGTCTATATGGCCAGATTCGGCGAAAAGAAGGAAGCAGAGGAGTTCTTCCGCTTCGTCTGCACAAGGTCGTAAGAAAAAAATCAACTTTTTTTCAATTTTTCTGCAACGTTTCCCTATAAGCCTGCATCTATAAGGCAGGTTTAGGTTTTAGTACACGTCTGGAGGTCCGTTACGAAGTGATTCGCGGCGGGCTTCTGCTTTATTAGAATTCCAGACGGGCGTGAAGGTAGAAGTTGGTATAGTTCCGTCCGCCGGTATCCAGTTTTTTGACCGGAGCATCCTGCGTCAGGGTGTATTCCTCGTCCCGGTAGAATAAAGTAACAAAGTCATCCCCGGCCTCTTTGACATAAATGGCGCCGAAAAGACCGCCGGGATCCTCATAGCTAAGGCGCCGGCCATCCGTAACATCATCCCTGCCGTAGGGAGTGCTTTCGCAGAAATGGTTGTTGATGCCCGGATCGGAGGGGCTGTAATCCACATCTATTATAAGTCTGCTCCAGGGACCGGGCTCATCGTCCTCGACATCCTCTTCTTCATCATCCTCCTCTACTTCCGCCCCGATTGACTTGAGTTCTGCGGCTGTAGGCATACGGACAAGGCCCTGCGTCGCGGCGTCAAGCAGCTGGAGGAACATATAGACACGCTGAAGACCCAGCATCGGCATAAGGTCGTAGCTCTTATCGTCCTCCAGGACAAAAACAACTGTTCCGAGTATTTCCGAACCCTGGCCGTAAATAAGCGTTCCGCACATATTGTCAGGGATATCCTTCGCGAAGCCGTCCTTATCCACCAGCATTGCCACGTGACACGATTCTTTGTCGAGGGACAGCGCCTTGGTGATGCGGGTAAGAAGCGGGGAGAAATGCACTATGTCAAAGCTCCGTGCCCCGGTGAATTCGGCTATTTCGTCCAGATCCAGTTCTTTCGGATCCGCATCCATACAATAGTAGAAGCCCTGCGGATACACTGCGACAACTCCTGTGCTGTCCTTGGAATCCTCTTCTTCCGGATTCACCTCCAGATATTCTTTCAGCCAACGTTTTTCTATTTCTTCAGTGTGGTCCTTGAGATATCCCGAAACGTATGCGCGTGCAATCTGTTCAAGGGTGAACGGTTCACGGTCTCCGAGACGGGCTGCCTGCAGGCAGGTTTTTGCGAAATCTTCATAGCTCAATTTCAACTCTGATGGCAGGCTGTCGGCATAGTTGTAGTTAATATAGGCCTTGAGCCAGTAGCAGTTTGCAACCCCCATAGCGCAGCCCCTTTCAAGAGGTGCAAGTGCAGCTGCCGGATCCTCGGGGAAGCCCAATAAGCCGTCACACAGCAGAGCTCCCTTGAGGTAACAGGCATAACGGTCATAATGGTCTATGGCATATTCAAGCCCCTCGACAATTTCGCGGTGCACAGCATCCTGCTCCCTTGGAGACAACTTGAGATAGTCTTCCTGATCAAGCCCCGCCTTGAAGCGGCGGCAGTTCACGGCACCCTTCCGGGCGCCATCCGAGGCGATTTCAAAAGCCCGGTCCAAGTCACCCTCGTTCTGATACAAATTGGCAAGGGAGAAGTAGCTCTCGGTGTTGCCGCGCTCGATGCTGGTCAGATAGGTCTTCTCGGCCGCCTTCTTGTCCGAAGACTCCAGCGCCTGGGCGAGAAGATCATAATAAATGGGATCACTGAGGGGATTTTTCTCAAGATGCTTTTGCAGAATGTCCACCACCAGGTCAGGATCCTTCTTATATCCATAATTCCCGTAAACGGTGTTCAACAGAGTAAGGTATTGCTGCAATTCGCTTCCGGCCTTGTAGGCGTCATTCGAAAGAACAGCCTGATACTCAGGCATAGCTTTATCGGCCTCGACGCGGCCATCGTAATACATCAGTCCGAGTGCAGCTTTGGCATCGGGAATGTTTCCTTTTGTTGCAGCCCAGATAAGCAGCACCTCGGCCTCCTTGAGGCTGTCAGGTTCCGGATTCGCCAGCGACAGCCAGCGACCGTAGCCGTAGGCTGCATACGGGTCTGTATCTTTGTTTTCCTTAAGCTTTTGCACCATCTCAGGAGAAATACTCAGGGTACGCCAGCGCGTGAGGAAATGCTTCAGAAACTCGCGGTCAGGGGTAATTTGAAAAAGCTCGGCCATAATGGAAATATTTGTATTTCTGCGAATATAATGAAAAATTTGCAAAGTCGGGTTTTTTGCCTATCTTTGCCATCGGACTGAGGGTTCTGCCGCACTGGCAGGACTCCTTTTTAGTTCACTTTGCGTGAAATGACCTGCATCAGTTTGGGCACATAGACACCCTGAACAGTGCGCTGACAAATGCGGGTCATTCTGAAACGATAACAAAATTCAGAAATATTATGGCATTAGAGTACATGACACAGGCAGGGTATGAGAAACTAAAGCAGGAGCTTGCAGACGCTCTTGCTCAGCGCCCTGTCATTTCCGCAGCGATTGCGGAAGCAAGGGAAAAGGGAGACCTTTCCGAGAATGCGGAATACGAAGCCGCGAGGGAGGCCCAGGGCCTTCTGGAGATGAAAATTGCCCGGCTCAAGGACAAGGTGGCGAACGCCCGCGTGATAGACGAGTCTAAACTATCCACAGACTCCGTCCAGCTTCTTTCCAAAGTGAAAATCGAGAATCTCGCTAACAAGGCCGTTATGAATTTCACCATCGTGGGCGAATCCGAAGCCGACTTCTCAAAGGGGCTTCTCGCAGCCACTACCCCCATAGGCAAAGCCCTCATGGGACATGCCAAGGGCGACACAGTGGAAGCGAAAGTGCCTTCCGGAATAATGAAGTTCAAAATTCTTGACATCTCTCTGTAATGGCAACAATCTTCACAAAAATCGCATCCGGGGAGATTCCCTCGTGGAAAGTGGCTGAAAGCGAAGACTTCTACGCCTTCCTGGACATCGCTCCCCTCGCCGAAGGGCACACTCTCGTGATTCCCCGCAAAGTCGAGAAGGACTATATCTTCGACCTCGACGAGAAGACCTACCGAGGCCTCACGGACTTCGCCCGCAAAGTGGCCCTGGCCCTGAAGGCGGCCGTTCCCTGCAAGAGAATCGGGGTGGCAGTGCTCGGAATGGAGGTTCCGCACACCCACATCCACCTGGTTCCCCTTCAGAGCGAAGCGGATTTGGACTTCCGGAAAGCAAAACTCCAGCTTCCTCCTGAGAGGATGAAAGAAATCGCAGAGAGCATCGCTAAAGAATATGAAAAACTTTAAGCCCATTATAGTGGCGGCAGTCATTGCCGCCTTTTTCACATCTTGTGAAAAGAAGGCCGTAATCGAAGGAAAAATCTCAGGACGGCCGGAAGCCGAACTTATCGTAACCGTCCAGGGCGTCCGCACGGACACGCTCAAAACCGACGCTGAGGGATGCTTCCATTATGAAATAAAGCCCATAGACAGTCCCAGATTTGTCTATCTGAACATGAGAAGCCGCCGCATCGGCTCGCTTATCGCCCTCCCCGGAGACCAGATCTCCTTCACCGGAGGCGACCGCGGGGACTGCGTAATCGAAGGTTCTCCCGAATCCGAAAAACTCAGCGAAGCGGAAAAGGATTTTCAGGCCTATTACACCGCGACCCTGATTGCGGACACCCGCGAGGAACTTGCCAGGGCCTATCTGGACTACTACCGGAAGAGTGTTTCCTTCGTTATATCCAACCCAGGGTCCCTTGCCAGCGCCGCTGTCCTGATGAAGGAACTGCCGGACGGCCTGCCGCTTTTCCGCCAGAGCACCGACGCGCTTATCTTCCGCAACGTGACCGACTCCCTGAAAGCTGTATGGCCAGGTGCTCCGGTAGTGAAAGCGCTTGAAAAAGAAACGGCCAGGCGCGAGGGCGAAATGGAGATTCTCGCCCGGCTTGAAAAGGCGGAAGAAGTCCCTTTCCCGGAAATCGACCTGCCCGGAATGGACGGCAAGAATCATAAACTGAGCGAGGTCCGGAGCAAAATGACCATGCTATATTTCTGGGCCAGCAGCGCCGAGCAGAATATGTTCAACATAGACGCTCTCGTGCCCATTTATGAAGAATTCGCACCCCGGGGCCTGGAGATTTACGCAGTTTCCCTGGATGTGGACAAGACACGCTGGGCTGGCGTAGTCAGGGGCCAGAAACTACCCTGGATCAATGTCTGCGACACACGCGGTGCCGCCTCTCCTTTCATAGGCCTCTATGGTCTTTCTTCCCTGCCCACGATATGGTTCATCACGGAGGGTGCCATAGACACCTCCGCCTCCGTCAGCGACGCGGAATCCATCAGCAGATATCTTGATTCCAAGCTGTAAGAAGTTGTTTAAATATATTTTACTTTTTCTTCATTTATAAAATATTAAGGAAAAATGAAAAAATTACCTGCATCACTTTCCCTGCCGTCGCCCTTCAGGCGACCCCTCCCAACCTTGTTGGGCCCCTCCCTCTTATGGTGCCGAGGGTGGCACAGGCGATGAAAATGATGCAGGTAATTTTTTCACCATAACTAAACTAAACAAATTTAAACAGCTTCTAATGAAAAAGTTAATGGTTTTAGCACTGCTGGCTGTGTGCGTGTCAGGATGGGCGAAGAAACTGGAGGACTGGCAGGATCCGGCGGTCTTTGAACGGAACCGCATGCCCATGAGGGCCAGTTTCACGACTGAGCAGCAGCAGACCCTCGACCTCGGCGGAATCTGGCGTTTCCACTTCAGCGAAACTCCCTCCGGCAGGATCAAGGGTTTTGAAACCATAACTTTCAACGATTCTTCCTGGGGCGAAATACCCGTCCCGGGAATGTGGGAACTCCACGGCTACGGCGACCCCGTTTACGTCAATATAGGCTACCCCTGGAGGGGCAAATACAAGAACGCTCCGCCCCTCGTGCCCGAGGAAGGCAACCACGCCGGGCAGTACCGCCGCGTCTTCGACATAGACCCGTCCTGGGCCGGAAAGCAAATCTGCCTCTGCATCGGCAGCGCAACCTCCTGCGTACGCGTCTGGATCAACGGCAAAGAGGTCGGCTACAGCGAAGACAGCAAACTGGAAGCCCGTTTCGACATTACTAAATACGTTCGCCCGGGACTGAATGTAATCGCATTGGAAGTGCTCCGCTGGTGCGACGGCACCTATCTCGAGGACCAGGATTTCTGGCGCCTGAGCGGAATCGCCCGCGGCGTATGGATCTATACCCGCGAGACCGACCGCCTGGAAGACGTGAACATACGTGCCTCCATGGACGGAAAACTCTCCGTCAGGGCCAGCGTGAGCGGAAAGATTTCCGCTGTGGACTTCGAACTTGCCGATGCTGCCGGGCACAGCGTAAAAAAATTCTCCGCCACGGTCAAAAACGGCATTGCACTGGCACAGACCAGTGTTTCTTCTCCAAAATTGTGGAGTGCCGAGGAGCCTAATCTATATACCCTGAAAGTAAGCGCAAGTGCAGCAGGGGTGCTTCGCGAGAGCAGTTCCATCGACTTCGGCTTCCGCAGCGTGGAAATTAAAGGCGCCCAGCTTCTGGTAAACGGCAAAGCGGTACTTATAAAAGGCGTCAACCGCCACGAGCTCAGCCCCTACGGCGGCTATGTGGTTTCCATGGAGGAGATGATTGAGGACATACGGATAATGAAGCGCCTCAACATAAATGCAGTACGCACCTGCCACTACCCCAACGACCCGCTGTGGCTTTCGCTCTGTGACCGCTACGGACTATATGTAGTCGATGAGGGCGATATCGAATCCCATGGAATGGGGTTCAAGGACGGGATCACTCTCGCCCAGAATTCCCGTTACAGGGGCGCGCACCTTGTCCGCGACCAGAGGATGGTCTTCCGCGACATAAACCACCCTTCCGTGATTGTCTGGAGCCTTGGAAACGAGGCCGGCAACGGACAGAACTTCATTGACTGCTACGAGTGGATAAAGGCCTGCGACCCCACGCGGGCCGTGCAGTTCGAACCGGCGGCCAGGGAGGGAGAATCAAACACGGATATCTGCTGTCCCATGTACTGGAGCATAGATAAGTGCCGGAAGTATCTGGAGTCCAAGCCTTTGAAGCCTCTCATCCAATGCGAATACTCCCACGCCATGGGTAATTCCATGGGGAATTTCAAAGAGTACTGGGACCTCATCCGGAAAGCCCCAGCATACCAGGGTGGATTTATCTGGGATTTCGCCGACCAGGCACTTTACAAGAAATCTTCAGACCCTGCCAGGACGGGTACCGGACATATCTGGGCCTATGGCGGAGATTACAATTCCTCCGACCCTTCCGACGGTTCTTTCAACTGCAACGGCATAATAGCATCGGACCGAAGCTGGCATCCCCACGCCTGGGAGGTCCGCTACCAGTACCGCAGCATTCTATCCTCCGGTACGCCTTCCGCACTGAGGATTTTCAATGAAAATTTTTTCACTGACCTTTCCGACGTCAGGCTGCTGTGGACTGTCGAGGAAGACGGTGTGAGGGTCCTTTCCGGGGTCGTCGAAAATATAGACACGGCCCCGCAGACGGCATCGACAATAGACCTCGGCGCAGACGTTTCCGCGCTTGGCGGCTGCGTCACCCTGAATCTGAGTTATGTTCTGAAACGCCGCAGCGGCCTTCTGGAGGCCGGCGAGGAGATTGTCTCAGACCAGATTGTGCTTCTCGACGAGCGTCCTGCTGAGATGGACTTTGAGGGCGGGGGCGTCGTCTTCAATGCCGGCCGGGACATCGTGGTACTTTCCGGCGAGTTCGGAAGGCATATCTGGCGGGTGATTCTGGACCGCCGCAGCGGCGCCGTCACGAACTACAGCATAGACAGGGTGAACCTGCTGACATCTCCGCTCGTGCCGCTTTTCGCCCGCGCCGCAACAGAAAACGACCTGGGCGCCGATTTCGCTGCCGGAATGACTATCTGGAGACATGTCGAGCCAAAAGTGAAAGACTTTGCATGGACCGCCGTGGAGGACGGCTCCTACGATATCACCGTGACTTTCGAACCCATAGACTCAAAAGCCGCGCTGGAACTCCGCTACAGGATTTTTTCGGACGGGAGCATCTATGTCGCCGAATCCATGGACGACGCCGGCGGGCTTTCGTCCATGCCCCCGCTGCCGCGTTTCGGCATGACTCTCGCGATGAACGGGGACTACTCCAATCTGGACTGGTTCGGCAGGGGTCCCTTCGAGAACTATCCGGACCGCCAGAGCGCAGCCTTCCTGGACCGCTACAGTTCCAGGGTGGAAGAGCAATATCACTACGGCTATGTCCGCCCCCAGGAGAGCGGACTGCACTGCGGTCTGCGGTACTTCCGCGTACTTAACGATATGGGACATGGCTTTGAATTCTCCTCGCATGTGGAGTTCAACGCTTCCGCCCTGCCTTTCTCTTGGAAGGAACTGGACGTTTCGCTTCCCTCCGGAGACTCATCTGCAAAGGCACACAACAACCAGAGGGGCGTATCCATGCATTCGCTCGAGTTGAAAAAGGCCGCCCGCGAAAACAACCGGGCAGCCGGAAACACATGGGTGGTAATAAGCGGCTTCGACATGGGACTCGGGGGCACCAATTCCTGGGGCCGGACTCCCCTGCCCGAATATATGCTTTCCCCGGAGCCCAGGACCTTTACCTTCACTCTGAAACCTGTGGTAAGGTAAGTTCCATCGAAGTATATTGCGGAACAAGGCCGAGGGATTCATAAAATACCCTGGCCGCAGGATTGCATTCCCATACATGCAGGGTGATATTGTAGAATCCGTTCTCTTTCGCATAGGCCCTGACATGGTCGAAAAGAGCCTTTCCTATATGCCTGCCCCTGGATTTCTCGTCAACGCAGAGATCATCGACATACAGCGTCTTCACAGGATTGAGACTGCCGCTGTCATGGAATTCTGCCACACAGAAAACGTAGCCCCGGACCTGGCCGTCATCATAGACAAAAACCGGTGTGCCGGGATCGGAGAATATGCGAAGAATTTCTTCGTCCGGGTACTTTTTTCCGGAGGCTCTGAACAAATCGGGCCTTCCGGCATGATGAACCGCCAGAACCTGCTCCAGCAGGCGGTTCACCGCCTCCAGATCCCGTGGCTCAGCTCTGCGTATGGGATATGTCACAGCTGTGGTTTCCATTCTGACTGCAAATATAGGAAAAATAAAATCTGTAAATTAGAACCGTAGGGAGCTTCGCGGCTCACATTTCCGTACATTATAAAACAAATAGCCCCGCTCGGGGCTATTTGTTCAAATAAATATCAAAAAAATACCCGAACGGGTACCATTTTACAAAAGTATTTGTATATATTTTCCTGGATTACAGGCAACAGTGATATGCACTGCAAAAACTTTTCGTTGATTGACCGGAAAGACGGCCTGGGCTATGTTCTTTCTCCGGCCTATGATCTCCTGGCCGTGCTCCTCACAGGTATCGATGATACTAACGAGACCGCAATGACACTTTCAGGCCCAGGTGTTTATGATGACGAAACTATCGGCGGATATGACAGAGATTCATTTGTATCTGTTATGACTGAAAGCGGAGTTGATCTCCGTTATGCCAACACTATTATCGATTCCATTATCGCCTGCAAAGACAAGTGGTTCGAAATAATAGACATTTCTTTTCTTGACCAAAAGATGAAATCCAGATATATGGATCTGATCAATGAAAGGTTGGGGCGCCTATAAGGCTATTCGGCAATACTGTCAAGCCAAATAATACATTTACAAGTTAGCCATTTATGGGTTGTACTCCGAATTCTTGATGGATAATGAAATCATTATCCACGACGCCAGGGCCAAAAGCCTAAAGTTTCTTACAGTCTTCATTAGTGAGAGTCTTTATAGTCGAACGCAAATATAACATTATTCTAAATAATTTTACAACTGATGATTATTGAAATTATTTTGTAATTTTGCAGGAAAGAACTTAACGGAGCGGTAACCGCTTCATAAACATGGAGAGCACAGTATGATTTCATCAGAACAGATAAAGGCTCTGCATCAGCGTTTGGAAACGCTGGGGAGGTGTCTTTGACATCCCCTCGAAGAGGGCAGAAGTAAAATCAAGGGAGGAGGAATCCCTCGCAGAAGGTTTTTGGGACAACCCCAAGGCAGCGGAAACTTTCCTGAAAAAAAGCGCCGGCATAAAATCCTGGGTTACGGATTTCGACAAGGCTTCGGCTTTTGCCGACGACCTCGACGTGCTGTATGAATTTGCCGCCGAAAGTATCAGCGGCGGCGATGAAACAGACGAAACAGATGAAACCCAGGAGCTTCAGAAAGTCTATGACCAGGCCGTGGAAGCGGTGGAGAACCTCGAACTGCGCAATATGCTCGGAGGCGAAGGCGACAACCTCGGCGCAGTGCTCACCATCAACTCAGGCGCCGGCGGCACCGAAGCCAATGACTGGTCCGCAATGCTCATGCGCATGTATATGCGCTGGGGCGAGAGGAATAATTTCAAAATGACGGTCACGGACCTGCTGGAAGGCGAAGAGGTCGGCATCAAATCCGCCACCATCCAGTTCGAAGGGGACTATGCCTATGGCTACCTGAAGGCCGAGAACGGAGTTCACCGCCTGGTGCGGCTCTCCCCCTTCAACGCCCTCGCAAAACGCCAGACCACCTTTTCATCAGTATTTGTCTATCCACTCGTGGACGACAGCATAAACATAGAAATCAATCCCTCCGACCTGGAATGGGACACCTTCCGCAGCGGCGGACACGGCGGACAGAACGTCAACAAGGTCGAGACAGGAGTACGCGTGCGGCACATTCCCTCCGGAATCATGGTCGAGAACACCGAGACCCGTTCCCAGCAGGACAACCGCCAGAACGCCCTCCGCATACTGAAATCCCGCCTCTACGACATAGAACTCAAGAAACGCCAGGAGAAGCAGGCCGAGCTCGAAGGACAGAAAAAGCGCATCGAATGGGGCTCCCAGATACGCAACTACGTCCTCCACCCGTACAAACTGGTGAAGGACCTGCGAACCGGCCGCGCCACCGCCGACACCCAGGGAGTCCTGGACGGAGACATCTCGGGCTTCATGAAAGACTATCTGATGGGCAACGGCGCAGCCGTCACGGATGACGATATAGACTGAGCATATATGTTCCTGACAAATTTTCTTTTCAGTTCGCTGGCAGCATTGACTATTCTGCTCACGGACATTCCTGTGATTCCCCGGCCGGCTGCTTACTCGGCCAGGGGCAAGGGAAGCATAACTCTGGAAAAAGGCTGCTCCTACACTCTTGAAGGCCAGGCTCCCGGAAAAGAGGCGTTTTCCGAATACCTGGAGGAATGCGAACTGGCGTTAAGGAAGAGTTCCCGGCCTGTGATACGCTTCAAAACAGGTCCGAAATTCCTCAACGGGAGGAAAGCTGATGACGGCGCCTACACCCTGGAGGTAGGACGCAAGGGAATAACCGTTCTCTCAGCCGGCTATACCGGGGCTTTCTACGCTGTGCAGACTCTGCTTCAGCTACGCGCTTCCAGCCCTGATATACCATTCTGCACCATCGAAGACGCGCCACGCTTCGCCCACAGGGGCCTGATGTTCGACATGGTCCGGCACTTCCATGGAAAAGACTTCATACTCAAGCAACTGGACCTTATGGCCCTGCTGAAGATGAATGTGCTTCACCTTCACATCACAGACGACCAGGCCTGGCGGATAGAACTGGACTGTGCTCCGGAGATGGCCCATGAAGCCGCCTTCGGAGACAGCCTGTATTTCCACACCATGCTGCCCCGCTTTTCCCAGAAGTTCTTTCACGAGCCGGTGAATTATGTCAGCGGCACCGTGTATGACCGTGGCGGCGTCTATGGCGGCTACTATTCGAAAGACGACATCAAGGAGATAATTGCCTATGCCGCCGCCAGACATATAGACATAATTCCAGAGATAGAGATTCCCGGACACAATAGAGCTCTGCTGCACGTCCATCCTGAATTCTTCTGCGACAGGAAGCATGGGGTGGACAACGTGTTCTGCGTCGGGAACGAAGATGCCTTCTCCTTCTTTTTCAAGGTCTTGGACGAGGTTATGGAATTATTCCCGTCGCAGTATGTGCATATAGGCGGGGATGAGGCCAGAAAGTCCAATTGGACGGTATGCAGCCGCTGCCGGGAAAGGATGCGGAAAGAAGGGCTGAAAGATGAATTCGAACTTCAGAGCTACTGTATCCGGCGCATTGACAGTTTTATAGTGTCGAGGGGGAAAAAGCTGATTGGCTGGGATGAAATCCTGGAGGGCGGAATTTCGGAAAACGCCACTGTAATGTCCTGGAGGGGCACTTCCGGAGGCCTCAAGTCGATTCAGATGGGACACGATGTCATAATGACGCCGAATACCCGTTACTACCTGGACTATTACCAGGACGCCCCCTGGAAAGAGCCTCTTGCATTCAGCAGCTGCCTTACGCTCAAGACTGTCTATGATTACGAACCCGAAGCGGAAATATCCGAAAACACGGACCATCTTCTCGGGGTCCAGGGGAACCTCTGGTCCGAATGTATTGTCGATGACAGCCAATATGAGTATATGCTCTATCCCCGGGCATTTGCGATTGCCGAAACGGGATGGTCCCCCAGGGAAGGCAAGGACTATGAGGACTTCCGTTCCCGGGCCCTGTCGCTGTGCGTAACTGCTTCTGCCGGAGGATACAAGTGCTTCGACCTGAGCCACGAGGCCGGCGAACGTCCTGAAGCCGGAGTGCAGATTCCTCGCATAACCAATGAAGCCAGGGCTGTGGTTTACACCGGGAGCGACGACAGCACAGGGCGCGAGGCTCCTTTTCTTGTGGACGGATTTCTCGGAGGATGGAACCTCAAGGCGGACTCAGTCTGGCTGTACACCCGCCAGCGCAACGTCACCATAGACATAGACCTCGGAGAAGTCAAGACTGTCCATTATGTCGGCGCCGAATTCGCAGACTTCAATATTCGCAGATTGTGTGCTCCGCAGGATACAGAATTCTTTTTGTCCGCAGACGGCGTCAATTATGAAAAAACCGCTGTTCCGCAGCTTCATCTATCTCCCGACAGGCGCCATTTCAACATATTGACAGTCGGCGGGACAGTCTCCGCCAAAGCCAGATACGTCCGCCTCCGCTACAACACCGGCGACACCATAGTCCGCAGCCACATCAGCGAAGTCATCGTAAACTGATGACCAGTCAATAATGGATGCCCAACAGTTACGGGATCTTCAGCGGGAAGTATGCGGGTTGTTCAGTTGAGTCGTTTACGATCTTGATCAGAGAACTGTTGAACAGTAAGCTTCACTTCAACCTTGAAGTCGTTCATCCTCAGGATATCTGGGATTGAGAAGTTCATATGCGTGCACAGATCGTGGAGCGCATAGCAAATTGTAATGTGCTTCAGTTTAGGATTGTGAAGAGGACCTTCTGCCCAGCTGGTGCCATCATCAAGGGGGAGCTCGCACCCCAATTCTTTGTCACTCATCGTTGGAGTATATTCGGCTTCAGAAGACCATACAGGCCTAACTTGTGCAAAATCAAGGAGGTATTTCTCAGTCTCCTGCAGTATGGCGGCCATCCTCGTAAAGTCAGAGCCGTAGTATGGGTCTTCTTCCAGACGAAGCGTAGAGTCTACGGTGTCGAATTCCGGAACGAGGCTCCCTTCAATCTCGTAGTCATCGTCCAGTTCGTCCTTCGGCATGGCAATCAAAGCTCTGAATAAATCGGCCGTGCGCTTGTAGGTTCGGTTTGTCAGTTCCAACAGCAGACTATTGACCTTCTCCAGCCGTTCTATTTCAGCCTCGGTACAGTGCTTGGCAAACAGAGTGTCCAGGATGAACTTGCGGTATCCCATCATGTCCTGGACAGATTCTAAGGCTTTCTTGTCCCCGCACCAATCCAGGAATGGCCGAAGATTATGGAAGTCAATGGGGTCATGGGTAATCGCAAGAATGCGTGACTCGATATTGATTACCTCATCCTTCAGCTGGGCTTCATCCAGCGAGCGGATATACATGGTATTTTTGTTTGTTCCCATTGCAAATCTTTTGTGGCCACAAACATATAGAATCTGACTACCAAAATGTGGCAGTGAGCAATATTTTTTATAAATACACAAAAAAAGGTAAATTTGGAGGAGAAAAATCACAACACTGCCATATTATTGCAGCCAGATTGGCTTTATTTGTAGCAAAATTCATAGTTAAACAGTTCAAGCATATGCCTAAGTATTATTGCGTTAATTGCGGTCGAGAATTCTCCGATGTGAGGTCTTTAACTTCGGCCCCTTGCCCCAAGCACCCAAATGGTTTTTGCAAAGGCAATCATATTCTCTATGAAGGGAGCGAAAAATCCAAGTATACCTGCAAGTATTGCGGTCGTCAGTTCTCTTCAATTCGCGATATGACGAATTCGCCATGTCCCAAACATCCTAATGGTTTCTGTAAAGGGAATCACTCTCCAGCTCTTTAATATAAGACGGCAATGGATTCAACGAACAAACCTAATGGAGATACCGTTCAAACGCTTGAATGGTATGAGCACATTCGCTTGAATGTTGAAAAATATATCGGCAAGATTGGGGACGGTTCATCTCCTGACGATGGCATCTACACCCTTCTTAAAAGCCTCATTGATTGCTCTGTAGACGAGTATGAAATGGGATGGGCTAAGGAACTCGAGATTGAAAACAACAGCCTAGTCGTTTATTTGAGGGAATATGGACGAGGGATACCGCTTAAGTCTGTAGTTAATACTACAAGCGGCCTTTCAGTTGGGATTGGCGCCAAAAAGGGTGTTGTTGCCACGAATGGTTACAAGGTGGCCAACGCCCTCGCTGAGGAGTTTCTGATTAATTCCTATCGCAATGCTGAACGTTCATGGGCATTGTACTTTAAAGGCGTTCTTGACAACCAGGGAATCGAAGTAGATGAAGATCAGGAGCCTGACGGCACCTGGATGAAGTTCACTTTTGACAAGGAGTTATTCCCCAATAGCTACTACAGACAGGAGATTGTAAATGATATCGTCAAGCAATACGCCGAGAAGTATAAGGGCTTTTCGATTATCCTCAATGGTGTAAAGCTATAGCCTTATTGAGTTATGAAACAGTTCTTAGTCTTCTCTATCCGATCTTGCCAGAAACTAGGATGCTCCTTCTCCACGACCTGTAAGGCGTGGAGTAACTCAATGTAATACTCGCTCATGCCCTTCACTAGAGAAGGATGAAACATATCAACATATGGGAATAACCTTTCACCAATCTTAATCTGCCAGATATTCAAGCGATGATTAGGATCACAATAGAGATTGTCACCCCAATCAAAAAGGTTATCAAGGATATCTTCGCAAACGTTCCCAGCAAGAATTATCGAAGGATTAAAGAATAGAATCTGTTCTTTCAATGTATCTAATCCTTTTTCAGCATATTCTCTGAGATCCCTTTTGCTGGACTTGGGTCTTCCATCAGACTTCTTGACGTTACAATATGCGACGCGTTCAAATAGCCTTATAAATTCGTAATAATCAGCAGACTGCACGTGTTCGCGTACTGTATCGTCCGAAAGAGCCTGATACCCATTTTGCCCCATATCAAGTACTGTCAGATAGTGCTTTAGATGGGTGCGCAGAGTGTTTTGACCCGGGAAAACCCAATCATCTTTCTCAATTCGTTCACGTATGGCTTGACATAAATCATACGGAAGGTTTTCCGGATCAGGATCATATGCTTCTCGATTGAGAAACATTACTTTTAGTGGGGATTGTGCATAGACATCTGGATTAACCACTCCATCCCATATGGTAGTGTCCTCGTTAAAGCTTTCAATATAGCGATAATATAACGTGTCGTTCCATTGTCTATATCGCTCCTGAACAGTATTCTTTGATTTTTCCATATTGTCAACAATTAGTCATCTTCTTCTCCGTTAGGGAACATCATAGCACGCTCTGCAGCGGGATCCGGAAGGTCCCATTCTCTGCTAATTCTGGCTATAAGACGATTCGCCGATTCGATGCGTTTTAACGCCTTATTAACGATGGATGGCGGCATGAAAAGCCCGGCCACATCTTTTAGTTCGCGAAGATCGTCTTTAATACCAACAATCTCTTCAATAACCTTCTCTTGAGTTAACTTGTAATCGACACTCTCATCCAATATCTCTTCAAGATGCTTATGGATGCTTTCAAGTTTGTTTAGTTCTTTTTCAAATGCTGCCATATGTCAAAATACGAAGAACAATTTATTATTAGGTTGTGTTACGCTCACTATGCGCGAAGTTAGTGAATTTGTTTGAATTGAAGAAAGATATAAAGATTCTACTTAAGTCTTACCCACGCGAACTTAGGAAACGGGCCGTAATTGAATTCACCATTGCTTCGTAATCAGGGTCTGGTGTTGCGTTGATAACGGAAAGAGCCTCCTTAAGAGCACCAAAATCATCAATCATAATGCGAGCCAAGAAATCTTTATACTTATCCGGCATGTCGCTCGATAGTTTATCTATTATTTGACGGGCATCCCACACAGACCAATCATCAAACCAGCAACCAGAGCAGTTCTTATTTGTAAATATTCGCTGCTTCGGGAAAGCCGGAAAAATATCATAGCTGCCAGTCGCAAATATGAGTTGCTTATGCTTTTTTATAAGATTTCTTTTCACCTTTATCAGCATTTCTAGAGCATCTCGGTTTGACATGTTCTGCAAATCATCAACTATTAAGACATCCAGGCTATAGAAGTGCTTTTTAAAGGATGGAAGTTGTTCGCTTTTAACAGCATCCAAATAGAGATTTTCAAAATCTGACGCACTCAAATATAGGACATTGGTATTTGGCTCTAATTCTAGGATTTCATTGCCAACTGCTTGAATTAAATGAGTTTTCCCGGCCCCTTTGCGACCGATTAGGAGCCATGGATTAGTGCTTGCGCCGGGGTTTTTGATTATTTCTTCTGCCCAATGATATGCTAAAGAGTGATAATCAGTTTGAACATAATTGCTCATTCGATATGCCGGATTAAGACTAGACTTAACGAGGCTTTTATTCAGATCGTAATACATATGATTGTTTGGTTTTTAGAGTTGTTTTTTATTGCAATAATCAATATCCTTCCTGAGGCTAGAGATCTCTTTCTATTCGTGGTAATATATCCATACGTCATATTTTTGCGACAAATTTACAAACCGGTTCTGCCAAAATCCGGCAGTAAAGAACAAAAATCCATTTTTATTCTCCTGCCAGTATTTAGCACGATTACCACATATCTTTGCCGCATCAACAATATTACTGTTAGCGCGGAGAAAAAACCAAGAAAATAATGAAACAATTAGAAATAACGAGAGATCTCTGTCGATTCCTTAATGATGTACTACATGAAACAGAGGAGCATGTAACAAGTATTGTCTTTGGAATTTCTGAAGCAGCCATGTCTATTCGCGCATCATTCAAGAATGTGAGTTTATTGAATCTGGAGAAAAGGGCGGATAGTGAATATGAATCTTTGAAAAAGGGAGGCGTGAAAGAATTCATCGTCATTGCCTTTAAGGCGGGCGTTAAGCATAGAATTACCTATGTGATAAATGATGGTTGAGGAAAAGATAAATCTGTATTTGAGGAAAACGACAATGCCCAGGATGGGATGCTGCTTAGGGCTGAAATTGGTGAGGAGAACAGTCGTCGCCTGATTGATACTAAATCGTTTATTAAAGAAATTGGGCCACTTCTACACCCCATGTTCAACCCGGAAATGCCAATCGACCTCTATCTAAATGGAGAATCGCTGAAAAATGCCATTTTTTGGCAGGAATAATAACTATCTTTGCGGGTGAAACAAAAAAAAGGACTATGGCTAAGAACTATTTCGACAGGTATATCTGGCTAATTGACCTTGTTCACAGAAGTGGGCACATCAGTTTCGAGGAAATCGACCGTTCCTGGCAGTTCAGTCACTATAACAAGACACGCGAGAGACTGCCGCAGCGTACATTCTTCAATCATCTTGATGCGATTTATGACATTTTCCGTATCGAGATCAAGTGCGACCGCTCGCTGGGCTATTACATTGCTAATACTGATGACCTAGAGGGTGACGATATACGTCAGTGGCTACTGGAGTCTCTGTCGCTTAACAACCTTCTTAATGAGACTAGGGATATGCGAAACAGAATTCTCTTAGAAAAGATTCCATCTTCGCAGAAATGGCTTTCTGCCATAGTCAACGCCATGCGCTATAGGAAGGCCATCGAGATAACCTATAAGAGTTTCTGGAGAGATGAGGAGTCCACATTTGTAGCATATCCGTATTGCCTTAAACTGTTCAAACAGCGCTGGTATATGCTAGCCACAAGTGCTGGGGTAGATGATTTGTGGATATACGCCTTAGATGAAAGGATGATTAATGTCGTCCAGACTGAAGAAAAGTATTCTATACCCAAGAAATTCGATGCGGAGGAGTTCTTCTCCAACTACTTTGGCGTTATCATCGGAACTGATTGGGAGCCCCAGGAGGTCAAAATCAAGGTTGTGAATAGCCAAGTGAGATACTTTGACACATTGCCGCTGCATATCTCCCAGCAGAAGGTTGAGGAAGAATCCGACGAGGAGTACACGGTATACAAATACCACCTGGCGCCGACACACGATTTCAAAAAAGAAATCATGAGCTGGGGACCGGATGTGGAGGTGCTGAGCCCAGAGGATTTCAGGCAAGAAATCAAGGACGCTGTTGCCTATATGTCTGAACAGTACAGTCGATGAAAGACTTTGCAGCGATAGATTTTGAGACTGCTAACGAGTGCCGATGCAGCGTCTGCAGTGTGGGTGTGGTCATCGTCCGGAACGGGGAAATTGTGGATTCATTCTACAGCCTGATACATCCGGAACCGGAGTATTACCAGTGGTTTTGCCAGCAGGTTCATGGACTGTCGGAAGAAGACACAGAGGATGCACCGGTATTCCCGTTTGTATGGGAAAAGATAGCCCCGATGATTGAAGGCCTTCCACTGGTGGCACACAATAGTCCTTTCGATGAGGGGTGCCTGAAGGAGGTCTTCAAAGTGTACCAGATGGACTATCCTGATTACAAGTTCTACGATACGCTGGCCGTCTCCAGGAGATATTATGGCGACAGTTTGCCCAACCATCAGCTACAGACCGTTGCAGCAGCTTGCGGATACAATCTCGAGAATCATCACCATGCACTGGCCGATGCAGAGGCGTGTGCTTATATTGCGATGAAGCTCCTGTAACCTCCAACCATCAATAATATTTCCCATGGACACTAACTCATAAGTCAAACAAATCTTCACAAAAGATTTGCGAAGGTAAGACGGATTGGCTATCTTTGTTAGGTTGGAAATTGATGCCATGAAGGATCTGACGATTCAGGACATAGAGACCATCCTTCACCGTGATGAGAACCGCGTGATGGAGGCCAAGAAGACTACCGGTGAGATTGTCTCCGGTATGCAGTCAGGCTGCGCTTTCCTCAACACCGAAGGCGGTTGGTTGTTTTTCGGCATTCATCCAAAGACGCTGAAGATTCTTGGGCAGGATGTCGCCGACCAGACGCGTCAAGAGATTGCCAGAGAGATGCGCAAGTTCACTCCCGCCATCGACTTGGCGGCTCAGTACATCGATGTTCCCGGCAGGCCGAATCAGAAGGTTATTGCCATCCGGTTCCCGGCGCCCGATGGATTTGCCGCGCCTTATACCTACGACAACCGGCCGTACTACAAAGTTGAAAACACCACGTCCATAATGCCCCGTGAGATGTTCGAGGAGCGCATCCGCCTGAGCAATCCCAAGAAGTTCAGTTGGGAAAAGTCCCCTTGCCCGGATGTTGACGTGAACGGTATCAGTGCTAAAACACTCGACGATATCATCCTCTCCGGCATCAACAAAGGCCGCATCCCCCGTGAGGCCAGCCGTCTCATGAACCGTTTGGCAAAACTTGACCACCTTGGCCTCCGCACGGCAGACGGCTTACTGACCAACGGCGCCGTAGTACTCTGCGGTAAAACGCCGAACAGGGAGTTCACCCAGTGCAAAGTCCGTCTTGCCCGCTTTGAGGGAACCGACATGGATAAGTTCCGTGACCAGAAGGTCTGTTACGGCAACCTATTCGAGCAGTATGATGCCATCATAGAATTCTGTCAGAAGCATATGTTTCTGGCAGGGAATATGGATCAGATTGAGCGCATCGACACACTTACAGTCCCCATCAAGGCTCTCCGGGAAGCAACCCTGAACCTGCTGGTCCATCGCACATGGTGGTCCGGTGCCAGAACTCCAAGCGTCGCCATATTCGATGACCGCATAGAGTTTATGAATCCCGGCTTCTTCCCTCCTGGAACCACTGCCGAGGATTTCCGGAAACGTCCGCACTCAGAACCTATCAACGAAGTCATCTCC
Source organism: Bacteroidales bacterium (assembly GCA_017544265.1). Lineage (GTDB taxonomy): Bacteria > Bacteroidota > Bacteroidia > Bacteroidales > UBA932 > Cryptobacteroides. The sequence continues at coordinate 1,069 of JAFYEM010000024.1, read as the reverse complement.
AATGTTTTCTTCAAGAGCGGACTGATGGAAGCTTGGGGCCGTGGTATTCCGGACATTTATGGCGAATGCAAGGCTGCAGGCCTCCCGAAGCCTGAGTTTGAGAGCATTCCGAACTTTGTTTGCCTGACAATTCGGTTCAAAGAGCCGCTCACGCCACACTTAACGGCTCATAATAATAACTCATCGAATGAGACATTAAATGAGACATTAAATGAGACATTAAGCCAGGCGATTCTTGCAACATATAATCTGATAAAAACTAATCCTGGAATCAAGAGAAAGGACATTGTTACCCGTTCGGGGCGTGTTCCTGCCACTATCAGCAGACATATAGCTTTACTTATTGAAAAGAATCTCATTGAGCATCGAGATTCTAAGAAGACTGGTGGCTACTATGCCAAATAATTATTCTGATATCAAACGATTAACACATACCCAAATGCCTGATTTTAAATATGCACCGATGTTTCAGTTGGGCGAGGATACCACTGAATATTACAAGATTCCGGGTTCGGAGAAACTCGTAAAGTCTTCAAAGTTGGGCGGACACTGCGGCTGCGGAGGCAAGACCATACTCGAGGTTTCCCCGGAGGCCCTGACCCTGGTCGCACAGCAGTCCTTCCACGACTGCCAGTTCATGCTGCGCCGCTCGCACAACCTTCAGGTCGCGGCCATTCTGAAGGATCCAGAGGCTTCCGAGAATGACAAATATGTCGCCCTGCAGTTCCTTCGCAACGCGGAAACCGCCGCAAAGGGTGTGCTGCCGTTCTGCCAGGACACCGGCACGGCCATCATCCACGGCGAAAAAGGACAGCACGTATGGACGGACTTCGAGGACGAGGAGGCATTGAGCCGAGGCGTCTTCAACTGCTACACCCAGGAGAATCTGCGCTACAGCCAGAACGCTCCCCTGGATATGTACAACGAGGTCAACACAAGGTGCAACCTTCCCGCCCAGATCGACATCGAAGCCACCCAGGGCAACGAGTACCGCTTCGTGATGGTCGCCAAGGGCGGCGGTAGCGCCAACAAGACCTATTTCTATCCGATGACCAAAGCCACGATCCAG
>JAFYEM010000023.1 GCA_017544265.1 Bacteroidales bacterium | reverse complement strand
CTTGCTTGTACTTTCCTTTCAATCTTCTCAATGAACTTCTCTTTTGACTATTTTCCCACCCCAAAAGGGCGTAAAAAGTCCCGCTCTTCTCGAACGGGACTGCAAAGGTAGAAATCTTTTTTGAACTGACAAAATTATTTTTTAAAAATATGGGGAAAAATAAAAAGCGGCAGATGTATTGTCAATTATACTTCAAATATTTGGCACAATTACAAAATAATTTTTAAATTTGGACTTTGACAAATCATAATTCACTATGGAACAGTTACCTCTCACTTTCAACCAGTCCTCGATTGAAGAGGATATTCAGGAATGCTTCACCCCTGCATTCAACTTCACAAAAATCAATTCTTCAAACGGCAGGCTTGCATTCACCACAGGCAAAATATACTGGCTGCCAGACAATCCCATGGCTTTATTGGACCAGGGATGGGTAATCAATGTATCTGAAATCGAAAGTTGCGGCAAATACGGGCTCGCCGGTTTTACAATCAAACTGAAAGAGGGAAAGGAACTGCGCTTTTCCAATGTCGGTTCGAAGATGCGCGATCAGATAAACGAAGCAATAGAATTGCACAAGGACGATGAGATACCCGCCGAAGAAGCCGCCGACGGCGCCGCCCCCGAGGCCGCTGCAGAAGCCGCGCCGAAGGATTCCGAGGCCCAGGCCGCACCCGAGGCCGCTGCTGAAGCCGCCGGTCCGGATCCCGACGATGTCAAGTCAAACAAGGTGATGGCAATCCTTGCCTACTTTGGCATTCTGGTGCTGATTCCCCTTTTCGCCGCCAAAGAGTCCAAGTTCGCTCGTTTCCATACCAACCAGGGCCTGATTCTGTTCATTTGCAGTATTGTAAGTTTCTGCATCGGCCGTATCCACGGACTTGGAGCAATCTCCTGGATTCTCAATATCGCCATCCTTGTCCTCGCCATCATGGGCATTATCAATGCAGCCAAGGGTGAAAACAAAGCTCTGCCCCTTGTCGGCAAATTCCGCATCATCAGCGAATAAGGCAGAATAATACAGTTCAGACCACTATTTCAAGTGGAACAGATATCGACCACAGGTCGGTCCCGAGAGTAATCATACTGAAGCGATAGTCTATAGTCACTTCAATATCTGAAAGATCCGGGGCCGACCAGTCGTATCCGTTCGCCGAAAGTGTCTCCCCGAGAGCGAAAGAACGCAGGATGCGCTCCCCCGACACAATATGCAGCATCAGGGAATTGTCCCTCTGGCGCGGCAGGGAAAGGGAGCAGGAAAATCTCTCGTCCACAGCCAGCCTCACCCCGAATGCCCCTTCCGAGGGAGCGCAATCCGGTCCGTACCCATCCACTTCCCCATCAATGGATACATCATAGGGCACCGTCTCCCCCTCCGGATGGACAATATTCAGCGTTAGAAGAGCAAAACTGCGGTGCAGGACCGGGGACAACTCCACCAGCTCCCCCGAAGTGTCCATAGCGCCGCAGTATTCCAACCATACTTTCGGGCATTCCTCACCCGGCTCAATCTGAACTGCTCCGTCCTCAGCAAAAATCTCATCAGCCGGAGGCTCCGCTGATGAATCCATCGCCCCGAAAGAAAATGAAAGCAGCCCATGCGGCACTTCAATCACTGCCGGGGAGGTTTCCACAAGCGTCCGCGAGAGGACATTCCCGCCACCGTCACGCACTGTCGCAACAGCGGGAAGCCGGTCTATATTAAGCGAAACAGTGCAGGGACAACGGTTCCTGTCCTCTTTTACCGAACAAGAACACAATAGCGCCAGAAGACAGAGCAGCAGACAAAGCCGGTCAGAAAACATAGGCAAGCGATATTATCAGATCCGTCGGAAGGATAAAGAAGCCTTCCGAAGCTTTTTCAGTGAGCCCGCACACCGGGCAGGAATATACCCGGTAAACATTGTAGCCGCCCCAGACCCCGGCGCCCACATCCAGATTCAGATGCGGCAGCAGCATATACGAAAAACCGGCCGACAAACCTGCCCCGTATCGGTCCCCCTCCTCTGTCCGGGCCGATTTTATACCTCCGCGGTTATATTCCTGGTACTGCAGTTTCCCGCCTATCCACCAGCCCGAATAGACATGCCAGGGCCAGTATCTGCTGCCCAGGGCAAAAAGGCGCTGCTTCGCTGAAAGGTCGCTGCCGATTTTTGTTTTATAGGAAAAAGGATTGTATTTCACATCCCCCACCAGAGACCAATGGCGGGCGAAAGACCATGAGCCCTGAATGTTCAAAGTGCCGAAATTCGCATAGTCCACCAGGTTTGTGCCTATAGAGAACTTCTGGGCCGGCAGAGGCAGCGACAGCACCATAGCTGCCGCCACCAAAATCCAAAACCGCCTCATGCTATCTCAAATATCTGCCGAACACCTGGTCTATCAGAGTCTCCCTCTCCGGGTAGAGCGACACCAGCTGGTCCTTGAAATCATCCATGGACGTCACTTCCGGAGTCAGGGCCGCGAGAATCTCGGAACGCTTCATACCTCTTTCATATAAATAGCGCAGTACCTGGGGATGGAACCAGAAGGAAGTCCCGAACGAAGGGACTGTGCCGCCATAGCGCTCCTGATACATTATGCTCTGCATAAAATAGGCCCATGTCTCCCCCACTTCACAATACCCGGCACCCTCGTCCGTACCGTTCCCGTAGGTCTTCCCGCCGGAAGAAAGGTACGACTTCGCAATGTAGTCTATATACTTGTTCCAGTAGGAATTGCCGACCTGGGAATAATGGGAAGCATGGGAAAGCTCATGGCATACGGTGGAATAGATGTCCGCATAGGAGTCGTTGTTCTTGGTCCCGATGGTGATGTCCGGGAGGAATATCTTGATAAGAGACATATACGGCCCCAGATATTTCTGGATAAGTCCGCCCTCCAGGAAGGCCCCGTGGTGCATCATCACTGCAGACGACGCGTCCAGGTCCTTGAAAATCCAGAAACGGATGCCACCGGGAGGCGGAGTCAGGTCCATGTCGCTTTCCGCACAGCGGGAAAGATAGTCATAGGCGGCGTTGTTCACGCAGCTGCGGCGCCACAGGTAGCCGTCCGAGGAAGAAGTGATTTCGGCATCCATTCCGGACGGGCTGCCTTTCCCGAGCGTGGAGATCGAGCCAGGTATCAGCACCAGGTTGAATCCGATGTTGAAACCCTTGGAATTGGCGAACACCAGCCTGTAACGCGGTTTTGCAGAGTATTTCTTTTTCATTTTGTAGTACCCGTCACGGTCGCAGTAGCAATGGTCGAACTTGACAAAAGAATTGCAGGAGACCATGACTCCCGAGACTCCGAAGGGCTGGCCTCCGTTGAAATCCGGATCCACAATCGTAATGCGCCCTTCCGGAACGGCGCTGCTGGCCTTTGTAGGCGGAACATACAAATCTCCGTTGCCGGTCATGAAATACGCCTGGCGCTCCACCGCCTCCCAGTCGATACCGTCCGCCCCCGAACGCGTCGCAGGGTCGTTTTCGGCGATGTAGCAGTCATCGAGTTTTTCGTAATAGATTCCCTCCGGATAGACATAATCTGGCGACACTACGGCGTACTGCCAGGTTATATTTTCTTCGTCTATGGAAGGGTCATGGTAATAATCTCCCTCACGCACGATGCGGTAATCGACAGGATGGTCCAAGAGCACGGCTCCGGTGCGCCTGAGAGTCTCGAACTGCTCTTCATTTTCGGGCAGGAAGCGCACATAGATATTAGTCGGAGACAGCTGCACCGTACCTGCCTTGGTAGGATACAGGGCTTCTATAGCCTTGGTAACATTTGTTACAGAATAGGGGTCTTCGAGTTTCTCGCCGAGTTCTATCATGCCATGATAGACACCCTCGACGTCGTGTCCCGAGCCCCCGGGGAGGTCGTCGCCGTGGCAGCCAGCCAGCAGCAGAACGGAAAGGAATAACGCAATTTTTTTCATGACAAAAACTTTTTATGTTACGACCGCAAAGCTAAGGGGGAAAATCCATGTAGGGAGGCCGTCCATGGTTTTTCCCCCGAAAAAACAGGCTGGAGACAGCTGCAGGGCAGAAAGAATGTGGCGAAATAAGAAAAATGGTCCTCAAATTCGAGGACCATTTGGACACATTATCAGTTTTTTGTCAGAAAGTTGCAGTATCCGGATGCGAGCCGTAGCGGAATTCCGGCAGGGCCGATATTTCTTTCATCTGCCCCTCGCTCAGGGAAAAACTGAAAATGTCGAGATTCTCCCTTATCCGTTCAGCATGGACGGATTTCACCAACGGCAGGGTATCATTCTGGACACACCACCTCAGAAGCACCTGGGAAGCCGTCTTTCCAACTTCGGCCGCAATCCTGCGGACGGTTTCGTCTTCCAGAAGAAAACCGCGGCCCAGAGGGCTCCAGGCCTCCACAAGAATACCGTTGCGGCGGCAAAGATCGACAGTCTCCTGCTGCAGCAGGCCGGGATGATATTCAATCTGGTCCGCCGCAGGACAGATATTGGCCGATGAAAGCACCGGCCCGAGGTGGGAAGCATAGAAATTGCTGAGTCCCGCGGAGCGAATGACTTTTTCCTCCACAAGCCTTTCCAAAGCTCGCCAAGTGTCAATATTGACGGCTTCAGCCCTGTCGCCGAACTGCAAGTTGTTGGCTGGCCAGTGAATCAGATAAAGGTCCAGATAGTCAGTCCCGATATCGGAAAGCGATTTTTCGCAGGCTTTCAGGGTCTTGTCGTAGCCCCGCTCAGAATTCCATACCTTGCTGGTAATGAAGAGTTTCTCACGCGGAACACCGCTGCGTCGGATACCCTCGCCGACCGAACGTTCATTAGCATAGACAGCTGCAGTGTCTATATGTGTATAACCCGCCGCGATGGCTTCGCGGACAGATTCTACGCAGATATCTCCGTCGGGAATCTTGAAAGTTCCGAAACCCGGCGAAGGAATTTCATAACCGTTGTTCAGCTTCATGGCATAAAAGACTTAGGCGTCGGCGAATACCCTTCCGTCACCGAGTGTGACATGCAGTTTGGTATATTCGCAGTGGAAGTCATTCAGCAGGCGCTCATGATAACGCCGGCACTCCCACTTGCACATCGGAAGGTCGTGAAGCAGATAGTTGCCGCAGGTTTCCGGTTCCGTGGCCGGCACCGCATCCTGGGAGAGAATCCATTCCAGGCACTCCAGCGTCAGGCGCCTCATATCTTCGACAGTGTAGGCTCCGGTCATTATTATATACATTCCGGTGAGGCAACCCATCGGGCCGACGTACACCACATCCTCCTTCGCAGCAGAATTGCGGAACCACGTAGCCATCAGGTGCTCGATGCTGTGCATCGCGGCGGGGGCCACGGCCGGTTCCCTGTTCGGCTCCGTAATGCGCAAATCGAAGGTAGTAAAGCCCTTATCCACGCGGGACACATAGATTCCCGGCTTCAGACGGGTGTGGTCTATGGTAAAACTCTGAATAACTTCCATGACAGGGAATCTAGAAGTATGCCACAGTCTGGCCTGCGGAGGCGGAAAGGAGCTGGTTGGCAAGGCGGGAAACGCCGAAACGGAAGAGTTCGGGATTCAGCCACTGCTCTCCGAGGACGGCAGAGACTATGCAGTAGTAGCAAACTGCATCCATGGCGGAAGAAATGCCTCCGGCAGCCTTGAAACCCACTTTAATGCCAGTCCTCTCATAGTACTTCGCAATGCACTGGCACATGATGTAGGCAGCCATGGGAGTAGCGTTCACGCTGACTTTCCCTGTGGAAGTCTTGATGAAGTCCGCGCCGTTTTCCATGGCGAGGAAGGAAGCCTCGGCGATATTCTCGGCACTGACAAGAAGCCCGGTCTCGATGATGACCTTGAGCACGACCTTGCGCCCGAGACGCTCCGCGACGGCGTCTATGACTCTCCTGGACTCCGCAATCTCATGCCCGGCAGCTGCATAATCGCCGGCAAGGAAAGAATTGAGAGCCAGCACTATGTCTATTTCATCCGCACCTCCCTCGACGGCCATTTCAATCTCCTTGAGCTTCACCTCGAGGAAACTCTGGGAAGTCGGGAAGCATCCTGCGACTGTGGTGACATGAACACCCGGAACAGCGAGGACGGAGCGCAGAGTGGAGGCGAAATTGGGATAGACGCAGATTGATGCGGGGTGAGGCCACTGGGGATAGTCCGCGGCGAAGAGATTGACCTTGCGGGCCAGACGGGAGACAGATTCCACCGAGTCCGTAGTCGAAAGAGTCGTAAGGTCCATTATCGCAAAGCACTTCTTCAGGATGTCGTCATTGACAACCTTCTCGAGATTGGACGCGATTATGTCCAGATGGCGCTGGATATCCTCCACGTCGGGAGAATAAGCGTACTTTTTACAAAGTCTGTCCATATTATCTTATTTGAATATTGAATCCTTCATCTATAAGGGGCTGCACAAGCGCGCGCATCTCCTCAGGGCTGTATTTCAGAAGCCCTGCCATCGGAGTCTCGCGGGCTATCGTATAGACCATTATCTCCCTGGGGCGGAGCCGGCGGACTATGTCCATCCACCTCTCCACCATTGAAGAGGAATTCCAGTCAGGAGCCTGCAGGAACATGGTCTGGAGTATGAAATCCCCTTCGAAACGCTCCAGCGAACGGACCACTTCCTCAACGCGATAGTGCCCGGACGGGCGGTTTATGCGGCGCACATCCTCGTCCGTAGCAGCGTCAAGCTTCATAATGGGATTGTCCACCTTGCGAAGAGCCTCGAAAACGCCGTTGCGGCCGAGAGCAGTGGCATTGGAAAGGACCGAAACCTTCGCATCGGGATAAAACTCGTCGCGAAGCGAAAGAGTAAGGTCTATAATCTCGGGAAACTGCGGATTCAGAGTCGGTTCGCCGTCTCCGCTGAAAGTAATGGAATCTATCTGGACGCCCCCATCGCGGCAGGAGGCGAGTTTTTCGCGAAGCGCGCATTGCACGTCGGAAGCAGTCGGAAGCGCCGTATCCCCGCGGCCATCCGCATTCCAGCCACATTCGCAGTAGATGCAGTCGAAGTTGCACAGTTTGCCATTCCTGGGAAGCAGGTTGATGCCCAGCGAACTGCCGAGACGACGCGAAAATATCGGCCCGAAAACTGTATCCTCCCGCATCATAACGAATCTGTTTTTTCCATCAGCAGCGAATCCGCCACCGATACTGAAGCCGAATCAGCCGATACTGAAGCCGAATCAGCCGATACTGAAGCCGAATCAGCCGCCATCCGCAATGAATCAGCGACAGCCGCCGCCAGCGAATCACGCACCATGTCAGCCGCTAGCAGCGAATCCCTCATCCGGGCCTCCAGCGAATCCCGGAGCAGTGCAGCAGCGCAGCCGGGAGGCAGCGAATCCCTGTCCCTGAAGGAGAACTGGAAGAAGCGGTCCACCACTATTTCCGGACGGCCTATATAGAGCGAATCACAAGAGAAAACCGCCAGCAGCGAGTCTATGGACATACCCTCTACGCCTCGCAGCCCCTCGACCTTATCCAGGAAATCCAGCTGTTTCTGGAGCTTTCACTCTCGGCGTCCAGATTCCTGGACACGGCCTTCAGCAGTTTGGAATACTTGTCCGGGCTCTTCATATAGACAGACACGCTGTACAGGTAATCGTCGGTATTGTAGCCATATTTTTCGAAAATCGGCTCGTAAACCAGCGAAGTGTCGGCGCTTTTCTTCAGAGAACGGTCTTCCCGTATCGCCTGGTCCACCAGCAGCATCTCCGAATAAATGGAAATCATATCTGAACGCGAAATCATCTTCGCATGACGCCTGCAGCCCGGCAGCAGAAGCGCCAGGATGGCAATCAGAAGATATGCTTTCCGAAGACGCATTATCTGAGCTGTGCACCGAATTCATTCTGCAGTGCAGAGAGTATCTTTGTCATGGCACCCTCCACATCAGCGTCGGTAAGTGTACGTTCAGTGTCCTGAAGCACGAAATTGAGTGCATACTGCTTCTTTCCCGCGGGAATCTTGTCGCCGCGGTAAACGTCGAAGAGGGAAACGCTCCGGAGAAGTTTCTTCGCGGCCTTGAAACTGGCGCGGCGAAGGTCAGAATAAGCGACCGCCTCGTCCAGCAGCAGAGCCAGATCGCGCCTTACCTCAGGGAAGCGCGGTAGTTCCCTGAAGGAGAACTTATCCCTGCGGATAAGCTCCAGCAGCACCTGCCAGGAAATCTCAGCCGCGAACACAGGCTGCTTTACGCCGAAAGAACGGCAGAGTTTCTGGTTCACGGTGCCGAAACAGACAAGCTGCTTCCCCGAGCCGGGAAGGCTCCAGACGACGCCTTCGGAGAAAATGTCGGAAGGAGCGGCATCCGCAACGAGCATAGCCGGGTCTATGCGGTAACGCCTCAGAAGCAGCTCCACATAGCCCTTGAGCTCGAAGAAATTACTCTTTGCCGCAGGTGCCCTCCAGACTTTCTCCGGGGCTCCGGAAAGCATGAGGCAGAAGCACTGATGCTCTTCATATCCCTCCAAAGTCTCTCCGCCTTTTTCCGGAAGCCTCTGATAGACAGATCCATACTCGAAAGTCCTCAGATACCCGGCCTGACGGTTGGCATTGTAGGCGACCACCTCCAGCCCGCTCAGTATCAGAGTCTGGCGGAGCACATTCAAATCCGTGGAAAGCGGATTGACTATGCGGACGCAGCGTTCGGCCGGGAAGGTCTGCAGAGCGTCGTAATAAGCCCCTTTGGTAAGTGAGTTGTTCATGGTCTCGTTGAATCCCAGCGACGCGAAGAAATTGGAAATCGCATTGCGCAGGGCCTCCGGTTCAGGAGTATCGGGAGACGAGACCGACATCCTTATGCGGGAAGGGAGTTCTATGTTGTCGTAACCGTAGATACGCAGGATTTCCTCCACGACGTCGCACTCGCGGTACACATCGACCATGTATGAGGGAGGAGAGACCAGCGCCTTGGACCCGTCGCGGTCGAGAACCTCATAATCCAGCGCGTCCAGTATTTTGTTTATGGTGGCGTGGCCGAGCTTCTTGCCGGCGAAACGCTCTATCCTGTCGAAATCTATGTCTATCAGCGCCTTGGCATAGGGCTTTCCGCACTCGTCGCGTACCTTTCCGACGACCTCGCCGCCGGCGATTTCCTGAATCAGCAGGGCGGCGCGACGTCCGGCATAATAGACAGCGCCCGGGTCCGCACCGCGCTCGAAGCGGAAGGAAGCGTCGGTGGAGAGCTGCTCTTTCTTGGCGGTACGGCGGATAGACGCCGGATCGAACCACGCGGACTCGATGAAGACGTTGACGGTGCTGTCCGTCACCCCGGAGTCCTCTCCGCCGAACACACCGGCAAGGCACATGGGTCCTTCGGCATCGGCAATGACCATATCGCGGTCGCAAAGAGTGCGGGTGAGTCCGTCCAGAGTGACTATCTTCTCGCCCTCGGCCGCACGGCGAACGATGACTCGGCCGCCGCGTATCTTGTCCGCGTCGAAAGTATGCAGCGGAGCGCCGATTTCAAAAAGCACGAAGTTGGAGATATCGACTATATTGTTTATCGGCCTGAGGCCTATTGAAAGCAGTTTTTCCTGCAGCCATGACGGTGAGGGCGCGACTTTCACCCCGCGGATGGTGATGCCGGTGTAATGCGGGGCGCCGTCCGGTGCGGCAAGTTCCACCGGGATGCTTTCCCCCGGACCTTCGCAGAAAGAGCTGACTGAGGGAATCTCGAGCCTGGCGGGCAGGTCGCGGCTGCGCAGATAGGCATACAGGTCGCGGGCGACGCCGATATGCGACGAAGCGTCAATACGGTTGGCGGTAATCTCATATTCGATAACTGCTTCTTCGCCGAGGCCGAGATATTCTTTCGCCGGAGTACCGACAACAGCCTCCCCGGGCAGCACCATTATACCTTCGTGGGAAGAACCGATTCCGAGTTCATCCTCTGCGCATATCATTCCGAAGGACTCCACTCCGCGGATTTTGGATTTCTTTATCTTGAAATCTCCCGGAAGTACCGTGCCTATGCGGGCGAAGAGCACTTTCTGCCCCGCCGCGACATTGGGGGCGCCGCAGACCACGGTAAGCGGCTCGGGGGTACCGTCATTGACAGTCGTGATATGGAGATGGTCCGAATCCGGATGGGGGATGCAGGTCAGCACCTCTGCCACCACCACTCCTGCAAGTCCGCCGGGAATCTGCTCCACGGTTTCCACAGAGTCCACCTCGATACCGATTGAAGTCATTGCCTCCGCTACCTGGGAAGGAGTCAGGTCACACTTGAGATAATCCTTTAACCAATTGTAAGAAAGTTTCATATCTAGTTTTTCGTTAAATCTTCCTTGGAGAAGAGGGAATCCGCGAACGAGGCCTTGTCAAAGACCTTCAGGTCATCCACGCCCTCCCCTATTCCTATGAATTTGATGGGAATCTGGAACTGGTCCGCAATACCCACCACCACGCCGCCCTTGGCGCTTCCGTCCAGCTTGGTGACCGCAAGGGAGGTCACAGACGTGGCGCGGGAGAACTCGCGGGCCTGCACGAAAGCATTCTGGCCGGTAGTGGAATCCAGCACCAGCAGCACCTCGTGGGGGCCGTCCGGAACCACCCGGCGTATCACATTGCGGATTTTCGTGAGCTCGTTCATAAGATCCACCCGGTTGTGGAGCCGCCCGGCAGTGTCTATAAGAACGACGTCAGCCCCCTTCGCGACGGCGGAAGAGACCGTGTCGAACGCGACGGCTGCAGGGTCCGAGCCCATGGGCTGCTTGACAATCTCCGCCCCGGCGCGCTCCGCCCATATAACGAGCTGATCCACGGCGGCGGCCCGGAAAGTATCCGCCGCGCCGATGACGACCTTCTTGCCCATGGAGCGCAGCATGGAGGCGATCTTGCCGATGGTGGTGGTCTTTCCGACCCCGTTCACTCCCACCACCAGCATCACCAGCGGCTTGTGCGAGAAGTCGAACACCGGAGCGTCATTTTCAGGCCCGAGCAGCCGGCTTATTTCATCGCGGATGATATCGACCAGTTCGTCCATAGACACGTAGCGGTCCTTCTCGACCCTGTCCTGGATATTGTCCAGCACCTTCAGGGTGGTGTCCACACCCATATCCGAGCCAATAAGCGCCTCCTCCAGGGCATCCAGCACGTCATCGTCTATCTTGGTGCGGCCCACAATCGCCCGGCCGAGTTTCTGGAAGAAATTCAGATTGGTTTTTTTAACACCTTTGTCGAAAATACCCATTGCGATGCGTTATTATCATGCAAAGATATGAAATATTTAGTTATATTTGCTGAAATTTATTTCAATTATGATTGTCCGTTCCTTCCGTCTCAGACAAGACAACATCAGGCAGGTCAAAAGCCTCTGCACCGAGAACTGCATAGCGGTAATCCGTCCTGAAAAGCCGGTCGAAAACCTTTTCAGACAGGCCGTAAGCCGTACCATCATCGGGAAGAAGCCAGCCACGGAAGAGTTCAAAGCCATAAATGCATATTTCGAATCCCTTTCCGACGACCCGGACTACAGGGAAAAATCCGCCAGGATCATTTCCGACGTGGCATCTTATCTGAGCCAGGCGATGTACGTCCTTTCGGATGTCAGCGCTGTGGAGGACTATGTGCTCGCAAAATGCGCCCGAGCCCTCTCGGAGGCCGTTGCAGACTCCATAGGCGCAAATGTGGTGGACGGCACTGAACTGCTGATATGCCGCGAGGAGAACGGAATTCCCGCCGTGGAATGGAACCTTTCCCGCGAACAGATAATCCTCCGTCTAAAAGGCGTCACGAGAACTGTCGTGCCCGGCGGATACGGCCGCCTGAAAACCGGATACGTGGTTCGTCTGGGACGCGGCGGAGCCCACCTTATGGCCTCTCTCATAGCTGCCGCACTCGGCGCCGAGAAACTGGAGAGTTTCGTCGAAGCGGACGGAGTCCAGGGACTGGAAGCGATCACCTATGACGAGATGGCGCATTTCTGCGCGGACAACGCCTCGGCTATCTCCCCCACCGCCCTCTGGCCCCTGAGGACCGCGAACATACCGGTAATTATCAAGAACATCCATAACCCGGCCTTTGAGGGGACCAGGGTCAGCGACCAGAAGGGCCCGGACCGCGGCAAACTGTTCACCGGAGTCATTTCAGACTCCTCGCTCAGCCTAATCACTGTCTATGGCACCGGCCTGCCCGGCCAGATAGGCATGTCCTCGGCCATTTTCTCCCGCCTTTCCGGACTCGGAGTGAACATACGCTTCATTTCCCAGACATCATCTGAATACAGCATCAGTTTCGCGGTACGCGACGAAGACACGGACAAGGCCCTGGGCGGCCTGAAAGGCCTTTTCGAGGGCAATCCCCTGCTTCCGATGGACGATGTGCTGGTGCAGAACAGGAAGGCCGGCACCGTGACCGTATTCGGCGACAGGATGAAAAACGTCCCCGGCGTATCGGCACGAATCTACGACACCCTCGGCAACGCCGGCATAAGCATCATCGCATCTGCGCAGGGCGGCGAGGAACTGTCCATATCCATGGTCCTCTCCGAAGAAGACATCCCCAGGGCCGTGGAACTGCTAAAATCGCTGTAGATGATACTCGAGGCCAGTGGAATACGCAAGAGTTTCGGCTCTCTGGAAGTGCTCCGGGGAGTTGATTTTCATGCAGACAAAGGCGAAGTCGTGTCTATAATGGGTGCCTCCGGCGCTGGCAAATCGACGCTTCTGCAGATTCTCGGAACGCTTATGAGTGCAGACGCCGGCAGCGTCGTCATAGACGGGAAAGAGGTCAGCTCGATGAAAGAAAAGGAACTTGCCTCTTTCCGCAGCCTGAAAATCGGCTTTGTCTTCCAGGCCCACCACCTGCTTCCGGAATTCACTGCCCTCGAAAACGTAATGATTCCCTCGCTGATAGCGTCAAGAGGGGCTTCCGAGGCCAGGGAAGAGGCCGCGGGCCTTCTCCGGGAAGTCGGGCTTGAAGGGCGCATGGAGCACAAGCCCTCAGAACTTTCCGGCGGAGAGCAGCAGAGGGTGGCAATCGCCCGCTCGCTCGTCGGGAATCCTGCGATTGTCTTCGCGGACGAACCCACCGGCAACCTGGACAGCCATACCAAGGAAGACATACACAGCCTGATATTTTCACTCCGGGAAAAGAGAGGGCAGACCTTCGTGATCGTCACCCACGACAGTTCCCTCGCGGGACTCTGCGACCGCACCGAAACAATGAAAGACGGTTTATTCCTATGAAAAACATCCGGAATTTCTCTATAATCGCCCATATAGACCACGGCAAGAGTACCCTTGCCGACAGGCTTCTGGAACTCACCCGAACCGTTTCGGACCGCGAAATGGAGAATCAGGTGCTGGACGACATGGACCTGGAAAGGGAGAAGGGCATTACCATAAAAAGCCACGCCATCCAGATGGAATACCGCCGCGGCGGAGAGCTCTACCGGCTCAACCTTATAGACACTCCCGGGCACGTTGACTTCAGTTATGAAGTGTCCCGCAGCATCGCTTCCTGCGAAGGCGCGCTGCTGGTGGTGGACGCATCGCAGGGCATCCAGGCCCAGACCATATCCAATCTCTACCAGGCCGTGGACCACGGTCTTGAGATTATCCCTGTGCTGAACAAGATAGACATGGAATCCGCCCAGGTGGAACTCGTGACGGACCAGGTCTGCGACCTTCTCGGCTGCGAATGCGAAGACGTCTATAAGGTATCGGCCCGCACCGGAGAAGGTGTCCAGGCCGTGCTGGACGCTATCGTGGACAAGATTCCTTCGCCGAAGGGTGACCCCGAGGCTCCACTCCAGGCCCTTATTTTCGATTCGGTTTTCAATTCCTTCAGGGGAATCATCGCCTACTTCAAAGTTGTCAACGGCTCCATCCGGACCGGGGACAAGGTCAAATTCTTCGCCACCGGAAAGGAGTACGAAGCCGAGGAAATCGGCTCCCTCAAGCTCAAGCTGAACCCCACCGGAGAGGTGCAGACAGGCGACGTCGGCTACATTATCTCCGGAATCAAGGCCGCGGTGGAGGTCAAGGTCGGAGACACCATAACCCACGTGGAAGAGCCCTGCCGGGAGGCAATAGCCGGCTTCGAAGAGGTCAAGCCCATGGTTTTCGCGGGTCTTTACCCGGTGGACGCATCCAAATTCGAAGAACTGCGCGCCACACTCGAAAAATTCCAGCTGAACGACGCCTCATTCGTCTATGAGCCCGAAAGCTCGCTGGCGCTGGGCTTCGGCTTCCGCTGCGGTTTCCTTGGGCTGCTGCACCTCGAAATAGTCCAGGAGCGGCTTTTCCGCGAGTTCAACATGGACGTAATCACCACGGTGCCGAACGTAACCTACAAGGTCTTTACCACCAAGGGCGAGGTCATAGACGTCCACAATCCGTCAGGCCTTCCTTCCCCCAGCGTGATAGACCATATCGAAGAACCGTATATACGCGCCCAGATTATCTCCAAATCGGACTTCTACGGGCCTATAATGAAGCTGTGCATGGACAAGAGGGGAACCCTTGTCGGACAGCACTACATAACCACCGACCGGGTGGAACTGACCTACGACATGCCGCTCTCTGAGGTCGTGTTCGACTTCTATGACCGGCTCAAATCCATATCCAAGGGCTACGCCTCCTTCGATTACCATATCACCGGATTCCGGCCCGCGAGGCTCGTGAAACTGGACATACTGCTGAACGGAGACCCTGCGGACGCGCTTTCAACTCTGATTCACGAGGATCACGCCTATGAGTTCGGACGCAAGATATGCCTGAAACTTAAGGACCTGATTCCCCGCCAGCAGTTCGACATTGCAATCCAGGCGGCTATCGGCGCCAAGATCATCGCCCGTGAAACTGTCCGCCAGGTGCGTAAGGACGTCACCGCCAAATGCTACGGCGGCGATGTCACCCGCAAGCGAAAACTGCTTGAAAAGCAGAAGGAAGGCAAGAAGCGTATGCGCCAGATAGGTACCGTCCAGGTCCCCCAGAGCGCGTTCATGGCTGTACTCAAATTAGATTGAGATGGAAAACGACTGGAAATCCCGTCTGGGCGTGGTGTATTCCACCAATCCGGACTTTCAATATCAGACGGCGGCCGAAACCGGGGCCGAAACGCTTCCCCCGGAGCGCCAGCGGCTTATCGTCGGAATTGACCGCCGCAACAGGGGCGGAAAGCAGGTTACCCTGGTGAGCGGCTTCGTCGGAAACCAGGACGACGCGAAGGAACTGTGCCGCAAGCTCAAGACCAGACTGGGCGTCGGCGGCAGCGCGAAAGACGGAGATATCACCATCCAGGGCGACTTCCGGGACAAGGTCGTCGCAATTCTCCAGGAACTCGGATATAAATCCAAGCGCGGAAATTGAGCGTCACTTTTCATATCCTGGCCATAGTCGCGACTATTCTGGCCCTGATTCTCACGGGAACCTACGTCCGTATGCTCCCCGAGCTGATGCGGCACATCGTGACTCCGAGGGCCGCTTCCACGATAGAAGGCAGCGTACGGATGAGCCGGGACCGCAATTTTCTCGCACTGTCGCTGCTTCCTGCGACGGTGCTTCTGTGCTGGCGCTACAGACTGTGGAATCCTGATTTTCTCGAAAATTTTTCCGCCGACGGGGCGATAGGCCTCACCTCCGCCGCCATAGTCGTCTATCTGCTGCTGCGGGAATTTTTGGAACTCGTGCTGCGCCCGCGGAGAAGTTCGGACTCATGGACCTACGCATCCAGGCTTCCCTATACCTTCCTTGTGCTGGCGGCGACGCTGATTCTGCCTTCTACTGGCCTTCTTGCCGTTTTCGGGGCCCCGGACAAGCTTATTTCCCTGATAATCAAAATAGAATTAATCATAGTCTATCTGCTTTTGCTTCTGCGAAGAGGACAAATTATTTCACAGAGTTGTGCTTCTTTGACAACTTTTTTGTACCTTTGCGGGCTCGAATTGCTGCCAACTGCGATTTTGGTGGCAACTTCGATGATTTTTTAGACTATGCCTATTAAAAAAATACTTATTTCCCAGAATGCCCCAAGGCTGATGTCCCCCTATCAGAGCCTTACGGAAAAATTCGGCGTGGAGTTCGATTTCAATCCGTTCTTCACTATCGAGCCTCTCTCTTCCAGGGAGTTCCGCACCCAGAGGGTCAACCTTGCCGACTACACGGCAATAATATTTTCTTCGCGCCACTGCATAGACGCATTTTTCCATCTTGCTGAAGAAATGAGGGTCAAGATTCCCGAGACCATGAAGTATTTCTGCTCCACGGAAGCTGTCGCCATGTATCTTCAGAAACATATAGTCTATCGCAAACGCAAGATTTTCTACGGCACCGGCACTCCGGACAGCATAGTCGCCCTGATAGGCCCCAAGCACAAGGGGGAGAAATTCCTTCTGACCACCTCGGACGCAAGTTCGGTGGAGACTCTTTCCGGGCTCCTTAAAGAGAAGAAACTTGACTGCACGGTTGCTGAAATAGTGAAATCCGTCAGCCGCGACCTCACCGGGGTGAATCTCGGAGACTACGACATGATTGTCTTCTATCACTCTTCCGACGTACGTTCCCTCCAGGACAACTTCCCTGATTTCAAGCAGGGTGACATCAAATTCATATCTTTCGGAAAATCCAGCGTCAAGGCCATGGAAGAAGCCGGCATCGAGATTGCCGTGAAAGCCCCCACTCCGGAAATTCCTTCAGTAGCAAAGGCCATCGAATCCTACCTCAAGGAGAATGCCTGATTTGCGCCATACCCTTTCCAAAGCGGAAAAAGTATGCAGCAGGACCGACATTGCCCGTCTGGTCAGGTGTGGTGTCTATCACAGTGCTGGCTGCCTGAGATTCGCGGTGCTTCCCTCCCCGTCAGGGATGTCCCGGATACTGGTTTCCGTGCCAAAGCGCAATTTCAAGCGGGCAGTAAAGCGGAATCTCCTGAAACGGCGCATCCGGGAGGCCTACAGGCTCAACAAAGCCCTTCTGAGCACTCCGACGGACATTCTTTTCATCTACACAGAGCGCGAGCTGCTGCCATTCGGGGAAATCGAGAAGGCCGTGCGCTCCGCCCTCTGCGGCATTGAAGCGTGAAAAAGCTGCTGCATATCCTGGGGAAGATTCTCGCCTTTCCGCTTATACTTCTGGTCAAGCTCTACCAGATATGTATTTCGCCCTTCACTCCGCCTAGCTGCCGTTTCACTCCGACTTGTTCCCAGTACGCCCTGGAAGCCCTCCGAAAATACGGCCCATTCAAAGGCTCATGGCTCGCCCTTAAGCGAATACTGCGCTGCCACCCCTGGGGCGGAAGCGGCTATGACCCCGTACCGTAATTTCTTTTTTTGACAAGTATTATGTATATTTGCGGGATATGAGAAGAATCTTATCACTCATTGCCGCAATTCTCGTCACCTGCGCCGCATCCGGCGCGGGGATACGCTCCAACTACCGGACCAGTTCCGGAGTCACCCACATCCTTTCGGACTATGTCTATATAGACAAGGCCGCGGTTCCTTTCCACCTGGCCACCGAACTGGTCGGCTTCCCGGACGGCTCCACCGCCTACCTGCTTCATATAAACTATGAGGAAAAGACAGTGAGGAACGTCCCAAAGGGAGTGAAAATGGCCGTTACGCTCGCCGGAGGAAAGATTCTCCGCTTCGAGCAGATGTCCTCCGACGACCCCACCCGCCGCGCGTTCATGAATTCCAAAAAGGAGCGCGTCTATTGGAACCACACGAAATACCTCGTGGAAACCAAGGAGATGGAGAAAATGGTCAAGGGAGTCAAATCCATTGACGTAATCACCGGCTGGGATCCGGACGACTACATCCAACTGTCCTTTCCCGGCGATGAATTCGCACTGACACTCAAGCAGCAGTGTTCGGACATATACACCGCCGCTGAAAAGACTGAGCAGCTCAGCGGCAGCCTCGGAAACTATTCAGACGGCGCGTCCAGCCTGATGATAACCGCCAAGCCCATCCCCGCGAAAGGCGCCAGATGCTCCTACAACATCTGTCTGACATACATCTACTACAAGAACAGCAACTCCGAAGACTTCGACATATCCTTCATGATTGGTTCGGACTCCATCTGGCACGTCCCCTACGACGCCCCGGTGGTAATCACCCTCGGCGACGGGAGCAGCATAAAACTGCAGCAGACCCGTGACGAGGACAATTTTGTCTATGTCTATCCGAAGCTGGACGAACTGCGCGCAATTATGGAAAAAGGCGCGATATCCATTTCAATCGGAGTGGACGGAGGCACCCTGGAGGACAGTTTCGCGGAAGGAGACCCCTTCGGGACATCCCTCCGGAGGCAGTATCAGCAAATAATGTCAGTGGTAAACCTGTAATATGACAAAGTACACAGAACTCAGCGAACTTGCGCGCCAGGTCAGGAGGGACATCATCCGCATGGTAGCCCTCGCGGGCAGCGGCCACCCCGGCGGCTCCCTGTCCAGCGCAGACTTCCTCACGGCCCTGTACCACGATGTAATGGACCACGATCCCGCCAGTTGGAAACGCAGCGGCGAAGGACAGGACATGTTCATCCTTTCCGCCGGTCACCTGACCCCGGTCTATTACTCCACCCTCTCCAGGAGCGGCTATTTCCCCGCATCTGAACTCGCCACATTCCGCCGCCTTGGCTCCCGTCTCCAGGGACATCCCTCCGTGCGGAAAGACCTTCCCGGAGTGTTCCAGGCATCCGGTTCCCTCGGTCAGGGACTCAGCGCCGCAGCCGGCGCCGCGCTCGGAAAGAAACTTTCCGGCGACCCACATATAGTATGGGTGCTGTGCGGGGACGGAGAAAGCGAAGAGGGGCAGATATGGGAAGCGGGAATGTTCGCCTCCCACCACCATCTGGACAACCTGATTGCCATCACCGACTGGAACGGCCAGCAGATTGACGGCCCGGTGAGCGCAGTCGCCGGAGAAGGCGACCTGGAAGCCAAATGGAAAGCCTTCGGCTGGAATACGGTTATCGCCGACGGGCATGACTTCGACTCCATTCTCGGGGCCTATTCCAAAGCAAAGCAGAATGTCGGCAGCGGCCTTCCCACGATGATTCTCTTCCGCACCGACATGGGCCGCGGAATAGACTTCATGGCCGGCACTCACAAATGGCACGGGAAAGTTCCTTCTCCCGAACAGGAGCAGGAAGCCCTGAACCAGCTTGGCAGCACAACCCTCGGAGATTTTTAGGCTATGAAAAAATATATCGACACAGGCAAGAAAGACACCCGGAGCGGTTTCGGCGCCGGGCTGCTCGAGGCCGGGAAAGCGGATCCCAGGGTTGTCGCCCTGACCGCTGACCTCAAGGGCTCACTCAAGATGGATGCCTTCGCGGAAGCTTTTCCTGAAAGATTCATCCAGTGCGGAATCGCAGAGGCGAATATGGTCGGTGTGGCGGCCGGGCTCGCCATTACCGGGAAGATCCCTTTCATCGGTTCCTTCGCGGAATTCGTGACCGGCAGGGTCTATGACCAGCTCCGCCAGGAAGTCGCCTACGGCTGCACCAACGTGAAGATAGCGTCTTCGCACGCCGGAATCACCCTCGGCGAGGACGGCGCCACCCACCAGACCATGGAGGACATCGCCCTGATGAGGGCCCTTCCGGAGATGGTGGTGCTGAATCCCTGCGATTTCAACCAGACCAAAGCAGCGACCATCGCTGCCGCGAAATACAACGGGCCTGTCTATCTTCGCTTCGGACGCCCGGGCGTGCCTAATTTCACGCCTGCCGACGCCCCCTTCGAAATCGGCAAGGCGATTATAATGAACGAGGGCACGGACGTAACTCTCTTTGCCACCGGCCATTTGGTCTGGGAGGCGCTTCAGGCTGCCCAGGCGCTTGAAGATGAGGGCATAAGCGCTGAGGTAATAGACATAGCCAGCATCAAGCCTCTGGATGCGGAAGCTGTGGTCGAGTCTGTGGAGAAGACGGGCTGCGCTGTCGTGGCGGAGGAGCACAACATGGCCGGCGGGCTTGGCGAAGCGATTGCCGGAGTCCTTGCAGCGTCGCATCCTGCGCCGATTGCATTTATCAACGGCGGAGACCGTTTCGGCCAGAGCGGCACTCCTTCCGCCCTTATGAAGGAATATAATCTGGACGCAGCACATATAGCGCAGTATGCAAAGAATATCATTAACAACAAATAATTCAAGACTATGAAAAAATTTCTGATTGGAGCGGCCATCGCGCTCGCCGTGACTTCCTGCGGAGCAGTTCTCGAAGCTCTTATTACGGATCCTCTTTTCAACATTCCCGAGAAATTGTATGACGGACAGATTTACCGAATCACCCGCCTGGGTTCCTGTTTCTATGAGTGGCACTTCAGCGAGGAAGTATTGAATGAAGGTATTGCAAGATTTGACTATCTTGACAAGGACGGCAAACCCGTTTCCGACATCGACCAGTCCGACAAGGGCAATGTCCGCCTCTCTGTCAAACTCAAAGATTCCCAGACCTACAGGGACATCACTATCTATGCAAACAATTACGAGGATATCACGGCAGAAGAAAAGAACGAAAAGACAACTATCAAGGGCTGGTGCCTCGCTCCTTATCAGGTGGACCTCAGGACTGTCGAGGATGATAACAGATACACTCCCGGCAAGACTGTCTATATCGGCATGAGCGAAATAGACAGCAGCAAGAAGCCTGTGAAGAACGGCCGTGTGGTCGGTGAGGACGAGAAGACCAAAGGAACCGGCATCAGAATCGGTTTCAAGGACAGCAAGGACCAGTACACTGGCCTCAAATGGGAAATCAGCGGGCCTGATGCATCAAAATATGATGTCGAGAAGTTGCACACTCTCCTGAAACTCACTCCTAAGGCCGGCTGCACCGGAAAGATTACCATCAAGGCTACTCTTGGCTACGGTGAAGATATCTCTGGCGAAATCCAGAACAAGATTGGTGCTGTGAGCAGGACTATCGAACTGAATCCGGCAAGCTAATCTGGTCTATGACAACAGAAAAACCGGCTCGAGAGTCGGTTTTTTTTGTGCGGATGGAGAGAGTCGAACTCTCACGGGCCATCGCCCACTACCCCCTCAAAGTAGCGTGTCTACCATTTCACCACATCCGCAATACTTTGGGACTGCAAATCTACAATTCTTTATTCAATTCACCAAATTTTTTTTCAGTTTCTTTATTCTGCCCTCACTGCATGCGTCAGCAGACTTACGGCCTTCACTGCAGGCGGCAGCAGCGGCAGATAAGGGGGCATCGACCCACTATAAAGCCCCCGTTCTGCCGCTGCAGCCGCCCCCCTGTCATCTCGACCGGGGAAACAAACCTGTCATCTCGACCGGGCGAAGCAAGCGGAGAGACACTTTCAACGGTAAATAAGAAGGGAAGGGGCGGAGAAGATTTCCACGGCGACGGACTGTATGTCGACGGGGGTAATGGCGGAGACGGCATCGCGGGTTTCGGCGGGAGTAATGACGCGGCCGAAGGAAAGCATGCTCTTACCCATGGAGAGGCACTGGGCTTCGCCGCTGTCGGAAGCAATCGCCATCTGGCCGAGGGCCTGCCGGCGGGCAGCTTTGAGCGCTGCTTCTGACATAGGCCTTTCCATCATCCCGGAAATTACCCTTGCTGTCGCCCTGAGGCACTTTTTCAGGTTTGGGGCATCGCAGCCGAAAGTGACTGCCATAACGCCTGAATCGCGGTACTGGGTATAGGAGCACTCGACACCATAGACCCAGCCGTGCTTTTCGCGGAGCTCCCTACCGAGGAGGGAATTCGCCGCGGGACCGCCGAGAATTGCAGCAAGCAGTGCGGCTGCGACTCTGCGGGCGCCGCCATAGAGCGAAGGAGCCCTGCCGCCAAGCACCACATTGACTTCGTTGTTTCCCGTCTCGCATTCCTTTGAAAACGCTTCAAGCGGCTTCGGGGCAGCGAAATCAGGGATGATGAAGGCGGGAAGGGCTGAAAGCGGAGATGCTGCCACGCGGGAAATCAGTTTCTCAAGTTCAGCTTCATCGTGGTCCGCAACTATAGTGAGCACCATATTCTCCGGAGTGAAATGCCGGGAGACAAAAGCCCTCAGTTCCTCTGAAGATATCTCTGCAACGCTCTCCGGAGAGCCAAGTATATTCCTTCCGAGCGGGTGATCGGGAAAAAGCCGGCCTTCAAAGTTGTCATAAATCTCCTCCGGAGGATTGTCCCGGTAGGATATAATCTCGTCTATCACCACTCCCCTCTCGGTTTCCACTTCATTTTCCGGGAATGACGGCTCGAGGGCGAGTTCCAGCAGCAGTGCCGCGGCCCTGCGCACATCTTCCTTAAGCACAGTAGCGTGAAGGACTATTTCCTCCTTGGTCGTGTACGCATTGAGTTCTCCGCCAAGGCGGTCCAGGCAGGAGGCGATGTACGAAGCGCCGTGACGCTTCGTTCCCCGGAAGAGGGTATGCTCGGTGAAATGGGCGATTCCTTCATGGAAAGGCTCCTCGTCGCGGGTGCCGCAACTAATATGAAGCGCCGCAAACGCTGCGGCGCCACTCCTTCTCAAAACGGCATAGCGTAGCCCGGAAGACAGAATTCCTTCTTTCATCTTATGGAAGAGAGAATCTTGAAATCAGATTCAAGGAAGCCGGGAGCCGCCTTCCTGGAAATCTTGTACTTCTTGTAGTAATAGAGTTCGTGGGTGTCAGAAGAGATCAGCATGACATAGAAGAACTTCCCTGGCGCAGGACTCTCCGGCGACACCACGTAGCTCACGAGGGTATTGAGTTCCCCGTCCATGAAGACAGCGTCGGCGTCGTCTTCATCGCAAATCAGCATATCCTCGTCCAGATACTTCTCCAGTATCTGCTGGTCAACTTTTTCCGACAGGTCGTCCTCGGAAATATAGATACGTTTGGTTGCGCCGCTGCGGCGGAAATTGACATTGAATACGCCGAGCCCTGCATAGCCCTTGAAATCCGTGTCCATCGCGGCGGATGCGAAGGCCTGCAGTATGTCTATCAGCGCGGGCAGATAGACAAATTCCCTCCCGGAGGAAATTCCGTCAGGGCGCAGCGGAATGGTGGCCACATCGGTCATTGCCTCCAGGCCTTTTGCGGCCTCGGGACCGCCTTTCACAAGCGAGAGGAATTCTATTCCGCGGTTGTTCTCGTCCTTGTCGAAACTGTTGGTGATGAGAAGGAAGTAAAAAGCGTCGCTGCTTTTCAGGGCCTCGAACTCAGCAGCAGTGGCGAACTCATAGGGAGATGCGCTCCAGCGGGTAATGATTTCCTGCTTCAGGGCACTGTCCATAACTTCATTTCCGGTAAGCACGACTTTGGTGACTTTATCCCGGAAATCTGCGATACGGTATTTTTTCGTGGTAATCTTTCCCTGCGCCGAGGCCACGAGCGGCAGCAGCACCACAAGGATTGTAATGAGTCGTTTCATCATGCTGCAAAGTTATACAAAAAAGACCGGTCCGCAAAAAACGGACCGGTCGATTAGAAAGATGTGATAAACTATTTCGCTATAACTGATTCAATAACCCTGGCCTCACGGCTTGACGCAAAGGAAATATTGCGCTTTGCAGGAGCTGGTGCCACATCAGGGTAAGGATTACCATAGGAAACAAGAATATCATTAATAGCAATCCAGTAGAGATCAGTGCAATTATAGTGGCGGAAAGCAAACATTACAGACTTGCCGTTGAACTTCTCAGGAATCGGGAAGGTATAAGTATCCCATCCATCAAAAGCCTGATCAATCAGGACATCCTTAAACTCTGACAACGGATCAGTTTCATTTGCTTCGACTGCCTCTGCATCTGCAACATATATTGCCATGTTATCCTTGTATCCGCTGTCTATGATATCAAGAGTGAGATAATTGGAATCTTCCATAAGTTCAACTGCTGGAGATAACGCCCAGTTGTCAGGATTCAGTGCACCGCTGGACCAAGAGAAGCTCTTAAGTACAGGATCCGCAATCTGATCGGTCAGATAATACCATCCCCATGTATTTCCGTCATCATCTTCATCAAAGATTAACCAACCCTCAAGACTCTCATTCAGGTCATTCGCGTACAATGCGATGTACTGGAAGACACTGACTGCGCATTTGGCAGACTTATCACCAGACGTTGCATAGATGACAGCATCACCTTCTGCGACAGCAGTAACGACACCGTCAACAACAGTAGCTACTGACTCATCTGATGAAGACCACTCAATAGTCTTGACATCTGCAAGTTCCTCAGGAAGGAAGCTTGCCACAAGGGTAGCGCTCTTACCAACGATTAGTTCAAGTTCATCCTGATCAAGCGCAACAGCCCAAGGAACGGTGATTTCAACGCTTGCAGAGAAGTCTTCGACCTCGGCGGTGATTGTGGCGGTGCCGACACCGACTGCGGTCACCATACCGTCCTCCACGGAGAGAACTTCGGGATCGGATGAAGTCCATTCAATCACACGGCCGTCGCCGGCTCCCTCGGGATTGAATACGGGCGTCAGGGCTATTGAATTTCCGAACTCAAGATCGAAGGGATCTTTCTCCGCCAGTTCAAAACCGATGAGACCTGCCTGGACAAGGATATTCGCGGAAATCAACTCTCCGGTGTAAATATCCCTGAGAAGGACGACCTCTTTTTTGGCCCTCGCGGACTTGGGCTCGTCGCCTTCTTCCTTCTCAGGCTCGCTTGCATCCTTGAAATATATAAGGTAAGCGACAGCTTCCTCAGAGGAGTTTGCAGGGACCTTGAATTTAATAGTGTTGAGGGGAGCACCGGCAATGATTTCATACTCAAGTTCGCCGCCTTCCGCGAAGTAAGGCTCCACAGGGCAGGTTGCATAATAGTCGAACGATGCATCACCGCCTGCAGGAGGAAGAATATCCAGGGCACTGAGGACAGCTCCATCTTCAATAGACAAAATCATCTGGCCGATTTTGGCTTCCTGGGAGATGACTATGCTCTTGCCTTCGACGATGGCATCCTCTTCCTTGGCGAATTCCTTGTCCAGACGGATGATTCCGAGAGTCGCAGAACGTTCCTTGGAAGTATCATTGGAGTCGATTTCGAAAACGAAAACGCCCTCACCTTTAGCCGCATCGTAGGAACTATCCTCTTCATCCCACTCAATCCAGCCGTAAGCAGCCTCGTACTCAGCAAATTCCTTTGCTGAAGCACCCTCTTTGAGAGGAGGGAAATAAGGAGCAATCGGAATATTGGACTTGTACTTTACTTCAAGTGCATCATCATCATCAAGGAATGCACCCTCGAAGCTGACGGCACCGGGCTGGGTAATGGATATCGAAAGGCCCTTGGCATCCGTCTGGATAACAGTCAGCACAGACATCTTGGTCGATATGACTTCAAGGGACTCAGTATTTTTGAAGGTAATTACCGCAGAACGGGAAGGACTGTCAGCATCGGGCTGGGGATCAACGGAAATGATGAAAGAAGATGCTGCAGTCTCAGCCTTTCCATCTTCCACGAGGCGAAGCCAATCGGCGCCCTCTTCAATAATCGGTTCGAAGGGAACATTGGAGATTACGCTCAGTTCGACAGCCTCGGCACCATCGGCGGGAACCACGCAGGTGGGGTTGACCGAAAATTCCACAGAACCTTCAATCTCTTCCTCCTCAGCCTGCTTCTTCTCCGGCTGGCAGGAAACTGCTGCCAGCGCGGCAAAGGCCATAAGATAATAAATATACTTTTTCATAACTTGGAAGATTCAGGGTTTAACGGATACTTACAAAAGATTTAGGTTCCAGATTCCTTGAACCTCTTTCAGGGAAAGTAAGCGCGAAGGAACGGGAAGGGACGGCCTTGTGGCTCTTCTTTCCAAGATTGCGGAGCATATTGCCGTCGAAAGAAACGGCAGGCTTGCTGTTCTTGGGAAGGGAGAGCTTGGCGGGAGCCGCAGCGGGCTCATCAACCTCCTCCTCGATAACTTCGTGACCGGTATAGTCCGCAAAGACATCAAACACGAAGTCGAAAGTCCCTGCAGGACCGGAAGATGGAGAATACGGGTAGAAATAGAAACCATCGGTAAAGGAGCCGTCGCCCACAAAGACCAGCTTCTGGGCCTTGGTGTCAGGGTCGGTGTAGATACCGCCGATAAGGTTGGTACTTGTCGCCAAATCAGCAGATGCCAGAGGATCCACCAGGCAGTAGTAAGCACCAGCCATATACGGGCCGAAGAAGGTCTGGGCCTCAAGTACAATAAATCCGTCCTCATAAAGAGCGTAAACGGTATCGTCAATCGGAAGATTGCCCCCGGTAAGGCCGGAGATATTTACATACTGCTCGGTACGGTCTTCGTTCCAGTAACCTTCAGTGATGGTAAGTTCAAGATCGAGAGGACCGTTTAAGAAAGAAGTAGCTGTTGCTTTGTAAACACCGAACAAATCCCTCTTGCTCTTTACAGGCTCAATCTGGTAGTCCGAATAGTACTCGGCGACATAGCTGGAAGTGAAGATTTCCTCGACCTCGGGAAGGGTGCCAAAGACAACAAGCTTTTCGGGATCGTCCTCGCTCGGGGCCATGGTCTCGTACTGGACTTTGATGGTGAATACGTAATTACCGTCTTCAACGGTGATCTTGCCGCCGGTAACCACAGCAAAGAGGGGCTTTCCGCCATACTCCATGCCGGTGGGCTGCTCGTTGGCTACGCCCTGGATAGGAAGACCGTCCTTGAGGTTGCCCTGCAGGGGTCCGGTGAAAGCAAGGCCCAGGTCCTCACCGAAGTAGTCGGGAAGATAGTAGAGGGCCTTGTCATCGCTCGAAGCAGCATATTCATTAATCTGAAGCGGTTGATCTTCCCAGCTGCGGCCAAGGCCGATGGATTCAACGGAACCGGACATGAAGTCTTTGTAAGAATAGACCTCTTTGGAAGGGTTGTAATCCACGGTGCGGACGAAGCCTTCGGCAATGAAGACATCGGGATTGCCACCAAATTGATAACCGTTGCCGGTGGCGATATTTGTCATGTACCAGTCTGCGAGATAGAATCCGCCGTTTCCATCATAATAAGGAAGAGCTAAGCCGTTGCTCTTTGCCCAGGCTATAGCCCGAGCTTCATCCCATCCTGCCGCAGTCATAGGATAATGAGCCGCATCGAGGAAATAGACAGGAACTCCAGAAGAATTAGTCCAACCCATGTACTGCGGCGCAATAGAAATGGAGTTGTCTTTCAGATGCCAGGTAAAATAGTAATTCGTGGGATCGGCATCGCCCATAGTGTCGAAGCAGTTCTCAATATAGCAGTAGAGGTCGAGATAACTGTTGTCGCCAGGTTTCCATTCCTTCTGGAAAGCTGTGATAGGATCGCTTTCACCGGCAAAACTTGCAAAAAGTTCTTTGGAATCCTTGTCGGCGTCCACAACCGCATAGTACATATCCTCATCCTCTTCTTCACCCCAGAAACCTTCCGTCATGTGACCCTTCTTCCACTTGTGCCATTCCAGGGGAAGGACGTCGCCGGCCTGGAAGTTGATAGTGGAGACAGCATATTTGGAGACAGGTGCTCCGCTGATGGTGAGGGTGAAGTCGTAGGCTTTCTGAGACTCGATTTCCTCGGGGTCGAATTCAATCTTTATTGCAGTCTGTTTCTCGCCTTTCTCGAAGATGGCGGAAGAGGGCACGGTAAAGATTTCATCTGCGGAGGACTCGACCTGCACAAGGGACATCTTCTCCGCCTTCTCTCTCTTGAGAAAGACATTGAAGTAGCCGTCTTCATTGCCGGTAAGGCTGACGACACCCGTAACCTTGTCGAAGTTCTCAAGTTCGGAGATGGGAGCGAAAATAACCTCGTCCCCTTTCGGGGCCGGAACAGCCTGGTACTCGTTCTCCTTTTCCTTGGCGCAGGACGCGACGGTCAAGGCCGCGGCAAGGGTATAAACTAAATATTTGAATGTTTTCATAATCTTAGCCCGTTAATGATTAAATATCCTTGACAGGTTCCGGTTTATCAGCCGAAGGGTTGTTGTCGGATTCGGAGATCTTCGGGTTGGATTCAATTTCAGCCTTGGGAATTCTCCAGAGCAGAATCTGGGCCCCGGCGGGAATATTGAATACAGCGGTAGCTTCGAATCCGCAGCCGCGGCGGTCGATACCCTTGTTCAGACGCATAATATCAAACCAGTTCAGGCCCTCTCCCCAGAGTTCGATTCTCCTCTGGCGGAAAACCTCGTCGACAAAAGCGTCGGCGCTGGAAGCAGCGAAGGAGTAACCCGGCTGACGGTAGGTGGAAACGAAATCATTGAGAGCACTAACACCTGCGGAGGTGTTGTCGCGGCCAAGAGCTTCCGCCTTGATGAGATAGAGTTCCTCCACGCGCATGAGCGGGACGTCGCAGGCATTGGTGGAAGTACCGAGTTCACCCTTGTAGGGGCCGTACTTGACCTGGAGGCGGGCAAGGTTGGAATAGTTGTCTGCCATGTAGGCGTTGGCCTCGGCGGAGATATTGGCGGAAAGACCGCTCTCATCCAGCCACCAGCCCTTGCGGACGTCGTTGTCGGCGATAGTGGCAAACAGTTTCTTGCTGATTGCACGACCCTCGGCGTAGGAGGCGTAGCCATAGTTCATGGAACCCATGTGGGAGGAGAAGTTGCAGATACCGGTCTCGACCACGTCGTCGGTTTCGGCGATTATGTCAGCCCAGACGTAAGAAGGCTCACTTGAATCCATGAGGATGAAGCTTGACGGATCGGCAAGTTCCTTGATGGAATAAGGCCTGATACCTTCAGCTTCGGCAAGTTCGATTGCCTTGGCGGCATCGGACGCGGCAGCAGACCAGTTCTCCAACGTAAGGTTGATACGAGCACGGAGACCGTAGGCGACTGTGTTGTTGATATAACGTTTGTCACCACGCTTTACCTTTTCGGCAGCAGCCTTATCCAGGGCCACGATGGCTTCGTCGATGTCTTCAGTAATCTGCTCATAGACTTTGGCGACGGTGCTCCTTTCGATACCCATAAGGGCAAGTTCGTCCTTATTGGACTCAAGCACGAGCGGAACGCAGGCGTCAGTCTCATGTCCCTTGATGTGGAAGGCATACAACTGGGCCAGTTCCCAGTACGCGAATGCACGGAGGGCGAGAGCCTGTCCGTTAGCGGAAAGGGCATCGGGATTCGAGGTTTCGCGGTCTGCAACGGCAAGGATGTTGTTGCAGTTGGCGATTATCTTGTAAAGGTTGGACCAGACAAGGATTGCGGCTTCGTCCTGATAGTCTCTCGAAGAGAAATCCACCGAGGAGTTGAACCAGTTGTATCCGTTACCGGCGGAAACGAGGTCCTCGCCGTTGGCGTCCATGAAAATTATGTTCGCAGGGAAACCGATATCGTTGTGGCGGTCGCCCGAAACGACACCGAAGACCTCATTGAACTGTGCGTAGAGGGAGTTGACGCCTGCAGATGACTTGGAAGGGTCATTCTTAAGTGTCTTCTCTTTCTGCGAAGCAGTGATGGTCGAGCCATTGGGCTCGGTCTCAAGCATGTCAGAGCAGCTCCAGAGGCAGAGAGCTCCGGCAAGAATGGAAACTGTGATAAATCTTGTTTTCATATCGCGCTGCATATTAGAAGGTTATGTTAAGACCACCGGAGATGGTACGGATCGGCGTATAGAGAGCCGTAGTCGCAGAGGTGAAGCTCTGACGGGGGTCGAGGCCCTTGCGGGCGGAGAGAAGGGCGACATTGTCCGCGGTCGCATAGATACGGATCTTGGAGATGTGCGCCTTTGACAGCCACTTCTGGGGAAGGGAGTAACCGAAGGTGATGTTGTCCAGCGAGAGATAGTTGGAGCTGGTCAGGAACCTTGTGGAAGTGTAGTTTGAATACTGGTCGGCAGCATTCAGACGGGGAACATCCGTGTCGGTGTTCTCGGGAGTCCATGCCTTGCGGATATCCTTGTGCCAGTTGTTACCCATGTAGGATTTGTAACCGCTGTGCATCAGGCGGGCATAACCGCTGTCGTAGATCTTTCCGCCAAGCTGGTAGGAAAGCGATACGGAGAGGTCGAAGCCGAAAGCCTGGAGAGAGGTACCGAAACCGCCATAGACCTTGGGCATCAGGTTGTCGGTCGCTATAAGGCCGTTCTCGGATGCATTCTGGTAGTTGGTGGTGGTCACCCTCTCGCCATCCTTGACCGTGTAGAAGAGAGGTGCACCTGTCTCCTTGTCGACGCCAGCCCATTCGACTATGTACATACGGTAGCGGGACTGGCCCTCTTCATAGATGAAGGCGCCGTTGATCCACTTGCCGCCGAGGTCCTCGTGGAGCTTGACGATCTTGTTGTTGACGTTGGTGAGGTTCAGATACGCAGACCAGACGATGTCCTGGGTGCGGACCATGTCTCCCTTGAGTTCGAGCTCTACGCCGTAGTTCTTCATGGAACCGACGTTCATGGGGATGGATGAGTAACCGCTCACCAGAGGAGTGGGCTTGTAGTAAAGCATGTCGTTGGACTGACGGCCGAAGTATTCGATGGAACCGCTCAGACGGTCGTCGAAGAGAGAGAAGTCGAGACCGATGTTGTAGGAAATGGATTTTTCCCAGGTCAGGTCGGGATTACCCTTGTAGGCAAGAACGCTGTCGGAGAAGAGGCCGTTGGCACCGGAAACTGAATACTGGTCCAGGTAGGCGTAGTAGTTGCCGATGTCGTCATTACCCTGCTGTCCGTAGGAAGCCTTGAGTTTCAGGAGGTTGACCCAGTCCACGCCGTCCATGAAGCCCTCGGAGGAGATTACCCATGCCGCGGAACCGGAAAGGAAGGAACCCCAGCGCTTCTTGGGAGCGAAGCGGGAAGAACCGTCCTCGCGGAAACCAAGACTCACGAGATATTTGTCAGCATAGCTGTAGTTGGCCCTGAAGAAGGCGCCGAAGGTCTTGTATGTGGTGGCGCTGCCGTAGCCGTTCTTCTGGTCGATGGAGTTCGAGACATAGAAGGACTCGGGATTGTACAGGTTCTGCCCCTGTGCGCTGATGGTCGCATACTTGTACTCGTAGTTGTCGATACCGAGGGTGAAGTCCAGTTTGTGGAGAGCCTTGATGGCGACCTCGTAGTTGGCTATGACCTGATAGTCGAATCCGCGGGTACGGGAGGATGCCTGGTAGGCAGTACCGCCGTAGCTCGCACTCTGTCCGAAATATGCGTTGCCGAGGTTGTTGTAGCGGGTGAAATCCAGGTCCATGCCGAAGTTCCCGGTGAGGGTGAAGCCCTTGAAGGGTTTCAACTCGACGAAGGCGCCCAGCGAGAAGATATCCATGCAGTATTCTTCCTTATTATATATAAGGTCACCGGCAGGGTTCGCGATGGACATGAAGGCACGGGAGTTTCCGGCGGAAACGCCGTCACCATAGTCATAGACCTGACGGCCGTTGGAGGTAACGATATTGCCTTTGGTGTCGCGCACGAAAATCGGATAGACGGGAGCGATGAAGTTCGCGACAAAGAAGGCGTTGCCGGAAGAGGTGGTATTGGTCTGCTCGTCCGGATACTGGCTGTATGAGAATGAATAAGCGACGTTACCGCCGATCTTGAGCCAGTCCTTTACCTTATAGTCAGCTTTCAAACGGGCGCTGGTACGGTTGAACCCGGAATTGCGGATGACACCCTTGTCGTCCAGGTAGCCCGCGGAAGCGTAGATGCTGTAGCGGTCGCCGCCCGCGGAGACGCTGGCGTTGTATTCCTGGCGGATCTGATCCTTGAAGGTGTACTTGGCCCAGTCGTCGGGAGTGTAATAGTACGTTCCGTCGCTGTAGCCGAGGGTCGCGTGGGGATTCAGGCGACCGTCGGTACCAATCAGATACTGACCCTGGGGAACGGTGTAAATAGGATAACCGTAACCTGCGGAAATACCTGTGATGCCGATATCGCTGCTGGAAGCAATACCGCCGTAGATGGGACCATTGGCATAAGCCTGCGCGGTCGCAGGGTCGTAGGTCGCAAGCAGCTGGTTGTAGATTGCCTTGTAAGCGAGCTCGGTGTACTCGTCCGGCGAGGAGAGGACGTCGTAGTTCTTGATTGCACGGCTGTTCACACCGACGCGGGCGTCGATATTCACGACAGCCCTTCCGGCCTTACCTTTCTTGGTCTGGATGATGACGATACCGTTGGCACCGCGCGCACCGTAGAGAGAGGTGGTGGCAGCATCCTTTGCAACCGTAATGGACTCGATGTCCTGCGAATTGATTGAGGAAATGTCACCGTCGAAAGGCATACCGTCCACGATGTACAGAGGGGCGGAACCGGCGTTGATGGAACCCACACCGCGGATGCGGACTGTGGAACCTACGCCCGGCTGTCCGTTGGAATTGAGTACCTGGACACCGGCCATAGTACCGGAGAGGGCGTTGGTGACATTGGAGACCTGACGTTTTTCAATGGTCTCGGCATCCATCGAACTCACGGAGCCTGTGAACGTTCCCTTTGTGGAGGTACCGTAGGCCGTGATGACGACTTCCTTCAGAAGTTTGCTATCGGGCTCGAGCACAATATCCAGATTGGCTCCCGCTGCAACTTCTTTCGTTTTCATACCGATGAAAGAAATCTGGAGGGTGGCACCGGACGCGACCTTGTCGATGGAGAAGCGTCCTTCAGCGTCCGTGACAGTTCCTTTCAGGTCTGTTCCCTGCACGGTAACGATGGCACCGGCAACCGGTTCACCGTCTTCTGAGGACACAACGGTACCGCTCACGCGGGACTGTGCGAGGGCAATGCCCATCCCCATTATCGTACAGGTCAGAACAAGCAGTAGTTTTCTTGTCATAACAAAACGATTAGTTAATAATAAATACACTACACAACCCGGTCGGATCAAACGTCCGTTTTTTCAAACCGGATTTACGCGCAAAGTTGGAAAAAAAAAATTAGAATTACAAATTGTAATTTCAGCCCTAATTGCGTCTGAATGCGAGAATTAGCCGTATTTTTCTAAAAAAACAGATAAAATTCCCTAAATTTCACTTTCAAATCGACAGTTATTTCCCTTATTTAATAACATATCTTAACTTAAAACTTTTAAACCAAACTTGCTATGATTTATGGCTACATGCGGGTCAGCAGCGATAAACAGACCCTTGATAATCAAAGATTTGAGATAAATCAATTCTGTATTTCAAATGGCTTGAGAATCGATTTCTGGATTGAAGAAACAACCAGTGGACTAAAAAACTACAAGCAACGCCGTCTTGGAAGACTTCTGCAGCAATTGCATAGAGGAGACATTATGATTTGCACAGAACTTTCGCGATTGGGACGAAGCCTTTTTATGATTATGGAGGTATTAAGTTTCTGTATGTCACGCGGTTGTAAGGTTTGGACTATAAAGGATGGCTATCGTCTTGGCGACGATATCCAAAGCAAGGTTCTTGCCTTTGCATTCGGGTTGTCTGCAGAAATAGAGCGAAATCTGATCAGCCAAAGAACAAAAGAAGCACTTCAACGCAAGCGTGCGGAAGGCGTTATACTAGGACGCCCCGCCGGTCATAAATCATCTCCTCGGTGCTACAAGCTCTACTCAAAAAGGCAGCAATTGAAAGAAATGATAGAGGCGGGCGTGACGATTTCCGAAGCAGCGCGAAAATTAAAGGTGTCCAGACAAACAGTAAGGAGGTTCATCAATGACATTATCAATGTGTAACAAGAAAACGGACGTTTTCTTAATCCGGTTGGTAGTGTATTTATTTTAAACTTAACTAATCGTTTTGTTATGACAAGAAAAATCTTGCTAACCCTGACCTGCTTTCTGGCAGTGGCGATAAGCGCATTTGCACAGAATCGTGTGCATGGCGTGATTCGTTCATCAGATGACGGAGAGCCCGTTGCCGGAGCAGTCATTACAGTTCAGGGTACAGACCTCAAGGGAACGGTTTCAGACGTTGACGGTTCGTTTACCCTCAACAATGTTCCTTCCGGAGCAAAACTTCTGGTGTCATTCATTGGAATGAAATCTCAGGAAGTGGATGCCGGGGCGGACATCCTAATCAGCCTCGAACCCGACTCCAAACTCTTGAAAGAGGTCGTTATTACCGCCTATGGTACTTCCACCAAAGGCACGTTCACGGGTTCAGTGAGCTCGATGGATTCCGAGACCATCGAAAAACGTCAGGTCTCCAATGTTACCAATGCTCTGGCCGGAACTATGGCAGGTGTTCAGGTGCTCAGTAACAACGGACAGCCGGGCGTGGGTTCAACTATCCGAGTACGTGGTGTGGGTTCCATCAATGCCGATGCCAACCCGCTATACGTTGTGGATGGACGCCCTTTCGACGGTGACATTTCCTCCATCAACGCTCAAGACATCGAATCCATTACGGTTGCCAAAGATGCTGCTACCACCTCTCTCTATGGTGCCCGTGGCGCGAACGGTGTTGTAACCATTACTACCAAGAAAGGTAAAGCCGGCCATGCGGTAATCAACATTGATGCACGTGTTGGTGTCAATAGCCGAGCTGTCACGAACTATGACGTACTCAGTTCTCCTTTCGAGTACACAGAACTTGCTTACCTGGCGATTTATAATCAACTTATTTCTGCCGGTACTTCCCCTGCCACCGCTGCCGCAATGGTCAACGGTGTTAGCTACGGAGGTATTTCAAGTAAATATGCCCTTAACGGTGGGGATTATGGTTATGGTTACACCATTTTTACCGTTCCAAAGGGCGAGTACCTCGTTGGCGCAAATGGTAAGATTAACCCTAAAGCTACCCTTGGTTACAGTGATGGGAATTTCTACTACACTCCCGATGACTGGACAAAGGAGACCTTCGCGGACAAAATTCGTCAAGAATATAATGTCTCCGCCACGGCAGGTAACGACCGTTACAGTTTCTATGCTTCTGCCGGCTTCCTTGATGACAAGGGTGTTATCTCTAACTCAGGATTCCGCAGAGAGACTGCCCGTTTGAAGGCCGACTATAAGGTTAAGAATTGGCTCAAAATTGGCGGGAACATTGCGTATAGCTCCTCATTTAGCCAGTATCCTGACGAGCAGACTAACACAACGTCTTCTGTAAATGCTTTTTATATAGCAAACTTTGTCGCTCCGGTATATCCTGTATATGTCCGAGATGCAGAGGGAAATATTATGATGAACAATGGTCGAAAAGTCTATGATTACGGCGACGGAAAAATATCTCCCTCAAAACGTACATTCATGCAAATCGCCAATCCTGTCGGTGATCTCATCTGGAATAAGGAAGAATACTGCAAGGATATTTTCGCACTTTCTGCTTTCGCGGAGTTAAAGCCATTCAAGGGCTTCACACTCAACGCCAATGCATCTATGGACATTGAATTTACCCGTCACAACTACCTCGGCAATGCTTACATAGGCCAAAGTGCAGAATATGGTGGAACCGCATACCAGAGTTCTGCCCGTACCCGCGGCCTAGACTTTCAGCTTATAGCAAACTACGAATTCGCTATCAAGAATATCCACAAGTTCGATTTTACAGCCGGTGTTGATGCTTATCAGCTAAAAGTCACCAATCTGAGTGCGCAGGGCCAAAATCTCTATGACCCCCAGTCATACTATATCAGCAATGCAATTGACCAGAAGAACGGTTATGGCAGCGCTTCTAAATACGCGACTTTGGGAATCATTGCAAGGGCCAACTATAGTTTCGCCGACAAGTATCTGGTGAGCTTCGGCTTCCGCGAGGATGCGTCATCAAGATTCGCTCCCAAGAACCGCTGGGGCGCCTTCCTCAACGGATCTGCCGCGTGGGTGATCTCATCCGAAGGTTTCATGGACAGTGTTAACTGGGTCAACCTTCTCAAACTTAAGGCCTCTTTCGGCCAGCAGGGCAATGACGCGATCGGAAATAACTATGCTTACCTCGACCAGTATTCACTCTCCGGTTCCAACGGATTCTTCTCCGACGGCGTTCTTTCATTCAAGGGTAATCCTGACCTCACATGGGAAAAATCAATCTCTTACAATGTTGGTTTAGACTTCTCCTTATTTGAAGACCGTCTCTCAGGTTCCATCGAGTATTTCGGACGTCAGTCTAACAATATGCTCTACTACAAACCGACCCCTCTTGTGAGTGGTTATTCGTCTCTTCCGATGAATATTGGTTCAATGAAGAACTACGGTCTCGAATTAGAACTTAAAGGAGATATAATCCGCACCAACAACGTTGTTTGGTCTGCTTTCTTCAACTTCACAAACATCAATAACAAGATTATCAGCCTTTCACCCGACCTTCCCGTAGAAGACGGACGTCATCGCATGATTGACGGCACCTCCATACTTGAGGAAGGCTACTCAATGTACAGACTCTACCTTGTTGAATGGGCTGGTGTTGACAAAGCGACCGGCGCACCTTTATTCTATACAACTGACAAAGATGGTAGTCGCGTCACCACCACCGATTATCAGGTAGCTTCAGAGCACAAAATTGCCACCGATAACCTGATGCCTAAGGTTTACGGCGGTTTTGGGACTTCTGTATCTGCGTATGGATTTGACTTATCCATTTCACTGTCCTATCAACTCGGCGGAAAAATGTTTGACTCCGGTTATCAGCGCCTGATGCACAGTGGATACTACTACTACATGGGTCAAAACTGGCACATAGATATCCGCAAAGCATGGACTCCTGAGAATACCGATACCGATATTCCTCGTATCAACGGCGAGGACAGGTATTCCAACGGTACTACAACAAGGTTCTTGACCAGTTCTAATTACCTCTCACTGAATAATATTACTTTCGGATATTCTCTTCCTGAGAAATGGATTTCTAAGATTGGCTTGTCAAAGGTCCGCATTTATGTGACAGCTGACAATGTAGCTCTTATATCTGCACGCAAGGGCCTGGACCCTCGCCAAAGCTATGTTTCTTCAACAACAGCCAGATACACGCCTATCCGCACCGTATCAGGAGGTCTTAATATAACTTTCTAAAACGCCGAGAGATATGAAAACAAGATATATCATTTCACTCCTTGCGACCGCTTTAGTATTTAGCAGTTGCTCCGACTTTTTGGAGACAGAACCTTCCGGTGCGACTATCACCACTAAACAGAAAGAGACTGTCCTCCAGCGTGATCCCGCCAAAGCCACCGCCGGCGTCAATTCTCTCTATTTCCAGTTCCACGAATATCAGAGTGCTATTTCCGGTAACCATAACGATATCGGTTATGGCGGACTCATGCTCCTTTTGGACGGCAATGGTTACGATATGGTTTCTTCCACTTCTGGTTATAACTGGTTTGCTGCTTCCGTAACGTATTCAAGCCGCAACTATTCCAGTGACGAGGTTTACATGATATGGATGTGGATGTACAAGCAGTTAAAGATAGCAAATGGACTTCTTGAAAGCTACGATAAGGATTCTCCTCTCGTATCTGTACAGTCACTAATCGGACAGGCATACGCTGTTCGTGCTTTTGACTACTGGGTACTCGCTCAACTTTTCCAGTTTAATTATGCAGATCATCAGGATGCACCATGCGTTCCTCTTATAACAGACGAGAATGCTCTCGAGGCTGCTAACGATGGTATTGGCAGAAGCACTGTTAAAGAAGTTTATGAGCAGATTTTCTCCGATATCGACAACGCTATTGCTTTTCTTGAAAAAGCAGAAGCTGCTGGCGATAAACGTATCGATAAAAGGTATGTCAACAGTGCTGTCGCATACGCTCTCCGTGCCCGATTCAATCTGACAACCGAGAACTGGACAGCTGCAGCTGAAGATGCCGCCAAGGCTCTTGCTCTTGCTGAAAAAGAGAAGCTTGCCCCATATTCGATTGCAACACTCAAATCAGGACCGCTATTTTGGGATTCAGCTAACGAGACATCCTATCTTTGGGCAGATGTCATTGATGAGAAGGATGATGTTGTCGAGTCTGCTATCTGCAACTTTCCTTCCCACATGGGATCCCTCAGTTACGGTTACGGTTGGTATTCAGGTGGACGCCTGATATCAAAGAAGCTGTTCGGCTTGATTTCCATCTCTGATGCACGACACGGATGGTGGTTGGATGCCGAAGGCCATTCTGATATTCTTAATGCGGATTTTGCCAAAGTTATGGATAGCCATTTTGGTAATGAACCATACACTCAAGTCAAGTTCGCTCCCTATAGGGATGAAGCCAGCACAACCGTTAATGCTAACGATCTCCCTCTTATCCGTGTTGAGGAACTTTATCTGATTAAGGCTGAGGCCGAAGCACACACCAATCCTGCGACAGCCCTTGAAACCCTCACCGGTTTTGTTAAGACATACCGTGATACGGAATATGCTTTCGATTCAACCGACGGTGATGAGATTGCAGAAGAGGTATACCGTCAGAGAAGGATAGAATTCTGGGGTGAAGGTATTTCATGGTTCGATATCATGCGTCTTAATAAAGATGTTGACCGCCGTGGTGCAGGATTCCCTAAAACTGCAGTATTTAATATTCCTGCGGGTTCAGACATTCTTCTTTACCGTATTCCTGAAACTGAAATCAACGCAAACAAGAAGCTCAGCGACGCTGACAACAACCCTGCCGCTCCTTCTCCTAAAGCAGTTGAAGACGAAGATGCATAATTTAACAATCGAAGATTATGAAAAAATATATTATATTTATTGTAAGTTTCCTCACTGTCGGTGCTGCGATTTATTCCTGCTCCGTAAAGGAGGGCATCTACGTCCCGGCGGAGCCGGAAGATACCAGCTCTCCATTATTCTTCTTCGATCCCAATACGATTAAGTCTTTTCCCTTGACTGATGAGTCGGAAGATATTACTGTCAAACTTAATCGTCGAAACACCAGTGAGGCAGTTACTGCTACAGTTGCTATCACTGATACGACAAAACTCATTTATTCTGAAGGCATTGGGGAAATTGAAGTTGTTTTTGATGCTGAAGCAGAAACTGCCGACATCGTTATTCCTGTGGATCCATCTAAGTTTGAACCGTCTAAAAAATACGGGCTTGACATAGCAATTTCCGCGGGTGCGACACCTTACGGAGGAAATGGACTGAGCATCGTTTTTGTTGGTCCCGAAGCCCCAAAGGAATGGGTTAAACTCAAGGGAAAAGCGAAATTCCGCGAAAGTATGGTAGCCCCGATGTATCAAATGGATGCAGTTGAGTATGAACTGGATATTTGGATGAGCGATGAGGGTTACTACAAATTAGAGAGCCCCTATGGTGACAAGTTTCCATATAACGCCAATAATCCTGACGCCAAATATGATCCTGCGAAAGAAGCGGAAAACTTTTTCTACGTTCACGCTGAAAATCCTGATGCCGTTTGGATTCCTATTACTACATACTCTCTTGACTGGGGATATGGATCGATGAGTATAGGCAGCTTGGCCGGATATGCAATTGCAAATGGAAGTACTGTTGAAGATCAAAAAACGGCCGGAAACACCGGATGGCTTAAAGATAAAATAATCACCATGCCTAAAGGGAAGATGATTTATGGGGATGATGATGGTTTGTATTATGCCGATCAAGCCGGAAAATTCCGTATCGCTCTTCCTGGTGCCATTCTTGGTGATTACACTCTTTCTGTTGAGTATACTGGACTTTACTCCAAACTTGATGGCACTCTCTTCGCCATGTTTGATGTCAACTTTGTTGGCAAGGACGTCGAAACCGCAAAGGTTGCTCTTGTTCCGGGCAAGAATCCTCAACCAGGTATTGATATAATCATTCCTTCAGGTGATGAGGAAACAGAAGAAGGCGGGGCATCAGAAGAAGGTGAAGAGCCTGCCGGGCCGGTAGTTATTGAACTCAAGGCCAGTGGCGAGGCCCGCATAGCTCTCGAACCAAACTCCTTCTACACTGTAGTTGTGGTTCCATTTGCTGAAGGCGAAGCCCAGCCTGAATTCATTGCCTACGAGACTTTCCTTGTCGGCGAACCGGATCCTCTCACAATTGATGACTAC
This sequence comes from Bacteroidales bacterium, assembly GCA_017544265.1. GTDB lineage: Bacteria > Bacteroidota > Bacteroidia > Bacteroidales > UBA932 > Cryptobacteroides. The sequence continues at coordinate 25,242 of JAFYEM010000023.1, read as the reverse complement.
TCAGCCGCTGATTTTGTCGGTCCGCTGAGTGCTGAAGCGCTGACAGATAAAACATATGATGTCTACGCAATCGCTCTTGGTAAGGAAGGCTGGGGTAGCGAAGTTGAGTATCAACTTTCCACTCAATTCACTGATTTGGGTCAGGATTACTACTCACTTCCCGGATTAGGCGTAGGCGGATACTATCAGTACGACGATTCAGTGGTATTCGATTTATATAATGGATTAATCTACTCTCACAAAGCTGACTATCAAGAGTCTGCCATCCCGCAATTAGCCGGACTTGGATTTATTCCTGAATTCTATGCTTCAAACGTAGATTCGTTCTATAGCTTGAATTACGCGCTTATCGGAGCTTATGTTGCTGAAGGTTTGATTGCACTCGTTGGTTATCCACAATATAGCAACGACTATGGTATAAACTTTGACGGCATTTTGTTCAATGTATATCAGCTTGCTGAAGAAGAAGGAGAGGAAGATAAACTGTACACAACAGTTGCCGGGTATCGCTCTATCCTTCTTGCAGATCCGGATATCTATCCGACACCGGATGAAGCAGTCGCTGCAGCCTCTGCAAGCAAGAACCTTAAGAAGTTCGCAAAGGGCACAAAGAGTATCGATGCAAAAAAGAACTGCGTCGAGATTGAACCTGAGCACAAAGTCCGCGCAACCTATCAGGTTGTTCCTTCTGAAAGAAGCAAAATGACATTTAAAAAAGCCCAATCCCCCGCTATCTTATAAGATATAATACTTCCACTTCTAAACCCTGGAAGGTCTGCAAATATTTAGCAGACTATCCAGGGTTTTCCGGCAAAATCAAGGAAGGTCTGCAAGTCTTCAGCAGACCTTCCAGATTATCTTCCGGAAATTCTTTCAGATTCTTCAAAATTGCCGGAAATCCGATCATCTTGGGATTGAGACAATCGCATCTCTTACCGGCATGAGCATTGAAGATATTCAGGTGCTTAAGTGCTAGTTTATAGACTCCTGACGGTGGAAGCAGGATCGATTCTGGAAATGTAGAGCGTTGGAAGAAGCAAAATCAGCATTATAACTGCATAGGCTATTAAAGTCGCCACGAGAATGAACGGCAGGTCTATGTGCACGGGCACAAATGAGACGTAATAGTTCGCCGGATTGAGCTTAACGACGTGGGTAAACATCTGAATCAGGCAAAGTCCCAGGGCTGTTCCGGCCCCGATCAGAATACCCTTCAGCACCACCCCGGAGGACACTTTAAGAAAGACTTTTGCTATTGCCCTGTCTGTCATTCCGAGAGTCTTGAGTATGCCGATTGTGGATATGTTCCGCAGCAGCACTATCAGAAGGCCCGAAACCATGTTGAATCCGGCCACTGCGGTCATCAGCAACAGTATTGCCAGCACATTGAAATCCAGCAGGGAAAGCCAGTCGAAAAGCTGCGGATAACGGGTTCTGGAACTGCTTGCCAGAAGGATGTTTTCCTCGGGATGAGGACTTCCGGCAAGGATTGCCCCGACTCTTTGACGGAGTCCTTCCATAGCCCCGGCAATTCGGAATGAAGGATGCAGTTCCACTTCCAGGGCCGAAGCCTCGTCGGGGCCCCAGCCCTGGACGCGGCGCATGGCCTCGATGGGCGCATAGACAATCAGGTTCTCATCCGGGGCTATGTTGTCGGAATAGACGTCCAGAACGCGGAACTTGCGGACCTTCAGCCTTTCGCCCACGAAATATGTTATCATCTCATCACCCGCCGAAAGTCCGGTGAGGGAAGCCAGCCGCGAAGGTATAGACACTCCGGAGAGGGTATCCGCACGACCTTCTACACCCTTGACCATAACTCCGTGGATTACTCCTCCGCTGCGGATTATAGCAGGACGCTGCACAACCGGACGGATGGACACGACTCCGGGGAGTCCGGCTATATCGGAACGGGAAGGAAGTTCCGACACTATCGGATCGTCTTCCAGGGTGGATGAGGAGGAATTCCGGACAATAGTGATATCCCCGGCTATGGACGCCACACCGTCGCGGATGGTATGGCGGAAACCGGAGGAAATGGAAATTGATACGATAATTACAAGGAAACTCACGGCGACTGCCGCCACCGCAAGTTTCCCCTGGAATTTGAGTCTGGAAGCTATGAAGCCGGAGGCGTTCATCTACCAGATGTGAACGCGCTCGCTCTCAGGCCTGAACATAGGGTCGCCTTCCTTGATGTCAAATGCGTCGAAGAAGGTCTGGAAGTTGCGCAGGGACACATTCACGCGGTTGCGCGCGAGAGAATGGACGTCCAGATTGGTCAGGCGCACCTTTTCCTCGTCGGTAATGTTCTGCGCCCAGATTGCGCCGTAGGAGAGATAGAACCTCTGGTCGGGAGTGAGACCGTCGATAAGGCCTGGGTCGTTGTCCGCAATGGCGTTGTGCATGGCAGTGTATGCTATTGAAAGCCCGCCGTGGTCGCCGATATTCTCGCCGAGGGTAAAGTGGCCGTTCGCTTTAACGCCGGGGACGATCTCCACCTCATCGAACTGGGCCGCAAGTTTTTCGGCCTTTTCATTGAAGCGGGCCTCGTCTTCGGGAGTCCACCAGTTGACCATGTTGCCGGCCCCGTCGAACTGACGGCCCTGGTCGTCGAAGCCGTGGGACATCTCGTGGCCTATGACGACGCCGATGCCGCCGTAGTTTACAGCCTCGTCAGCATCCGGATTGAAGAAAGGACGCTGGAGTATTGCGGCGGGGAAGCAAATCTCGTTGGTGGTGGGGTTGTAATAGGCGTTGACCGTCTGCGGAGTCATGCCCCATTCAGTCTTGTCGGTAGGCTTGCCGAGCTTGGACATATTGTCCCGGACGTACCAGATGCTGGCGCTGCGAAGATTCTCGAAGTAGGATTTTTCAGGATCCACAACAAGGGTACTGTAGTCCTTCCACTTGTCCGGATAGCCGATTTTCACCGTGAATGCCGCGAGTTTTTCCCTCGCAGCTGCCTTGGTCTCGTCACCCATCCAGTCCAGCGAGTCTATGTGCTCTCCGAGGGCGGTGCGGAGGTTCTCCACCAGCGCAAGCATCTTCTGCTTCGAAGATTCAGGGAAATAGCGCTCCACGTACATCTTTCCGACAGCCTCGCCGAGAATTCCGTTAGGAACGCCCATCGCCCTCTTCCACAGCGGCTGGGGCTCTTTCGTGCCCGCCATCTGACGGCTGAAGAAATCCCAGCTGGCAAGATAGAAATCCTCGCTGAGCGCAGATGCAGCATCGCCGATAAACTGCGCGAGAAGGTAATCTATAAGCTTGTCCAGAGGAGTCGTGTCTATGATTTTGTCCAGACCGTCGAAGAACGACGGCTGCGCCACGATAAGCTTGTCCTGAGGTTCGATTCCGCGGATGGAATAGTATGAATCAAGGCGGAGCGAAGGCCATGCAGAGACGGTCTGCGCGCTGGAGCGTGGATTGTACAGGGCGGGGATATTGCGGTTCTGCTCTTTTGTCCAGGAGCACACGGCAAGCGAGTCTTCAACTTCGAGCACGTTCGCTGCCCTCTGAGCCGCAGCGTCAAGACCCGAAAGATTGAAAATCTTCTCAAGATAGTTTCTGTAGCCCTCTTTTATGGCAGCGTTCTCAGGGTTGAGATAATAGTCCCTGTCATGCATTCCGAGGCCGCCCTGGCCGAGGAAGAGAATCTGGCTGTCGCTGTCAAGGAAATCAGCCTCCACACCGGCTCCGAACAGAGTCCCGACACCGTTGTTGTGCAACTCGGCAACTTTCGCCATAAAGGCATCCTTGCTGTCTATAGCCTGGATTTCAGAGATATAACCAAGTATCGGAGCAGCTCCGGCCGCATTGCGGGAAGCAGAGTCTAGTCCCATCTTGTAGAGGTCGGAAATCTTCTGTTCCACGCTTCCGGGCTCAGTTTCCATCCTGGTCATCGAGGAAAAGAGCTCGTTAAGCTGCTCGCGGGTATTTTCGGCGATAAAATCAAAACTCCCGAACCTTGCAAATTCCGGCTTCAGGGGATTGCGTTTCTGCCATCCGCCCGTGGAATAGGCGTAGAAGTCCTCCTTCGGACTTACGGACTTGTCAAGATTCTTCAAATCAAGAGCCGGAGCTGCATTCTTGCAGCCGGCTGCAGCAACAATAGTCGCCATGATAATCAGTAATTTTTTCATACGGTAAACAGTTCGCTCATATAATGTGCAAATATAATCACTTTTTTTCTATGCCGAGCATACTTAAACAGCTTCTAACGCTGAAGTATCCTGCGGGAAGCAGGATGAAGATTGTTGCAGCGGTTCCCGAGATTCTTCACGAATCCCAGCGGCGTATCGCGGAAGCATACCAGTACATAGCCATTCGGAGCGCCGGGTGTAAGGATTGAGTCCCTGCGGAGGAAGCGGACGGCCTCCTCCTCGGAAAGATTGAAGCGCGGGAAAGCACCGGCCCTGAGGCCCGTCGAGAGGGCGAGGTCCGCTGAAGGCACGAGCGTATCGCCTTTAAGCGTGCCGATGGCGACTCCCGTTGACATCGGATGCAGGGATCCAAGTTCCTGAACTTCCTTTTCAATCGCCGCCGGAACTGCTATCAGAGTGTCCCCCCGCAGCGAAAAGCTTGCCGTAAAGGCAAGCACCGATGCCGTTTCGGGGGGCATAGACCCCCTGTAAATCCCACCTGGACGGCATCGGTGTGCGTGCGATGACAACGACAGGGCCGTTTCGGGGGGCATAGACCCCCTGTAAATCCCACCGGGACGGCATCGTCGCTCGGCAGCGCCCGGGCATTTTTCAAGGGCGGCGACGAACTGGCCTTCGCCGCGGACAAGGCCGGGAACAAGTGACAGGCCTTCAGCAGTCTTGACAACTCCCGCACAGGAAGCCGGACTCAGAATCTCCGCCCCGAGCTCCTCCGCAATCCACCGCACATTGTCCCCGTTTTCAAAATGGTTGAAAGTACAGGTGGAATAAATCATGAGCCCCCCGGGACGAAGCGCAGGCCAGACATCAGCAATAATTCTTCTCTGCCTTGACGCACAGAGCTTTACGGTCTCCGGAGACCAGTCGCGAACAGCATCAGGCTCCTTCCGGAACATTCCCTCCCCCGAACACGGAACATCAGCGACGACAATATCGAAAAAACCTTCCAGCGAAGAAAAAGCAGAAGGATCCGCAGAAGTGACCACCACATTGGGGTCCCCCCATCAGGCGACATTCTCCCTGAGCACGAGCGCCCTGGCTCGCACCACCTCGTTCGCGGCAACGAGAAAATCATCCCCGCAGATTTCCCTGAGAGACGCAGCCAGATCAGTAGTTTTACCTCCAGGAGCCGCACATAGGTCCAGCACCTTGAGAACACTGCATTCCCGGTAACGGGCCGCAAACTCGCGGAAAACCGCACCGACAGCCATCGCAGAAGAATCCTGGACATAATACGCTCCCGCATGAAAGAGCGGGTCAAGGGTAAAGGACGGCCTCCCGGAGAGGAAAAAGCCATGCGGACTCCACGGGACAGGCTCCTGCCGGACACCATCCAGACTCAGGGCGGAAGACTTCGCGGGGTTCAGCCTGACAGACACGGAAGGCGGCGCGGAAAAGGCCTCCAGAGCGGCCCCGGCAGCATCTTTCCCGACAGATTCAGTCAGCAGGTCTATGAAGAAGCGGCTATACACTCGCGCCGAACTTGGAAGGATCGAAGCCCTCCGGCATCTTCCCAAGCGAGACATCCACCAGCGAATCCACAATCTTGTCCAGCACACCCTGCAATTTTGAGCCAAGGAGCATTTTCATCATGAAATTAAGATCCGCCTCGAGGGAAATATGGAAATCGGTTTTAGCCGGCTCATCGGGAATTCCGTCGAAATGAAGGACTATATGGAAGGCGAAAGGCGCACCGTAATCGACCAGTTCAAGGCGGGAATAAGGCACTCTTTCATGGACTTTTACGCCTATAGACATGCCCTGCACGCTTGCCTGGAGGGTGTCATAATCCGCTGTGACGTCTTTTTTCTTGTCTTCCGGCAGCATGGCGACCAGATTCCTCAGGTCGGTAAATGACATGTAAAGTTCGTAAGGAGGTCGGTGCACCCTGCCTGTTTTGCTTTCAACTTGTACCATATTTTGCTATATTTGCGTCCTGCAAAGATAATAAGAATGCACAAAATATATTTCGAAAAGCGGTCGATTGTTATATGCAGCCCCTCCGACGAGGCGATGGGCGACCCGAACTGCGTGCTGTACCACCCCGGGGAGAAAATAGACGCCGGCCACTTCGTGAGACTTTTCGAGAGCCAGGGGACCCTCCAGAGAATATACATTCCTTCCGACGACATTGAAAGGACATACCGCAGGATCTGCTCCGAGTTCCGCGAGGTAAATGCCGCCGGCGGGCTGGTTTCCAACCGCAGGGGCGACTACCTGCTTATTTCCAGAAACGGCCTCTGGGACCTGCCCAAGGGCCATCAGGAGGAAGGCGAAGACATCGAGGTGACAGCCCTGAGAGAGGTGCAGGAAGAGACCGGTGTGCTGGACCTGCAGCTCAGGAGGCTTATATGCGTCACCGACCACTGCTACCTGCGGGGCGGTGTATGGCACCTCAAGCATACCTACTGGTACGACATGCTCTACACGGACCCCACCAATCTGACGCCTCAGCGCGAGGAAGATATCACCAAGGCAGCCTGGGTCGCGAAATCCAGCCTTCCTCCTTTCCTCAAAAATACCTATCCTTCAATCCAGGAAGTATTCCGGGAAGCTCACATCTGAAACTTTTTTCCCATGGCAGTCGTATTATAATAGATGTTAACAGAAAGGATATGAAACTCTCGCAATTTGATTTTGAACTTCCCAAGGAAAGGATAGCACAGAATCCCCCCCGCTGGAGGGACGAGTGCAGGATGCTGGTACTGAACCGCAAGACCGGAGAAATCGAGCACAGGCTGTTCAAGGACATCGTGGAGTATTTCGGCAAGAGAGACCGCTTCGTGCTGAACGACACCAAGGTCTTCCCTGCCCGTCTCTACGGCAAAAAAGAAAAGACAGGAGCGGACATTATCGTATTCCTTCTGAGGGAACTCAACCGCGAACAGAGACTCTGGGACGTGATTGTTGAGCCTGCCCGCAAGATACGCATAGGCAACAAGCTCTATTTCGGCGATGACGACGCGCTCGTGGCCGAGGTCATAGACAATACCACCTCCCGCGGCAGGACCCTGCGTTTCCTGTTCGACGGAGACTACGACGAGTTCAAGAAGGCCCTCTTCGACCTTGGCGAAATGCCCGTCCCGGAATGGGTAAAAGACAAGGTAGAGCCTCAGGACGAGGAGAATTTCCAGACCATTTTCGCCGCTCACGAAGGCGCCGTCTCTGCTCCCGCAGCCGGTCTGCATTTCAGCCGCGAGCTGTTCAACCGAATGATTCTCAAGGATATAGACAAGACATTTATCACTGTCCACATGGGAATCGGGCATTTCCGGGGAGTGGACGTGGAAGACCTTTCCAAACACCGCATGGACTCGGAGCAGGTAATTATCTCCGAGCAGGCTGCAAGCGAAATCAACGCCGCAAAGCACAGCGGCCACAAGATTGTAGCGGTGGGAGTCACTGTAATGCGCGCGCTGGAGACCTACGTCACCACCAACTGCGAAGTGAATCCCTTCAACGGCTGGACCAACAAATTCATCTTCCCGCCGTATCAGTACGCCATTCCAGACGCAATAGTGTCCAACTTCCACCTTCCCCTTTCCACCATGCTGATGGCTGTCACCGCCTTCGGAGGATACGAGAAAGTGATGAATGCCTATAAGGTCGCCCTCGACGAAGGTTACAACTTCGGCCCGTACGGCGACGCGATGCTGATTATCTAAAACCAGACTCTATTTCACGAAGAAGCGCTGCAGGATATCCATGGTGATATAGCCGTCGGATTCCAGCAGGCCGCAGATGCTGATTGCCTCCGGCAGCGGCAGGGCGGTGAGGCGCGATATGCCTTCGGCCGTTATTCCGGCGTTGGAACGCACTGTAAGGAGCACGTCCACTATCTTCGAAGCCTGCCCGTCCGAGTTAGTCTCGAGATAGTGCGAGAGGGCGTCCTGCCCCAGGTCCACCACCCTTCTGCGGGCCCTGCTGCGACGCAGCCCGAGACGCTCCACCAAATCTTCCGGGTCAGCAATCAGTTCCGCCATCGAAGTTCGGATAAGAGAGTTGCATCCCATGGAACGGAGATCTCCCAGCCTTCCCGGAAGCGCATAGACCTCACGGTCGTAGTCTATGGCATATTTCGCCGTAACCAGGCTTCCGCCCTTCTTCTTGGATTCTATCACTATGACCGCCCGGCTGAGGCCGGCTATTATCCTGTTGCGGCACAGAAAACTTACCGCGACTGGCTGCGAACCCATAGGATAGCTGGTCAAAAGAGCACTCCCCGGGGATGAGGCTATGGACGCCGCCAGGGAACGGTGCCGGAAGGGATAGACCTCTTCCGGACCGGTTGCCATAACCGCGATTGTAGGCAGGCCCCTCTCCAGGCTGCGGCGGTGCGCGACGGAGTCTATCCCGAAGGCCAGGCCGCTGACTATCACAGGTTTTAGTTCTGCCATGGACAGCGCATCGACAATCCTTTCGCACCACTCCCTGCCGTAGGGCGACATATCCCGGGTCCCGACTATCGCGACGGCGGGCCGCAGGGAGAATATTTCCGCAGGCGAGGAGCCCGACTTCAGATAAATACCGATTGGCGGATCGGTACACTCACGCAAAAGCGCAGGATAGTCTTCGTCGGAAATCGGGATGTAGCGCACTCCCAGACATTCTGCCTTTTCAAGCTCCCTCGCGGCGTCAGAGAGGGCTGACGGCGGCATCCCAAGGTTGGAAGCCAGATTCAACGCTCCTTCCCAGGAGCCGCCTTCCCCTGCCCAGAGCTTATAGGCCTTAAGCGGATTCAATTGAAAATACTTGCTGATCGCAAGCGCGGCGACCTTGTCTTCCATAGTCTTTTTTCAGGAAAGTTAGGAAGGCGGCACCGACTTGACAAAACTTTTCCGTTTTCTTGCAAGTTTTTAGTTGTTTTCGCAATTTTTTAGTCCATTTTGCAAGTTTTTTCAGACTTACTTACGCGTTTTTGCTATCTTTGCAAGACTAACCAAGTACTTGCCTATGACACTTATAAAATCCATTTCCGGTATCCGCGGAACCATCGGCGGGAAGCCGGGCGGAGCTCTGACTCCGGTTGATGTCGTCAAATTCACCGCGGCCTATGCCGCCACTCTCCCCATAAGAAAACCCAGCCCGAACGGAGCGAAATACAAGATAGTCGTCGGAAAAGACGCCCGTCTGTCGGGAGACATGGTGGAACAGCTGGTGGTCGGAACCCTTATCGGATGCGGTATAGATGTGGTAAAATGCGGTTTTGCATCCACCCCCACTACTGAAATGGCAGTGTTGTTCGCGGAGGCCGACGGAGGTATCATACTTACGGCGTCGCACAACCCCCGCCAGTGGAACGCCCTTAAACTTCTGAACGACAAGGGAGAATTTCTCACCGCAGCGCAGGGGCAGGCAGTACTTGACCTTGCAGAGAAGGAAGACTTTGATTTCGCCGAAGTCGACCAGCTCGGAACAATCACCGAAGAAGACTTCACAGACCGCCATCTGGACGCTGTGCTCGCCCTTGAGGCCGTGGATGTCCCAGCCATAAAGGCGGCGGGATTCACCGTGGTCGTGGATGCCATCAATTCCGTCGGGGGAATTATTATGCCGAGGCTGCTTAAACGCCTTGGTGTCAAATGTATAGAGCTCAACTGCAATCCCACCGGGGACTTTGCCCATAATCCCGAGCCGCTGCCACAGAATCTGGTGGAACTGTGCGAAACCGTAGTCAGGAAGAAAGCGGACCTCGGAGTTTCCGTAGACCCGGATGTGGACCGGCTGGCTTTTATATGCGAGGACGGTCAACCCTTCGTGGAGGAATACACCCTGGTGTCTGTCGCGGACTATCTCTGCGAACTCGCCGAAAAAGTCGGAAAGCCCATTGCTACTGTGTCCAACCTGTCATCGACAAGGGCCCTTCGCGACGTCACCGAAAAACACGGCGGAAAATATTACGCTTCTGCAGTCGGGGAAGTCAATGTCACCACAAAGATGCACGAAGTCGGTGCACTTATCGGCGGAGAGGGTAACGGCGGGGTAATCTATCCCGCCATCCACGCCGGTCGCGACGCCATGGTCGGAGTCGCCCTCTTCCTTTCCAATCTCGCGCACAAGAAGCTAAAAGTCAGCGAACTGAAACAGACCTATCCGCAGTATTTCATAGCCAAGAACAAAATTGAACTCAGCGACAGCGCCCTGATAGACAGAATTTTAAGCGAACTCAAGAAGGTCTATGCCGCCGAGGATGTGAACACGATCGACGGGGTGAAAATCAGTTTCGAAGCAGAGCGCAAATGGGTCCATCTGCGCCGCTCCAACACCGAGCCTATCATCCGTATCTATTCGGAGGCTCCGACTCTCGAAGCAGCCGAAGCGCTCGCCGGCGAGGTTATCGGAATCGCCAGAAAGATTATCGGCTGAAAATAAAAAAACTCAGCCGCGGAGTTTTTCTTCTGCATAAGAGCGGGTCAGATGGAAGACCCGCTTTTTTGATGACGGAGCGGAGAACATCGCGTCGGAGAGTATCTTCTCGCAGATGGAACGCAGTCCCCTGGCGCCAAGGCGGTTGCCTATGGCCGTGTCCACAATCAGGTCCATGACATCATCGTCTATTTCCAGCTTTATGCCATCCATCTCGAAAAGCCTCCTGTACTGACGCAGAATTGCGTTTTTAGGTTCCGTAAGAATCCGTTTGAGAGACTCTCGGCTCAGGTGCTCAAGATAGGTCACCACCGGGAGGCGGCCGACAATTTCCGGAATCAGCCCATAGCTTCGAAGGTCCTGCGGCTCGATGTACTGCAGCAGGTTGTCCTTGTCTATGCGCTGCCTGTCTTCAGCGCCGAAACCTATGACGCTGGTGTTCAGGCGCAGGCCTATGTTGCGTTCAATCCCTTCGAAAGCGCCGCCGCAGATGAACAGTATATTCTCAGTGTTCACATGTACGAATTCCTGCTCGGGATGCTTGCGGCCGCCTTTGGGAGGCACATTGACTATGGTTCCTTCGAGGAGTTTCAGCATCGCCTGCTGCACGCCCTCGCCGGAGACGTCGCGGGTTATGGAAGGATTGTCGCTTTTGCGCGAAATCTTGTCTATCTCGTCTATAAAGACTATTCCCCTCTCCGCCTTTGCAAGGTCGAAATCAGCCTCCTGAAGCAGTCTGGTAAGGATACTTTCCACATCCTCGCCCACATATCCCGCCTCGGTCAGCACAGTCGCGTCCACTATCGTAAAGGGGACGTCCAGCATCTTGGCGATGGTCCTTGCGAGCAGGGTCTTTCCGGTGCCGGTGGGCCCCACGAGCAGCACATTGGACTTATCCAGTTCAACGTCGCCGGAGGACTTGTCATCCTTGTGGGCAAGACGCTTGTAGTGGTTGTAAACTGCGACGGAAAGGACTGTCTTCGCCCTGTCCTGCCCAATCACATACTGGTCCAGGAAGGCCTTTATCTCCGCGGGCTTCGGGGCCTTGGAGAGGTCCACTGGCGCGGGCGCCTTGCCGCCCTGCCCATTTTCAAGGCTCTTCAGGTAATCTGCGGCGAGGGTGACGCAGTCACTGCAGATGAAGCCATCCTGGCCGGAAAGCATCATCGGGACTTCAGACTCGTCCCTGCCGCAGAACATGCAGTGATTATGCGTTTTTCCTGCCATTTCCAGTCAGGATTTCATCCACCATACCGTAGGCAAGAGCCTCCTCTGCAGTCATCCAGTAGTCGCGGTCACCGTCGGCGGCGACTTTATCTATACTCTGGCCGGAGTGCTGCGCTATTATACCGAAAAGCTCGGCTCGAAGTTTCTCTATTTCCTTTGCGGCAATCAGGATGTCGGAAGCCTGTCCGCGGGCGCCACCCAGGGGCTGATGAATCAGCACACGGGAGTGCGGCAGGGCGGAACGCTTGCCTTTGGTGCCTGCGCAAAGCAGTACGGAACCCATTGAGGCAGCCATTCCGGTGCAGATAGTGGCCACGTCGGGAGCGACTATCTGCATGGTGTCATAGATGCCGAGGCCTGAAGAAACCTGACCGCCTGGAGTATTGATATACAGGGAGATATCGGCGGAAGAAACGTTGGATGAAAGGAACAGCAGCTGGGCCATGATGATATTGGCGACATCGTCATCGATGGGGACACCGAGGAAGATGATGCGGTCCATCATCAGGCGGCTGAAAACATCCATCTGGGCCACGTTGAGCTTTCTTTCCTCTGTAATCGTGGGGTTGATGTACGCTGACTCGTAGCGATGCAGGGTCATCGACGAAATGCCCCTGTCTTTCACTGCAAACTTTTTAAATTCGTTCATACAATTTTATGTTTTTTCATAGCAGCTATAATGCTCTGAATTTTTCTTCGCTGATTTTCTTGTGCTGGAGGGAGACAGCGCCTTTGAGGGCTTCGAAGGCCTTGTTGTCTTCGACCTGCTCCTCGATGCGGCGGGACTGGTTCTCGTCGGAGAGGATACGCTTCGCGAAGTCCTTGATCATGTCCGCGGGGACATTGCCCATGCCGTACATGGCATACTGGTAGGCGGCGTAGGATTCGGCGGCGGCTTCTATGTCGCTCTGCTCGATCTTGATGTCGAATTTGCGGAGGATGTAACCGCGCACAAGCTGCCACTTGAAGTCTTCGATAAAGGCCGGGAATTCCTTCTCAACCTGCTCGGCGGAATACTTGCCTTCGTTGACTTCGACAAGCCACCTCTTGAGAAAGGCCTCGGGAAGGGTGAGGGCCGCTTTCTTTATGAAATACTCACGGGCGTCACGGGCGAAACGATAGGAGGCCTCACGCTCGCGGTCTGCCTTGAGCTGCTCCTCGATTTTGGCCTCGAACTCTTCCGCGCTCTTTACTGCACCTTCGCCGTAGATGCGGTTCCAGGTCTCCTCGCCCTCGCTTGCAGGGACGAAAGTCTTGACGTTGACCACAGTGAAAGTGAAGGAAGGATTTGTCGCGGCAAGCTGCTCTTTGGTCAGTTTGAGCATGGAAGTACGGTCGGTCTCGTTATCGAAGGCCTCATTCACATCGACAGTGACCTTGTCGCCGGCTTTCAGGCCGATGAACATGCTGCGGGCGGCTTCGGCGACATTGCGTACGGACACATAGACCCCTTCGGCGCTATGCTCGCCGTTGGAGATATCAGCAATGATATAGTCTTCTTCTTTGGTGGATTCGCCCTCCTGCAGCGAGCCGTACTGCTGGAGAAGGTTCTTTTTGGCGTCCTTCTTCGCAGCCTCGGTTATGTTTATGTCGTACCAGACTACCTTGTCGTCCTTGCCTATTTCGAATTTCAGCTCAGGTGTCCAGGCGATGTCGAACTTGAAGGTGAAATCTTTGCCGGATTCCCATACGTTTTCCGGCTGGTCCGCGCTCGGAAGAGGCTCGCCGACTACGCGGAGTTTCTCATCGCGGATAAAATTGTTCAGAGCCTCGGAGACAACTGAATTGACGCTCTGATAAAGCGCTTCGGCTCCATAGAGACGTTTGATAAGGCTCGCGGGGGCCATTCCGCGGCGGAAACCTTTGATGTCGGCCCTGCGGCGGTACTCGTTCAGGCGCTTCTTCTCTGCCTCGGCATAGTCCGCCGCCGCAATTTCGATGGTCAGTGTGAGATTGTTTTCGTCAATCTGGTTTTTGATAAGGTTCATACTGTATTTTTGATTGATTAATTTTTCGGATGGGGGTATTCTACCCTCTCATGATAAATCTGGGAGAGATAGGTCTTGAGCACACTCTTGAGTGTGGTGATTTCGCGTATGGATATATCAGCATTCTCGAACTGGCCTTCTTCCATCTTGCCGGCGACTATATCTTCGACGAACTTGTCGAAGGCCTCCGGAGTGTAACTCTTGAGGGTACGGGAAGCCGCCTCGACAGAATCGCAGACCATGAGTATTATCTGCTCCTTGGAGGTGGGCTTGCGGCCGGGATAGAAGAAATCCGAGGTCTCGGCAGGATCTCCGCCTTCATTCAGGTATTTGGTATAAAAGTACTTGGTACAGGTTGTGCCGTGATGAGTGAGAATGAAATCCTGAATCACCTGGGGAAGGCCTTCCGCCCTGGCAATCTCGATTCCGTCAGGCACGTGACGGATAATGTCGCGGGCGCTTTCCCTTGGAGTAAGGCTGGAATGATAGCCCTCTGCTCCCGGATTGGTGGATTCATTCTCAATGAAACAGAGCGGATTCTTCATCTTTCCGAGATCGTGATAAAGGGCTCCTGCGCGTATAAGGGGCACATTGGCATCCAGCGAACGGGCAGCTGCATCGGCCATGTTCATGACCTGGAGGCAGTGCTGGAAGGTTCCGGGAGCCTTGGCAGAAAGCTGCTGGAGAAGACGGTTGTTGGTGTCCGCAAGCTCCCTGAGGCGCGTAGTGGACACCAGGTTGAAAATCTTCTCGAAGAGATAAATCAGCGGATAGGCGGCCACCGACAGCATAGACCCCAGGAAAAGGAATACCGCCGGACGCAGTACGCTGGCGGAGCCGGCGTCTATGAAGCGGAAGGCCGAATAGACCACGATCTGCACGAGGAAAACGATAAGTGCATGGACGAACTGCAGCCAACCCCTGCCGAAGGACTTGAAGGAGCTGAGGGATATGACTCCGCCGATCAGGTAAATGACGAAAAGCTCGGCCCCGCCGGAGGAGAAAATCAGCAGCGGCAGCAACGACAGGATATAGACCGGTATAACTACCCTGGTGGAGAAGAAGGCCATCAGATAGAGGGCGAATACCGAGAAGGGCACCAGATACAGAAGGTCCGGATTTATTTTCTCAAATGTGAAGGCCGCGACGCTGGAAAGCAGGAAAATGGTCAGCAGGTAGAGATATCGGTTCCAGTCGCGGAATATGTTGGGATTGGTGAAGAAAATGCAGAAGTAGAGTATCACCACCAGAGCCAGGGCCATAAGCACATTTCCTATGTACAGGAGTATTCTCGGGCCGTCGTAGCCGAAGACTTTGTTGTATTCAGCCTTATAGGAATCCAGCATCTGGGCTATCTCCGGAGTTACGATCTCCCCTTTGGAGACGATCTTCCGGTCCGCGCTGATGTAGCCGGAAGTGGGTGACACCTGGTCTGAGAACTCCGCGAAACTGAGTTCGGTCATCGACTTGTCGAAAATGAGGTTCGGGACTATTATGTCCGGCACTCCCCTCTTTTTCAGCAGCGAATCCACATTCACTGACGAAAACTGCCGGGAAAGGTCTGCCGAGAGTTTTTCCCTGGCATCCGAGACCTTATAGACCTCGGAATAGGGATGTTTGGATACGCGTTTGTTTTTCTGGATATAGAGGACTTCGGTGGAAACCGCTTCAGAGCCTTTGTCCAGCTTCAGCTTTGAATCTGAAATAACTCCTCGGGAGTATATCTCCGAAATCTTCAGGGCAGCGGCCTGCTTCACCGAAGGATAGTCGCTGAGATCCAGGGCGGAAAGATTTTTCTGAACCGTATTCACCACCTCCTCGCTGAAACGGAAATAGGGAATGACCCGCTCCGAGCGCTGTTCCATCTCCTGGAGCATCTCTTCTTCAGTCTTCAGAAGAGGAAAATCGAACTGGGAAATCAGGGTTTCGTAGGGCCAGGGAGAGCCTTTGCGGTAGTCATAACCAAACTTCGCCGTCCTGGGCATAATCAGCGAAAGGATGACGAAAACGATTATCAGCGGAATGAAAGTGCGGCGTATTTTCGGAGGTTTCATTTGAAGGGACTGTCTTTCTCTTTGGCGATAAAACTGTAGGTCATCCTGTCTGTCAGGCGGGGGAAGAGCCTGTGCATGAACACAGTAGCTTTCCCCAGAGGGGTAAGAATCACCTCTGAACGGCGTTTCGAAAGGGCTCGTGCGAGAATGTCCGCACACTCCTCGGCGCTCATCAGTTTGCCCTCCTCCAGCGGAGTCTCGCCCTGGGGCGTACCGTCAGCAGTCAGGGCGGCATTTCGGACATTGGAGGAAGTGTAGCCCGGAGCGAACACAAGCACCCCGAGACCGTCTTTAAGATGCTCGATGCGAAGGGTGTCCAGGAAGCCCCGGACGGCATATTTGGAGGAGCTGTAACCGCTGCGGGCTGGCAGTGCGCTGTAAGCGGCGATACTTACGACACCCACCACCTGACCTTTGGACGCAAGCAGATGAGGCAGAGCATATTTAGTGCAATAAACTGTGCCCCAGAAATTTACGTCCATAAGACGGCGGATGACGGAAAGGTCCATGTCGCGCACCATCGCCCTCATGGACAGCCCCGCATTATTGACAAGTATGTCTATGCGGCCCCAGCGCGCGATAGTCTGGTCTATAATCTCGCGGCAATCCGACTCGACGCTCACGTCCGCCTTGACGCAGAGCACATCCTCCCCCACCGAAGGAGCAAGGTCCAGCATTTTATCCAGCGAACGCGCAGCCATCACGACCTTCGCGCCGGCGGAGCCGAAACGCCTCGCCGCAGCAAGCCCGATTCCGCTGCTCGCCCCTGTGACTATTACGACCTTATCCTTGAAAAAATCCATTTACTCTATCTTCATTTCGGCTATATCGTCGCCGTCATAGGCGCCTGCATCCAGTTTGGCCTTAATCTCCTTGAAGGCCCTGAGGGTGTACTCGACATCCTCCATGCTGTGTGCCGCCGTGGAAACGATGCGGAAAATAATCATGCCCTTCGGAATGACGGGATAAATCACCATGGAGCAGAAGATGCGGTAGTTCTCACGAAGGTCCTTGGCCATCTTGGTAGCCTGGGCGACGCCGCCCTTGATATGAACCGGCGTAACGCATGCCTCTGCCTCGCCGATATCAAAGCCCTCGGCCCTGAAGCCGTCCTGGATGGCATGGGTAATCTTCCAGCACTTTGCGCGCAGCTCGTCGCCCTCCGGGGAATCTATAATTTCCATACGCTTTATATTGCCCAGGACGAGCGCCATGGGAAGGCTCTTGGCGTACATCTGCGAGCGCATGTTCATCCTCAGATAGTTTATGATGGAGTGAGGCCCGGCTATGAAACCGCCGATGGAGGCCATGCTCTTCGCGAAAGCGCCGATATACAGGTCTATTTCGTCCATCACCCCGAAATGCTCGGAGGTGCCGCGGCCGTGCTCGCCGAGAAGCCCGAAACCGTGGGCGTCGTCGATCAGTATGCGGAAAGGATATTTTTTCTTCAGGGCCACGATTCCGTCCAGCTTTCCAAGAGCGCCGGTCATGCCATAGACACCCTCGGTTATCAGAAGCACGCCGCCGCCGGATTCATCGGCCTCGGCACAGGCTCTGGCGAGGACTTTCTCGCAGTCCGCCATGTTGTTGTGACGGTATTTGTACTTGCTGCCTATGTGCAGGCGGATGCCGTCCAGAAGGCAGGCGTGGCATTCGGCGTCATAGACAATCACGTCATGACGGGCGGTGAGGGCGTCTATCGCGGAAACTATTCCCTGGTAACCGAAGTTGAACAGGAAGGCGTCTTCCTTCTTCTCGAAACCGGCGAAGATTTTCTCGAGCTTTTCGTGATAGCGGGTATGCCCGGACATCATGCGGGCGCCCATGGGATAGGCCAGGCCCCACTGGGCGGCAGCTTCCGCGTCCGCTTTGCGCACTTCGGGATGGTTCGCCAGTCCGAGGTAGTTGTTAAGGCTCCAGTTCAGCACCGGAATGCCGTTGAAGGTCATGTGGGGGCCGAGTTCTCCTTCCAGGCGGGGATACATGTAGTAGCCGAATCCCTGCTCGAAATACTGTCCGATGGGGCCTCCGGAATCTCTTTCTATTCTGTCAAATATGTCCAGCATTGTTTGTTATTGGTTTTGAGATCTCTTATGCTCGGGATGACAAGCTTTTTAAGCATCAATATTCGCGTAGTGGGCGTTTTCTTCTATGAACTGGCGGCGCGGCGGAACATCGTCGCCCATCAGCATGGAGAAGGTGCGCTCGGCTTCGGCTGCATTCTCGATGGTAATCTGGCGCAGAACGCGGCGGGCGGGGTCCATGGTGGTGGCCCAGAGCTGCTCGTCGGACATCTCGCCGAGACCTTTGTAACGCTGCACGGTTACACCCTTGTCGGATCCGCGGCCAAGACGCGCGGTGGCCTCGTCCCTCTGGGCGTCCGTCCAGCAGTACTGCTCCTCTTTTCCCTTCTTTACCAGATAGAGCGGCGGAGTGGCCAGATAGACATAGCCGTTCTTGATCAGGTCGAACATGTAGCGGAAGAAGAAGGTCAGGATCAGGCAGGCGATGTGCGAGCCGTCCACATCGGCATCGGTCATGATGACCACCTTGTGGTAGCGGAGCTTGCTCAGGTCCATGTGCTTCTCGCCGGTCTCGTCCTCCATCGCCACGGTCACGCCGAGGGCGGTGTAGATGTTGCGGATCTCCTCGGAGTCGAAGGCGCGGTCGCCGGAGGCCTTCTCGACATTGAGGATCTTACCGCGGAGCGGGAGGATGGCCTGCGTCTTGCGGTCGCGGCCCTGCTTGGCCGTGCCGCCTGCGGAATCACCCTCCACCAGGAAGAGCTCGCACTTCTCGGGATCGCGCTCGGAGCAGTCCGCGAGCTTGCCGGGCATGCCGGCGCCGCCGAGCGGGCTCTTGCGCTGGACCATCTCGCGCGCCTTGCGGGCGGCGGCGCGGGCCGTCGCGGCGAGGACGATCTTGTCGATGATGGTCTTGGCGAATTTGGGATTCTCCTCCAGGTAGATATCCATCGCGGCGGCGGTCGCCTGGGACACGGCGGAGGTGGCCTCCGGGTTGCCGAGCTTGGTCTTGGTCTGGCCCTCGAACTGCGGCTCCGCCACCTTGACGGAGATCACGGCCGTGAGGCCCTCGCGGAAGTCTTCCGGAGCCAGCTCGCCCTTGAACTTGTCCAGGAGCTTGTTCTTCTCGGCATACTGCTTCAGGGAGCGGCTCAGGCCCATCTTGAAGCCCTGCAGGTGCGTACCGCCCTCGATCGTGTGGATATTGTTGACGTAGGAGTAGATTTTCTCGGAATAGCCGTTGTTATACTGCAGCGCGATGTCGATCGGGATGATCTTGTCGGAATTGACGCAGATCGGCTGGGGGATGATCGTCTGGGCGCCGGCGTCGAGATACTCGATGAACTCGCTCAGGCCCTTCTCGGAGTAGAACGTCTCGCTGCGGAAGACCTTGCGGCCGGTAGCCTTGGACTCGCCCGCGGCGTCCACCTCGAACTCGTCCACGAGCTCGCGCTCGTCGGTCAGGCAGATGTGGATGCCCTTGTTCAGGAAGGCCAGCTCGCGCAGGCGGGCGGCCAGGGTCTCGTAGCGATAGACCGTGGTCTGGGTGAAGATGGTCGGATCCGGGTGGAAGGTGATGGTAGTGCCGGTGTCCTCGGCGTCGCCGACCACCTGCACCGGCCCGAGGGGCTTGCCCTTGGAGTAGTGCTGCTCGAAGATCTTGCCCTCGCGGTGCACCTCGGCCACGAGCGAGTCGGACAGGGCGTTGACGCAGGACACGCCCACGCCGTGCAAACCGCCGGACACCTTGTAGCTGTTCTTGTCGAACTTACCGCCGGCGTGGAGGACGGTCAGGACCACCTCCAGGGCGGAGCGGTGCTCCTTCTCATGCATGCCCGTCGGGATGCCGCGGCCATTGTCCTTGACGCGGATGGAGTTGCCCTCCAGGATGCGTACGTCGACGCTGTCGCAATAGCCGGCCATCGCCTCGTCGATACAGTTGTCGACCACCTCGTAGACCAGGTGGTGCAGACCGCGCTCGGAGATGTCACCGATGTACATGGAAGGGCGCTTGCGCACGGCCTCGAGGCCTTCAAGCACCTGGATACTGTTGGCGGAATACTGCTCTTCCGCAAGCTTCATATCTTCTTTCTCGATCATCTTGGATTAGTATCTCTTAAAATCCGTCAAAGGTACGAAATTCTACCGGATTTTCCTACAGTTTGAGGCTGAAACCAACAGTCCCGTACTGGCCTTTTTCAACGAAGCCCGGGGCCCGCTCGATGGCCATTCCCAGGAGGTTGCCCGCCTCGGCCCAGAAGCTCCAGCGGGCGCTGGCCTGATACTCGAGCGTCAGGCCCGGATTCACGAACCAGGGCATCCACACGCGGTCTCCGGCCAGCGACAGGCGCGAGGACTGCGCCTCCACGAAGAGACCCAGCCAGAAGCGGTTGTCCCAGTTGTAACGGCCGCGCAGCTCGCCCGTGGCTGCGGGCGGGGCGTAGGCGGCGGAGTTGCCGTACAGGCGGAGGTAGCTGTATCCGCCCGTGAGGTCCAGCTCCAGCCGGGGGCCGCGCCAGGAGAAGCGGCCCTGGATGTAAGCGGAATCGTAGTCCACCGGCTCCACACCGTAGAGCGAAGCGAGCGGCATGCCCAGGTAGGAGACATAGCCGGCCTGGATCTCATACTGCAGGCGGGACCGCACGTGTCCCTGCACACCTGCACGGATATGGATCTTCTCGCGGGAAATCTTGGCGGAAGAGCCCTTCAGGAAAGCGAAGTGGTTGATCTGCTTGACGGCGTAGTGGCTCTGGATATACTGTCCGCCGCTCACGCTGGCCGTCAGTTCCATATCCGCGTCCAGCAGCGCCATCCGGGCCGTCACGTCCGGCGAGACGGTGAAGGCGCCCTGCTCCGTTCCCTTGGTGTAATCCACCCGGACGCCAGCGTCCAGCCGGACCGGCCCCAGCAGGAAGTCCACGTGCGGCTTGATGGTCCCCAGACAGGCCATCCGCCTGCCGCCGAACATCTCGCCGTGCAGGGCGGAACCCGAAAGGAAATCCTCGCCACGCAGCGATTCCAGCTCGAAGATGCCGTCCACCAGGATGCGATACTTGCTGGCAAGCACCGGACCGGCCGACAGGGCCACGCGGAGGTTGTTCTCACCCGAAGCGCGGGCTTCCCCCTGCACGCGACCTTCATCGCTGGAGTAACGGTACTGCACGTCTATGTCGTAGAACATCTGGTTGCCCGGCCGCTCGCGCGACTGGATGCGGCCCGCCGCGATGACGGAGCTGAAGCCGCTGCGATAGTACGGATCCGCCCCGTCCATGCCGGCAAAGATGCCTTCGTAGCCGAAGTGATAGGACAGGCGTGTCGCCGGACGCAGGTACTGACCGCCCAGGCCGACGCGGCCGCTCAGGTCATGGCCGGAGAAGGGGTCGGCCACCCCGCGGCGGCTGTACTTGCCCGCGTAGCCCCCCGCTTCGGCGAAAACGCCGATGGCAAAGTCCTGGGACTGGAACATCTGCCAGGCCATCTCGAACTGCGGATGGATGGAGTAGCCCGCTCCGGCGCGCAGGAAGAACTTGCTGCCGTCATACAGACGCGCCTCGGGCGTCACGGCGATCCGGTACGGAGAGAACTCGTAGGAGCCCTTGTAGGGCGTCTCGAAGACCGAATAGTCGAACGCATAGTCGAAGCGGTACAGCGAGTCCGGTACCTGCAGGCCCATGGTCGTCTTCTGGAAGTCCGAGAAACGGGACACGTAATCGTTGGTCACCTGCACGGACTGGTTGATATTCTGTGCGGAAAGCGGCGCGCAGAGCGCCATCACGGCAATTGCCAGATTGATTCTTTTCATACGCTTACTCATTCATTAGGGTGGCGAGACGTTCCAGTCTCATCTTGACGCTGTCGAGGATGTCGTCAGCGCCCTTGTTGGGTTCATAACCGTCCCGGATGCTCTCGAAGGTGGCCTTGGCCTGGGTGTACTGCCCGCGCTCCGCGAAGGAGTCGCCCAGCGTCAGGTACGCCCGCGCCAGCCAGTAGGACTGGTCGCCGGCCTTCTGCGAGAAGGCATACACCTCATCGCCCACGGCGTCGAACTTGCCGGTGTCGTAGAGGTTCTGGATCACCAGGTATTCGGATTCGGCCCCGATGGCCGTCGAAGGATCGCTTGCGAGTTCGCGGAACAGGCGCATCGCCTGCTCGCGCTGCGAGGTGGCCAGGCTGGACTTCGCCTTGACGAAGGACGCCTCGCGCTTCAGATCGCCCGAGAGGCCCCGCAGGGCGGACACCTCGTCGGCGGAGGAGATCGCCGTCGCGTAATCCTTGCTCCGGTAGGCGGCGCGCATCATGCCCACGCGGGCGGTCTGCTTGTTGGCATCCATCCGCGCGGTGGCGAGCAGCTCCTGATAGCCCTTGAAGGCGTCCTGATAGCGCTCCAGCCCGTACGAGAGCTCAGCATAGCGCAGGCGCGCCATCTCGGAGAAGGAATAGACGGACTCGCCCGCGGTCGCGGCGGCGTAGTGGCTGACGGCCTGCTCCTTCTCGCCGAGGGCGTTGTAGCACTCGGCCAGGTAGAACTCCGCCAGCAGCCGGTCGGCGCCGCCCGGATACTCTTCCAGGTACTTGCGCAGCGTGGCCGCAGACTGCTGATGGTTACCGGCCAGGTAGAGCTGCTCGGCGGTGTTGAAATACATCTTCTCGCGGTCGGCGTCGCTGCGTCCCTGCGCGAGGGAATTCTGCTCCACGTATTCGAGGAACTTCTCCGGCTGGCGCCGGGCAGTGTAAATGGACTCGATCGCCGCCATCGCCTCGCCGGCGTAGTCGCTGTTCGGCATCAGGCGGACGACTTCCTTGTTGTATTCCAGCGCCGCGTCATATTCGGACATGTTGCGGTACACCATACCCAGGCCGATCATCGCCCGCGCCACCCAGGTATTGTCCTTGGTATTGTGACGCAGCCGGGTGAAGGTGCGGACCGCGTCGTTGTTGTCCTTCTGGTCCATCTGCGCGCGGCCCAGTTCGTAGAGCGCCTCCTCGTAGAGGGGGACGCCGGGGGTGGCGTCCTCGACATGCAGGAGCGTGGACACCTTGCGGCGCTTGTCGCCCGCCAGGCCATAGGCCACCGCCTGCTGGTAGTACGGGTAAATGTTGTCCGGCGTGAAGTATTCCGTCATCACCTTCTGGTAGGAATTGACGGCCGCCTTGTAGTCGCGGCGGCCGAAGTCGCAGTCCGCCCGGCGGTTCATCGCGTCCTCGCGCGCCGTCGGGTCGCCAGAGGCAATGTAGCTGTCGAACCAGCGGGCCGCAGCGGCGTATTCTCCCCGCTTGAAGTAGCTGTAGCCGATGTTGTACGGCAGCAGCCGACCCTCGATGCGGTCGTCCAGCGCGGCGGCGTTGTGCAGCTCGGTGAACACGTCGCCGGCGTCCTTGTAATTCCCGGAACGGTAGTAGGCCTCGCCCATCCAGTAGCGCGACAGCTGGTTGAGCCGGTCCGTGCGGGGGACGTAGTAGGCCGTGGCCCGGAAGAACGGGGCCGCGTCGCGGTACGAGCCGCTGGCGAACAGCTGCTCGCCGCGCAGGAAGTTGGCCTTGGTGTAGTTGTTCCGCATGTCGGGCGTCAGCTCGTCGATATTGTCGTAGGCCGCCACCGCGCCGGCGTAGTCCTTGTCCACCAGGGCCGCCAGGGCCATGTAGCCATAGATCATGTCGCCGCGCGCCTTCGTGGACCAGCGCTCGATGTAGCGGGCGAAGCCGGCGGTGTCCTTATTGAGGTCGAAGGCCAGCTTGGCGTAGTTGAATGCGGCGTCCTCCGTGATTTCCGGGTCGAAGTCCACCTTCGAGGCGTCGTAGAAGGCCTGCATCGCCGACACCTGGTCGTGCGTGCGTATGTAGGAGTTGGCCAGCAGGTAGTTGGCCACCTGGCCGAGCGAATCCGCCCGGCTGCCCATGTTCAGGAAATTGTCGATGGCGCCGGCATAATCGTTCACGGAGTAGAGCACCGTACCCGCGTAGAAGAAGTCCTTGCGGTTCATGTCCTCGTGCGAGAGGTCGTCGTAGTACTCGCGGGCCTTCTCCTTTTCGCCTTTGATCAGGTACGACTCCGAGAGCACGCGCGCCACGCGCTCGCGACGCTCGGGCGGGAGGCTCTCGTAGATGCGCGAGCCCTCGCGGATCACGAAGTCATAGTTCTTCTGGTTGAATTCGCAGTCGACGATGTAGAAATCCGTCAGCGCCTGGAAGCGGTTGTCGGCCGAGGCCAGCCAGAAATTGGCCTCCGCCTCGGCGAACTGCTTGTTCTCATACAGCATGATACCGGTGAAGTAGCGCCCCGGAGCCGTGTAGTCCGACAGCGGGAGCGACTCCAGCAGGGTGAAGAAGCGGGTCGCCTCGGCGTACTGGCCCAGGCTGAAGGCGCAGAAGCCGCACTTGAAAATGTATTCCGCAAGCTCTTCCTGCTCCAGGTCCGCCGAGCTCACAAAAGAGAACTCGGTCGCGGCCTGCTGATACTTCTTCCGGTCGAAGAGGATGCGCGCCTGCTCCAGGTGGAGCGCGCCGCTCAGGCGCGACGACGGATAGCGCAGGCGGTAGGCCGAGAGCAGGGCGTCGCTGTCGGACGTCTGCATCTTCAGGGCGCAGAGCACTTCGTAGCCGTCGCTCAGCGGGCCGTCGGGCATCTCCTCGAAACGAATGCGGGCCTGTTCGTAGAGCCCGTCATCGTAAAGGCGCATTGCCTGCTCCCAGGAGCGCAGGTCGCCGTCCTGGGCGGCCGCGGGCGCCGAGGCGCAGCATGCCAGCGCGAGCAACGTGGTCAGCAGTGTTTTCAACCTCATAAGCTTATTCTGTTTCTAAAGTGACAAATTTACTCATTTTTGCGCTATATTTGTAGGGTTCATCCAACTTTTTCACCTGCTTTATGGAAGAAAACAGCGCACCGCTCATTTCCTTCTCCGATGCGGACATCCGCGGCGGGGACGTGACCGTGGTTTACGGTCTCGACATGCAAGTCTACCCCGGCCAGATCGTTTACATCATCGGCAAGGTCGGCAGCGGAAAGACCTCCATCTTCCGGACCATCACGGCCGAGAACCGGCTTCTCAAGGGCTCCGGGCAGGTGTGCGGATATGATCTGTCGAAAATCCGGACAAAAGACGTGCCCTACCTGCGCCGCAAGATCGGCGTCGTCTTCCAGGATTTCCAGCTCCTGATGGACCGCAGCGTGGAGGACAACCTTTCCTTCGTCCTGAAGGCCACCGGCTGGAAGGATGCCGTGGCCATCCACAAGCGCATCGACGAGGTGCTGGAAGCGGTCGGGATGAGCACCAAGTCGCACAAGATGCCCCACCAGCTCTCCGGCGGCGAGCAGCAGCGCATCGCCATCGCGCGCGCCATCCTCAACAACCCCGCCCTCATCCTGGCCGACGAGCCCACCGGCAACCTCGACGAGGAGACGGCCGAGGGCATCCTCCAG
>JAFYEM010000022.1 GCA_017544265.1 Bacteroidales bacterium | reverse complement strand
GCTTCCGCCACATCCGGAATATTTCCGCCCCTAGCGTTCCTTACCGTCGCTATCTTGTTGATGTTAACACTCAGTCTGGTCATTTGTAAGTCATTTAAAACACAAAATTAGCAAAATGTCGATAAAAAGTGTTATTTTTGAAGGTTATTTCGACATTTCAAGCAATGAAGCTCGCGATATACATCAAAAGTGATGCCCTGCGTGACGATCCCAGGTCGGTTTCACTGAAAAAAAACCTCTCAAAGGCCGGCGCCGAGGTGTATGACATCTCCACCAGCGAGGACATAGTCCCCGGCACCGACATGCTGCTTTCAGTGGGCGGAGACGGCACTTTCCTGTCGGCTGCGAAAAGGGCCTGCGGGACCGGGATACCGGTTCTCGGGGTCAATCTCGGACGTCTGGGGTTTCTCTCGGAATACCGTCCCGAAGAAGTCCTCAAGGCACTTTCCAAGGGGAAATGGAGCATCGAGGAGCGCTCCCTGCTGAAAGTTGACGGAGCGCCTTCAGAGATTTATCCCTACGTGCTGAACGAAGTCAGCCTCCGCCGCAGCGGACCGTCCATCCTTGGAATCAAAGTCGAGATCGACGGTCTTGAACTTCCGGCCTACTGGGCCGACGGCCTTCTGATTTCCACGGCTTCGGGTTCCACTGCCTATAACCTGAGTGCCGGCGGGCCTATATGCCTTCCGGAGGCACGTGTGCTGATAGTCACGCCGCTCGCTCCGCACAATCTCAACGTGCGGCCCCTGATACTGCCGGACACGGCCAGAATCAGCCTCAGCCTGATTTCCCGGGATGCCCAGGTTCAGGTCGGTATGGACAACAGAAATTTCTCTGCGCCTTCGACCATACGGCTCGACGTATCGCTGGCACAGTTTTCGCTGAAAAGGGTCCGGCTCGGACGGGAGAGTTTCGTCCGCGCCCTCACAGACAAGTTATTCTGGGGAGAAGACATTAGAAATGCAAAATAGAATTCCTACTCATGTGTCCATAATAATGGACGGAAACGGACGCTGGGCCCAGGCCCGCGGAAAAGAGCGTGTGGCGGGTCACAGGGAAGGTGCGGAGAGCGTCCGCGCCTGCGTCGAGGCCGCCATGGAGAATGGCGTTAAATATCTTTCTCTCTTTGCTTTCAGTGAGGAAAACTGGGGCCGGCCCGAGTCGGAAGTTTCTTTCCTGATGGGCATGATGGCGCATCTGGTGGTGAAGGAGCTGAAAGCTTTCCTCGAGAACGGAATTCGTTTTCTGGTTCTGGGAAACCGTTCCCGCCTCAGCAGCGAATTGAATGCAACCATAGACGACGTGATAGAAAAAACTGCCGGGAACGACCACTTGACGCTGATACTCTTCCTGAGTTACAGCGGAAAATGGGATATCGTCCAGGCCGTCAACAAACTGCTGGCCTCAAAACCGGCAGGGGAGATCAGCGCCGCGGATATAGACGCAAACCTTGTCACCGCCGGAATCCCGGATCCGGATCTGCTGATCCGAACTTCCGGGGAACTCCGCATTTCCAATTACCTGCTCTGGCAGACAGCCTACACCGAATTCTACTTCACCGATACGCTCTGGCCGGATTTCCGGAAGAAAGAATTTGCGGCGGCGCTGCAGGAATACGCCCGCCGCGACAGGAGGTTCGGAAAAGTAAAATAAAACTCGTATATTTGCAGTCTTAAATGAAGATTGACAATATAAAATATATAATTGTGCTCCTGGCACTTTCGCTTCCCCTCCTTTCCCGAGGGCAGAATGTGGAAGTGGATTACTCTTCTCCCCGCAAATATGTCGTTGGCGGTGTCTCGGTGGAGGGCAACAACTATTTCAGTGCGGACCAGATCATTAAAATTACCGGTCTGCGCGAAGGAATGGAGGTCACTATTCCCGGCGATGATATTTCCAATGTGGTGAACCGCCTTTGGGCGCAGCGCTATTTCGAGGATGTGGGAGTGGAGTTCGCCCGCGTGAGCGAAAACCGTGACACAGCATGGCTGACGGTCCGTATCCAGGAGCGTCCCCGCGTGTCCAAATGGAGTCTCTCGGGAGTTCGCAGCGGCGAAAAGAAAGATCTTCAGGAAAGACTTAACCTGCGTCCCGGACGTGAATTTTCCGAATATGTCCAGGTGACTTCCGAGGAAATCATCAAGCGTTACTACAAGGAGAAAGGCTTCCTGCTCGTGAAAGTTGACACCCAGGTGCGCCGCGACAGCGTGATCCGCAGCGCAATAAGGGTGAATTTCGATGTGAACCGCGGCGAGAAAGTCCGCGTCAGGGACATAAACTTCATAGGCAACGACAAGAAAGAAGTGAAGGACTTCAAAATCGCAAAGGCGATGGCGAAGACCAAGTCCAACAAGATATATAACTTCTTCAAGAGCAAGAAGTTCAACGAGAAGGATTACCAGAAGGACAAGATGACGGCGCTGGAGGCCTTCAACGAAGCCGGTTACCGCGACGCCCGACTGATCAAGGACTCGGTCTATTATGTCAAGCCCAACCGGCTCGGCATAGACCTGACCTTCGACCAGGGCAGGAAATATTATTTCCGCGACGTGACCTGGACCGGCAACTCTGTATATCCGAGCGAAGTGCTCAACAACGTACTGCAGATCGGCAAAGGCGATGTCTATGACGTCGTGACCATGGAGAAGCGCCTTCACGGCGGCGGAAAGCAGAACGAATACGATGTCTCCAAGCTCTATCGGGACAACGGATATCTTTTCTTCAATGTCACTCCGGTGGAACTGAATATCCAGAATGACTCGGTGGACGTTGAAATGCGAATTTCCGAAGGCAAGCCCGCGACGCTCAACAATATCATCATCAACGGCAACGACCTGACTAACGAAAAGGTAGTGCGCCGCCAGCTGATGACCCGGCCCGGCTATCTTTTCAGCCAGTCGGATTTCGAGCGTTCCGTGCGTGAAATCGCCTCGCTGGGGCAGTTCGACCCCGAAGCCATCATGGGCCCCGGCGGATATTCAATCATCCCCAACCAGCTGAACAATACAGTCGATATTGTCTATAACGTCACCGAAAAGCCTTCTTCGCAGCTGGAGCTGTCCGGTGGCTGGGGCGGCAATACTTTCGTGCTGACCGCGGGCGTCAGTTTCAACAACTTCTCCACCCACCGTTTCTTCGACAAGAACGCATGGAGGCCGGTGCCGCTGGGCGACGCCCAGAACCTGGCGTTCCGCTTCCAGACCAACGGCCGCTACTATACCGCCGTGTCGGGCAGCTTCGTGGAGCCGTGGCTCTTCGGAAAGAAACCTACTTCGCTGTCAATTTCCGGCTACTACACCCGCCAGACGGACTCCTGGCTTGCCATCGGCCTGCTTTCCACGGACAAGATGTTCGAGGTCTATGGCTTCAACATCGGCCTTGGCAACCGCCTGAAATGGCCGGACAACTATTTCGTGCTCTACAACAGCATAGGCTGGCAGACATATAAGCTGACCAACTGGACCAACAGCTACTTCATGTTCAACGATGGTATATCCAACAACCTCAGCTATACCATTTCGCTCACTCGAAATTCCACGGACCAGCAGATTTATCCCCGCCAGGGCTCCGAGTTCTCCCTGTCCCTGCAGCTGACTCCTCCTTATTCGCTGTTCCGCAGGTACACGTACAAAAACGGACAGAGGGTTTCCGTCAAGAGCTGGAAAGATGTGGATTATGATGCGACTTATCTGGATTCAGCTGGCAATCTCAGGCAGGAATGGACCACCCAGAACCGCTACAAGTGGATTGAATACCACAAGTGGAAGTTCTCCGGCGCCGTCTATACCAAGCTGATAGGGGACCTCGTGCTCATGACCAGGGCGCAGTTCGGCTACCTGGGCTATTACAACCGCAAGTGGGGCTATTCTCCTTTCGAAGGCTTCCAGGTCGGCGGAGACGGCATGTCGGGATATATGATGTACGGTAGCGAAATAATCGCCCTGCGCGGTTATGAGGACTATTCCCTCACGCCGTATATAGCCACTCCGTACAGCCAGAACGGCTACAGCTACGCCGGTAATGTTTACGACCGCTTCACCCTGGAACTCCGTTATCCGGTGATTCTGCAGCCGCAGAGCACGATATTCGTTTTGGCATTCCTCGAAGGCGGTAACTGCTGGTCGGACATTCGGGATTTCAATCCTTTCCAGATCAAGCGCAGCGCCGGTGTCGGCGTGAGGGTATTCCTCCCGATGATTGGTCTGCTGGGTATTGACTGGGGCTGGGGCTTCGACGACAAGAAGACAGGCGGCTCCCACTTCCATTTCGTAATCGGACAACAATTCTAAAACTGATAATAATAAAATTTGAAGAATATGAAAAAGATTGCACTTATCATTGCTTCCGCATTAATGGCCCTTACCGCAGGTGCACAGAACCTCGGTCGCGTCAATTTTCAGGAACTTCTCTATCTGATGCCCGAAATGGACGGTGTCCGTGAAAAGATCGACGCTGCTCAGAAAGAGGCTTCCGAGACCTATCAGAGCATGGTGGATGAATTCCAGACCAAATATGGTCAGTACCAGCAGAAGCAGTCATCCTGGACTGCCGCAATCAAAGAGTCCAAGGAAAAGGAACTCGCTGACATGCAGAACCGCATCCAGGAATTTCAGCAGACTGTTTCCCAGGAACTTCAGGAACAGCAGTCACAGCTGATGGCTCCGCTCCAGGAAAAAGTCCAGGGTACAATCAAGGATATCGCCAAAGCTAAGAAACTCACAGCTGTCTTCGATTTCGCCGCTTCCTATTATTTCGACGAGGCCGCTGTCCTGGACATCACCCCGGACTGCCGCAAGGCACTCGGCATCGCCCCTGACAAGACTCTTGAAGCCCTTCAGCAGGAACTCGCAGCAAAACAGAAGGCAGCTCAGAATTAAAGAATAATTCATAATCCTGTTATGCAACATAAAGTCATTGATTGTGATGACGTTGTAATACGGTTTGCAGGAGATTCGGGAGATGGTATGCAGCTCACCGGGTCTCTTTTTGCAAATATGTCCGCAGTTTATGGCAACGGCATCTCCACAATGCCGGACTATCCAGCCGAAATCCGCGCCCCGAAGGGAACGGTTTCCGGCGTTTCCGGTTTTCAGGTCCATATAGGCAACCATAAAATCAACACTCCGGGAGATCTGTGCGATATGCTTGTGGCGATGAATCCCGCTGCGCTGAAGGCTTCGGCATCGCTTCTCAAGCGCACCGCGATGGTGCTTGTCGATGAAGATACCTTCGACTCAGACTCGCTTGCGAAGGCCGGTCTTTCGGACCATC
This sequence comes from Bacteroidales bacterium, assembly GCA_017544265.1. Lineage (GTDB taxonomy): Bacteria > Bacteroidota > Bacteroidia > Bacteroidales > UBA932 > Cryptobacteroides. The sequence goes on along the minus strand of JAFYEM010000022.1, from coordinate 88 downwards.
CATTCGAGGAACTCGGCATCGAGGACCGGACTGTTATAATAGCCCCTATTACCACTCTCACTGAGAAGAGCCTTGAGGACAGCGGCCT